>DAOORA010000021.1:0-8902 GCA_035389045.1 Bacteroidales bacterium | reverse complement strand
ATCATATTCATGGACAGGCCCGGACAACTTTACCTCCATACTGCCTAATCCTTCAATCAACAATGTAACCACAGATGCTTCGGGAGTTTATACGGTAGCTGTGACCACCCATGATTGCGGTATCAAAATAAAAACAATCAATGTTTCAATCAGTTCAACAACTGCTGGTATCACTGCCATCGGGCCAGATACATTGTTTTGCCAGGAAGACACTGTTATATTGGTTGCCAGCGGCGGAAGTTCCTATCAATGGAGTACAGGTTCTGTTTCAAGCACTCTCTTTGTTTATACCCCCGGGAATTATACGGTTACCGTATCAGGTCCTTGTGGTACTGATGTTGAATCTTTCTATGTTCATCAAATCATTACACCCAACCCCGTTGTGACAAGCAACAGTCCGGTATGTGAGGGCAGTACCCTGAACTTATCAGCCACCGGGGGAACATCATATTTCTGGACCGGCCCAAACGGATTTACCTCAGCACTGCCCAATCCTTCAATAGACAGTGTAACCGTCAATGCTTCAGGAGATTATAACGTGGCCGTAAGCACAAACGGCTGTGGCATCATAAACAAATCTGTTCATGTTTCGGTTCTTATATCATCTGCCGCCATCACTTCCATTGGGCCTGATACATTATTCTGTGCAGAGGATACGGTGGTACTGGTTGCCAGCGGTGGAAGCTCTTATCATTGGAGCACGGGATCTGTTTCAAATACACTCTTTGTCTATACTCCCGGGAATTATACGGTTACAATTTCTGGACCCTGTGGTGCTGATATCATATCTGTTCATGTTCATCAAAATACGATGCCGGAACCTGTTATATTTGATAATAGCCCGGTTTGTCCGGGAGGAACGATTCATCTTTCAGTAAGCGGTGGACCCATTTATCTTTGGTCAGGGCCAAACGGTTTTACTTCTACTGCCAGTAATCCTTCCATAACCAATGCGGATACATCGGCGTCGGGAATATATTCGGTGATTGTTACCGATGAAAATGGATGTATCGCCACTGCACAAAAAACAATCGTGGTGGGAGATACCGAACCTCCGGTGTTTAATTTCTGCCCTCCGGATATGGTTATTTGTTATGCAAACAGGAATTACCTCATAGAGTTGGCGCTACAGCCGGGAATGGCGGATGATAATTGCGGAGTTGTCACGGTAACGGTTGATCAGCCAATTCCTTTTCCCGTTGGACAATCGGTGGTAACCTATACAGCGACTGATTATAGCGGAAATACGGCGACCTGCACCCAGTTATGGACTGTCAGTCCACCGCTTGCCGTAAGTTTCAGCCAGTATGAATTGTCCGGATATTGCCGGAATACCTTCATGCTTGCTGCGCATGTTACAGGGACTGCACCCGTGTCGTATCTCTGGTCGACCGGTGAAACAAACGAAACTATCGAGGTCGTTGCTGAAGGTACCTATTCGGTAACTGTTACCGATAACATTGGCTGTGTTGCGACGGGCTCATACAATTTCACAGGCTCAGGAAGCAGTCCTGACAATCTTTCATCCTATGTGATGCTTGCCCAGGAAAACATACAGCTAAAAAAGAACAAAATAAACAGCGGCGGAATGGGAGTTGTTAAAAAAGCTACCGGCAAGATTGCTTTGTCAGAAAACTGTGTGGTTACAGCTCTGGGAACCTTTGCCAAAGCTGCCCTGATCACAAAGGATGCCGGCAGTTTATTATCGGTGGCTTATTATGAGCCTGCTGATGTTTTTATGCCTGCATTTAAATTTAACCAGAATCCCGGAGGTCCTGTGATTACAGTACCCGACAATGCGACAATTACCTTATCGGGGAATTCCTATACTTCTGTTACCATTGGTAAAAATGCAAATGTAACATTCACGGCTTCACAGGTGAACATCACGAATAAACTTGTGATCAAAGACGGCGCCAGCGTGTTTTTTTCATTCTGTTCAGAAATAATGATCAAAGGTGGTCTTGAAACATACAAACTGGCAAACATCAATCCTGATAATGTCCCTGTATGGTTCTATATTCAGAATAATGTACGATTCCGTGCCGGAACGTATGCCAATGGTGTTTTCTATCTGGCAGGTTCATCAGGGGCGCTGGATTATACGCTCACCGTTGACGATTCACGCACAACCCGTGCAGGGTCATATGAGGGTAAGTTTTTTGCAAAAAAGATCGTTTCGGCCCAAAATAATAACTGGAATATCGGGACCAACTGTGATTGTGTGTTTGCAAAGAATTTGTCCGGCATAGACACCCCAGCTATTGAAGAGGGTGTTACCCTGATGAATTATCCGAATCCCTTTATAGCAAAAACTACTTTGTCCTTTGTTTCTCCGGAAAACGACAGGGTTATGCTGGAAGTTGCTGACATGTCGGGCAAAATAATTCAGAAATTATTCGAGGGTGATGTCATTGAAAACCTGGAATACAGCTTCGTCTTCGACGGATCAGGCTTGCCTGCCGGTATTTATGTTTACAGACTGACAACCCGGAATAGTATATTCACCGGGAAAATGATCCTGACAAAGGAATAAGACTGCGGGACATTTTCATTTTTTATTTCTTGACCTCATAAAAATGTTGTTTACCAAAGAGTTACTCAGCGAGTAAAAAATATAATCGCTGGTATCCGTTCTGATCAGGCTGAACCCGTCGACAAGGCCTCCTGTATCATTATTACCGGCAGCTTTAGTGATGATCAGCACCGGATTGTTGATATGAGGTATAAAAGTCTTACCGCTGTCGAGTGACAGGTAAATACCCATCAGTGTATGATCGAATCTTTCTAAATCCGGTGCAAGGTAGTTGGAATTATAAGCTGGTCCATCCCCGGTTTCAGGGTTCATGGCCCCAGTGATCATGAGTATGATGCTGTCACCATGGACCTCGGTGTAGACAGGCCGGCTGATACCTGCATCACTCCGCCATCCTGAGTGACTGCCGATTATGGGATTGCCGTTATACTCCGTCCAGATGACCATATCGTGCGAATAAGCCATGCCGATGTGTTCCTCACCTGATGCATTGCAGCCGTCATAAAACATGATGAACCTGTCTTTAAAACGGCATACTTTTGCGGAAAAACAACTGCGGTCCTTCCATGAATTTTTTTTGCCCGGCGATATCAGCGCCTGTTCCCTGATTCGGTATGGTCCTGTGATGGAACCGTCGGAAACCGCAAGCCCGATATGTTTTTTCCCGAACCGGTCGTATCCTTCCAGAAACAGGTACCATTGGTAATTGTAGTATTCAATGTCAGTAACCACGGGCATTTGCGATGGTTTACCATTGGCCCATGGTATGTTCTTAAAATCCGGAAATGTGAACAATGGTTTTTCCGGCGACTCCGTTGTCCATGTGCACAGATCACCAGATATCAGGGCGCAGGTAAGGGCCGTATCCTTATTGCTTACACTTACAAACATCACCCAGCTTTTCAGGGCATAAACATATACGATTTCACCCAGGTGGAACTTTGCAGCGCTCAGATTGCATAGTCGTTCCTGATCTATTTCCGGCATGACCGGATCAAGAGAAAATCCTGACGGACAAGTGTTCCAGAACTTAATATGCTGGTTCTTTTCGGGAAAGCCGTTGCCTTTTATCAGTTTGCCCAGCTCTATGGTTTTATCGGGATAAATAGTGTCAATTTCACGGATATTATCCATTACTGATGAAACATCATCATTTCCCCAGCTCATAACCCAATTATTAAAATTACTTCCGTTCAAGAGGAAATTTTCCGGAATATTTACCTCGATTTGCACGGATTGCCCTCCCGACATGATTTTCAGGTATGTTCCTTCAATAGTATTATCTTGTTCGATATTGGTAATCAAACATGTCTCATCCAGAATAAAAGGAAAATCAAACGTTTGCTGTTTTTTTTCATTACATGAACATAACAACAAGTTAAACAGAGTTATATACAGTAATCGTTTCAGATAATGCATAAACGTATTTTATAAAGAGTAAAAGTAAGAATATTTTCTTGTAATAATAGTAGCGGTTTAACATAAACAGCTCGCAAGAAGGGTTACAAATCCAGTCTGAATCAAGTGCAAAAAGGGATGCGGGCTCTGACAGGCAGACAATAAATTAGACTTATAAGTCTAATTTATTCTCCACCTTAAGCAACCGATACATTTCCAGTCAATAGTAGCACAAAACCTCAGTATAAAACACTTTTTACATTGTGTGCAGCGCTTTTGTTGCTACAATCTTATTTTCAGCCCGGCCATAAAATTAATCCCTGCCTGTGGAAAATAGCCGTCCATAGTGTTATATGCACCATTGTAATAATACCTGTAAACCCATGCGTTATTCTCATATTTTTTATTAAAAATATTATTAAGCATCAGGGAAACACGGATTTCTTTAATAACAGCAATTTTGAAAGTATAGTCCATGATGATATCCGACACGCAAAAAGGATTTAGAGAACGGTTCTTGTCCGAGGTGTTGTCAATATATTGCCTGCTCACATATTTGCTGATCAGCGAGAGGTTAAAATTTTCAACGAAGTTATAGGTAAAGTTGTTGGCTGCAGTTATGGCAGGTGAAAAAGCAAGGTTGGTGGTGCCGGGATTGTTTTGTATCTGCCCTCCGTTGTCCCAGTCATCTACAAACTCTGTAAAATTAACTATTTTATTCTGACTGAAGCAGGCATTCATTTCCCATTTCAGGCGTTTGAAAAGCCGCGTAGCGGCGCTTAATTCGATTCCTGCGCGGTAACTCACCGGGACATTGGTCATGATGGGATAACCGACATCATTGATCGCTCCGGTAAGCACTAACTGATTTTTGTAATACATATAATAACCGTTGAAGGTGGTGGTAACATATTTACTGTTAAATGTGTAACCCAATTCGGCATTGAACATGGTTTCCTGAACCGGCGACGGATCTGAAGGATCGGCATCTGCAAAATTATTTCCGTTGGGTTCCCTGTTCGAAATGGCCAGTGCAAGATAAACGCTGTGCCTGTTGCTGATGTTATACGTTACACCCACTTTCGGATTGAAGAAATTGAAAATATGAGTTTGGGTTATATTCCGCAACCTGGAGTCGATGCCGTCAAGTGCAAATTTTACGGTTCGATACTGAAAATCGGCATAGGTAAACACCTTGTTGCTGAAGCTGAGACTGGCCTTGGCATATATATTAAAATCGTATTTTTTTGTTTTGTTCTCATGCCAGCGGTAAGGATGCTCAGTGAGGTCGAGGTAAGTGCAGCGTATAATATCTCCGAAATGATCGCCGAAATATTGATTGCCGGCGCCGCCCAAAACTATTTTAAGATTTTTCTTATTGTCGAAAGTGCCAGAAAAAGTACCTCCAAAAAAATGATTTTCAAGCCATTTTTGCCTGACCAGGTCGGCGCCGGACAGGGTGTCGTTTCCTATGATAACGTTGGGCAATCCGTAAGATGCAAAATCAGAGCTTTCTTCAAATTCTTCATAATAACCCCGTCCATAGGTATAATGAATTGCTCCGTTCAGCTGAAAATAGTTGCCTGCTTCCTGAGAGATCAGTATTTGGTAGTTGTCCTGCTGGTAGTTATCGGTCTGGTTTTCGTAGGTAAAAGAGTTATATCTTCTGTTCGTTATTAACGAATCCTTCGGCACGCCGTTCCATGCCTGGTAGGTTTTTTCCTTGCCGGAGGTGATCACTGTTTTTATAATAGTTTTTTCGCCATAGTATCCACCACTGATGAACATTGATTTTAAATCCGACTCAGCCCGTTCGATATAGCCGTTGGAGCTGAGTTTGGACAGACGTACATCCAGAGTCCAGTGTCCTGCAAGAAGTCCTGTTCCTGCCATCAATGTATTTTTCCAGGTATCGAACGAACCATAAAAACCATTGTATTCTGCATAAGGCGCCGGATTAAGTTTTGTGGTCTGAATATTTATACTGGCGCCAAAAGAAGCCGATCCGTTGGTTGAAGTACCTACACCTCGCTGTATCTGGACATTGTCAACCGATGATGCAAGGTCAGGGAGGTCCACCCAGAAAACACTCTGCGATTCGGCATCGTTCACCGGGATACCGTTCATGGTAACATTGATGCGGCTGATGTCGCTACCCCGTATGCGCAGGCCGGTATATCCCACACCGTTGCCGGCATCCGAAGATACCACCAGCGAAGGTGTTGAACTGAGCAGGTACGGAATATCCTGCCCGAAATTGAGGTTACTGATATGCTTTTTATCAACGATGGTATAGGTAGCAGGTTCATTTTCGCCGGCCCGTGTGGCGCTGATGATCACCTCATCCTGCATTACAGCTTTTTTTTCAAGACTGATATCCAGGATGGTATTTTGCTCCAGTGTAATATCCTGCCTGAAATCAGCATAACCCAAATAAGTTACAACGATTGTATATGTCCCTTTTTTCATGTTTTTAAGGATAAAGGCTCCCGAAACATCGCTTACTGCACCAAGATACTGTCCTTCAATTCCGATGGAAGCCCCTGACATTACCTGTCCTGAATTTTTTTCGCGGACAATGCCCGAAACACTAAATTGTGCCACGGCATAAAAAGATATCAGCCATGGCATTACCAACATTAAAACAAATCTTTTCATGATCAGGTCCTTTTTTATTAAACTTTGGACAACCACAGAGGCAGCAGCCATCCTTTAAGTTTACCCTTACTCCCTACGCCGGCATTACCCGGATCAGGTTCAGAGGGTTTGATCTCAGCCCGTTATATTAAGGCACCCCTTTTTTGTACCTGCAAAAATACAATTAAAATCAAATCATGATATTTTTACTTTATTAAATCGTAAATTTGTCCGGAAGCAATCCGTTGGCAGAAAATTATTTAATTGGCATAGATCTATTATGAAATTAATCATCATCAATGGCCCAAATCTGAACCTTGTCGGGATAAGGGAAAAAGATATTTACGGAGAAAAGAATTTTACTGCATATTTAGCTGAGTTACTTATGCGGTTTGAGCACACTGATCTTGAGTATTTTCAAAGCAACATTGAGGGAGAGATCATCAATAAACTTCAACAGGCAGGATTTGACTGTGATGGGATCATTCTGAATGCCGGCGGGTATTCGCATACCTCTGTAGCTATTGCAGATGCTGTCAGGGCAATACCGGTTCCTGTGGTGGAAGTGCATATTTCAAATATCTTTGGCAGGGAGGATTACCGGAAGGTGTCGCTGCTGGCCCCTGCATGTAAAGGGATAATCTCAGGTTTTGGCCTCGATTCGTACCGGCTGGCGATTGAATCTTTTCTAAAATAGTCTGCTACAATTAAACCATAATGAACATAAATATTTTTATATAATTATTTCCGGGGGTATAAATGAACTCATACCTGAAAGCGATCAGTTATTATTTGCCTGAAAAAATCATAACAAACAAGGATTTGTGTGATGATTTTCCTGAGGCTGACGAGGCAGAAATATTTAAAAATTATGGTATTAAATGTCGTCATATTTCCGGCCCTGATGAAATAGGCTCTGATGTTGGTTTTTTTGCGGCTGAGCATTTTTTTTGTGAACATCAAATAAAGAGAGAAGACATTGATTTTTTATTATTTTGTACCGAGGGCCTTGATTATAAAGCGCCTGCCACATCATGCATACTCCAGCACCGGCTCAGGCTGCCCGGCACCTGTGGCGCACTGGATATCCCCTACGGCTGTACAGGCTTTGTTTATGGACTGAGTGTATCCAAAGGGCTTATCGAGAGCGGCCAGGCAAAAAATGTATTATTGATCACCTCAGATGTGCCCTCAAAGGTTATACATCCAGGTGATAAAGAGTTACGGATTCTTTTTGGTGATGGAGGGGCGGCTACGCTGATCTCGGCGACCAATGAAGATAAAGGAATCGGGCAATTTGTCTTTGGTACGGATGGCAGCGGTTATGACAAACTTATCGTACGCCGTTCAGGAACAAGGGAGTACATGACCAGAGCGTGGCTCGAAGATTTTCATGAAGTTGACGGAATGAAATGGGGAAGAATGGAGATGGACAGCAGTCAGATATTCCTTTTTGCCATGAAAGTGGTGCCAGCCATGATCAGGGAGTTGCTTGGCAAAGAGGGCTTATCCGTTGAAGATATTGATTGTTTCGTTTTCCATCAGGCCAATGTTCAGATGCTTGAGGTTCTGAGAAAAAAGATGAAAATTCCCCTTGAAAAATTCATTATTGACATGGAAACCACGGGGAACACCGTTTCGGCTTCGATACCAATTGCATTGAAAAATGCCATGAACAAAAGAATTATTCATACCGGTGGTAAAATTGTGCTCTGCGGATTTGGTATCGGCTTGTCGTGGGCTGCTACCATCGTCGAAATATGAATCTGTCTGACAGGATTTTGAGGTAGCTTCCTGGGGATGTTTGATTCTCCGGAAGAAATTAGTTCTCTGTCCCCCGTTTATACTTTACTGAGCCAGAAATTAACTGATAGAAACAGCAAGTTATACCGGAAAACCGGATATATTTGCGATAGCTGAAGGCTTGCAAGTCAACTATGTGTTCAGTTTTATTAAGATATTTTCATTTTTTTAGTGAATTTTTATAAATTTGTCAAAAACATAAAACAGCGCTAATGGATATTCAGGAGTTTATTGAAAAAATTGAAGGAGAATTTGAGGATTTGGAAAAGGGTGTACTAAAACCTGAAAGCAATTTCAGGGATGTTTTTGATTGGAACTCGGTAAATGCCCTGATCTTTATTGCCCTGGTCAGTACCGAATATGATGTTACGGTTACAGCAGAAGACCTGCGCGTGTCAAAGACCATCGGGGATATTTATAATATAATAAAAAGCCGTTGCAGCAAATAAGAAATTGTTTTGATTTTATCTTTTTATATCTTTATGCGTCTTTTTTGCTGCAACTTCGTTAGATTTTTCGACATAGGAT
>DAOORA010000020.1:31108-65668 GCA_035389045.1 Bacteroidales bacterium | reverse complement strand
CAAAGGATTTCTGAAATTTTTTATTAACTAATACGTGTTAATATCCAAGTTAGGGGTTAATTCTATTATACCTATCCGGAAACTTTCACTCTGATTCCCTCGGAATGGGCCGAAAATTCAGGGGCATACATGCACTGTATCGACGTGATACCATTGGAGAAATCGCCCTTTTGAGCCACACGTAAAGGATATTCAAAGACATAGGTTCCTTTTTTAAGATACGAGATAAAGAAGTTGGTGGCGGCATCGCCCGTGCTTTCGTAGTAGCCAAGGCCTCCCTGATATTTGTATTGCGAAATAACATTGATGGGTTCAAATCCGCTGGCCCTCATGTCTTTCATGTGGATGTATTCCATATCGCGGTCTGAACGGAGTTCAATACGCACTTTTATCTTGTCGCCGAGTTTCAGTTTGGTATCATCTGTAATGGGAGTTATCACAGGGCCATGGTCTGAGTTACGTTCTACAAACAGTTTCTTTTCAATCTTTAAGGGTGTCTGAGCAGGCGTGATCTTGTCCAGCTGTTCAAAATATTGCCAGTATAGTGCCCCCCAAGCAATGCCATCATCCGATTTTGTAACTTTCACTTTTCCCATGTCTGGTTTTATGGCATCTTCCAGCCATGATGTCCTGAAATAGCCTGTTCCTGCCTGTTGTTTTACATCGGGCAAATTCTTTGGATCTACAAGCATTCCTCCAAGTGTTATGCTGACTTGCGGGTCGTTGGCCAGGAAGTCTGTCCCCCTTAACAACAAAGCGTAACAGGCTTCCGCTGTTGCCTTGGTCGTCTTCCAGTTTTGTGTCTGTTTTTGTTTGAGCAGCCAGACTTTCATTTCTTCGACCGACTGTTTGTCGTTGGCTACTTCATCAAAACATTCGATCAGCAACGCCTGTGTTTCGATAGGCGCCTGATACCAATAATATCCGTAATCCATATCTTTCCAGTACATGCCCATTTCTTCACTGAAGATTGCATTTTCCTTGAGCGATTTTACAATGTCTGTGGCTGTTATTTTTTCTTCCAGACGGTTCAAAGACAGTGCTATCATGCCTTGAAGGTAACGGTTGTTTTGTAACCAGTATTTTTTTGCCTGCCCGAAATAATAGTCGAAAGCCTTTTTATTCTTTGCTTCAACAGGGATAGATTTAATAAAATAACTTCGGGCATAAAGATATTGTATCTGTATTCCACCAAGGTGATTTTCAAACATGTGATCCGGATCATATCTTAACAGCCATTCATAATCCTCTCGGATACGGTCATCAAGGTAATGAGAACCTCTTTTGACCATGTTCCATACCTTGTACTGATCGCGGATGTCCCTGACCCCAAGCTTGTCAAGGTGGCAGAATCCTGTGATGATATGTTGTGTGATATAACGGTCGTCGGGCATGCCGGGGAACCATGTCCATCCTCCGTTCGAGACCTGTAATTTTTCGAGTTTCTTCAGAGCGCGTTCAATCTCGGTTTTCATTCGTTTTTCTTCAAGCAGAATGCCGATATTGCGTTTCGACTGCGATTCGCTTTTTGCCTCAAGCACCCAGGGGGTTTCCTGCAACATTACATATTTAAGATCCTGATTCTTCTCAAGATTTGACAACAAGGCGTCTGGTGTGATGTTTTTCCAGCTGTCAAACACTTCCCTGATCTTAGGATTGGAATTAGCGATGTAAGTAGCAATGCTGTTGGCATAAAAACGGCTGAATATCTGCTCGGTACATTCGTAGGGATATTCGATCATGTATGGGAGCGCCTGAACCGCATACCACGATGGGTTGGATGTGAATTCGAGAGTAAGTTTATAGTTTTTCAGTGTGTTGGATTTGTATGCGTTGATGAGTTTTTCGAAATTGAAATTCTTAACCTGGTTTCCGCGTATGGGTAGCGGCATGGTTTCGGTGACCAGCATACGGTTTGTTAAAACAGGAATGATCATTTCCTCGCCATCGGTGAAGTTTCCGGCTTTGGCCACAACTTTGTAAGTGATGGCCGGAATGTTCTCGGGTATGGATATTGACCACTCTACCGCCTTGCTCTGTCCTTTGGGTATGCCAACACATTTCACCTGATCGGTATTGCCTGTCAATACATCAATAGGCTGCTGGGTTTCCGCATTGAAAAGCATTAAGGTGGCATAGGCGTTTATTGAGTCTGCTGAGAGATTGGTTATTTTAGAGGAAAAAACGATACGGTCGTTTTCGCGGAAGAAGCGGGGAGGGTTAGGAACAACCATCAGGTCTTTTTGTGTAAGCACCTCCTTTTGTATAGTGCCAATTTTAAGATCTTTGGTATGGGCAAGTCCCATGAATTTCCATTTTGTAAGCGCTTCGGGCACGGTGAAAGAAATTATAATTTCTCCGTTTTCGTTGGTGAGCAGGTGAGGATAGAAAAATGCGGTTTCGTTAAAATTGGTACGTGTTTTTATATCGCTGAAATTCAGATCTTTGTCTTTTGCAATTTCGCCTGCTACAGTTCCATCCAACAATCCTGTGTTTGCCGTTTTGTAAGAATCGTCTTTTTTTTCTCTGCTATCGATGTTGTCTGCAGCTTCTGTCATTCCGCCAGCCTGGCCTTGTGCCAAAACAGTTTTTGCAACTCTTTTTCCTCCGGTTGATTCAGCGGCAGTAACCACTTCATCCATAGATACCGGTTGATTGGCTTCAAAATAATCATATTCATAATCTCCTCTGTTAGCATAGCGGTAATAATAACTGTCATAGCCAAACCAGTTAAGGTAATCATAATAACGGTAGTGAAAATATACGTATGGGTTCCAGTTCACGGTGTAGATGTTTGATACTTCTGTGGAAAATCCATTGGATGTTTCCCACTGCTGTCTCATGTAGAAATTGCTGAAGAGTGCCAGATACCAGGAATTTGACCGGTAGGCGTCCAGTGAGGCATCATACATACCCGCAAGCATCTCTGCAGCAGCTTTTTCTCCGTTTTTACTTTTTATCCTGATTTTCCATTCTTCTTTCTGGCCAGGTTCCAGTTTGTTGCGGAACGTCTCAAAGTTAATATCCAGCTCTTTGTTTGTATAAGGGACTTCTACGTTAACATCATACCGGTACACTCTGCCCTGGCGGATAAAAGTGAAGTGCACTGCAAAGTTGCCGCGGTATTCTTCTTTTATAGGTATATTGATATTTTTTAATTCATTGTTTAATTTGAGCCATTGTTTCTGCACGATGGTATTCCTTACTTCCACTTCCATAAGTACGTGTACATTCAGCTCTTTTGTACCTACAAGAAAAGTTGCTTCTTCGCCTGGTTCACCTTTGGCTTTGATGGTTGCAAACCATGCAAAATCGTTTACAGGTATGGTTTTATCGTTTTTTGAATATACTGTAAAATAGATGAAGGCCTGAACTTTTTCACCGAATTTGTCAACCGAAGTGATCTCAAGAACATATTGCCCTGATTGCCATGTGGAAAGGTTCGGAATATGCATCAGCGAATCTTTCTCTGTATCGAAGTCGTATTCCATTACTTTGCTTTCTTTGGCCCACCTGGAGGTGTTATTTTCATCTTCGTAAAGGTCATATGGAAACCATTGATAATAATCATTTTTCGAAATAAGTTTTATATCGGGTTCTTTCCATAACCTGCTGCGGAATAGTTTCTCCGGTTGTTTCAGCTTGTGGATGATGATGCTGCCTGTGGCATATTCGTACGTGCCGCTCAGGTTGGTTGTAGAAATGACAAAGGGGTCTTTGCTGCTTTTTTCTATTTCGCCGGGTAATCCAACGGCCACCATCAGCGCTTTGTAACCGGCGTTCACCGTGGTCTGCGAGGAGCGTGTTTCTCCATTGATATCAGTAACGTCAGCATAGATCACATAAGAGAATACAGGGTCGGATTTTCGGCTGACCTTGTAATCCGGTATGGCGGTAAATTCTATGGTGTATTCGCCCTTATCATCAGTAGTGGTGTTTCCGTTAGTTATTTCCATCTGTGGCGAATTCGGGTAATATCCGTACCAGTAGTACCACCAATACGGGAAACGTGCCGTACGCACCACACGGTATTTTACCTGTGCATTATCGATATTGGAGCCCGCATAGGCAACGGCCGTACCCTTAACGGTTACTTTCTCACCCAGTTTGTACGATCCTTTCACAGGTTCAAATTTCACTTCAAATTTCGGGCGTTTATATTCTTCTACAGAGAAATATATGCTGCCCCAGTTATCTGCAATGTGCATCTGACCGTTGAGCAAGCCGGTGGGTATGGTGAAAGAACCACTAAATGTACCGTATTCATTGCTGGTGAGTTTTATTTCCGAAACTTTCTGATAGTTGACATCATAAAAAACAACATTGCTTTCTATGCCCGGCTTTATTACTGAATTTTCACCGTCGGTTTCGAGCAATATTCCTTTAAAATAAATTGTCTGCCCGGGGCGGTATATCATCCTGTCCGTAAAGAATATAGTCCTGTTGTATTTCTTTTTTTCATTTTTATACGATTTATACTGGTAAAAAACGGTTGATTTCAGCTTATCATTTGAATAATTGAATTCAATATATGAATTATTGTAGTTGTTAGACGTAGAAACAACCTCAAACATACCGTTCTCATCGGTTAAATAGACCGGACCGCTGTGGTATTCATACCGGCGTGACGCATAGTTGTATATTTCGTTGTAAACCTGTGCCGAAACCCCTTTGACTGCTTGCCCGTTTTCGCGGTTCATCACGACGAACTGAGTCTTTCCGCTCTCTGTTGTGCGCTTCAGGTAAGACAGGTTTGACATCCAGAAACTGGAATAGGCTATGGCTTCAGTGTTATATGTGAAACCGGCATCGGTTCCGATAAGTATCACGTAAAAACCGGCTTCCAGTTCGGGAATTTTGATTTCTGCCGAATGGCTTTGATAATCCCCGGGGGTTGTAATATCCACACTGAATGTTTTTTGCGGAGTAAGTTTAAGTAGAGGCTGGATAAGTTTGTCATCGTAATAATACTGACTGATCAGTTTATCATACCATTTGTAATCTGCCTTGCAAATCCTGATATACACCTTGTTCAGGTTGTGGTAGGAAAGAAGACCCCTGAAAGGCTTTCCGGGGACATTTACTTCTTCGCTGGTAAAAGTCAGCGATTTCTCCCTGATCTTTGACTGCAGGTATTTGCAGTTGTTTGATCCGAAAGCATCCGGGAATTTTTTAATAGCTATGTCGCAGATTTCATAAGCTTTTTTAAGTTTCCAGCGATCTGACTCGTCGTTGGTTGATGCATAGGTAGCGCCCTGTTGGTAATAATAATTGGCAATTTCATAAATCACTTCAGAAGATGCCGGAAAAGATTCAAATTTTTTATTGAGCGTTTCAAGTGCCTGCATGAATAAGGTATCCTTATCAGGGTTTATAGATTTTTGCTTCATAAATTTCAGGCGCTTCAAATCGTTATCAATAAGTGATCGCGGGTCGGCATCGTTCTTATGGAAGTCAAGCAGATCCTGAAACAACCTGGCTGCATAATAATTCAATGAATACTTGTCATTCGTTTTTATCTGGAAAATGATATATGAATCATAGGGGGCAAAAAATTCAGCTTTGTCAATCTCAAAACGGTTGACAGGGCTTACCAGTCCCGGCTCTTCGTTTGCAAAAAAATCTATGGCACGGTGTATAAGGAAGTCATAAAGTGTTGGCCTGAAATTTTTTGAATCGCCGCCTTGTTTCACAATTATTTCATCATACACATTTATGGATGTATTTTTTAGACTATCGACATTTTCGAGTGACAACTGATAATATTTGATCGATTGTTCCACGATCTTTCTCAGATCCCATGTCCTGATATCTTCAGGAACAAAATCCACTGTTTCGGTACGGTTCAGAAACTTGTACCGGTTGTTCTGGTAATATTTCCAGTATACTTCGGCGATCATCGAATGTATTACCGGCTTGATGGGAAAGCGTGCTTCAGCGGCTTCTTTGTTAAGATCATTGATTTCCTTAACATAATCATCCTCGCTGATATAAGATTCGAGCCGGAGTTTATAGGTGACGGCTTTAACGAAATTTCCGGTATTATTTTCCAGTTTGGCTTTTTCGTAAATCACCTGAACCACTTCTATAGCCGAGCGTGTAAGGCCTTTGTTAAGCAGCGAATCGGCTTTTGCCCAGAGTTTATTATAGTCGTCGTTTGGAGAGATCATTACGCCGGCCGACCGCTCAGAAAAAAAAGCCGGAATGACTGATTTTACTGCAATGGCAGTCACCGACACCAGAAGAATAAGAGCAATGATTTTAATTGTT
Organism: Bacteroidales bacterium; assembly: GCA_035389045.1. Classification (GTDB taxonomy): domain Bacteria; phylum Bacteroidota; class Bacteroidia; order Bacteroidales; family CAIWKO01; genus CAIWKO01. The sequence continues at coordinate 59,398 of DAOORA010000020.1, read as the reverse complement.
TTCATGGGAAAATTTTTTTAATTTGCTTTTATAGATGCAATATCGGAAAAATTCCATAAAGACAGGAAAGTTTTTTTAATTCAATCTTTTCATCTCCTTGCTAAAGTACGGACTGAATTAAAAATATAGCTGACGGCATTTAAGTAAATCATCAATAACCCGTCAAATTTAAAATGAGGCTTTTACATTTTCTGTGATTTTAGAATTACTTACTCATAAAGTATTTAAACCAAATACCCCGAAAACTAATTTCAAAACAAACAATTATCTAATCAAGATTAGCGGTTTTTTATTTATTGATCAGTTGCATATCTCGCCAAATGTAGCATAAAATGTATAGTTTTGGCGAGATATAGCTATACAAACAAATCATCCATTGTTAGTTCATTCTGGACGTATTGCCTGCTGTATTTGTTTGGTATCAAGCCATACGTGCTTATCAGTGTTATCCGGATATTTTTTTTTGATTGGGTGCTTTTCGAAAAAGCAGCTGTCTTTTTTGCCAGTTCGCCGGCATATTTTTTATCGATAGTGAAGGCGGAATTATAAAATTTAATTTCGCATATATTGATTACATTATCTGCGCGGTCGATCAACAGGTCTATCTGTGCCCCGTTTTCCTGCTTTTTGTCCAGCCAGCTTCCCTGCTCGGATTTTATTCCGGCAATTTTCAAGCCTTCTTTGATCTGCTCAATGTGTTTGATACAAACCGATTCAAAACAAAAACCGGCCCATGACCTGTATGATGCATTGTTGAACATACTCTGCCAGACGCCGTGTCTGGATGGTTTCGAGTGTTCAATAAATTTTAAATAGAACAACGAATATTCGTCGGTCAGGCGGTATAAAGAATCTTTAGTACCCAGGTAAGGCAGGTATTTTTCTATAAATCCGGATTCTTCAAGTTCCATGAGCGTTTTTGTGATACCGCCGCCGGTTTGTGTTTTCATTTTTTTCAGCATTTCATTTCTTGTCAATCCCTTGCGTACTGATGCAAGAATCCGGATAATGAGCTCATGATTGTGGGGCACTTCAAACAAGGATGTAAAAACAGTATTGAATTCTGTTCTCAGTGCGCCGTCTTTTGTGAAACATAAGCGGTCAATATTCTGCGGTACGCTTTCACCGGGTGACACTTTACCGAGATAATAAGGAATTCCGCCCATGGCCATATATAGCTGCAAAATATCGTAGCGGGTAAATTTTACATTATTATAGTTTAAAAATTGCTCCGATTCTTTCAGTGTAAAAGGAAGCAGGCGTATCTTCTGCGTGATGCGGTTGTGCAAGCCGCCTTTATTGTTAATAATCTTCTGGATCATGTATGATGCTGCTGATCCGCAAATAACCACCACCAGGTTTTTGTTTTTCACTGCGTAACTGTTCCAGAAGTTATCAAAGGCAGCCAGAAATCCTGATTTCCGGGTGTCGAGCCAGGGAAATTCATCCATGAAAATCACCTTCTTTTTTTTAAGGGATAATGATTCAATGATTTCAATAAGTTGGCTGAATGCTTCAAGCCAGTTAGCCGGTTTTTTTATTTTTCTTTTTTTTCGGGTTAAGGTAAGATGAAAATTGTCGAGTTGCTGCTTCAGGGTGCCGTGCAAAATTCCTGAAAACTCAAAAATGAAATCGTTTTTGTAAACGTGTTGAACCAGGTATGTTTTCCCGACCCTCCTTCTTCCAAATACTGCAATGAGCTCGGCATGCCTGCTTCTTAATGCTTGCTCAAGTATTGATTTTTCAGGTTCTCTGCCAATAAGTTTCATCTTATTATTATATTGGTTATAAATCGCCAAATGTACACAAAAAATATCAGTTTTGGCGATTTATAAGAAATAATTCAAGGCGATAAAACAAGTTGAGGAGATCAAATCATCCGGCGCAGTAGCCTTTTAAGAAATCTCCCATGTAACCCTTCTGTAACTGCTTTTCCATGTGCGAAGGCTATTTTTCCGCCACAGATGACATACTCCGGTGACCCTTTAACAGGAATCCCGTCATAGATATTTGAATCACAGTTTTGAAATTGTGTCTTGCGGGAGATGATCCCTTCCGCACCAGGATTCCATAACACCATATCTGCATCGGAACCTACGGCGATGATACCTTTTTGAGGATACAACCCGAAAATTTTCGCAGCATTGGTTGAAGTAAGTTCTGTAAAACGGTTAAGAGAAATTCTTTTTTCAAGCACTCCGTAAGTATACAAAAGGGCAAGGCGGTATTCAATACCCCCTGCGCCATTGGGTATCAGGGTGAAATTATCAGCGCCGGTATCTTTTTGACCAAAGGTGTGGAACGGGCAATGGTCGGTCGAAAGTACGTCAATGGTTCCATCTGTGATATGTTGCCACAGGGCTTCTATACTTTCCTTATTTCGATTTGGCGGGCTTATCACATATTTTAGTGAGCCGGGGAGGGGCTTTTGATAATTGCTGTCGTCTAAAAGCAAATAGTGCGGGCAGGTTTCGGCAAATACCTTTCCCGAAGATCTGCAGGGCGCAATAAGTTCCATGCTTCTTTTTGCTGAAACATGGACAATATAAACATTACATCCGGTTTCCTGAGAAAGTTTCAGGACTTCGGCCACCGCTTCATATTCGGTGTATTCGGGGCGCGATAACGCATGGTATAGCGGGGATGTTAGTCCTTTTGAAACGAAATCCTGCTGCAGACGGCTGATCTCATCGCCATCCTCGCAGTGAATGGTGACCAGTCCGTTATGTTTTTTAACTATTTGCATTACCTGGCGCAACATTTCATAATTGATACCAACCGTGTTACGGTATGCCAGGTACGTTTTAAAAGAAGTAATTCCTTCTTCTTCTATGCAGATACGTACTTCATCCTCTGTATTTTCATTCAGCGAAACGATGCTGCCATGCAGGCTGTAATCGGTCAGGGATGCCGTCGCTTCTGATTTTCGCAACCGTAGGGCTTCGGTATGCGACTGCCCGCGCCTGGGGGTCACAAAATCAATGATGGTTGTAGTTCCTCCCGCTAAAGCCGCAATGGTACCACTTCTGAAATCATCACTTGAATTTCCGGCCGGTGTTGGCAGTTGCAGGTGTACGTGAGGATCGATGCCGCCGGGAAAGGCATACAGACCTCCTGCATCTATAATTTGATGGTTCCCGGCATCAATATTTCCGGAAATCTCAACGATAATACCCTTATCTATAAGGATATCGGCTACGTTACTTTCACCGGCATTGACAATCAGCGGGTTTTTTATCAGGAGAGGCATGAGCAGTTGTTTGTAGTCTTATGGTTGTAAAATTGTTATGCTTAGGGATGATCCTCTGAGAAAAAATATATTTGCTATGGTTAAATACTAAAGTTCTTTCATTTTGTTCCAGAGTTTTTTGCTTAATTCCCTGCTGGCTTTGTGTATCTCATCTTCATCCACTGTAATAACCTTGCGGTCTTTGACGATGAGTCTGCCATCAGATATCACATGCTGAACATGTTTTGATTCGATGCTGAAAATAAAATGACCTAAAAAATTCCCTGAATTGAACTCTGTATATGGGTTATAGTCAAGCACTACCAGGTTGTTATCGGCATCACCGGAAAAACCGTTTTCATTAAAATAGAAATTAACATTTCTGAGACGGCGGTAGGTTTCGGCATAATCAATTTTATCAAAATTCTGACCTGCAAAAAAAGTTGTTTTTGCACTTTTCAGCATGTCGCTGTGCATGCCGTCGGTGCCAAGCATAATATTCTTTTTTATTCCTTCCGAATTGAAAAATCCAACCTTGTTATTCATGTTGCTTTCGGTATTCTGTGCAATCCAGGCTCCCGATTTGCCTATTATCTCTCTTTCTTTATGGTTGATGTATAAGCAATGGCTCAGTATCGTTTTGTTATTCTTCAGCAGTCCGTGGTCGTTCAAACGTTCAACAACCCGTTTGCCTTGATGTTCAACACATAATCGTTCGTCTAACTCATCCTCAGCAACATGGATATGAATACCCGTGTCAAATTTTTCGGTAAGCTCCTTTGCCTGCCTGAGTGTTTGGTCAGATACGGTAAATGAGGCATGAAGACCTACTAGTCCCTGCCTGTGTGAAAGAAAATCCGCTGTTTCGTCAAGTGACTGTTTCACTGCTTGTTCTCCGTCGCGGTCGGAAATTTCATAACACAAAAGATGTGATATGCCTACCTGATCAAAGGCTTTGGCTATTATTTCGAGTGAACCTTCAATGGCGAAAGGAGAGGAGTGATGGTCCACCACACAGGTTACCCCATTTCTGGCACATTCGATGGCGGTGACCAGGGCGCTGATCTCAATCATTTCTTTATCCAGACACTTATCCAGTGTCCACCATACGTATTGCAGTATCTCTAAAAAATTCGACGGGATTTTTTTGGGAGCGGGCATTCCTGTTGCAAGCGCCGAATATACATGATGATGTCCGCAGCCAAATGCCCGTGTGACATATTTCCCTGAACAATCAACCTTAGTATCGGCGCCGTTGTCCTGTTTTTCAGTAAAAACAATAGTGGAATAGGGATAGCTTTCAATAATGATGTTACATGGTATAAATTCCAGTGTCTGGTAGTCTATGTAAGTGGCGTTGCTGAGTAATATTGACATGAGTTGTTGGTTAAAAAAGTTAATTAAATATGTTAATTATTAACGGATATGCTGATCGATGTAACATGTCAGCTTATCGAGCAGGTTGACATAGCTCCCGAATTCATTGTCGTACCAGCCGAATATTTTGGCATGTGTCACTGGTATATTGATATCAACCGGACTTTTGACGCCCAGCGCCTTTACCGTTTCTGCCGGCAGTTTGATGAAGCCTGTACGGGTGTGGCTTTCGTGGCCTTCAATGACAATAGCTGCCCTGAAACCCAGGAGGTCGGTTGACACATTCTGTTTTTCTGAAAATACCAGCAGCCCTTTTTGAGGCCCTTCGGCGGCGCTTTTATAGATATTATTGATATGCTTATGGTTGATAATGGGATTTCCTTTTTCATCAAGACCTGAATTAAAGGTAATATTCAGTGTTATCATAGACACTGTGGAGGTGGGAATGCGTACCGAATCGGCCATAAAACCAATTTCCTGTATCTGCGGAATGATGGATTCCAGCGCTTTTGCTGCCCCTGTGGTGGATAGAATGATATTATTAAAAACAGAACGGGTCTTACGGAGATCGCTGGCGCCGGATTTGGGTAAGGCGTCGAGGACACTTTGCGTGTTGGTGGCTGCATGTACGGTCGACATGGAAGCCGTGAGAATTTTTGAAGTGAAACGGTCCTCCATCAGCGGTTTGATCATATGCGATAAGCCTGTGGTGGTGCAACTGGCCGCAGAAATTACGTGGTGTCTGAGCGGGTCATATTCGAGGTGATTGATGCCAAAAACCATCATAATACTGTCGTCGGGCATTTTCTTCCCTGCTTCCTTTATTTTGAAGGGAGCGCTCACAATCACTTTACGCGCACCGCCTTCCAGGTGTCCGCGCAGGCTTCCTTTCGGGCTGTCAGGAGCAAGGGTGGGATCCGTAAATTGCCCCGTACAATCTACTACAATCTGAACCTGTTCCTTTTTCCATGGTACAGCAGCCGGATTTCGCTCTTCCGTAAGGACTTTCACCGGCATACCGTCAATGTCAAACAGATACTGTTCGGAATCCACTATATTTATCAAATCACGCCTTGATTTTTGTCCGTAAAGAAAATTTCCCAGGTCGCCGTAGGTTGAGTCGGTTCCAAGTGCCTGTACAAGATCTTCAATTTTTTTTCCCGTTTTACGGCCAAGATTAATGACTATTCCATCGAAATGACGCGTGACGAGTTGGTTCCAAAGCGTTAATTTGCCAATTCTGCCAAGACTGTTAATGCCTAAATAATTCTTGTTTTTTATCTCCGCTTTCATGTTTCACAATAATTTAATTAATTAATATATTATTTAATATGTTTTATGTTTATGGTTATTTCACTAATTGTATTTTATTATCAATGATGACCGTTCTTGCATAAAGTAACAGGGTGTATAATCCCTGTTATTCGGGTTGCATCAAAGGGTATTTGCCCTTGTAAATATTTCCGAATGTGCCATCCATAGCAATTTCATCGCCAACATTTAATACTTGTTTTTTGATTACGCATTTTTTCTCCCGTTCGTAAACCGTCAGGTCGGTACAGTTGACAATACATATTTTTCCTAATCGTGCAGCCGTGACTGCAGCGTGTGAGGTCGCTCCGCCGCGTGCGGTAAGCAGTCCGTCGCATCCGAATATAATGCCAATGTCGTCAGGTACAGTGTCCGGCCTGACCAATATGAGTTTTTTATCCGGGTATTTGTTTCTCATCAGTTCCATATCTTCGGTATCAAAGATCAGTACACCGTTCAATGATCCTCCGCCAATTCCTATGCCTTGTCCAAGCAGTTTCATTTTTACGCCGGTAAGGGCAAATTGGTGTGTTTTGTCCTTGGGACGGACGTCCTGGTCGCGGGTTTGAAGTATGTACAGATCCTTCTTATGCTCAGTTTCAAAGGTGAACTCAATTTCCTGGTGTCCGAAGCCATGTTTTTCAGTCAGTTCACATGCAATTTCGTATAACCGCCTGTATGTTTCAGGAAATTTTTCTTCAAGAGAGCTTTCTTTGGTGCGACCGTGTGTCTGATTTCGAGAAATAGGAAGTACATGAACCAGCCCGCCAACTACGTCTTCACCCTGGCTGACCAGTGAATAATCACCGTATAAATGGACACCCGGCTTATTCATATGAGGATTATGAGTGAACACTACGCCGGTTCCTGATGTATAATTGATGTTTCCGAGCACCATCTTTTGGACAACTACGGCGGTGCCCCATTCATCTGCAATCTGAAGATGCTTGCGGTACACTATGGCACGGTCGGAATTCCATGAATCAAAAACATTCAGAATGGCTTGTCTGATCTGCGGAAATACTTCTTCTTCGATCTGGATGTTATTTTTCTGCAAAACCTCACGGTAACCAAAGGATATCTCCCTCATTTGCTCTTTTGTGAACTGTACTTTTTGTTTTACATTATACATCTTCTTGAAATCAATCATGATCTGGTCAAAGGTGTCGCGCGTCAGTCCTGATGCCATACCCCAACTCTGCAGGAACCTGCGATAGCAATCCCATGAAGTCCAGCCATAATTGGGTTGCACGCTGAGCGCTTCAATGATTTTCTCATTGATACCCACATTTAAAAAAGTATTCATCGCGCCGGGCATCGATACGGCTGTGCCTGAACGTACGGAAAGCATCAACGGGTTTCTGGGATTGCCAAATTCCTGGCCTGTCATTTTTTCCAGTTTTTTTATCTGGGCCATGATCATGTTGTCAATCTCCCGGCTCATCATTTTGTTCTGGAGTATCGTGTCAATACGCCGGAAAACCTCGGTAGTGATAACAAATCCGGGCGGTACCGGGTATCCTAATGAATACAGCTTCTTGAGGTAATAGGCTTTCGATCCGATATATACCTGGTTGTCAATATTTTTTGATTGGTCATACAGCGTACTGATCACCATATCAGGGTTGTACGACATGATGTCGCGGATCTTATCTATGCTGTAATTGTCCATCATACTGCGCAGGGAGGTCAGCACGGTAGTGATAAAGTTATCGAGGCTCTGCAATAAAAACGAGGAGGACAGCATATCCCGGTAAAATGACTCAGATTGCATATGCAGAAAACTCTGTACATCGGGGCCATCAATGCGTTGCCTGGCAGGCATCCGCGGGATCACAATTTTCAGGACTTCTTCATAAGGCCTGAAAAAATATTTACTGATGATCTCACGGATATTTTCTCCCATGAAACCGAAAATATTGGTGTACTGACCCAGCGAAAAACTTTGCGATTTCAAACTATAATCGAACATGCTGAGGTTTGAATTGAACGCATTGTTTTCAATACCGTCCAGCAACAGACCTTCTTTATATAGTTGCAGTACGGAAGCAATTTTTTCGAGAGTTTTGGCGGTAATGTAATTCAGGTTGATGGATTTCACCCATTCTTCCATGATCAGCAAAGCAGCCTGTTCCAATTTGTAGATCAGTCCCAGCGCTTCAAAACGACGTTCATGGTACTCCCCATACATGGAAGGGATTCCGAATGCAACATGCCGCTTGTGATAAATATTTTCCCATCCTTCAGTTTTTTCTTCCTGCAGTATAACTTTATTGAGAAGGCTGATAAAGCTGAAAATATATGTAAGAGCGGCTTCCCTGTTCTTTTTCGACAAAGCATCCTCCAGTGCTTCGACCTCCGAATGTGGAATAAAATTATATTTCAGGATGCTTTTTGTGATGTTGACCGTATTGAATGAGTATTTTTCAATAAGCAAATAATACAGCCGGCATAACATCATGAGTCTTATTTTGTTTGCCGGTAGTTCGCCGGTAATGGTGTTTACCAGTTTGTCTATTTTGTCAGGATGCTCTTCTAATAGTTCGGTGGCCTGTTTTATGTGGGCTTTTTCAGCCACCTTCATAATGAGTTTATGCATGGGTGCTACCCATTTCCCGTTTGGGCTGATGTTTGCCAGTACATCTTCAGGTAATAAGGGTTTCAGATTGTCGATTTGTCCGTCTATCCAAAAATTATAGATCTTTCGGGTTAGTTCGATATGGGTGTTGTTGCTTTCAATATGCACCTGTTTTCGCAGAAAGTGGATGAGTTTGTCCTGACGGCTCGTAAGTTCATCAATGGCTGTTGTGATGTCCCGTAACTCTCCTTCAGCGCCTATCTCATTGAAATATACCGGAAATATCCGGCAAAGCTGTTTGACAAGCCTGAAATATTTTTGGATATCTGAATTCAGCAGTGCAGTTACATCTTTCTGGAACAGGTCGGTGTCGAAAATAAAAATACCGTTCAGTTTGAGGTTCACGGTGAGTGCAGCGATGAGTTTCGAATATTGGTCAGGAGCCGTTTCGAATAATTCCAGCCATACACGGATGTTTTTTATATGACCGGGATCAACCATCGTTCTCCATTCGTTGCTGAGTCTCAGCTTACCGGGTACTACGAACGGAAGCCCAATGAGCTTTTGAACAAATTTCTGAATATTTTCTTCATGGTCAGTGTGGATAATTTCTTTTCCTAAAGTTAAAACACAATCCAATACCGTGGAGCTATGTTCTTTGTGTAATTCATGAAAAAGTGAAAAAATATTATCCAGGAAAGGGTCGGCCTGTTCGGGTTTGATCTCCAGAAACATCTTTTTTATCAGCCTGTTCAGATCAGCAAGAAGGGTGTTTTTGATATGAACCATACCCGGGATATGCATCAGGTAGACAATAAAATAAAAACGGTCGTTTATAACATGAAAAGTATCGGTATGTTTTGTAAAATAATCTGTAAATTCTTGATAAAGAGGGATGTTTTTGTCGAGCTCATCAAAATTCCGCACGCTTTCCCACTTCTTAATCAGTTTATTAAAATAGGGTTTACCTATATTTCTCAGTTCATGGGCAAAACCTTTGCTTAAATATTCCCTGTTCTTTTTGTACCATATTTCCACGTCCGAAGTGTCTGCCCAGAAATGTAATACTCTACCTGCAAGTTCATACAGTAGCTGAAAAAACTCATTTTTAAGCAATTCATTATGATGAAGCAGTCCGAGCTGATTTTTTAAATATGTTGAATTTCTGAGTACCACCAAATGATTTATGGCGATCCATTTTTTCATTATACCCAGCCCGGCTTTAAGCAATTCGATATCAGGGATTTCATGGCGGGCAATCATGGCTAAGTATTCAACAAATGCCGGAAATACGCTTTCAAAAACAACCTGATCCTTTGTTTTTTCGAGAGTTTCTTCAAATATTCCCAATATGATCCTGAGCGCCTTTTCTTTATCACGGCACTGAGCATAAAACCAGAAATCGCCCAGTGCCAGGCGCCGGAGTTCATCGCTGATCAGTTTCTGGTCGGGAAAAGGATGATGATATTCGTTGAAAAAGTTCGTTGTACGTTCCTGAATTCCATAGTAATTGGCTGAAAGCCCCAATAACCATTTGTGTTCATCGGTCAGCACAATTTTTTTGGGCCTGGTCACGGTGAGATTGGCTTTTAATGCGTCGGAAGTATTGGGCGGTGATGTGTTCTTCATTGCTGTATTTCTATGTAAAAAAGCATGTTTCGGCTCAAAGTTCGGAATTTTTTTTGACAGGATACTTTTTACATCCAATGAAATTTACCCTTGTGGGATAAGGTCCGTCAGATCAGGGAGTAAAAAGTAGAAAAACTGCCGGACGCTTATGAAGGTCCGGGGTCATTTTTTTCCACGATTTTACGGATTGCGAGATGATTTTTTGTGACGGCAGGGTGAGGTCGGAGGCAACGCACAGCATAGTCTCTTCACGGCAGTTTTCAATGATGGATTGTATCATCTGATGGTTGCGGTAAGGGGTTTCGATGAAGATTTGTGTTTGTTTGTATTGCTGCGACAGTATTTCTAACTGCCTGATTTTCTTAGCCCTTCTATCTTTTTCTATGGGAAGATAACCATGGAATGTAAAATTCTGTCCGCTAAAACCCGAAGCAATTAATGCCAATAAAAGTGACGACGGACCGGAAAGCGGGACAACTTCGATGCACTGCCGGTGCGCTGCAGCAACAATGTCTGCTCCGGGATCAGCTATACAAGGCATTCCTGCTTCGGAAAGCAAACCTGTATCTTTACCTTCAAGCATAGGCTCTATATAACTTGCGGTGTTCTCTTTTATGCTGTGTTCGTTGTAAATCAGAATTTGCAATGTATCAATGATGATATTTTTGTCAACCTGTTTGAGAAAACGTCGGGCTGTTTTCAGCTCTTCGACGATAAAGACTTCTAATTTTTTTATAATATTCAGCGTATGAAGTGGTAATACTTCAGCAGGATCCGAATCATCACCCAGGGTGGCAGGAAGCAGGTAAAGCTTTCCTTTATTATTTACGGAACTGCCTGAATTATTGGTTTTTGGCATAAGATTTGGTGCTATAAATTTTTCCCTGAAAGCAAATATATAATAAAAATCCATGAACTATGAAAAAAATCATTGCCTCTTTATGTTTAATTTCGATATCGGTGTTCCTGTTCGCACAGAGCAGTCTGAAGCCGATGCAGATCAATGTGTTTAAAAATGGCACCTATTTTATTGCCAAAGAAGGCAGTGTAAGGGTTGATAAAGGCTGTACCATACTTGAGCTTCCGAAACAGCCTTTGATGGGAACATACTGGCTGAACCCTGCAAAAGAGAATAAAATAACAAAAGTTTGTTTTCTGACCGATACCATAAAGAAAACCAAGAAACCTCAGAATTTCAATGATATATTCAAAGGCTCTGTTAGAAAAAAGGTTCGTTTTACTTACGCTGTGGGGAGCGAAAAAAACCTGCGCGAGATCAGCGGAACACTGTCGGAATATTATGAAGGGTCGGGTATCGCAAAAATAAAACTTGCCGACAATAAAACAACTTTTTACCCGGTTGCTTCGGTGGTGGAGTTTACTATTGATGATGCCAATGTCGGCGAACTATCGGTAGATTCTCTAGTGCGTGTGGCGAGGATTTATTTTGATAAAAATATGGCAAGCACGGATTTGCGGGTTGTTTATATGCAAAGCGGAATACAATGGATACCTTCCTACAACATAAAATTGATCAGTGAAAACGAACTTCAGCTGGAGATGAAAGCTCTTGTCGAAAACTATGCGGAGGATATTGATGATGCCGAACTTACACTGACCGTCGGGAATCCTCAGTTTTATTATGGTTTTCAGTGCGACCCGGTGTTCAATAATTGCCTGACGGCACTTTATGATATTAAACCCGCCGCAGTACCTTATATGCAGACACAGACCTATTATACAAGCAATGTTTATATGGCCGAAGAAAGGTCACTTGATGGAAATGATATCCCGCAGTATTATGATTATTCTGCCGAAGGTGAAAAATCGAGTGATCTTTATATGTACAAGCTTGGCAAAGTAAGCCTTCCTGCACAAAGCAAAACCAGTTTCCAGATCTTTTCATCGAAAGTTCCTTACAAAGATGTTTATGAGGTTTCCATCGGCGACGTCGCCGCATATTCACAGTACAATTACATCAGCAATGATCCGGAAAAAAGATTTGATGTGTATCATTCCCTTCTTATTACCAATAATACCGCGCACCCGTTTACCACAGCGCCTGTATTTGTTCAGGATGATAACTTCCAGCCGCTGGCCCAGGACCGTATCAAATATACCCCTAAAGGCGCCAACGCAGCGGTACAGCTCGCCAAAGCCGGAGATATAGTTGTGAAAAACAAGGAAGATGAAGTAAAAAAAGAAGAGAACGTCAGAAAGATAGGTAAAACCTATTACAACAAAGTCACTATTAAAGGAACAATATATGTTGAGAACCTTCAGGATAAGGATATTTTGCTAACAGTGACCAAAAGCCTGACTGCCAATGCACTCAATGCCAGTCATGATGGGAAAATACAAAAAAGCGGCCGTTACGCCGGGCTGAATCCCTATATCACTATAGACTGGGAGATTCCTTTTAAAGGAAAAGAAAAGAAAACCATAACTTATGAATATGAAGTATATGCGGCTTCAAATGCTTCAAGTTATTGATAAAGGTAAATGAGGTTGCCTTCAAAGTTATTTCGGTAAGAAATATTCTTTTTCACTATTGTCCGACAAATGATATTCTATAACAATGCCACTAAGACACTAAGACACTAAGACACTAAGCTACACTATATCAAAAACATAAAAATTGTGGAATCTTTGTGCCTTGGTGCCTATGTGGCTGAGATAAAGTAAACCTGGATAAAATGACACTTCATTCAATGGTTATTTATCAATGCTTTTACGCATTTCCTCAGTGTCTGAATCGAAAAGTTCCTTGTTCGACTTAGGCTCCAGCCTAAGTCGTACTAATTATCACAGGCTCCAGCCTGCAATATTTAATCGTTTTTCATAAAAATGCTATACTGTTGGCCTTCTCTTTTTTAGTTTTTAGTAAAAAAATTATTGCTTTGTTACAGACAGAGCCTGTTAGTATAGTTTCGACGAAGGTAGAACCTTCGCCTAACTGGGATAATCATCTAAAAAATTGTTTTGATTTTTTCTTTTTATATCTTTATGCGTTTTTTTGCTGCAACTTTGTTAGATTTTTCGACATAGGATTATCTATGTCTGCAAAATCTGCCTCGTTTCGCTAAAAAATCCATCATAAATCTCATGTAACATGAAATCAAAACAGTTTCTAAGGGTTTATAAAATAAATGACAATGAAAGTTTTTATAATTAAAAAAATTAAATGTTACTTATTGTTGGTATTCTTTGTAATAAGTGCGATAAAAATAAATGCACAGACACCTGAAAAGTTTAACTATCAGACCGTAGTCAGGGATAATTCAGGGAATATAGTTGCAAACCAGCCGGTTTCATTCCGTATCAGTATATTACAGGGCTCTGTATCGGGCGATGCCGTATATGTGGAAACACAAAAAGATACCACAAATACCTTTGGCTTGTCGGTACTGAAAATCGGAGATGGTACACCTTTAGCCGGCACTATGGCTGCCATTAGTTGGGCAAACAATACGTATTTTATTAAAGTTGAACTTGATCAAAGTGGCGGAAGTTCCTTTGTGTTGATGGGGATAACACAATTGATAAGTGTTCCTTATGCATTTCATTCTAAAACAGCAGACAGCATTACCGGTACGCTTCATGAAGCTGATCCGGTCTTTGATGCATCTGTAGCCAGGAGTATAACAAATACCGATACTGCATGCTGGAATAATAAATTAGACAGCAGTGATTTAGAAATGCCAAAAAATGTGGTGTCGGGGGATATAGCGTATTTTAATGGTACATCCTGGGTCGCGGTACCTATAGGTTTACCCGGGCAGTATTTACAGGTATCCCAATCATACACCCCAACATGGGCAGGTACTCTTTTTGCTTCTCTGATAACAACAGCCGCATCGTCTGTTCAATATAATACGGCTACTTCGGGTGGTAATATAACCAGCAGCGGCGGATCAACAGTAACAGCAAGGGGTATCTGTTATCACACGGCACCAAATCCCACTATTGCAAATAGCATAATAGCCAGTGGCAGTGGTACCGGAACGTTTACTGCCAACATGACCGGACTTGTACCAAATACAACCTATTATGTACGGGCTTATGCTACCAATGCAGTAGGTACAGCCTATGGGAATGAAGTGAATTTTACCACAATACCTGCTGTTGTTCCGGCACTTTCCACGGCCAATATGACTTCTGTTGATGGATCAAGTGCAATATCCGGTGGCGATATTTCTTCAAGTGGCGGTTATCCGGTGACGGCTCGTGGTGTTTGCTGGAGTACAAATCCCAATCCGACTATTGCCGATAATATCACATCAAACGGCTCGGGAACGGGAACATTTACAAGCACTATTACCGGACTTATTCCCAATACTTTATACTATTTACGGGCTTATGCAACAAACAGTGTGGGTACAGCTTATGGGAACGAAGTGATTTTTACAACCCTGGTTTGTATTCTTCCCACCCTTACCACCATAAGTATGTCGGCAATTGGTGGGATAAGTGCAAAATGCGGAGGTAATATTTCGTCAAGTGGTAATTGCTCTCCGGCACGTGGCGTTTGCTGGAGCACAAATCCCAATCCGACTATTGCCGATAGTATTACTTCTGACGGAACGGGCACCGGTTCCTATACAAGCACACTTACCGGACTTACTCCCCATACAGTATATTATGTTCGTGCCTATGCTACCAACCTTGTTGGGACAAACTACGGCAACGAAATAAGTTTTAACTCCGGTTATGTATTTGGTGAAGATTATGCCGGCGGCCTGGTCTTTTACAACGATGGGGCAGAGCATGGTTTGGTTTGTGCAAATACCGACCAGGGCACTTCTTCGCCATGGGGTTGTTATGGAACAATAATATCTGGTGCAAATGCTACAGCAATAGGAACAGGCAATCAAAACACGATAGATATTATAACCGGTTGTACAACTGCGGGCATAGCAGCAAAACTATGTTTTGATTTAGTGTCAGGAGGTTTCGATGATTGGTTTTTACCCAGCAAAGATGAACTGAACCAGATGTATTTAAATTTGAAAGTACTGGGATTGGGTGGGTTTGCCAATTCTTATTATTGGAGTTCGAGCGAGATCACAGGATCCCAGGAGGCGAACCAGGCCTGGCCACAGAGTTTTAGTCATGGAGGACAATACAATAATTACAAGAACCTGCTCTACTACGTTCGTGCTGTTCGGGCTTTTTAATTTAGCAATTCAACAATTTAACATTTTCCGGGTAAAATTTGATAGTGAACTTAAAAATGGGTGTGACGCCAGGTATACAATAAGAGAAACCTTGTACGACTTAGGCTCCAGCCTAAGTCGTACTAAATTATCACGGGCTCCAGCCTGCAATATGTAATCGTTTTTCATAAAAATGCTATGCTGTTGGCCTTCTCTTTTTTAGTTTTTAGTAAAAAATTATTGCTTTGTTACAGACAGAGCCTGTTAGTATAGTTTCGACGAAGGTAGAACCTTCGCCGAACTGTGGTAACCCTTGACCGGTATAACAACCCCACCGATACTCGATTTATGCAGGATAGTTATTCAGGCCTTGTGCCGTAGGCACATAATATCGGTAAAAAAACATACCAGAGTATCGGTGTGCCGATAGGTACACAATAAGAAACTGTATAAATTCCATTTTTATTAATGTGTTGATTTTCAATATCTATTCTGTCTCGGAAGGGTGCCTGCCCGATGAAGTGATTCAGGCAGGTTTTGAAAATCAATTTGCCCTATGGAATTAAGGGCAAACAAATTGATTTTCCTTTGAAATAGAATCTGGGTTTTTACCGTATATAGTGATACGATTTTAAAATCATTTTTAATTGTAAACATTTTATTATTTATTTCTTAAAAGACTTGTATTATTAACTTTTATTTTGTAAATTTGTTATAATGTATGGTTGCTATAAATCAGCGGTTTATGTGAAATTTCAAAAAACATATAACATGAAAAAATTATTACTTTTTTTCCTGATATTTTTTGCAGTTTACATCTGTTATTCCCAGACACTCACACGCGAAGTGATATCCACCGGCGGGGATTTTCAGCAAAACAGCTCGGGGTTATTGAGTTTTACCATTGGTGAAACGGTGGTCGAAACATTCGAAACCACCAAAATCGACCTTACACAGGGCTTTCAGCAATACGATGTTACAAAGTTTCTAATCTACGGTAAAGTAAAATATGCCGGCAAAGCCATTCCGGGAAGCCCGGCGCCTAACCCACCCTCGTACAATCAGGCGATATTCAACATCGACAATGTGATCGTGATTTTGAAACTGCAGTCCAACGGAGAGGAGATAACCCGTGATACCAGCGACATGGCAGGAAATTACCAGCTAAGCAATGTTTCTCCCGGAAATTACCTTTTGTGTTATGACAAATACACGGAAGACACCATGCAGTGGGGCAATGGAGTCGATGCAATAGATGTGACCATATTGAAATATTACATAGGCATCGACACTACGGTAGACCCATCCCGTAACTTCACGATCCGGTATAAAAAGGCCGCCAATGTAGATAATAATGCGGCGATCAATGCGATAGATATTTCACGGATCAAGGCCAAGATCGGGTCTCCCTATACGCCATCCAAAAATTTCCCCAAAGGCAACTGGGTTGCCCTTGATACGGTGGTCAGCGTGGGTGGCAGCGACCTGAACGTGACGCTGAAGACGATCTGCTACGGGGATTATAATGCATCGAGCACTAAATACCGCGACTCGACGGTCAACTGGAGCCAGGCCAAGTCGGTAGACCAAAACATCATAAGTATTACTGACGAATACCTGATGACAACAGACCCCTTGTATTTTGAACTGCCTCTGCGTATCAGTACCCGCATGAATGAATTTTCTGCGCTGGGGCTTGAACTGAGTTATCCTCATAACGATTATGAACTGGTGCGTGTTTCGATGCCGGGGGCCGGCGATAAAAGCAGCGCCGTGACCATCAATCCGACGCTGGAAGAGATCATAGCATCGGATGATGATCTGCTGGTTATCGACGAGGACGGCGTAATCAGAGTGGTGTATGCCACCACCGGTTATTATGATGTAGCTACGGGAGCAGAGCTAATCCGGCTGGGCTTCCGTGCGAAGAGAGATCCGGGAAAGGGAGCCCTAGATTTTGAACTTTCCGGTACGGGTGTGATCGGCAACCGTTACGGGGAGGAAGATGAGGATGCCTATTTGCTGATGCCCAGGGTTTTTGTGCAGGGTAATCATGCGGATACAGGATTCGGGTTTATGGGTTATCCCAACCCGTTTGACGGCGAGGTTGCCTTAGTGTATACCCTTCCTGAAGATGGAATGGTCAAGATCGATGCATACAATGCTATCGGAGAGATGGTGTCCGGCTTGGTGAATGAATCCCGCTCAGCAGGCAAACATACTTTGTTATTTTCAGCAAAAACGCTTCCGGCGGGGATGTACACTTTCAAACTTGAATTTGCAGGAACTCAAAAGAGTGAACAGGCTATTTTAAAAATGATTAACAAACCATAATAAAACCATATGTAAAAACAACAAATATAAATATGTAAAAGATGAAAACACACATTCTAAAATTTGTAGCAATTTTAATTGTCGCATTGGCTAATCAGCTAATCAACACATCGTCTTTTGCCCAGGCGCCAGAGAAGTTTAATTACCAGACCGTGGTCAGGGATAATGCCGGAAACATTATTTCAGATCATGCGGTTTCATTCCGGGTCAGCATAATACAGGATTCCTTGACGGGTACCGCTGTATATGTGGAAACACATTCCGACACCACGAATGTCTATGGACTATCGGTACTGAAGATTGGTGGCGGTACGCCGTTGACCGGCTCCATGGCAGCCGTTGACTGGTCTGACGGGCCATATTTTATAAAGGTGGAAATGGATATAAGCGGTGGAAGCGCCTATGTGGTAATGGGTACCACACAACTGCTCAGCGTACCCTATGCTTTACATTCCAAAACAGCAGACAGCGTTTCCGGCTTTCCGCCCGAAACGGACCCCCAAGTCGGTTTAAACCTGACTAATTATCTTTCAAAATGGGACGGACTGTCATTGGTTACTTCATCGGTTTTTGACAATGGTAATGTGGGGATAGGTACGTCAAGTCCCGCTCAGAAACTCGATGTCCAGGCAGGAAATATCAATACCTCTGGTAACATCATGACAGGCGGTACTGCCCGTATGGATGGTCTGGGTAACCTGATCAACATCGGGAATATCAGCGCTACGGGCGCTTCCACTTATACATCCGGAGCCGGCGCCGCTCTGGCCCTGCAGGGGGGCAACAGCGGAACAGCCATGGGCGGAGCAGTAACGCTGACAGCCGGCACCAGTGGCACTAACATAGCAGGAGCCAGCGTTTCAATGTATGGTGGTCCGGGAGGTTACAACGGAACAGGGGGGCCTGTCAGGCTCACCGGAGGCACGGGGGGACAGTCCGGCGGTACGGGGGCATTTATTACAGTCAACGGCGGCGGGCCGAATTATGGCCCGGGAGGCAACCTCATCCTGAGCAGCGGGCTTGAATCGCCTGGCAATTACTGGGATCCGGGACATAACGGCGCTGTCATCATGGCCATCAACGGCATAGAGTATATGAGGGTTGACGGCAACCGTGACGGATACCAGGGCTACGTTGGAATAGGTACATCAACTCCTGCAGCCAAACTGGATGTAATAGGCAAGCTGAAAATCACAGACGGAACACAAGGTGTAAACAAAGTGCTTGCCTCTGATGCCAATGGCCTCGCAAGCTGGCAAACTGAAACAGATCCTGTTTTTGGTATCTCGCCTGCCAACGGTATTACCACTACCAACATCAGTAACTGGAATACTGCCTATGGCTGGGGCAACCATGCCGATGCAGGCTACCTGACCTCATACACCGAAACGGATCCAGAGGTGGGTTTAAATTTGGTCAATTATCTTTCAAAATGGGACGGACTATCCCTGATATCCTCATCAGTTTTTGACAATGGCAATGTCGGGATTGGTACGCCTAGTCCTGCTCAGAAACTTGATGTCCAGACCGGAAACATCAATACCTCAGGAAATATCATGACAGGTGGCACTGCCCGTCTGGATGGATTGGGAAACCTGATCAACATCGGAAATATCAGCGCTACGGGTGCTTCAACCTATACATCCGGGGCGGGTGCCACCCTCGCTTTGCAGGGGGGCAACAGCGGCACAGGTATGGGAGGAGCTGTAACGCTGACAGCTGGCACCAGTGGCACTAACATTGCAGGAGCCAATGTAACATTAAATGGTGGTCCGGGAGGCTTTAACGGAACAGGCGGGACGGTCAGGCTTAACGGAGGCACAGGGGGACAGTCCGGCGGTACAGGGGCATTTATTACAGTCAATGGCGGCGGGCCGAATTATGGCCCCGGCGGTAATCTCATCCTGAGCAGCGGACTGGAATCGCCCGGCAATTACTGGGACCCGGGACATAACGGCGCTGTCATCATGGCTATCAACGGTACGGAGTATATGAGAGTGGACGGCGACCGTGACGGATACCAGGGCAACGTGGGAATAGGTACATCAACCCCGGCAGCAAAACTGGATGTAACAGGCCAGATAAAGATCACTGACGGTACACAGGGTGCACACAAAGTGCTGACTTCTGACGCCAATGGCCTCGCGAGTTGGCAAAATGAAACAGATCCTGTTTTTGGTATCTCGCCTGCCAACGGTATTACCACTACCAACATCAGTGACTGGAACACTGCCTTTGGCTGGGGCGACCATGCAGCAGCCGGCTACCTGACACATTATAACGAAACTGACCCGCTTTTCAGCTCCTCACCTGCCAACGGAATTACAAACACAAACATTATGAATTGGAACACGGCTTTTGCTTGGGGCAATCATGCAGCGGCCGGCTACCTCACATATGAAGTGGACGGGTCGGTGACCAACGAGTTGCAGTCGCTGAGCATAGGCCACGACACCTTGTATCTCAGTGATGACGGATTTGTTACGCTTCCTGCCTCATCTTCATGGTCTCTCGCTGGAAACTCTGGCACAACAGCCGGTACGAATTTTATCGGTACAACGGATAGTGTTGATCTGGTATTTAAAACAAACAATACAGAAAAAATGAGATTATCTGCAAATGGGAACCTGGGCCTTGGGCGTATCAGCCCGGTAACAAAACTTGATGTTTGGAAAAGTGATGGTGTCGTTGCACGTTTTGTAGGAGACAACTATGGAGCTTCTGGAAATACTTATGTTGGCATCAAAGATAGTTCAGCCAATATAGAGTGGTACCTGCAGGCCTCGAATAATGGGAATTTCTCCATACATCAGGAAAGTTTCGGTGAACGGATAACCATTGATGCCGGCAGTGGATTTTTGGGCATTGGAACGATAAATCCTGCTTATAAACTCGATGTTTCGGGAGGGTCTGTAAGGGCTACAGGACAGTTTATTTCTACACAGATGGGAGGTCCCCCGCTGGTTGTCAGTTCAAATACATTGGTTTCAAATCTTAACGCCGACCTGCATGATGGGTACCATGCCGGTAATGCAAACGGGTATATCCCCGTTTCTAACGGAAGCATCAATCTCAACCTGAATGCTGACATGGTTGATGGTGTTCACAACGGCAGTTTGAGCGCTGACCTGCTTGATGGTTATCATGCCGGTAATGCTATCGGTAATATCCCCGTTTCTAACGGAATCGTCAATAACAACTTAAATGCCGACCTGCATGATGGTTACCAGGCCGGTAATGCCAGCGGAAATGTTCCTGTTTCAAACGGAACCGTCAATGCCAATCTGAATGCCGATATGGCTGATGGCGTGCACCATGGCAAGGTATATCTGATTAACAGCGGCAATATTGCCACCACACGTAACGGAACCAATGTTTTATATTGGGACGGGATGGGTAATATACAGATCACCAATACCGGCGGCGACTGGTGCGATGTATGGTTTATTACAGTAAAAGGAACAACAATGGCCTGTAATTCACTGGCAATTGCTGGAGGATCATCAAACGTAACCATAATAAGCGGTATGACTAACAATGATTATGGCTGTGAAATACATTTCGGCCAGGCCGACGGGCAGGGGGGATGGTGCACCGTATGGCTGCAGTATGCCAATGCAGTCCTGATCGGGCATTATATCAACAATACCGCAAACTGACCGGTCAGATAACAAATTGTTGCCTCAAGAATTCATACGAAATAATGAAAAAAACTGTGAATATCCTGAAGGCCATTTGCTAATGCCAATGCTGAAATTTTCTGAATAGTGAGTGCCGGTACTATTTGAATTTTGGTAAATAATCCTTCATCATATCCTTATGGATCATGAAATCCATAATTTTGAGTTTCACATAATCTTCATGAAAGAAATAAAATCCGAAACTCTTGCTTTGCTTGCCTACATTGCGCGACCCGGATCCTGAATCTTTCACCAGGTACCAGTCTTTACCGTCTTTTTCAACATAGCCGACGATATGCAAGCCATGATCGTCGGTGGTGGTCTTGTTACTGAAACGGAATTGCCGTGAATATTCGTCAATATATTCCGAAGGGACATCGAAAGTAGGTATCATGGCTATCTGGGCGTTTGCCTCGAAACCGGCTTCCGAAACATCACCGCCGATGGCAACGGTATAACCCTTGCGGATGGCATTTTTCACGACTTTCATATAATCATCCAGTGGCAGGTTATAATAATCGGCACTGTGCCACCAGTTGTCGGGAACCTTATATTCTACCTTAGTGTAATAGGGTTTTTCGTAAAGTGAGGTCACATCGCAAAAATCGTCAGGGTTCAGCTTCAGAACATCTTTCAGGTATTCCTGCGGAGTCATTTCCCTGCCGTTTGCGTTTACTTTTGCCGGAGGAACACCCATATAATTATTCAGGATGCTTTTAATGGTACTGATCGTAAGTTCTTCGTTCCATGCATTCGAATTTTTCAGCGACTGCAGGTAGCTGTTCATTTCTTCAAACATCTTGCTGTGATCATGGTAGGATTGTCCCTTCATCATTCCGTTGTATGCATCGAGCGGAACTATACCGTACAATTTCCACATACGGGTAACGGCGTTGGCTTCGGACCCTTCGGCAAAAGCAGATGTCCCGCGGGTTTTGATGAAATATTTTGCCTTTTCCACATACTCCCAGTATACCGTGTACATTTCTGAAAGCTTTACTTGTTGCCCGCTAAGCCTGTAAATCTCTGATTCCAGATATGATGTTGTTGAAAAACACCAGCACGTACCCGTATTTCCCTGCGAAACAGGGTCATTGTACCATTGCTTCTTATAAAGAGTGATGTCGTTGGGAAGACTCATACCGCTGAAATCCATTTTTAAACGGGTTTCAATTTTCGGTGGTTCATCTTTTTTATTAAAATCTTCTATGCCTTTCAGGATGTAATTCTGATAATACCCGGGCTGATATTCCTTAAAAAAAGCTTTGTCTTTGTGAGGTACCTGTGCGTTGGCCATGCTGCACAACATCATACTCACAATGAGCAGACCGGATTTAATTTTGTTTTTCATATTTATTGCAATTTATTTAATATTATTTTTTGAAGAGCGCTGAACGTTGTCAGTTGAAAGAGGATAAAAGTACATTATATTCCTTCAAAACAACAATACTATTGATGCCTTATTGTAAATTTTGTTACAAATTAAATGAAAATAATAATGGCACACACACTGAAGAATACTATGGCAGCCACGGCAAAAACAATGCTTTTCTGCTTATAATATATTCTTTTGCAATATTTTAGATGTGAAAGAGCATAATGATCATTTGGATTATAGGATAATATCTTTTTGTAAATCTTAATGGCATATCCCCATAATTGATTTTTTTCGAGGTCCAGGGCTGAACAGATCATCGCATGATAATCCGCGAACCCATTGGCTGTTCCTGTGTTTTGTTCATAAATTGACATCATTATTGTGGGATTAAATCGTTTGACAAAGATTTTAAAAAAACTTAATTATTTAGATGCAATTTTCATCAAACCCTGTATGCAAATATAATAAAAAATGTTATAAAAATCCAGTTTTTGGTAAATAAAATATGGGAAAATTGTCACCTACTCATAGGGTTGATTAAAATCTGTTTTTACCGGTATCTATGGACCGCCAGGTCAGGATGGTAGTAGCGGATAAACAATCACTCAGGCCAAGATGTAAACTTTGCTAAAAAAGGGGGGGGGACAATTATTTAGTGTCTGAGCTTATACCCAGTGTCTGAATCGAAAAGTTCAGTTTCGAGGCCTGTCTGACTGGCCAGCCAGGCAGGCTTGCGAAGCGACAAAAAGCGGAGTTTACTGGGGTAAATGCGTCGTGCTGAGTTTATCGAAGCAAGCATTTTTGGAGCAAGCGTAACCCTGCCCGACTGCGGCAGCGCTTTATATAGGAGATAATCCCACAGAAATATTTTAATCAGGAACGGGAAATTGTAAGATGATCCTTTGCAATAAAATCGCTGACTGGGGCAGGCGGGGAAGAAAATGGAGTTTTCGTTCAGACACTATTTCTTTTCTTTTTTGGAAAACCAGTCCGAGATATTGGTTGCAATCGTAATAGTGTTGGGCGAGCCTTTCAGGTGGTACTTTGCCCAGGCATAGTTGATACGGAATCTGTAAACATTGATGCCACAACCGAATGAGAAACCCACTATGCCTTTTTTTACCTCGGTACGCAGTTCATGCCTTCGCTGATAGTTATAACCCAGACTGAGATTAAAGCGTTTTGCGATATAAAATTCCACCCCCAGTACAAAATGCCGCATCAGTTTGTCGGCAAATGCTTCCACCTTGCCCTTTGAGATCGTATCGCCCGTTATAGGGTCTACGCTGGAAACACTGGGGTCGCTATAGGTCAGGTCCCATTTTTCGAGGTGGTTATAGACAATCGAATAACGCAAGGGAAGTTTGTTGAATTTCTGCGAAATGCCGAGCTGAATTTCAAACGGCAGGGGCTCTATGTTTCCCGGGATGTAAGCATCCAGCTGCCGGCCAATGTTTTTAAATAAAGCGCTTGCCATAAAGCCGTTCTTTTCATTATAATAAGTGCCGGCAACATCAACTGCGATGCCGAAAGAATTGTATTTTTCTAATTGTGAATAGATAAGTTTCAGGTTGGCTCCCAGCAGAAAGTTTTTGTGTAGTTTTCTTCCCCATCCTGCCGTCAGGGCATATTCCCCGCCACTGAAGTTGCCGTAGGTGATCCCTGCCTCATCGGCTTCGAGGAACCGGCCATAGTTAATAAATTGCAGGGCTGCGGCAAAGCTGCCGGCTTTTTTGAAGGTATGTGAATAGGCAACCGTTCCATAATTGACATCGCTGATATATTCGGCAAAGCTCAGCGAGATCATGTGGTGCAGATTATCGCCTATCAGCGAGGGATTTACAACGGCAAGGGAAAGGTCGTTATCGCCGGCGGCCAGAAAATTGCTCCCGAGGGCCGCCACCCGCGCAGAAACAGGCAGGTTGAGAAATTCGTAAGTATTGTTGCCTCCGGTCTGTCCTATGGCTCCGGTAGTAATAAAAACTGAAAAAAGTACTGCAAAAAATCTTTTCAAATGTTTGCGGGTTAGTGTGGCAAAAGTAGCATATTTTAATGCCTGTTGGCTGTCAAAACGTAAATTTATTAAAATTATTGTATTAACTTTGGCATCATGCATACCGATGAAAAATACATGCAGCGCTGTATTCAGCTGGCCCAAAACGGAATGGGGAACGTTGCGCCCAATCCTTTGGTTGGCTGTGTGATCGTTCATAAGGGTTTTATCATCGGTGAAGGGTATCATGCGGTTTTTGGCGGGCCTCATGCCGAGGTGGTGGCCATACGGTCAGTACAAGAAAAAAACTTGTTGAAAAACAGTACTTTATATGTCAACCTTGAACCATGTTGCCATCAAGGTAAAACACCGCCCTGCACTGATCTGATCATGGAATCAGGCATCCCGCGTGTAGTTGTTGGAGCCGCTGACCCTTTTGCAGAGGTGCAGGGCAGGGGTATTGCCAGGCTGAAACAGGCCGGGGTGGAAGTATTGCTGGGAATGTGCGAACATATGTGTAAAGAACTGAATAATCGCTTTTTTACCATTCATATAAAACAACGCCCATATGTGATTTTGAAATGGGCGCAGACCTTAGACGGCTATATTGACAAGGACAGAAACGATAAGGATCCTCATATTAACTGGATTACAGACGAAAGTACACGTATGCTGGTTCACCGCTGGCGTTCTACGGAACAGTCCATTATGACCGGCACTAATACCATCCTGCTCGATGACCCGCAGCTTACCGTCCGTGACTGGCATGGAAATAATCCTTTGCGCCTGGTGATTGATGAAAAACTTGTCCTTCCTTCAACGGCTAAGATATTCAGCGCCAATGCACCAACGGTGGTCTTCAACGCCCTTAAAAATGAAGCCGGCACTAATGTTGAATTGGTGAAACTGAATTTCAACGAACAAATTGTAGAACAGGTGCTAACATATTTATATAAAAGAAATATTCAATCACTCATAGTGGAAGGTGGCAGGATAACGCTGCAATCGTTTATTGATGCCGGATGCTGGGATGAAGCACGGGTATTCACGGGTAATTATTTCTTCTTCAGTGGCATCAGGGCGCCAGAGATCAAAGGAAAAGTCAGAAGCATCGAAAATATTGGCCCGGATAAACTGGCTGTCATCACAAAGTCTGAAGATTAATAAATGGTCTGATGATGCATATTAATGAGCTTTCTCAAGAAATATTCATCAAACACTCTGGATTTTACAATTATTATTTGTATTTTTACGTTTTGGATAACAGATATATTTAAAGCGATAGTATTTTATTGGAGATAATTATATATAAAACAAAGAATTGACACTTGTAATAATTAAAAAAGACTTCAGATGACAAGGCAATTGTTTTTGATATTTTTTTTAGCAGCAGTTTTGATTTCAGCAAGCGGTGAGCAATCCTATTCCATTGGTGGCCAATCTGCAAAGAAGCCTGTACAGCAATTCATTAACTTTGTACAACCTGCATCGGTGGCAACATGGCCTACCGGAAAACCAAAAAAATCGCAGGCCAAAAAAAATCCCGGGCGTAAAGTGGGCTGGGATGGCAAGCAAAAGAGTTCCAGGCAGGCATCCACCAAATCGAGGGGCGCATACAGAAAATCCGGCCCGGCAAAGAATGCAGGAACATTCTCTTATTCAAATGTTTCGGTGAAATCCAGGGGAAACTGGAAAAACACCAAAACAATAGCAGGTTCAAAAAATGCCGGCATACAGCCGAAGAAAAACTGGCAGGAGGCAGGCCCTTCCAATGTCAAGAATGTGAAAAATACCAAGAAAGAACGCTGATCTTGTATATTTTTGGAAAACATATTGAATTAAAGTATTGAAGCAATTTACTTTATCATTAGTATTAACTCTTTGCTCAATTAATCTGACTTTCGCTCAGATTAATTTCTATAAAACTTATAACTCGGCTTTGTTGAGAGATGTTGTAAAAACATATGATAATGGCTTTGCTTGTCTGACATCGCATGGTGAGATATTAAAACTGGATAATACCACCCACGCAACATTTTGCAGGAAGATTGATCCTGTCACAACCTGGATTTTTAACAAAATAATTCAGACAACAGATTCGGGATATATCATCGGGACTTTAAAAAATGTACTTCCTAATAGCACCATAGGATATCTGTCTAAATTTGATAAAAACGGAAATCAGGTATGGTCAAAAAGGTATTATCATCCCGTCGCATCGGTAAATTCGCTTACAGATATCATCAGCACAGATAATAATGGTTTTTTTATACTTACACAGGGTTGTGACCTGACGACCTTAATAAAATGCAACGGGACAGGGGATATAATCTGGCAAAAGAAATTTAACGTATCCACTCCGTGCGGAAAGCTGCTGAGGTATTCCCGTGATAAAATAATTATCTTCGGACAAAACCCTTTAAGTAATAACCTGTTCAGAGTAGTTGTTTATCTCGTTGATGGAAACGGAAATTTTTTATGGCAAAAAGAGTACGAAAATGGCCGGGTTAATTATTTAGTTGATGTGATGAAAGAAAAAAATAATGAATATTCCATTCTGGTTAATTTAACCGATAATAATTCGTCTGTTTTAAATATGAAGAGTGTAAAAATTCATATTGATTCTTTAGGTAATATTTTATCTTCAAAAAGAATATATACGAATGACACTGTGAATTATACCCGTATGGAAAGCTTTGTCAAAACATACGATAAAGGTTATTTATACACCGGTCTTTTATCATTCCCGGATAATGGTTCAGATAATCACGTAATTTATATCAAAACTGATTCTTCAGATCATGTTGAATGGTCTAGGTTTTTTGTTGATCAGTTTGGGATTAAGATCATTCCGGCAAATAATGATAATTATATTTTTGCCGACGGTAATTCCGGCCTTTCAGTTACTAAACTTGATTCTTATGGTTATGGATTTTGTGAGTACGACTCTATCCAATATAATACTGGAAATGAATCATATGGCACCTATTTTATAACTAATTACACAACAGATGCAGGTTTTGCAGTTGAAACCGCTAATTTGGTTTACAATACTAAAATTATTCAGGAGGATTTAGTCTGTTTAAATACCAATACCAATTCAACAGATGAAACAAACATCAAAAAAGGTATTATCTGTTATCCTAATCCGGCTTCTGAAAACTTTACAGTTGAAGGAGAAAACATTCAGCATATCTCTTTAGTAAATTTAAAAGGAATTGAGGTCAGGAAAATAATAACAGGGGATCGGAATAAGGCAATAATTGATATATCAGACTTGCCAGAAGGAGTGTATTTGATTAAGGTTAATACGGCTAAAACAACAGATGTTGAAAAGGTTATCATCATTAATTAGCATATATTAATATTAAATACGACACATAGATCCTTAATGTTTTCAACCCTGGATAAGGTAAGCGGGACAGGGTATTGAGATTGATAGCGAATAGTATGTTCTGAATAGAAGTTCAAATATAGATAGGACATAAAATGTCATAGTGTGAACTATGCTATAAAAGTTTCCCCCTGAGACCGCCACAGTAGAACGCAGATATCCGCAAATAAAGAGCAATTAAAAATCTGACCTTGTGCCTTTGCGTCTTTGCGAGAAAAAATTTCCCGCAGA
>DAOORA010000020.1:0-31008 GCA_035389045.1 Bacteroidales bacterium | reverse complement strand
GCGTCTTTGCGAGAAAAAATTTCCCGCAGAGCCGCAGAGTCGCAGAGAAATAGAAAAAAATCTTTGCACCTTTGCGTCTTTGCGAGAGAAAAACTTAGCGTCTTTGCGTCTTTGCCCTGAAAGAGCTTGTACAAAGCATAAAATAGCATGATTATTACCTCAGGCTGATGGCTATTACAAAGTTACCCCTGCACCTGCAAAAAAAATTTGTATTTTCAAATAAATAGTTGTATTTTTGCATTAATAATGATAAAAAACAACCATAAATTAGCATGGAAAGAGATATTATACAACTATTAATTGAATGGAAAAACAATAAGAATCACAAACCTTTGTTGTTAAGGGGTGCACGCCAGGTTGGTAAAACGTATGCCGTGGAGCAGTTTGCCAAAAATCATTTTGCCAATTACATTACGCTGAACCTTGAAGAAAATCCCGAGCTGAAAGAACTTTTCAAAAACAGAGATCCCCGGGCAATACTGGATGAACTTTCTGTAATTTATAATACCGATATTGAACCCGGAAAAACCCTGTTGTTTATTGATGAGATACAGAGTTGCCCTGAAGCAATCACACAATTGAGATATTTCCATGAAAAGCTCCCGCAGCTTCATCTGATTGCTGCAGGTTCCTTGCTTGACCATACGTTAAATGAATTAAAACTTCCCATGCCCGTTGGCAGAGTCGAATTTTGCCACATGTATCCCATGAGTTTCACCGAGTTTTTGACAGCTCTTGGCGAAGTGAAAATGCTTGATTATATTAAAAACTTCTCCATGCAAAAGCAAATCAGCGAGGCGGTACATAAAAGATTGCTCGATTTGTTACGGTACTATTTCTTTATCGGAGGGATGCCCGAAGCCATTCACACATACGTTGAAACAAAAAAACTTACTGAGATTGAAAAATTACACAGCAACATCCTCACTTCATTCAAATACGATTTTGCCAAATATGGAACACGCAGTCAGCAACAACATTTGAATACTGTGTTAAAATATACAGGCCAGAATCCATGCGCGAAAATTAAATATGTCAACATTGACAGGGAAAACCGCTCTGCGGTATTAAAAGAAGCAATTCGCAAGCTTGAGCTTAGTAAGATAATCACCATGGTCAGGCATAGCAATGCTTCGCAAATTCCGGTTAGCAGGCATAGAAATGATGAAGTATATAAAACCTTGTTTCTGGATATTGGCTTATCCAACAGCATGAACAGAATTCAGCTTACTGACCCCTTAAAATTATTGAACATCCATGAAGGAATTATGGCAGAACAATTTGCAGGCCAGGAACTTCTGCATCTTCATCCGGCTTATGCAGAGCCCGAACTTTTTTATTGGCTCAGGGAAGAAAAAAATGCCGATGCCGAAGTGGATTTTTTGTTTCAAAATAATAATTCCATTTACCCCATTGAAATTAAATCAGGGAAAACCGGCAGTTTGAAATCTATGCATGTATATTTGTTTGAAAAAAAATTAACCACAGGAATACGCTTCAATACGGATTATCCTTCAATTGGAACTTTTCATGCCAGAGTAAGAGCCGGCAACAAGAGCGGCGAACTGAATTTTACCTTGATCTCACTACCTCTGTACCTTATTAGCCAGCTGCCCCGGATTATAGAGGAAACGGGTTTATAATCCATTACAAAATTATGGATAACAAATGAAAAATAACTTTGCGCCTTCGCGTCTTTGCGAGAAAAAATTTCCCGCAGATTACGCTGATTTTCGCAGATAAGGGAAAATAATAATCTGACTTTCCAGGAATCAGGCTATCCGATATAGCATAAGAACCACTTCCCGGTCTTAGAACATGATCTTGTTGCTCCTGAACATGTCTTTGCTTTCGATGGCCTTTACCGCTTCCATGAAAACATCATCCTGTTCGTTGCTGATACGCCAGTAGGCTTCGTAATCCCAGAGGTTTCGGGCTACCCAGGCCTTGATGAAGTTTCGTATATACTTTTCGGAGGTCTTGAATCCTTCTTCATCTTTTTTAACGCCTTCAGCCTCTGAAAATTTAAAGAATTCATCCATAAACTGCTCATCGAGGAAATATTGGTCGAGAAAAGCTTCCACACCGGAATACTGAGCTTTCAGCTTGTCGCGGTTCCCGTCCAGATATTTCAGAATAAACTGGTTGATAATGTTTTTTCGCATCAGGTCGGTGTAATAATCGGAAATTCTTGTCGTGTCGAGGGGAATAAAGATATCGGGCATGATACCTCCGCCACCGTATACCAAACGTTTGTTCGGGGTATAATACTTCAGCGAATCCGGGAATTTTATGCTGTCGGGGTTCATAAGTTCGCCATGTTTGAAACGGTTGGTGAGGTCTTTATAATATTTTTCGACGCCTTCGTCATAAGGTTTTTGCACACAGCGGCCTGTAGGTGTGTAATAATGAGCCGTTGTCAGCCGGATGACCGATTGGTCGGGCAGGGAGAACGGCCGCTGAACCAGCCCTTTACCAAATGACCTGCGTCCGATGACGAGGCCTCTGTCCCAGTCCTGCACGGCCCCCGTGACGATCTCGCTGGCAGAGGCTGAACCTTCGTTGATGAGGATAACCAGTTTCCCTTTTTCAAATTCTCCTTTGGTGGTGGCATTGTTCACCTGCCGCAGTGAGTTCACGCCTTCGGTATAAACGATCATCTGGTCTTTTTTCAGAAACTCGTCGGCAAGTTCTATGGCGGTGTTGAGGTAGCCGCCCGAATTGTCGCGCAGATCAAGGATCAGGCTTTTCAGCCCGTTCTTTTTCAGTTTAAGCAGGGCTTCTGAAAATTCTGCCATGGTGTTTTGTGCAAACTTGTTGAGTTTGATATATCCTATCTCGTCCGTGGCCATGTATGCGGCGTCGATGCTGTTGATTGGAATTTTGTCCCTGACGATGGTATATTCGAGTAATTCTTTCTTTCCGCGTCTGAAAATGCTTACTTTCACCGAGCTGCCTTTGGGTCCGCGGAGTTTTTTTACCACATAATCACTGTTTACCTTTTTTCCGACGGCATCTTCACCGTCAATCTTCACAATTTTGTCGCCCGACATGATGCCTAATTTTTCGGAAGGCCCGTTGGGAGTGGGTGTGATCACGATGATGGTATCCTTGATAATATTGAATTGAACCCCTATTCCATCGAAATTTCCTACCAGGGGCTCATTGGCTTTGTCGATATCTTCTTTTGACATGTATACCGAATGAGGATCCAGTTCCTTGAGCATGGCCGAAATGGCCGCTTCGGTCAGTTTTCCCTCATTGACCGTGTCTACATATTGTAATCTCACGACCTGAAGGGCAGCAGCAAACTTCTGATCGGTCTTTTTGGGATCGTGCGGCTGCTGTGCAAAAGTATTGGGTATGAAAAAATTGAATACGGCAATGATAATCAATATTTTCATAATCAGTTTGTTATCAACAAATTTCTTCATGGTAACGGCTTGTTTTTTATTCGTGAACATATGAATTTAAGTGCAAAAGTAAACAAAAAAGAACTCTTATTTTAACGTTGATAAAGTTATATTATTGAGTTTTGTGTATCTTTATCTGGTCATTTATTTTAAAACGATATTCAGCACCCACCCTTACAATCTAATATGGAATGAACAAAGAATACATTCGTATGTTGTCGGGCATGATGTTCCCTTTTGCAGTCATTCTGGTGATGTGGGTGGTGAAAGTCGTTGAGTATTATACCCAGTCTGATTTCAGTGAATTAGGCATTTTACCATTGACGTCCCGTGGTTTGCTGGGTGTAATCACGGCGCCGTTCATACATGCAGACTTTGGACATGTGATTGCCAATACAGTGCCTTTGTTTGTGTCGCTGAGCATCATTTTTTATTTTTACAGGGAGGTTGCTTTTCAGGTTTTTTTTCTTGTATGGCTGTTCACTGGTGTATGGGTATGGTCGTTTGCCAGGGGCAATGCATTCCACATCGGGGCCAGCGGTATTGTATACGGCTACATCAGTTTTTTGTTTTTCAGCGGTATGATACGGCGTAATGCCCGCCTGATGGCCATCTCGCTGCTGATCATTTTTCTTTACGGCGGCTTATTCTGGGGGATATTTCCCGACTTTTTTCCGAAACGAAACATCTCCTGGGAGTCGCATCTGATGGGAGGTTTAGCCGGTTTTGTGCTGGCGGTGTTTTACCGTAAAAAAGGCCTGCAGAAAGAAGTTTATCATTGGGATGATGATGAGGATGACCACGGCAACATTGATTATATGATGCCCGATGATGAATTTCAGGGCAAGGCCTGAGCAACGAACGGTGCCGCTACCTGCTCCAGTACAGTTTCCCTTTTTCAAACCGGCCGTTGTTCCAGATCAGTACCATACGGTCGCCCCGTGCAAATTCTTCATAGGTCACTTTTTCTTCGCTGTTTCCCCATTTTGCAAGTATGTTTTTTCCTTCACGGGGCAGCTCAAACAACAGGCTTGCGCTGATAGCCAGCATTTCCATATCGCTCAGCGCCGCAGCAATATCTTTTTTAAAGAAATCATGATAAATATCAGGTATGACCTTTTCATAGGGCAGTATCGAAAATGTTTTCCCGTCATAGGTATAGAAGTCGAAACGTTCCACATAACATTCGGGTCCGCAACCCTCCTGGTATACGGCGATCATCTTGTCGCCATTGTCCAGTTTCCAGTAACATAATTGCAGGCTGCCTTCCATGGCCCCGGCGAGTTTAAGAAAACCGTTTTTTATATCGGCCACCTCAAAGGAATAGAGTATACCTCCCTGGCTGATATCTTCCAGGGCATCTTCATAAGTCTGATTATCTTTCGATAACACGGTGATCTTTTTTCGTTCTTCTTTGCTTAATCCCAGTACAGACGAATCGGGCAGCATCTGGAAAAAATCCAGGATATTTTGAGAATATCCACGGGTATTGACTAAAAAAAATGTAAAAATTATACATATTATTAACGATTGCATATACTTTATTTTGTCAGGGTTGCGGGTATGCACAGATAATAATTTCCCGGCGGTATTTCTTTTGCTTTGACATCATTATCATTGTGGCTTTGGTTGCCCCGATGCTAATTGCTTTGCCCTGTTCAAAAACTCATCGGATTTTTTCAGGTTGCCCTTCATCCGGTACAAAGTGGAGAGATTGGAACAGATAGTCGGGTCATCAGGGTTAATGTGATACGCCATCAGGAAATAATTCAGGGCATGGTCATGGTCTGCTTTGATGGAGTAAGCTACACCAAGATTGCAGCAGGCCCTTTCGTCGCGGGGATTCTTTGCTACGGCTTTTGTCAGGAAATAAATGCTTTTTTCAATATCATTAAGGTATTTGCCATAAATTTCTCCGGCTTTTGAATAAGCATCCGCCTTATTGGAATCAATTTCAATGATCTTCAGATAGTCATTCAAGGCGCCCTGAAAATTCTTTTTATCCGACAGGATCGCACTCCGGACTTCCAGAGCACGTAAATTCTCCGGATTGATAGCTATAGCGCGGTCAAAATAGCGTAAGGACTCATCATATTGTTTATTTGAAAAATAATAGGCGCCCGCATTGAACCATGCCACATCAATTTCAGGATGTTTTTGGGTTACGTCGGTCCAGAATGTTCCCGAATTTTTCCATACCGGCATCCGGGTGAAAGATATCACTGAAAAATAAACTGTGATAAAAGCAAGTATTATGAAAGAAAAATATTTTATTTTTTTAAATAATTGTAATTCGCTGATTTTGCTGATGCCAATACCTGCCAGGTAAAACAAACCTGCCGAAGCCACATAGAAATACCTGTCGGCAGCTATGGCAGAACCTACCGATAATATTTGCAGGATCATTATGACATTGATGAGATAAAAACCATAACCAAATAGTATTTTTCTGGAGTACCTCAGTGAAAATATCACCCCTGCAAGGATCAGCAGGTTAAATGCAGCCGATAAATAAAAAATCACGGGCAACGAACCTGTCTGCATAGGATAGGGATACAGTCCCGACAGATGAAACGGCAGTATCATTTTCCATATATAAAAGAAATGACTGTAATTCACAAAGAAAAACTTTTCGCCGGCAGAAAAAATGTCTTTCGAGGTAAACCCTACCGCCCCGCTTTCTTTCTGTATCGCTACGGCAAGAATCCCAAGTATTATAGAGATCAGGATAAAAGGGATTTTATTGGCCTGTGATCTGATGGTGAACTTTTTGCCGAAACTAAAATCAATGAGTATCAGGGTCAGCGGCAATACGATCGCCATGCCTTTCGACAGGCACGACAACACAAACATTACCAAGGAAATGAGTAAATATTTTGTGGCATTTTTTTCTTTATAACTGAGGTAAAAAATAATACTTAAAAAATAAAACAGGCAGTACAGGAGGTCTTTGCGTTGTGAGATCCATGCCACAGATTCGATGTGAAGCGGGTGAACAGCGAACAGCACGCCAGCCACAAAGCCGGTATGGCTGTTTTTTGCCAGTTTGGTGATCAGTAAAAAGCAGAGAACAGCATTTATAATATGTAACAACATATTGTCGAGATGGTAAAGAAAAGGGGAGTTCTTCACGATGGCATATTCGATCATGTAGGATAGTATGGTCACCGGCTGATAGTTGCCCACAAAACTGTTGGTGAAAAGTTCACCCAGATTCGAAAAGGACCGGATAGTCAGGTTTTCAGTGACATAATAGGGATCATCCCAAACGTCAATAGAAAAGGTAAGTGCCGGAAAATAAAGCGCTGTACACAGTAAGGCAATGATTAGCATAAACAACAAGTCCGTTTTGCTGTTTTGTGACTTAATACCTGCGGCATGGCCAGGTTGGGGTGGGGTTTTGTGCTGTTTAACAGGCGCCTTTTTCATGGTTCGCAGACGATAGTTATTATTATGGCGTATTATTCTCGTTCTTTGCGGCTCATTTCCCGTTTAAGGTCTTTTTCTTTCAGCGATTCTCTCTTATCGTAGGAGTGTTTGCCCTTTGCCAGGGCGATGTCGAGTTTGGCAAGCCCTTTTTCATTGATATGAAGCATCACGGGCACAATGGTAAATCCTTTTTCTTTTACCTTGCCCTGCCACTTTTTCAGTTCCCGCTTGCTGAGCAGTAGTTTGCGGTCGCGTTTGGGGGCATGGTTCAGGTAGGTGCCATAGGTATATTCGGCAATGTGCATGTTTATCACAAAGAGCTCATTGTTTTTGAAAACACAGTAAGCCTCATTAATAGATGATTTCCCATCCCTCAGCGACTTTATTTCTGTCCCTGTGAGAACGATACCGGCTGTCAGTTGTTCTATCAGGAAATACTCGAATACAGCCCGGCGGTTTTTTATTTGAATTTTACTTAGCATATCGCCGGTAGCAGATTGGATACATCAGAAAGCAGGAGGCAGATTTTTGTTATGATAGATATGTCTGTAATAATAATCATACATCTCGTCGTCAGTGAGTTTGTAGGTCAGATAAATACCCAGTCCTGCCGACATCATATTGCGGGATACACCTTCATAATAATTGTCTTTGTACGGCAAAATATTATAGCGGAACGTCGGCTCTAATGAAAGGGAGATGTTTTTGCTTAGCGGAATATACACACTCAGGCAACCAAGTGCTTGAACATCAATATCTCTGCCTGATTTTTCATGGAACTTTTCGGTATGATTATCAAAAACAGATACCTGTTGTTTTCCCAGGGAGATTACCGGTGCAACCCCCAGGCCGAGGTCAAATTTTACTTTTTTGATATGGAACAGTGTGATTTTCAATAAGACAGGTATGTTGATGGAATAATACCTGCAGGCTTTTTCGTAATCGTTGAATCCGATGGCTGAATCACGGTAATTCCATAGTGTATCCGACAGGGTACCCAGGCGATAACCCTGGCTTTGGAACGATACCCCAAACTCCATAGATAATCGTTTAGATACCGGACGGTTTATCGAAAAGCCCAACAAATAACCAATCCTGGGCAGGCTTAAATTGTTCATGAATGCACCATCCTGCCCGGCAGTGGTACTTCCTTTTATCAGTTGCATGTTATAGTCGGCAGAACCATAAAGGCTTATACCCCAGTAGGTTGTGTCGGTGTTGGTCGTAGTTTGAGAAAAACTGCTCCACGAAATTAGTATTAGAAAAGTTAAAGTAAAAAGTCTTTTCATGATCTTTTTATATTGAAAAATGATTTCAAAAATACGTAAAATTTTATACTAACAGCTAAAAATTGTTAATTCTTGTTAAACATCTTCCTGCCGGAAAATGCTAAAGCGAAAAGTGCTAATTTTGCACACCTGAAAATAAGTACAAACTCAGATTAAATACCATGGATGACAAGAATTATTTAAAAGGAGGGGCTTTTATTACAAAATCTTCGGACGGGATTTTTATTCCGGAGGAATTTGATGAAGAACAAAAAATGATCGCCGGGACCTGCGATGATTTTCTTGAAAAAGAAGTGCAGCCCATTCTTGATGTGATTGACAGCCAGAAACCCGGGCTGATGCGTGAGCTTATCACAAAGACAGGCGAACTTGGACTGCTGGGCATTTCGGTTCCGGAAGAATACAATGGCTTCGGACAATCTTTTATTACTTCGATGCTGACCAGCGACAGGCTGGGGGCAGGATTCTCCTATGCGGTAGCTTACTCGGCGCATACAGGCATTGGTACGCTCCCCATCTTATATTACGGTAACGAAGAACAAAAACAAAAATACCTGCCCAAACTTGCGACGGGCGAGTTTGCCGGGGCATACTGCCTGACGGAGCCCAATGCCGGTTCCGATGCCAATTCGGGAAAGACGCGCGCAGTGTTATCGGCTGATGGCACTCATTATAAGTTGAACGGACAAAAGATGTGGATCACCAATGGAGGTTTTGCCGATGTGTTTACCGTTTTTGCCAAGATCGACGACGACCGTATCTTAAGTGCATTCATCGTGGAACGTACCTTTCCGGGCATATCTTTCGGCGCTGAAGAACATAAGATGGGCATCAAAGGTTCATCAACCGTCCAGATATTCTTTAATGACTGTGAAGTACCCGTTGACAATCTTCTCGGTAAAAGAGGCGAAGGATTCCGTATTGCGCTTAATATCCTCCATATCGGACGCATCAAGCTGGGCGCTAATGTGCTCGGAGCCTGCCGGTATACCATCAACAAGTCGGTGGCTTATGCCAACGAAAGAAAACAGTTCGGATCAAAAATCGCTGCTTTCGGCGCCATTCAGCATAAGCTTGCCGAACAGGTGATCAAACTGTTTGCCGTGGAATCGGCGGTATACCGGACAAGCAAATATATAGACGATACCATTGATATCAATATCCAGGAAGGTAAATCAAAGGGGCAGGCTTACCTCGAAGCTATTGGTGAATACGCCATGGAAGCGGCCATTCTGAAAGTATTTGCCTCTGAATCACAGGATTATATCGTGGATGAAGCCGTTCAGATACACGGAGGCATGGGCTTTTCGGCAGAGATGCCTGTGGACAGATGCTACCGTGATTCGAGGATAAATCGCATTTTTGAAGGCACTAATGAGATCAACCGTATGGTATGTGCCGATATGATGCTGAAACAAGCCAAAAAGGCCGATTCTTCCATTTTCAGCGATGCTGCGCAACTTTATGTCGGCTTGGACAATGTTGCTAATGAAGCACTATCAGCAGGATCATATTTTGATTATTATCTTCAAACTATCGTAAATCTTAAAAAGACCGTATTGCTCATCATGGGCAGGGCATATGAAACACTGGGAAAGCAATATTCTATGGAGCAGGAGGTACAGATGAATATCTCCGACATGCTGATCCAGGTTTATGCAGCGGAATCCATAGTGCTACGTGTAAAAAAGCTGGAGCAGATGAAGGGTGCGGAAGCCGTGCAGATCTATAAAGACATACTCGATGTTTTTGTTTATGAAGCGGCAGCTTCTATCCGAAGGTCTGCCACGGATGCTGTAAGCGCTTTTGCAGAAGGAGAGGAATATACCCGGCTGAAAAATGCCGTTGAAAGCTGGACGATGCTCAAACCTGTAAACATCAAAAACGCCCGCAGGCGCATCGCGGCAAAGCTGATCGAAGACAATTTGTATAGTTTTTAATTTCGAGTGTTGTGCGAAGTTTGCAACTTCGCACAAGGTTGGTCCAAACTTTAGGCGTTTCTTAAGATATTATTTTACCGCAGAAACAATAAACAGCACCTGCACTTGTTTATTTATGGTGAAAAAACGAGTATCTTTGCACTTTTAATAATAAAATACACATACGATGAGTATGGATCAATATAGTCCGACCGGTTTCCGGATGCTGCCCCTTGTTGTCAAAAACCTGCTGATCATCAATGGTATATGCTTTTTAGCCACCATGGGTTTGGGCCAGGCATTCAATATTGATTTGAACGACATTCTGGGCCTTCATTATTTCGGAAGTTATTTGTTCAAGCCTTATCAGTTAGTTACCTATATGTTCCTGCACGGGGGATTTGGCCATATATTCTTCAATATGTTTGCACTGTGGATGTTTGGCTATGTGCTTGAGAATTTCTGGGGACCCAAAAAATTCCTTATTTATTATTTTGTGACTGGCATTGGCGCAGCTCTGGTTCAGATGGCTATCGGATATTTTCAGATTTCTCATCTTGAAGCTTCGATGACGCAGGAACAAATTAGCACGGTGGTAAATGAAGGATATAAAATCCTGCTTGAAAATAAAAACGCTGTAGATCCTTTGATGGGTCAGCTGAATGCGCTATACAACACTTCGACCATTGGGGCTTCGGGAGCTGTGTTCGGGATATTACTGGCTTTCGGTATGATGTTCCCCAACACGATGATATATGTATATTTTGCAATACCTATCAAAGCCAAGTGGTTTGTAATTTTATACGGAGGTCTCGAACTGGTATCAGGAATATATAATGCCAGGGGCGATAATGTGGCACATTTTGCACATCTGGGCGGGATGCTGTTTGGCATCATTCTGATTTTGATCTGGAAACGGCAATATAAAAAGAAGCAATTTCATGACCAATTTTAATAACAACTTCTATAATAATTTCGGACAGAACTTTAATCAGCGCCCGGCATCTCCGCTTGGTGGGGTTAAACGGTTTTTCACCGGAAAGACGATGTTGTCGAGGCTGGTGATCATCAATATCGCTGTTTTTATTATAGTCGGTCTGGTTAGACTTGTATTAAAGTTATATCTTGTAAATCCCTATCAAGAGGATGCCGGAAGCCTCACCGTTCTGGTATACTGGTTGGCGGTTCCCGCGGATGTACACATGCTGTTGCAAAGACCGTGGACCCTTATAACATATATGTTTCTTCATGAAAATCTGTGGCATATTTTCACCAATATGATCATGTTGTATGTTGGCGGAGTGATCTTTACAGAATATCTGGGACAAAAAAAACTGTTACTGGTCTATTTATTGGGCGGAATCATGGGAGCCGTATTTTATATAGTATCTTTTAATATGTTCCCGGCTTTCAGGCCACATATCCCTTTGTCGGTGGCTTTGGGAGCCTCTGCCTCGGTGATGGCCATCATAGTTTCCATTGCAGCATATATTCCCGATTATACCATACGGCTATTTCTGGTGGGTCCTGTGAAATTCAAATGGATAGCAGTTTTTTTTGTGATCTATGACCTGTTGACCATAGAAAAAAGCAATCCCGGAGGGCATATCGCACATCTGGGCGGCGCCTGTTTTGGTTTCGTTTATATTCTCCTGCTGAAGAAGGGCGTTATTCTCAGACAACTTTCTAATCCTTTCAAAAAGTTGTTTAAACGCAAGCCAAAAGTAAAAACCACCTATTCGAGAAAACCGCAGACCGACGATGAATTTCGCTTCGAACGCAGGAAACATCAGCAGCGTATCGATGATATTCTGGATAAAATAAAAAAATCAGGTTATGAGAGCCTGAGCAAGGAGGATAAGGAATATTTGTTCAAAGAAAGCAAAAACAAATAATACCATGGTTAAGAAGTCCAAAAAGAAACTGAACATTTTTTTTAAGATTCTCTTCGTGATCAATATCATATTTGCTGTTTCTCTTTTGGTTTCTTTCAGTGCGTCGTTTATCAACCCGGAAAAATTCTGGCTGCCGGCATTTGCAGGATTGTTATACCCTTACATTCTGATTGTCAATGTCATTTTTATCGTTTTCTGGTTGTTTATCCGTATCAGACTGACACTGGTTTCGCTGCTGCCTGTGATACTCGGGTACAGCTATATAACTTCTTTTATACAGTTCAATACGCCGAAAGAAACCATCAGCATGGAGCAACCCGTAAAAGTGATGTCGTATAATGTCCATAATTTTGATCTTTACAACTATAAGAAACATTGGGAGTTAAATTTCGAAAAACGCAATAAAATATTTGATTTTTTAAGGAAAGAATCTTGCGATATCATTTGTTTTCAGGAGTTTGTCAATAATCTGAACGGCGAATTCAAAACACTGGATACTTTGGTCACATTTCTTAAAACTAAAAATGTTCACGCTGAATATTCAGTTGTTTCACGTAATATTTATCAGTTCGGGCTTGCTACCTTTTCATCTTTTCCTATTGTGAACAAAGGCATTATCAAATTCCCGAATTCCAGAAATAATTTCTGTATCTATACTGATGTGATGTTTGATGAAGATACCGTGCGCATTTACAACGCTCATCTGCAGTCGCTGCATCTTGGCAACAGTGATATTGAATTTGCCGATAATCTTGCTTCAGGAAATACCAATGCCGGTGAAAAAGAGATGAAAAACAAATCACTGCGTATCCTTCGTTATCTGAAGAGGGCTTATGTCAAACGATCCGTGCAGGCCGAACTGCTGGCTGAGCATATCGGGAAATGTCCGTACCCGGTAATTCTCTGCACCGACCTCAATGATACACCCTTTTCGTATGCCTACCATCAGGTTTCAGCCTTGCTGAATGATGCGTTCAAAGAAGCCGGTTTCGGGCTGGGTACCACGTATTACAAAATCTATCCGTCATTCCGTATCGATTATATCTTCTTATCGAATCATTTTCATGCTTTCAATTTTAAAAATGCAAAAACGGATAACTCCGATCATTATCCCGTAACCTGTCTGATCGAAAAGAAGAAAAAATAATTCCGGTGAAATTTGAACTGACATCAGAATATAAGCCGACCGGCGATCAGCCCGAGGCAATAACTCAGCTCAGGGAGGGCATTGAACGCGGCGATGATGCCCAGATACTGCTCGGCGTCACGGGATCAGGAAAAACATTTACTATTGCCAACCTTATACAGCAGGTTCAGCGGCCCACATTGGTTCTGAGCCACAATAAAACCCTGGCAGCCCAGCTTTACGGTGAGTTCAGGCAGTTCTTTCCAAAGAATGCTGTGGAGTATTTTATCTCGTATTACGATTATTACCAGCCGGAAGCCTACCTGCCTGTCACTAACACCTATATCGAAAAAGACCTTTCCATCAATGATGAAATTGAAAAACTCAGGTTGAGCGCCACCTCAGCGCTTCTTTCGGGCAGGAGGGATGTGATCGTGGTTTCCTCTGTTTCATGCATTTATGGTATCGGCAATCCCGACGATTTTGCGGAGAGCATCGTGCGCATCAAGACCGCTGATATCGTTCCGGTGAAAAAGTTTCTTCAGGCGCTGGTCAATATTTTATATTCCCGCAACGACATAACTATTGAACGTGGTACTTTTCGCGTACGCGGCGACACTATTGATATTTCACCTGCTTATGCCGACTTCTGTATCAGGGTGTGTTTTTTCGGCGATGAAGTAGAAAGTATTGAAACCTTTGAGCCGGTCAACGGCCGTTTCATCGAGAAACATGATTCCATTTCCATATATCCAGCCAACCTTTTTATTACCTCGCAGGACAAGATGAAGAAAGCCATTGCGGACATTCATCATGACCTCATTGCACATATTGCCTATTTTAAGGATATGGGTAAAATGATGGAAGCCAAACGAATAGAAGACCGGGTGTCGTATGATATGGAGATGATGCGCGAACTGGGCTATTGCTCAGGCATTGAAAATTATTCACGGTATTTTGACGGCCGCAAACCCGGAGGAAGGCCTTTCTGCCTGCTGGATTGTTTTCCGGATGACTACATTATGGTGATTGACGAGAGCCATGTGACGATACCTCAGATCCGTGCCATGTACGGCGGCGACCGTTCACGCAAGCAAACACTTGTTGAATATGGCTTCCGACTGCCCTCGGCCATGGACAACCGTCCCCTGAAATTCGACGAGTTTGAAGGTATGGTCAACCAAATAATCTTTGTCAGCGCCACCCCTGCAGATTATGAACTTCAGAAATGCGACGGTGTGGTGGTAGAGCAGGTACTCAGGCCTACAGGACTCCTTGAACCTGTGATAGAGGTCAGGCCCAGTCTGAACCAGATTGACGACCTGTTGCATGAAATTGATTTGAGGGTAAAGATCAGTGAACGCGTGCTGGTTACTACGCTCACAAAGAAAATGGCCGAAGAATTGACCAAGTATATGGTGAAACTCGATATCAGGTGCAAATATATTCATTCCGAAGTGGATACACTGGAGCGCGTCCGGATTTTGCGCGAACTGCGTACCGGAGAGATTGATGTGCTGGTTGGAGTGAACCTGCTGCGTGAAGGACTGGATCTGCCTGAAGTTTCTCTGGTGGCCATACTCGATGCCGACAAGGAGGGTTTTTTACGGTCGGAACGTTCGCTGACACAGACGGCAGGACGGGCAGCACGGAATATCAACAGCAGGGTGATCATGTATGCCGACAAAATGACGGACTCCATGCGGCGCACCATTGAAGAAACCAACCGCCGCCGCGAAAAACAGTTGAAATATAATGCCGAACACAATATTACCCCCACACAAATAGTCAAAACCACCGAATCCATCCTCGGCCAGACCAGGATGGCCGATACTAAAGACAAAGAGGCCAAAGCCTATGTCGAAAAAGATAAAACGAACATCGCCGCCGACCCGGTGGTTCAATATATGAAAAAAGAGCAAATTCAGAAACTGCTGTCCAAAGTAAAGTCCGATATGGAAAAAGCCGTGAAAGTGCTTGATTTTATGGAAGCTGCTCGCCTGCGTGATGAGATGTATGAACTGGAAAAACTGCTGAAAGAAAAATAGGCCGGGCTGGCAGTGGATTACCTGTGATTTTTTTAGTAACTATCGTTTTCTGCCGGGTGACAGCATATGGGAATATCGTATTTTACTGTTTTACAATAGTATAAACCCAATTTAAGCAATAGAAATGTATGAGCTTGTCCATACGGTCATATAAGCTATTGCTTTAGTTGGGTTTTTTGGGATAAAATAAATTTAATTTAAATA
Organism: Bacteroidales bacterium; assembly: GCA_035389045.1. Classification (GTDB taxonomy): domain Bacteria; phylum Bacteroidota; class Bacteroidia; order Bacteroidales; family CAIWKO01; genus CAIWKO01. Next base: position 15,685 of record DAOORA010000020.1, on the reverse strand, counting down.
CATTTTTAAAATTCTGCATATATTGTAACTTACCCAAAGCCTGGCTGATTCTATCTTATCTTTATCACCCTTATCATAATGCATTGCCCAAAGCCCTGATTCATCCTGATTGGCTAAAAACCATTCTATCCCTTTTTCCACATCTTTGTCCTTTACTGTAAATCCAAGATGATAAAGACTGTCGAGTGACGACAGGATGGTTGTCCACCAATAAGGAAACTGAAACTTAACCCAATATTCCGGTGATTTTCTTGCAAAATACTTGTCCGGTTTAAAAAATCTGCTTTTCAGCAATTCTCCTGCTTTTATTGCCGGTTCTGATTTTTTGTATACCCGATGTACGGCAAAAGCTCTTAAAACCATTCCGGTTGTCATGTGAGAAAATGGTAAGGTCTTATCGGCATACACTGCAGGCGCCGCATAGGTCGAATCATCAAATTTATTGATCCTGAGGGTTTGTAACGGAACCACCCATCCGCCATCGTTTTGCCTCACGCTGATCAGCCATTGAACAGCTTTATCAATCCGGTCATCATTACCGTAGCCTGCAAGAATAAGCAATTCAACAAGAAGCCCGCAATAATAGGGCATATATTGATTGCCTAAAATTCCCCTGATATCACCTTCATCGGTCTGACAGCCGAAAATATATGCGGCACAATTGGTAATGGCTTCGCAGTTCCGGTTTAATTCGTATTTCCCGGTTAGTATTCGTAATGATTTAAAAGTTTCAACCAGGTCATGATTAATGGAGGGATATTTTTTCTTGCTTGTACTCCTGAAAATCCATGAGCCATCCGGCTGTTGCCTCTTTATAATTTGCCTGATTTCCTTATTTTCAGTTCTATATGGTATTTCTTCGTCTGATAAATCTCTTTTAACACGTGCAGTTAATAATTCATCGTTGGAGGATAATAGTTTTTTTAATGGGTCAAATGTCAATACTGATCTCCAATAATCCATAATATTAATTTCGAATGCTTTTCTGCATTATAAACTATTAATTAATTGATGGATAGCGGTTGCACATTCAACTACGCGTTCATAGCTGACTATATTCAGATTGTCTTTAGGGGTATGTGTAATATCTTGATTTTCAATATTTTCAATAAACCAATTTGAGCTTACGGCAATAGCCGGGCAATTGTATTGCACAAAAATGCTGTGGTCGCCCTGAACCCAGGGCAGCCCGTTAACGATATCCGGCCGGTTTTGAATTAGTTCGTCAAATTTTGATTGAATAGACGCCGGCAGCGAAAATGCAGAAAAGCAGGAGGGGCCTTCTTTATATCCTGCCCCGTCGATATTGATATTCAGCAGGATGCTATCGAAATTATCATTGTTTTGCTCAATATATTTCATCTGTCCCGGAACGGCATAATAGTCTTCACCGTTGAAGGCGACTATTTCGATACCATATTTTCCCTTGTAATTTTCCAGTAATCCGGCAAGCAGAATCAGGACAGCGACGCCCGTGGCGTTGTCGATCGCGCCGGGAGATCCTATTTTGGCATCAATATGTGCCGTGATCACTATTCTTTTTTTATTATCTGCATTATATTGTGCTGCTATATTATATGCTAATTCGGGTATGCGTATGGCTTTAGATTCCAGATGAACTGTTTTCCCGGAGCAGGCAAGCAGTTTTTCACCTTCAATGTCTTTCATGTACACCGAAGGAATCTCGAAGTCACCGTCCTCAAACAGTGGAAAAGGGTAAACGCCACCGGCGCAGGCGCCATTTCGCCCGGTGGCGCATACCAGCGCCAGAGGTTTTCCCTGCTCCAGTACCGAAATGATCTCCTGATGTTCTTCCGGGTTGTAAAACACGAAATTCTTTGGCATGACCTGTTCTGCAGCTATTTTTCCATAAAGCAAAACAATTTTACCTGTTATTGCTGCCTTTTTAAGTTTTTCGATGCTGTCGGCAGGAATAAGAACTCCCTCCACATCACAACCCAATGAATAGGGAGAAGAAGATACCTCAAATCTTTGCTGTCCGCAGATCAATGCTGCACCGTCCGTTTTCCAATCCATAACAGGGAGCTTTGTTTCCAGGGTTTCCCATCCCGATTTTTGTAACAGTTTTTTTACATAGTCCGTGGCCTGACGGTTTCCTTCGCCGCCTACCCGGCGGTCACCGGTTTCTGAACATAAAAAATGTAAATGCTCTTTTGCTTGTTCCAGCATGGTCTTAGTATGCATATTCTCTTGGTGTTATTGCATTATTTTGTGTTTGTATCGTGCAGTATTACAGCTATTTTTTTGATTCGTTCAGCAGCCCGCGGATGACCTCCCTGTTTTTTATGGTCGTGGTATCGTTGGGATCCAGCTCGATCATTTTGTCGTAATCGGCCAGGGTGCCTTCATAATCTTTTAACAGGCATCTCAGCAGGCTCCTGTTGTTGTATGCTTTGATCAGTTTGGGATTTAAGGCAATGGCTTTGTCATAATCCCGGAGTGCGCCTTCATAATCATTAAGTTCTTTTTTGCTGTTGCCGCGGTTAAAATAAATGCTTTCTGCATCCGGGTTCAGAGCTATGGCTTTATCAAAATCTATTATGGCGCCGGCATAGTCTTTGAGCTGCTGTTTGGCGTTGCCCCGGTCGAAAATAGCTTCATCATCATCAGGATTTTTTCGTATCTCCCGGTCGAAGTCCCTGATGGCATTATTATAATCCTTCAGAAAGAAACTTGCCAGCCCCCTGTTGTAATAGATATGATAGTAGCCGGTATCCAGTTCCGTGATCCTGTTAAAATCTTTATAGGCGTTTCTGAAGTATACTGCCTGTTTTTCAGGGTTTTCGGCATGTTCATTCTGTGCAATTTTCAGGTAATAACAGCCACGGTTGTTATAAGGCAGCGGATTTTCGGGATATTTTTTTATCACATCCGAAAACAGCGTTTCATCATTTTCCCATTTTTTTACACGGGCATAACTGATGGATGAAAAAATTATAAACACCAGGACTGCTGCTGTTATGATGATGTTTTTATAGTTTTTTCCTTTGCCTGCCAGATATTCGTATAACTTTCCAATTATATAAAATATGCCTATATATGGGACATACGTATACCGGTCGGCCATGGTTGCATTACCCACCGTGATGATCTGAAGCACCAGTATGATGGTAATTAAAAAGAAACCAAACCCAAAGAGGACGTCTTTTCCCCATTTCCGTGAATACCATACGAAAAACAACAATAATCCTGTAAACACCAGGGACAGGTAATATATAACAGGCAAGGCGTCATTCAATGCTTTGGGATAGGGGTAGAAGGCCGACAGATTTATTGGAACAAATGCCTTAACGATATAGGTAATCAGCGAATTAAAAACAACAAAAAAATGGGTCACGAACGGTATGCCCTGCTCATCAGGCATGGCCTCTTTCTGCGATTGCATGGCTATGAGGCCGAAGATCAATGATATTGCAAAAAAAGGTATCTTTTCAGCTATCGTTTTCCAGCTGAATTTCCGGTCTGATTTATAATCCATTAAAAGCATCACCAGGGGTAAAATTACAGCCGCCGACTTGCTGAGGCATGAAAGCACAAAGAACAGCCCTGTGAGGAGTATGTCTTTCAACGCTTTGCTTTTTAAATAACCGGCATACATGATTAGCGAGAGTAAAAAGAAAAACGTGTACAATACATCTTTTCTTTCGGCAACCCAGGCCACTGATTCCACATGCATGGGATGAACCGCAAAAAATGCTGCCGTGATCAGTGCGACCGGTATGTTTTTGGGAGCGATTTTTTTTATCAGGATAAATACCAGAAAAGTATTGAAAATATGCAGGATAATGTTGTTCAGGTGGTACAAAAAGCCCGATTCTCCCGCAAACTGATATTCAAAGGCATACATTAAAATGGTAAGAGGCTGGTAATTACCGGCATAGAAACTTGTAAAGAACAACCTGATATTTTCCCATCTCAGCGCTTTAATATGGCTGTTTTCATTGATATACAGATTATCATCCCAGATAAGTAGGTCAAATTTTATGGCTTTAAAATAAATGATAAGGGTAGCGAGCAAAATAACCGATAAGGCCAGCCAATACCATTTATTATTTTTTTTATTCTTTGATGTGGATTTTATGGTCTTTACCTTGCTTGTATTCTGTTTGCGTTTACCTGTTTTTTCTTTAGCATCCATTTTTTGGGTATATATTCAAACAATCCTGATTATCGTGTGCAAAAATAAAAGTAAAGTTTAATAAATTGAGCGCTTTAACATTTTTGGCAATTTCTTTTTTGAAGTGCTGTTAGAAAAAATGATTGCTGAGAGTGAAGAAAAATTGGCGTTACCCTGGAAACACGACCATAGAGATAAACGATCATAGGGGCAGTGCCCCGAAATATTTGTAAAGTAGTACTATCCCACAATAATAGTAAGGTACAGCGCTACGTAATATAATATTATTCAGAATGTTGGGTGCGATTGCAAACTTCGCACAACGGAAAAAATAGCATTACCGTGGAAACACGACCATAGAGATAAACGATCAAAGGTGCAGCGCCCCGAAATATTTATAAAGTAGTACTATCCCACAATAATAGTAAGGTGCAGCGCCCCGTAATATTATATTATTGAGAATGTTGGGTGCGATTGCAAACTTCGCACAACGGGAGCTTGCCCCGACAAAACTGTTGATAAATATTTGATGCAGTAAGAGATTGACTGACTGTTCGGCCTGCAAATATAATGATACCGGAACGGACTAATTCAAAGAATTAAAGTGATCACCTAAATAGCTGATACACTCATACACTGCATCAAACTCCGTTTGGGTTTTGGTGCGAAAAGCAAATTCATCCTTGCTGTTCTCTAATTTTTTGGTAAGGTCCTGTGCTTGTTTTATAAGGTTGGAGGTGGTTGTTTTTTGTTTTTTATCTCCGACGTGGATTTCCTCACCTATTTTTTCAAGCCTGTAGATGGTTTCAAAAAAGTCCGTCATCACCGGCTTGGTTTTGTAATTTCTCAGTTTTTCCAGGTTGTCGAAAAATTCTTTGTCAAGTGCCATAGTGATAATATTTTAATTATAGTTAGTAAATATCAGTGTTAAAATTATTTCGCGTACCATATAGAACAAAATAGAACAAAATTGAATTTTAATAATCAATTGTTTATCAATATTTTAATCTTAAATCATATTTATTAATTACTTTTCACCACAAATGTAGGTGGAATAATTTAAAAAAACAAATTAAATTTCAAAAAAATATCGATAAAAGAATTTTTTTTCTCGACAAAATAAAAAACAATTCTTACCGTTAGAGCCGGCTTAACTGATTTATTTCTCTGATTATTCAACTGAATATTAGTTTTTTATATTTTCATGAAGTGTTTGCCACAGTGAGTGTCAAATAAATTTGCCGTGACTTTTGTTTTTTATAAAAATAAATCGGTTATTTGCAGATTATAAAATGAGAAAATCCTAACATAAACTTTATGAAAGATACACCTATTGATTACGAAGTTGTAAAGCGGAGGATAGCGACAAGCAACATCCCCAACGTTGGCAGGGCCACCATCCGTGAAGTCAAAAGACTGATCAATGAAATTGAAAATGAAACCGGGCAGAAGTATATCCGCATGGAGATGGGCGTTCCCGGGTTGCCGGCAGCAAAAATTGGCGTAGAAGCTGAAATTCAGGCACTTCAAAGCGGTTGTGCGGCTATTTATCCCGAGATTGACGGATTGCCGGAGCTTAAAAACGAAATGGCCCGTTTTGTGAAACTTTTTTTGGATACGGATGTAAATCCTGAAAATTGTATTCCTACGGTAGGTTCCATGCAGGGAGGTTATGCGGCTTTTATGACCGTGAACCGTATGTACCGTGAAAAAGATACTACACTGATGCTCGATCCTTGCTTTCCTGTTCATAAACAGCAACATGCAGTTATAGGAACCAAATTCGAGGCTTTTGATGTTTATGATTATCGCGGTGAAAAACTGAAGGATAAAATCGAATCCTATCTGAGAAAAGGTAACATTGCCAGTATTTTATATTCCAACCCCAATAATCCTTCATGGATATGTTTCACGGACAGGGAATTAAAAATCATCGGCGATCTTGCGAACCAGTATAATGTTCTGGTACTGGAAGATCTGGCCTATTTTGGCATGGATTTCCGCAAGGATTATTCAAAACCCGGTGTGGCTCCGTTCCAGCCTACCGTGGCAAAGTATACCGACAATTATATTCTTTTTGTTTCGGGGTCAAAAGTGTTCAGTTATGCTGGTCAACGTATCGGAATCATGGTTATTTCACCTAAAGTGTTTGGTTTACAAGCTCCGGATCTGAAACGTTACTATACCTCCGACCAGTTTGGCAGGGCAATGGTTTATGGATCGATTTATTCCCTGAGTTCGGGAACAGCGCACAGCGCTCAATATGCCATGGCAGCCATGCTGAAAGCCGCCAACGAAGGCAAATTTAACTTTGTTGATGAAGTTAAGGAATACGGCGAAAAAGCCAGGATCATGAAAAAAATGTTTACGGATAATGGTTTTCAAATCGTCTATGATAAAGACGAAAATGACCCGTTGGCCGACGGATTTTATTTTACTTTTTCCTATCCGGGATTTACGGGTGAGCAATTGCTTGAAGAGCTGATGTATTATGGCATTAGCGCCATTTCGCTCGCCATAACGGGCAGCAGCCGTATCGAGGGCATGCGCGCCTGTGTTTCGCTGGTTCACCGCGATCAGTTCCCCGATCTGGAATACCGCCTGAAAAAATTTCACGAACATCATCCGCTGAATTCTGATTAATTTTAACTATTTTCGCCTAAATAATATCTGACTCATAATACTATAATCATAAATCATAAATTATAAAACAAATCATGGCAAAATTTAAAGGAGCAATAGTAATCAATATCGAACGCTGCAAAGGATGCGAAGTTTGCACCACAGCTTGTCCGGAAGAGGTCATAGGAATGAATCCGGGCGTCAACTCCAAGGGATACCATTATGCAATGATGGTCAACGACCGTTGCGTAGGCTGCGCAAACTGCGCTGTGGTATGTCCCGATGGCGTCATTACTGTATACAGAACTAAAATAACCACCGAAGTTTAAATTTAAATTTATAACCTAATGAAAGAATTAAGATTAATGAAGGGTAATGAGGCAATAGCTGAGGCAGCCATACGTGCCGGAGCTGACGGCTATTTCGGTTATCCTATTACACCACAGTCAGAAATACTGGAATACCTCATGGCTCAGAAGCCATACGAAACCACCGGAATGGTTGTTCTTCAGGCCGAAAGCGAAGTGGCTGCCATCAACATGGTTTACGGAGGCGCTTCCTGCGGAAAAAAATGTATGACCACTTCCTCAAGCCCCGGAATAAGCTTAAAAATGGAAGGCATCTCTTATATCGCAGGCGCTGAGTTGCCTTGTCTTATCGTTAACGTGGTTAGGGGAGGCCCCGGATTAGGGACTATACAACCTTCACAGGGTGATTATTTCCAGGCCACCAAAGGCGGCGGACACGGCGACTACCGTCTGCTCGTGCTGGCGCCGGCCTCTGTACAGGAAATGTCGGACTTCGTTTCCCTGGGATTTGATCTTGCCTTCAAGTACCGTAATCCTGTGATGATTCTATCGGACGGCGTCATCGGACAGATGATGGAAAAAGTTGAGCTTCAGGAAACAAAACCCCGTTGGACAAAAGAAGAAATACTGAAAATGTCTCCCTGGGCTACCACAGGAAAAACACCCGACAGAGAACGCAACATCATTACTTCCCTCGACCTCGATCCTTCAAAACAGGAAAAGCATGTGTTGAGCCTCGAACGCAAGTACAAAGCCATGGAAGAAAACGAAGTACGTTATGAAAAAATTAACTGCGACGATGCAGAATATCTTTTTGTGGCATTCGGGTCCAGCTCACGTATTTGTCAGAAAGCTATGGATATAGCCCGTGAAAAGGGAATCAAAGTCGGTCTGTTCAGGCCGATAACGTTATTCCCATTCCCCAAAAAACCTTTAAAGGAACTGGGAGGACAGGTAAAAGGCATGCTGACCGTAGAAATGAATCTCGGACAGATGGTGGAAGATGTGCGTCTGGCCGTTGAATGTAAAATCCCTGTTGAACATTATGGCCGTCATGGCGGCATTATTCCAACACCCGAAGAAGTAGTCAAGGTATTAGAAACTAAACTTATTGGAGGATAAGCAATGGAAACATTATCAAAAGAACAAATAATAAAACCGGAAAACCTGGTTTACAAAAGAACTAACCTCCTTGTTGACACGGCATTGAGTTATTGCCCGGGCTGCGGTCACGGCGTTGTCCACCGCATGCTCATGGAAGTTGTCGAAGAAATGGGTATACAGTCAGAAACAATTGGTATCGCTCCGGTGGGATGTTCGGTACTGGCTTACGATTTTCTGGATATAGACATGCAACAGGCTGCCCACGGCCGGGCGCCCGCTCTGGCCACAGCAATCAAAAGACTGATGCCCGAAAAATATGTGTTTACTTACCAGGGCGATGGCGACCTTGCCGCTATCGGCACCGCCGAAACCATCCATGCATGCAACCGTGGCGAAAACTTTGTGATCATTTTCATTAATAACGGTATCTATGGCATGACAGGCGGTCAGATGGCGCCTACTACGCTGCCCAATATGAAGGCTTCTACATGCCCTTACGGACGCGATACCCAAATCATGGGAAATCCATTGAAGATCACTGAGATCGTGGCTACACTTCCGGGAACCTGCTTTGTTACAAGACATTCGGTGCATACCCCGGCTAATGTCCGCAAAGTGAAAAGAGCGATACGGAAAGCTTTTGAACTTTCTTACGCCAAAAAAGGACTTTCTTTCATCGAAGTAGTTTCCAACTGCAATTCAGGCTGGAAAATGACGCCTGTTCAGGCCAACAAATGGATGGAAGAGAATATGTTCCCCTTTTATCCTTTGGGTGATATTAAAGTCCCTACTGAATAAATTAAATTTAAGATTTGAGATTTGAGATTTAAGAATTATTATTTAACGCTAAAATGGACAAAAACGAACTTCTAAAACGAACTCGTTCATTTGCAATAAGTGTTTTTAAACTTGTAGATGGATTTCCCAAGTCGAAAGCAGCTGATGTTGTTGCGTATCAATTGTTAAAATCATCTTCATCTGTTGCAGCAAACTATCGGGCTGTTTTAAGAGCTAAATCAAAAATTGATTTTACTAATAAATTGAAAATTGTTGTAGAGGAAGCAGACGAAAGTAATTTTTGGCTGACTTTTATAATTGATATAGAATTGATGGAGTCCAATTTCGTTAAAAATATAGAATTATTGATAAAGGAATCTGATGAATTTGTTGCGATCTTTACTAAATCAATAAAAACGATTAACGGCAGTTTTAATAAATCATAAATCATAAGTCATAAATCATAAATCACAAATAGGAAGAAATAATAAATTTAAAAAAAAACCAAATAATATGACTGAAGAAATTATCATAGCCGGTTTTGGAGGACAGGGAGTTTTGTCTATGGGTAAAATTCTTGCCTATTCCGGTGTCATGCAAAATAAAGAAGTAAGCTGGATGCCTTCCTACGGTCCTGAAATGCGGGGGGGGACAGCCAACGTTACGGTTATCGTAAGCGACGAACGTATCAGTTCGCCGATTCTTACCGTTTACGATACAGCCATTATCCTGAACCAGCAGTCAATGGATAAATTTGAGAAATCGGTGAAGCCGGGCGGAACCCTGATATACGACGGCAACGGCATTACCCGCCATCCCGAACGTAAGGACATCAGTATCTACCGCGTGGATGCTTCCGATGAAGCTACCAAGCTGGGTATGAACAAGGTGTTTAACATGATGGTGCTGGGCGCCTACCTGAAAATAAAACCTATAGTAAGTACCGAATACATCAGAAAAGGCCTCGAAAAATCACTCCCCAAACGTCATCACGGGATGATACCCGATAATGAAAAAGCGGTTGAGATTGGTAAACAAATTATTAAGGAAATACATAAAGTGTAATTCCTGCCATTTTCTGGTTTAAAATTATTTTTAAAAAGGCTTGTCACATTTTGTTTCAAGCCTTTTTTAATTAAACCCAAATTCCGCAATAGAAAATCTATAATGTATAGCAATAGAAACAGTTTGGTAAATTCTTTGGGATGGATTAGCTTGAGTAAATTTTTACTGCGGAATCGACAAAGTAAATGTAATCCCGGCAATTCTGTATTATATTTTGTTCAATCCCCAAAGTCGGTAAACATTTACAAAGTCGTCCGCCGGGTGGCGGACAACTAAAGCATTAGCTCGCAAGCTCCTAATGCTTAATATGGGTTAAAATGGAAATTATGAAAATACCTGATAAGACGATCATTGAAGAAGCAGCATGGCGGATAAAACAGGCTGTTAACCATACTCCTGTGATGACTTCACAAAGTCTGAATGAAATGTATCAGACTCATTTATATTTAAAATGTGAGAATTTTCAGAAAGCAGGGGTTTTTAAATCCCGCGGCGCTTGCAATGCTGTTTTTTCATTGGACCAGGACCAATTGAACAAGGGTGTGGCTACTCATTCTTCCGGCAATCATGCCCAGGCTCTGGCACGGGCAGCAAAATTGCGAAATGCAAGGGCTTATGTCGTCATGCCTGAAAATTCATCTAAAGTTAAGATAGAGGCCGTTAAAGCCTATGGAGGCCTTATCACGTTCTGCAAGCCGACACTCGAAGCGCGGGAATCAACCCTTAAAGAAGTCATTTCCCGAACAGGAGCATTGGAAATCCATCCCTACGACAATTATCAGGTGATAGCAGGGCAGGCTACTGCTGCAAAAGAGCTGATTCAGGAAATACCCGGGCTTGATTATATCATCTGTCCCGTTGGAGGGGGTGGATTGCTTAGCGGCGCCTTACTGGCAGCAAAATATTTTTCGCCTTTTACCAAGGTCATAGCAGCCGAACCGGAACAGGCCAACGATGCGTATTTGTCTTTCAAATCCAAAACATTTATTCCTTCAATACATCCGGATACAATAGCTGACGGACTAAGAACCTCTCTCGGCGAACTTACCTTCCCGATTATTATGGAACATCTCCATGATATTTTCACGGTATCTGAAAGTGATATCATCGCCTCCATGAAGCTTATCTGGGAACGGATGAAGATCATTGTGGAACCTTCTTCAGCGGTAACATTGGCGGTAATAAAAAACAATCCCGGTCTTTTTATAGGAAAAAGAACCGGGATCATTGTCTCTGGCGGAAATGTGGATCTGAATGACCTGCTCTGTTAATTCGCACTATTGACTTTTCTTATACCACATATACCAGGTTTGCGAGTACATATCAGGATTATTCTGTAACTTTAATTTTTCAGATTCTTTCATTGTTTTAGGTGCATGGATTAATACATCTTTACCAATTTGCCAGTTTGCCGGTGTCAGTACATTTTCTTTGTCGGCCATCTGCAAGGCCTTCAAGGTACGTAATATTTCATCGATATTCCTGCCAATGTTATCAGGATATACAAAGAATGTCCTTACCTTGTTATCAGGATCAATGATCACTACCGAGCGTACACTTGCCCGGTTGCTTGTATCCTGATGCATCATGTTATATTTCCTGACCACCGTCATGTCAACATCAGAGACCAATGGAAAATTGATCTTGATCGCAGATTTACCTGTACGGCTTATTCCCTCTATAGACTTCACCCATTCGATATGACTGTTCAAGCCATCGGTTGATATAACAATCAAAGCTGCATTGAGATATTTAAACTCTTCCTGTTTATCGGCAAGTGCAATGATCTCGGAAGTACAAACCGGTGTAAAATCTGCAGGATGACTGAAAAGTACCTTCCACTTGTTGTAATAGTCTGCTGGAAAATTGATCTCCCCCTGAGTTGACAGTGATTTAAACTCGGGTGCATTCATGCCAATGCAAATCTGACTTTTATTGACAGGCTGTGCATTTAGAGCAACAACTGTCAGCATGAGTACCAATGATAAAAATAATCTCGGTTTCATAATGTTTTTTTTAGGTTATATTAATTTAGACTAATTAAAAACAAAGGTACAACAATTACTACCAAAAAGCAAGTAAAATGTAAAATAAAATCAATAATCCAGGCTCAAAGATACAGAAGAGCCTAAAAGGGCTGATAAATAGTGTCTGAACTGAACCCCAGTGTTTGAACCGAAAGTTCATTTGCGAAGCTTGGGGACTGTATCAAAAGTCCTTTATGCGCCTTTTCTAAATACAAAAGAATTTTGACTTTTGAGACAGCCTCGCGGGGAAGAGAATGGAGTTATGGAATAAACACTATTTCGTGGTTTCCACCGTTTTCAGGCTGATCGTAAAATCCAGTTCCATTTTTATGATCAGAGGGAACTGGGGATAGTTGAGTATCCAGAATTTATGCCCCGTTTCTGATTCGACCATCATAACATCAATTTCCCGGGAAACACCATCAATAACGACAGGATATTTTTCGTTTCGCATAAATTTCAGGGTTTCATCATTTTTATCTATCGTCACATTAACAGTTGTTTGCGATAAGAGGCGTTTGTATATTTTGCGGCTGAGCATAGCAGTGGTTTTGTTCACCATGTTCTGAGAAGAACCATTCTCAAAATAATTTACCATGATTGAAGCCGTGTCTATGGCATAATTGAATATTTTCACTTTGCCCGAATAATTGACCGGGTCAGTCATTTTCCAGTTAAAAGTGATATGGTTATCTATCACCAGGTCGCTGACCACATAGTCATATTCTTTGGCTCCGTTCATCACATGATAGGAGATTACGGACCCCGTCCTGAACCATGCTCCGGGGCCACTGCTCTGTTGTGCAAAAGTAGGGTTCAAACTACCTGCTAAAAGTATTGCAACGGCTAAAATGAAAATCCTTTTCATAAATACTGGTTTTAAATTTATAAACAAAAATACAAATTTTTTGTTGTTTTTAAAAGATTAATACAAATTTTAGATTATCGTCGTATAGTGCTGTATTTGAGAACAAACTGTGATAACTTCTATTCCGGATTCATTGTCTTGCCTGTTGCACCGCATGTTGCCATGCTTTATACAACTCATTTCTTTGGTTGGTGTTCATGCAGGGTTTAAAGATTTTGTCGGGTCTGCGGAGTTGTGTCAGCTGTTCTTTGGTCCAGAGTTTCACAGCCAGTCCTGCCAGGAAGGCAGCGCCCAGCGCTGTAGATTCGATGTTCGACGGGCGTACGACCGGCACACCGAGCACATCTGCCTGAAATTGCATCAGGAAATCATTGGAGGAGGCGCCGCCGTCTACATTCATGATTTTCAGGCTGATACCTGAATCGAGCTGCATGGCGTTGACTACATCCCTTGTCTGAAATGCCATTGCCTCGAGGGCTGCACGGACAACATGTTTTTTATCTGTGGCCAGCGTAAGCCCGGTGATGAGGCCCCTGGCATCCATATCCCAGTAGGGAGCGCCAAGGCCGGCAAAAGCGGGGACAAAATATACCCCGGCGTTGTCGGTTGCCTCCAGGGCGTAATTTTCTGACTCAGTTGCCGTACGGATCATTTTCAGGTTGTCGCGCAGCCATTTGATCACTGCCCCTGCAATGAAAACACTGCCTTCGAGCGCATATTCCACTTTATTACCGAGGCCCCAGGCGATGGTGGTTAACAGGCCGTTTTCAGATGTTACAGGTTGTGTGCCGGTATTCATCAGCAGGAAACATCCGGTGCCATAAGTGTTTTTCACCATACCCTCTTCAAAACAGGCCTGCCCGAACAAGGCGGCCTGCTGGTCGCCGGCAATACCGGCAACAGGGATTTCGACTCCATCAAAAACAGTAACATCTGTATATCCGTAAATACCCGAAGAATCAACAACTTCGGGAAGCATACAAGCCGGTATCTCCATCAGATCAAGAAGTTTTTTATCCCAGCAGAGTTGCCTGATATTGAATAACATGGTACGTGAGGCATTCGAGAAGTCCGTGATATGCAGTTTTCCGCCTGTTAATTTCCATATCAGGTAGGTATCTATGGTGCCGAAAAGCAATTGGCCGTTTTGCGCCCTGGATTTTATATCTTCGGATTGATTGAGTATCCAGTTCAGCTTGCTTGCTGAAAAGTACGAATCAATGATTAACCCGGTGTTCTCCTGTATATAATCCGCCCAGTTTTGGTCGCGGAGTTTTTTACAGAAATCTGCCGTACGTTTATCCTGCCAGATGATGGCATTATACACCGGCCTGCCTGTATGTTTATCCCATACCACCGTGGTTTCCCGCTGGTTGGTTATTCCAATGGCCGCTATCTGACCGGCGGAAATTTTTTGTTTCTTAATCAATTCCCGCGCTACTGCGAGCTGATTGTTCCATATTTCTTCAGCATCTTGTTCCACCCAGCCGGGTGCGGGGTAAATCTGCCCTGTTTCCTTTTGTTCAATGCCGCAGACGCAGGCATTTTCGTTAAATAATACAGCCCTGGAGCTTGTTGTTCCCTGGTCTAAAGATAAGATGTATTTACTGTTTGAGTTCATGCATTTAAGTTGTTGTTATTTATTTGATATTTCATTTTTTTATATTATTAAAATCAGACCGGGCCTAAAAGGTAATTGTCTGATTATTACATAAAACCTTTTTATTCTTCCTGTTTCAGGGGCTTAAATCCTTCGCCAAGTATTTCGCTGGCATTAAGAACGGTCATGAAGGCGTAGGGATCGACGCGGTGCACATAATCCTTCAGCAAGGCCAGTTCCTTACGACTGACGACGGTGAAGATGATCTTCTTTTCGGCGCCGTTGAACATGCCTTTTCCCATGATAAAAGTTCCTCCGCGGTCGAGTTCATGAATAATTACGTTTCGTATTTCTTCGTGTTTTTCGGAAATGATAAAAAGCGTTTTTTCGTAGCTGAGTCCCTGGATCACCGTATCTATTACTTTTCCTGTGATAAATATGATCAGCCAGGAGTACAGGGGTATCTTCCAGTCCTGAAAAACCACAAGGCCCAGCAGCACGATCACGGAGTCGACATAGATCAACAGTTGGCCTACCGGCAGATGGGTATATTTGGCTATGATCATGGCGATGATATCTGAACCGCCGGAAGTAGCTTTGGAGCGGAACATAATACCTATCCCAAGGCCTACCAGGACAGCGCCAAACAATGCAGATAACAAAGGGTCGCCTTCGACCAGCGGCTTATCGCCCTGGAAATACGTCAGCAACATAATAAATTGTGACACAGCCACAAACCCGATGACGGTCTTGATCCCGAATTTTGGGCCTAAGATTCTGGTGCCGATGATGGTGAGCGGGATGTCGAGCGCCAGCCCCATCAATCCGACCGGTATGCCTTCGGGGGCGATGGCAAACAGCCCCTTGGTAACCCAGTGCACTACGATGGCAATACCGTAAACCCCGCCCGGCACAAATTTATACGGAGTAATAAAATATACGAAGCCCACCGATATGATAAAGGCGCCCAGTATGATCGAAAAATAATTGATAAACCATTTGCGGGTAAATTTTTTTTCAAAACCTAATATCTTTAATGGCATAGCTTAGTATTTTGAGGGTAAAACTTGTTTCTATGAATGCAAAAATACACAGAAACTGTTTTGAATCGGGATTATATATTTATAATAGTGCCGATTTGGATGAAAGTGTTGGTACGACTGCTCAAAAGGAGCT
>DAOORA010000019.1:8547-68897 GCA_035389045.1 Bacteroidales bacterium | reverse complement strand
CAAAAATAGTTCAAACTTCTTTTGTGGGAAAGATGCTGTTTACCGTATGCTTACGAATATTCCCTGTAAAAATCTTCAATACATTTTACAGCTTCATCTGCAGTATCAACCACCTCAAAAATATCAAGGTCATCAGGGCTGATATTTTTCTCGCCGACTAATTTATCCTTCATCCAATCGATCAATCCCTGCCAGTAGTCCCTCACAACGAGCACCACGGGAAAATTCACATTTTTTTTGGTCTGAATGAGGGTGACAGCTTCAAAAAACTCGTCCAGCGTGCCGAAGCCTCCGGGCATAACAATAAAACCCTGAGCATATTTTACAAACATGACTTTGCGGACAAAAAAGTAATCAAACGAAAGACTTTTGTCCTTATCAATGTATTCATTGGCATCTTGTTCAAAAGGCAGTTCAATATTCAGTCCGACCGATTTGCCCTTGCCAAAATGAGCGCCTTTGTTACCGGCTTCCATTATACCCGGGCCGCCGCCGGTAATTACACCAAAGCCTGCTTTGGTCAGTTTATAGGCAATGTCCTGAGCAAGTTCATAATGCTTATGGTTCGTAGGCGTCCGGGCAGAGCCGAAAATGGTGACGCAAGGGCCTATTTTTGTAAGTTTTTCAAAGCCATCGACAAATTCAGACATCACTTTAAAGATCTGCCAGGAATCATTGATTTTAACTTCCTGCCAATCCTTTTGTTTGAAGGCCTCTTTTACCTGTTCCGTTTCTTTCTCGTTGAGTGTGTGCATGACAATATTTTTTTTATATAACTATTTAATTTTTTTTTTATTGTTTTTGTAGTATTGGTTTTAAAAATGTGGCGGTATGACTTTCAGCACAGTTAATTATAGATTCGGGGCTTCCTTCGCATATGATCTGCCCCCCGCGGTCACCGCCTTCCGGTCCGAGATCGATGATATGATCAGCCATTTTGATCACATCCATATTATGTTCAATAACAATAACCGTATTCCCCTTTTCAACCAGTTTGTTCAGAACGTTCAGCAGGACGTTGATATCTTCGAAATGTAATCCTGTGGTAGGCTCATCAAGAATGTACAAGGTACGGCCCGTGTCTTTTTTGGAGAGTTCCGTCGCCAGTTTTACCCTTTGTGCTTCACCGCCCGATAAAGTTGTCGACTGCTGTCCAAGTCTTATATATCCCAGTCCTACATCATGAAGTGTTTTGATTTTCTGCAGGATGGATGGTATCTGGGAAAAGAAATCCACGGCAGCATCAATATTCATTTCCAGCACGTCACAGATTGACTTTCCTTTATATTTTATTTCCAATGTTTCGCGGTTATAACGTTTTCCGTTACAATGCTCACATGGGATATATACGTCGGGTAAAAAATTCATTTCAATGACCTTCATGCCGGCGCCTCCGCAGGTTTCACAACGTCCGCCTTTTACATTGAATGAAAATCTTCCAGGCAGGTAACCGCGTATTTTAGATTCCGGGACCTGTACGAATAATTTGCGTATATCATCAAACACTCCGGTGTATGTTGCAGGATTGGAACGAGGTGTACGGCCAATCGGGCTTTGGTCTATCTCTATTACTTTATCAATATTTTTTAAACCTTCAATCTTCTTATATTCAAGTGTTTTATGCTCGGACCGGTAAAAATGCCTGCTTAAAACAGGATATAAGGTCTGATTGATCAGGGTAGATTTACCGCTTCCCGAAACACCAGTGACACAAATGAACGTGCCCAACGGAAAACTGACCGTAATATTTTTTAAGTTATTACCACAGGCACCGACTAGTTTTAACTCTGTGCCATTCGCTTTTCGTCGTTCGGCCGGGACCCTGATCTGTTTTATTTCATTAAGATAAAGAGAGGTAAGGCTTTGTGTTTTCATCACCTCGGCTGGCGTCCCCTGGGCCACAACATATCCGCCGTTAATTCCTCCGCCGGGGCCTATGTCGATCAGATGGTCGGCAGCAAGCATGGTATCTTTATCATGTTCTACCACAATGACCGAATTACCTACATCGCGCAGTTCTTTCAGCGCCGTTATCAACCGGTGGTTATCCCGTTGATGCAAGCCGATACTCGGTTCATCAAGAATATATAAAACATTGACCAGCTGAGAACTTATCTGTGTGGCCAGTCTTATACGCTGTGATTCCCCTCCCGAAAGCGAAGCGGCCGGCCGGTTGAGTGTGAGATAATCAAGGCCCACATCCAATAAAAACTTTATCCTGTTTTGAATTTCGCGAATTATTTCATAAGCTATCTGATACCGGGAAGGCTCGAAAAAATGTTCTGCTTCATGAAACCATTGCTGTAATTTGTATAAATCACTGCCGGCCAGATCGGCTATTGTTTTATTATTGATCCTGAAAAACAGTGATTCTTTTTTTAACCGAGCCCCTTTACATTCGGGACATACGGTTTTGTTCATGAAATTTCCCGCCCATTTTTTTATCGCGGGTGATGAAGTATCATTATTCTGATTAACAATAAAATTGATAATGCCCTCAAAGTTCATTTTATAAGGGGCAGATACCCCCAGGTACTCATTTTTGACTGAAAACAGTTCGTCGGTACCATAAAGGATAATATTAATTGCTTTTTCTGATAAGTTGTTCAGCGGTGTTTCGAGGGTAAAATCATAACGTTTTCCGATGGCTTCCAATTGATGAAATATCCAATTGCTTTTATAGACGCCAATGGGGATAATTCCTCCGTCGTGGATATTTTTTGAAAAATCAGGAATGATCTTTTTCATGTCCACTTCCAGTATCTCTCCCAGCCCTGTACATTTGGGGCAAGCGCCGTATGGCGAATTAAAAGAAAAGGTATTGGGTTCCGGCTCTTCATACGAAATTCCGCTCACCGGGCACATCAGCATTCGGCTGAAATGCTGCACGTAGCCGGATTCCACATCGGCAACCATCAGGGAGTTTTTGCCGAGTTTCAGCGCAGACTGAACGGAATGTGACAGCCGTGATTTATTTTCCTCTTTGATGGAAATGGTATCTATAACTACTTCGATATCATGCATTTTATAGCGGTCAAGCTGCATGCCGTGGTTTATGTCCCTAATCGCTCCATCAACACGAACTTTAACATAGCCCTGCCGGCGTATCTGTTCAAAAAGTTCACGGTAATGCCCTTTACGGCCCTTGACTTTTGGGGCAAGTAAAATAATATTTTTATTGATGTATTTCTGCAAGATCAGGTCATTGATCTGCTGCTCACTGTAACGGATCATTTTTTCTCCTGTTACATATGAATATGCATCAGAAGTGCGGGCATACAGAAGCCTTAAAAAATCATAGATCTCGGTAATTGTTCCCACGGTGGACCGGGGATTTTTGTTCGAGGATTTTTGCTCTATGGAAATCACCGGGCAAAGGCCGGTGATCTTATCCACATCAGGCCTTTCGATATTTCCAATGAACTGCCTTATATAATTTGAAAAAGTTTCAAGGTACCGTCTTTGCCCTTCGGCATAAATCGTATCAAAAGCCAGGGAAGATTTTCCGCTGCCACTCAAACCGGTTATTACGACCAATTTCTCACGGGGAATGACCAGATCGATATTTTTGAGGTTATGCACCCGTGCGCCATAAATTGATAGTTTTGACTCATCCCCGTACAGAAGTTCCTCTGCTATGTCAGTATGTTGTAAAAGATCATGCATTTTCTGATAAAATTCTTATCTTATCCGGTCAACGGTCAGCGTATCATTAAACAAGGTCTCTTCCTGTTTTGTCTCCGAAAATAATTTCGTATATTGCTCATACCCCTGTTTGGGGAACTTCACTTTATATATTTTATTTTCTTTATTGGTAAACGAATATTTTATTATCCAGGGATTCAGTTCTTTCAGGATTCTGTAATTGGAGTTGTTCTCCCGCGCAAAATCGGGCCAGCAGGCTACCGCTGAATCAACAATTACAGAATACAACGGTATGGGAGGATACAGATCCCTGTGGCGAAGATAAAACCCAAAACCAACCGGATTCCGGTAAATTAACTTTACGGCAAGAATCCTGTAGACATATCGCTGGGTTTCCTTATTAAGATACAGATCATAATAATTGGAAGTTTTCTGATTTTCGATCACCGCATCCAGTCCTGCAAGGCCCATATTATAAGATGCTGCAGCCAATGTCCAGCTGTGAAAATGCTGATAGGCGCCCTTAAGATAGTTACAGGCTGCTATAGTAGATTTTTCAAGGTCGTACCTCTCATCAACTTCCTGGTTGACCGTAAGTCCGTAAGACGAAGCTGTGGTTTTGAGAAATTGCCAGAATCCTGCAGCTCCGGCCGGTGACACCACATTTTCAAGGCCACTTTCGATCAGGGCAAGATACTTAAAATCTGAGGGCACCTTGTGTGCGGCTAATATTGAATCAATCAAAGGGAAAAAACGAAAGGATCTTTTCAATAATAAAAGTGTGTTCGACTGCCAGTAAGAGTTAACAAGGAGTTCGCGGTCGAGCCCCTCCCGAACATAAAACTTGTCAAGCGGAACATTTTCACCTGCAAAGGCAAGACTGTCAGGTATTTTTACATTAAATATTTTATAATAGCGTTTGCCGGCTTCAAAATAGGTGCTATCGGAGAGTGTACCGGGGGTATTTTTTTTTGAAAAAATAAATAATTCCACCAGTAGAAAAGCTGCCACCAAAACCAAAAAAACAACAAGGATCCTTTTCATATCAGTCCAGACTTCTCTCCTTATTAATATTAGCTATATAAAAAAGGACTGAAAACAAGATAAGAAAATATGCTGCAAAACCCATAGTATAATAATGATTCCAGGCTTTTATATTGAGGCATACAAGTCCAAGAATCATTGAAATCCCTGAAAGCACGGCATATACAACTGCAACCTGCTTTTCGGTCAGACCCAGATAAGATAAATGATGTGTGGTATGATCCTTACCGCCGATGAACGGTGATTTGCCTCTGAGAATCCGTTTTATGGAAACGGTAGTTGTATCAATGATTGGCAAAGCAAAGAAAAGAATAACCGCACATACTTGTTTGGTTGGTATTTCATTAAGGTCACTTTCCTTATAATTCCAAATAAAAACAATGCCGAACGCAGCCAGAAGAACTCCTAAAAACTGACTTCCGGTGTCGCCCATGTACATTTTTGATGGCGGCCAGTTAAAAAATAAGAAACCTACCAGAGCAGAATAAATGCCGATAATAATAATATTAATATTATTTCCGAGGCCACCGGAAAGCATATTTTCAATAAAAATGCCTGAAAAAATAAAGATGGCTACCAGGGTCGAAATTGCATCCATATTGTCCAGCATATTAATTGAATTCATGATACCAACTACCCAAAGAACAGTGAAAACATAATTCAGGTAGTCATTTTCAAATAAAGAAATATATGTATCTGTATAAATTAAAATGACACCACATAAAATCTGGGAAATTAGTTTAATATATACCCTTGTATTATATGCATCGTCAAATAGCCCCATCACAAATCCCAGCGTGGTGGCGCTTATTATTCCAAGCAATTTATAGTTATGGAACAAACTGTTTTCCTGGAAAAAAAAAGCCAGTGCCGTTACTGAAAGTAAAAAAATAATATAAAAAGACATGCCTCCGAAAGAAGGCTTTGCTCTGGTATTCCACCGGATCTGATTATCGGCATCGCTTCTTGCCCCTAAATTTCTGGAAAAAGTAACCAATATGCGGTTGATAAGGATAGCAAAAAAAAACGAAACAATAAAAAAAGAAAAATAGGCTATCAATGAATATATTTCTTCTTTTTCCACATTAAAAAATTTTAGCCCGCAAAAGTACTAAATAATTTACTTGTAAATGAATGGAGTACAAAATTTATTCAAAGGCATTCCTGATTTATCCCGTTCAGACAAGACAGGGTTATTAATCATCCAGTTGACACCAATATCTGTATCGTTCCAGAGCAGAACCTGTTCCGAAGCATGGTTATAAAAGCCGGTACATTTATAAGAAAAAACAGTGCAATCAAAAAGCGTGACGAAGCCATGAGCAAAACCCGGTGGTATCCACATCAGCAATTTATTTTGCTCAGTAAGTTCCTGTGAAACCCATTTACCAAAAAACGGAGAATTTTTCCGTATATCCACCGCAACATCAAGAACGCCTCCCCTAATCACCCTTACCAGTTTACCCTGCTCGTAGGGTGGTTTCTGAAAATGCAGTCCGCGAAGTACATTTTTTGCAGACAACGATTCATTATCCTGTACAAATTTATCATTTAGTCCAAGTTCAGCATATTTCTGCTGATTATAGGTTTCAAAAAAATAGCCTCTGTTATCTTCAAAAACATCGGGTTCTATAACGAAAACATCAGGTATTGCTGTCGGTATTTTTTTCATTATTTACTGTTTAATCTAAAAAAACCAAGAATTTTACCAATAAAAGACCTCTTAACTTTTTGACCGTTTTTTCTATCACCGGATCCATCATCCTCTTCATCAATGTTATATCCATAACCGTAACCATAACCATATCCATAGCCATAGCCGTAACTGAAACTTTTGTTGATCCCATGATATTTTTTTCCGTACCGGTATGCCATGCTCAACGGTATAGCAGCATTTAAAATTATTGATATATGTTTCAGTTTGCTGTCTTCCACCATGCGTTCAAGATCGAGAATATAATACCTTTTTGAATAATTTGCCTTGATAATATAAAGGGGATAATCCGCAACGGACATTGCTTTAATTCCGTCGGTGACCATGCCGACCGGCGGAGTATCAATAATAATGAAATCATATTTCGTCTTAAGAAAGGCCAGGATAGTATCTGTTTCCTGGCTGAATATCAATTCGGAAGGATTGGGAGGAACCGGTCCGGCAGTGATAAAATCGAGGTTTTCAACAGAACTATGGTTGATACAATTATTTATATCGGTTTTTTTTGAGAGGATCGTACTCATTCCCTTGTTGTTACCCACACCAAAGCCTATATGGATTTTAGGCTTTCGCAAATCCATGTCTATCACCAGCACTTTCTTGTTAGAAAAAGCAATAACACCGGCAAGATTAATAGCCACAAATGTTTTTCCCTCGCCGGAAACCGTAGATGAAAGAGCGACAATTTTTGAGCCCGGTTCATTGTTCAGAAACTGCAGATTGGTTCGAATGGAACGTAATGCTTCAGCAACAATGGATCTGGGATGGTCATCAACAATGAGTTGAGAAACAGGGATTTTTAATTCATACTTGGGAACCAGCCCGATAATCGGAATATCTGTATGTTTAACAATATCATTAAGATTTAATATATTATCAAACACAACATACTTTGCAATAATGATTATTAAACCCAATAACAAAGAAACCAATACTGAGAATAAGTATACATTGTTTTTTTGGGGAGAAATTGGTTCAGTAGCAACCGCCGACCGTTGTAAGATGGTATTCTGCGACACATAACCTGCTTTAGCCAGGGAATACTCTGCTTTTTTATCAACCAACTGAGTATAGTATCGTTCATTAATGGAATAAATCCTCTGCAGGCTTGCCAAATCCACTGAATTATAGTTTTGGTCTTTTACCTGCAACATATTTTCATACAAATCAATTTTTTCAGTTATTTCTTTCTTGCGATCAGTAATATTATCATTCAGATATTTAATACTTTCAATAATAAGTTTTTTCTGCACGCCGATCTGATAATCCAGTTCTTTTATTTGTCCGCTGTTTTCGGTAAGGTTATACAATAATTTTTCACGGCTGATAATCAGATCCTGAAGGGTGTTGAGCATACCGGATATGGAACCTTTGAATTCACTGCCAGCTGTCAGCACGATCAGCCGGGTAAGATCAGATTTATCGGAGGCTTTGATATTATTTTCTATTTCCTGCAACTTGTTGGATTCCAGTTCAAGAGTCACGATCTGGTTTTGATAATCATTGAGTCTAGAAGTCAGGGATGGCAAGGGTTTATTGTCGGATGAATCAATATTGTTGGCCCTCATGAAGCCTATAATATCACTCTGTGATTTTACAAGAGTATCATAAATGATTCCCATCCTGTCATCAATATACTTCAACATTTTATCAGCGCTCTGTGCCTGTTTTTCGATGTCGTAGCTCTGAAATTCTTCGGCAATGGTGTTGACTATGTCGGTTGCCTTCTCTGCACAATTATCATTGTACTGAATAAGAATGGTATTTGCAGCCTGATTGAGAATATTTACCTGGAGTTTTGATATTATTCCGGGAACAATACTCTGAGGGTTGTTGACTACAAAAAAATATTTATCTCCAGCGAGAAAATCCTCTTTTTCTTTGATACGTTTATAATTGACAGAAACGAAAGTAATGTCGAAATCCGGCAAAACAGCCTGCTCATTTATGTTGATTAGCTTTTGTTGTTCAGGTAACCCATCCAGCTTGTAGGAGATAGCAATTTTTGAGTTGTCGGAAAAACTTACATTTATCGGAACACCATATATAGCAGAATTCTTCACTTTGATACTAACATTAAAAGGAGAATTTCTATAATGTTCATAATCAAGTACTGTTCCTTTGCTGAAATAAGAAACAGCAAGCGGTAGTTTATTAGCAATCCGTTGAATAAAAGTGTAGGATTTGATAATTTCCATCTTTTTTGTCAGGAAGTTATCTTCATCCGTTTGCATCAAAGGATTGGCAAACAGACTACGTGCTTCTTCATTTCTATCAATCTGAATAATGCTTTTTGATTCGTAAACCGGGAGGGTATATCGTATATACAGGAATGCACCTATCAGGGCAAGTAACACAAAAATCAAAGGATAATAAAAGTTTTTTTTAAAAATATAAAAGAATAATTTTAAATCAATCTCATCATTTATCAGAGATATTTTTTTCTTTCTATCCATTGTTTTATTTTACGAAAAGTGCATAAATTGTTAAAAAGGTTGCAAACAAAGACAAATACGGAGCAACATTTTCCAATATCTTCTGAGGTATTTTGTTGCGTGGCTGAACATAAATAATATCGTTGGCCTGTAATATAAGATTGGCCTTTGTCATTCCTTCGATAGTAGAGAGATCAATAAAATAAACCTGAGGATTTTTCAGGTCTCCTCTAATAAGTTTGATTTTATGGGCTTTGCCATCTGTAATTCCGCCAGCTTTGGCCAGGGCTTCAAAAAGAGTAGTATTAGAATTATCCAGCGTGAGTACCGTTGCCTGACTGCCCTGCCCGCCGGGAAAGATGGTAACCCGGTTATTGGTAACTTTAATCTGCACAAAAGGTTCGTTGAAATAAGGGGTATATAAGTCTTCCAGCAATTTTTCCGCTTCACGGATAGTATTCCCGGCTATTTGTTTTCTGTTAAGGATCGGCAGTTTTATCTGCCCGTCAAATTCAACGGTATATTTTATATCGGCGCCACTGCTGGCACTCGTTGAACGCAGCGGGTCAATGATCTGTTCCCCATTTTTGGTGAAGAGATTTATCTGAAGCTCATCATTGGGGGCAATGATATACTCCCGGGTTTTTAAGGAGTCGGGGAATTCTGAAACAGGATAATCTCCCTGCCGCAGCATCTGATAAGGAGTAAAAACCCTGCACCCCGAAACAAATATTACCAGAACCAATAAATATATTAAGCGTTTCATTTTAAATTTTTTACAAATTTAATAATTTCCACCCGTAAGTTACATAGCCAATAATTCATAATATAATTTTTTCATATCATTGACCAAACGCAAATATGAAAATTTTTGATTAACAAAATTCCATCCGGCATTACCGAAATTTCTCCTCATGGTTTCGTCCAAAACAAGTTTCATTAACTTATTCCGATAATCTGCAATGCCAATATCCGACAGTAATGCCGTCTGCCCCGGGATCACAATATTCTCAATACCCCCTACATTTGTAGTTATTATTGGTTTTCCAGATGCCTGGGCTTCGATAAGGCTCACGGGAGTACCTTCATTTAATGAGGTAAGAGAAACGATGTCCAATCCTGCATTGACACAATCAACATCTTTTATCCAGGAAGTAAAGGTTACGGCAGCTTTTCTTTTCTCAGCAGTAAAATCAACACAACTCAGGCCGAGGGCATGACATTTTTCCCGCACCTTATTTTTATCTTCGCCGTCGCCCACAATGAATGCCCTGATCTTTTTTCCTGATTGCTCTGTGATATATTTAATTCCTTCCAGAAAAAGGGTGTGATTTTTTATCGGGACTATACGCCCGATAATTCCGACAGCTATTTCATCATCATCAAGCAAATGATCTTTACGAAACTTTATTCTTTTTTCGTCCATACTATCCCTGAAACGACTTAAGTCAAATCCGAGCGGTATCACCCTTACTTTTTCTTCGGGGCAAATCTTATATTTATGCACAAGATCAAATTTTTGAATTTCGCTCAGAGCAATGATCTTTGTTGATTTTTTAGCAAGCACTCTCTCAATATGCTGGTAGATATGGGATTTAATGCCACTGAAGTAAGCATCAAAAACATGGCCGTGAAAAGTATGAATAATCACCGGAACGTTCATCCTGTGTGCCGCCCTGCGACCCAAAGCTCCGGCCTTAGAAGCATGAGTATGTACAATATCAGGCCTGAAATCCCCAATGATAGAAATTAATCTTTTTAATGCAACAGCATCCTGAACCGGGTTTATGGAGCGGCGCATTTCAGGAATAATCACAGGAACAATTCCAAGATTACGGACAATAAATTCAGAGTTTTCTTCCGTTTCGTCTTTCATGCCACCAACCAGCAAGGTCTGAAATTCAGGCGACATATATCGTGTAAGATAGGCAGCGTTGTATGTCGGCCCGCCGAGGTTAAAACGGTTGATGATCCTTAATACTCTAGGCATAACATCAGTTTAATTTGCAAAATACTTTTTCCACCAATATTGAAAAACCAATAATCCCCATATCTGAGCATGAACATCGCCTGGATTATTAGACTGTAAACGAGTTTTGAGTTTTTTTGTTTCAGCAACACTGAATATGCCCTGTCCGGCAATAAAGTCATCGTGAAGCAGGTCGTCATTTATCATGGAAAACAACTCATTCCTGAACCATTTTAATAAGGGAACTTCAAAACCATGTTTCGCCCTGTGAAATATTTCAGCCGGCAAATCGTCTTTAAAAGCATCCTGTAAAATACGTTTCCTGAGGTTTCCCTGAACTTTGAATGAATCAGGCAGTGAAAAAACATAATTTACAAGTTCAACATCAAGGAAGGGTGTTCTGACTTCGAGTGAACTGGCCATTGACATCAGATCAACTTTGGTCAGCATATCATTTACCAGCACATGTTTCATATCGGCAAACAAAACATCATTCATACTTCCCTTACAGGTAATATTTTTTAAAATAGTATTCTTACGTTCCAGATATTCGTCAATGTCGATCTTTTTTAAAATGATGTGCCCGGCATCTTCTTCGGAAATAAAAGAACACCACCGCCAGTAACGTTCCCGATCTGAGAGTTTCAGTCCGTTGGCATATTTTGCAATCTGCCGTACTTTATTGGAAAAAGCAGAATTTCGCGACTGCGGAAGCCTGTTAATCAATGGCAAACAGTATTTCAGAAGTTTTTCCGGTGGTCCTGCCATCCTGATCTTATATTCACCTGTATGTTTCAGATATCCTCCGAAAAGTTCATCGGCTCCATCTCCCGATAAGGCCACAGTAACAAACTTCCGGGTTTCCCTGCTCAGCAAATAAACTGCAATAGCTGAAGAATCAGCGAAAGGATCGTCAACATAATCAAGCACATCAAACAAAACAGCCAAAAGATCATCCTGGGTAAGAGAAAAAACAGTATGGCTGGTGTTAAATTTATTTGCAACAATTTGTGCATAACGGGTTTCATCAAAAAAAGGTTCATCCCTGAACCCGATAGAAAATGTGTTTAACTGTTTTGTGAATTGCGATGCAAGAGCCACTATTACAGAAGAGTCGACACCTCCGCTGAGAAAAGCGCCAAGAGGAACATCCGAAATCATTCTTTTTTCAACGGATTCAAGTAACAGCTGTTTCACACGCTTACAGGAGGTATCATAATCGGCCTTTGCATCTGTCTGGCCAGGAGAATAAGGCATCGCATAATATTGTTTCTGTTCCGCTGAATTTTTCCTCACCATCAGATAATTTCCCGGTTCCAGTTTTACGACATGGCTAATCATTGTGAAATTGGCGGGTATGTAATTCATTTGCATATAAGCATGCAATGACACCCTGTCTAGTTGCTTAGGTATCTGCATTGCAAACAGGGCTTTCATTTCGGAAGCAAAGCACAGTTTGTCCCGATCTTTATATATTAACAAAGGTTTGACGCCCATGCGGTCGCGAGCAATAAAAACAGTATCTTCATGCTTATCATGAATAGCCAAGGCAAAGAACCCGTTTATTTTTTGAAGACAGGCAGTCCCTTCAAGCATATATAAATACAACAGCACTTCCGTATCGCTGGTTGACTTCAGTTGTATTCCCCGGGAAATGAGCTGATCACGATGGGATTTGAAATTAAAAAACTCTCCGTTAAAAACGATGGTATATCTTCCTGATTCATCCGTAAAGGGTTGTGATGCAGCATCGGAAACATCAATAACGGAAAGTCTGTTATGGCCGAAAGCTACATTACCGTTGATATAAACTCCATTATTATCAGGCCCCCTTGTTTTCATAGCAGCAACAGCAGCATGAATGTTTTGCAGATAATTTCTTCCTGTTTCGCTGAAAGCTATTATGCCTGAGATACCGCACATTTCAGTTTACCATTATATATGAATCACCTCACCGTATGCCGCTGCCACGGCTTCCATAACGGCTTCGGACATGGTGGGGTGCGGATGCACTGCCGTGAGAATATCGTGAGCCGTAGCGCCTATATTACGCGCCACTACTACTTCGGCTATCATTTCGGTAACATTCTCGCCGATAAAATGAGCTCCGAGCCATTTGCCGGAATCAGCATCAAAAATCACTTTGATAAAACCGTCCCTGAACCCCGAAGAATTGGCTTTTCCACTGGCAGTAAAAGGGAACTTTCCGGTTTTTATGGTCAACCCTGCTTCGATGGCTGCTTTTTCGGTATATCCCACTGAGGCAACCTCCGGATGTGTATATGTACAGCCCGGAATATTACTATAATCCACAGGCGCCACGTCTTTCCCGGCAATTTTTTCAACACAGACAATACCTTCGCGCGAAGCCACATGAGCCAGGGCAGGCCCCTTTACAATATCGCCGATGGCATAATACCCTTCCTGGTTGGTCCGGTAGTACTCATCCACCAGGACTTTTCCTCTTTCGGTCAGTATGCCGGTTTCTTCCAATCCTAAATTTTCAAGGTTGGTGCTTACGCCAACAGCAGAAAGAACAACTTCCGCTTCGACCACCTCAACATTTTTTGGGGTTTTTATCGAAACCTTACAAATTTCGCCACTGGTATCAACACTTTCAACGACAGAAGCAGTATAAACTTTCATTCCGCTTTTTTTGAAAGAACGTTCCAGTTGTTTTGACACATCCTCATCTTCGACAGGAACTACATTGGGCAACATCTCTACCAGTGTCACTTTGGTGCCAAGTGTATTATAAAAGTGTGCAAACTCCGAACCGATAGCCCCGGAACCTATTACCACCAATGATTGTGGTTGTTTTTCCAAGGTCATTGCCTGGCGGTATCCAATAATTTTTTTGCCGTCGATTTTCAGATTGGGAAGTTCCCGTGCACGTGATCCTGTAGCAAGAATAATATGTCTTGCCTCATAAACCGATATTTGGCCTTCACCGCCGGTAACTTCCACTTTTCCGCCCGGCAAAATCTTTCCATGGCCTTTAATTACTTCGATTTTATTTTTTCTGAACAAAAACTGAACACCCTTGCTCATATTTTCCGCAACATCACGGCTGCGTCTGACGATAGTCTGAAAATCAAAAGCAACATCGCCTGTAAGCGTAATTCCATATTCAGCGGCATGTTTTGCATAATTATAAACCTGGGCAGATTTCAGAAGCGCTTTGGTAGGAATGCAGCCCCAATTTAGACATATACCGCCTACCTCGGCCTGTTCAACCATAGCAACGGAAAAACCTAATTGCGACGCTCTTATGCCAGCCACATAACCACCCGGTCCTGAACCTATTATAATAATATCGAAATTCATATACTACTTCTTGTTATTTGTAGTGCAAAATTAATAAAAAATAGACAATTTTCATATAAAAACTCATTAATTAATATAAGGAAAAATAAATATAAGAATTTGAAAAATGATTGATTGGAATGTACTCCTTACCAGTTGAAAGACAATTCAAACAAAAAGTATCTTCCTGGCGAAAGGTAGCCCTTGCTGTCCACAAAGCGTTTGTTTAAAATATTCTGACAGGTCAGCGCAAAATTAATTTTGTTATAAAACATACGCTGTATCCTGGCATCGAAAGTCCAATACGAGTCAAGTCTGATAGTATTTTCATCGTCGACCCATTCTTTATCAATGAACTTAGCTGTAAGAGTTGCCGTTATAATTCTGTTATTCCAGGTATAAATGCCACTGAAAAGGTTTCTGGGAACTTCGATCAGGTCCCTGCCCGTGAGATCGGTTGTAACAACCGTGCCCGGCAGGTATTTTCCGATAACCGAATAATTATAGGAATAACAAGTTGTTAGTTTCATGTTTTTTGTAAAACTGATACTGGTTTTAAGTTCAAATCCTGCGATATTAACTCTTCCGACATTTTGTCTTTTTATGACAGGTTTCATATTCACCCCCGAAGTATATACCGAATCGCCAGTTGCAACAAAATACTGAAAATCTATACCTTTTGAATAAAACACTATGGGCTGAATCAGCAACCATTTTGCGGGACGTAATCCTGCACCCAGTTCCACACTCTGAATACGTTCAGGTTTCAGGCCGGGATTGGCAAGTTTGAAACCTTTGTTTACATCTCCGGTTCGCGAAAGGTCGTTGATCTGTGGCGGCCTGAAACCCCAGGAATACAACGCATAGATATTAAAGTTTTCGTTAAAAATATATTTAAACCCTGCTTTCGGACTCAATGCAAACCACGATTTTGCTTTAAAATCTCCCTGGTAATCATACAAAAAAGATGTAGCAAGCGTTGGTGAATATATATGGAAAATCCCTCCGTAGAAGTGTACCAGATCGGCACGCAGTGCGGCCAAAATCACAAATTTGTCTTTCAGCAGGGATAACTGGTCCTGAATAAAAACGCCGAAAAAATCCATTTTCCCATTATTTTCAATGGTATCAACAGAAGTATGATAAATATCATTTGAATAAACAGCACCGCTTTTAACATCTGTTCCAACAGTAAGCACATTATTTTTTATTGTCCTGGTGGTATAACTGAACCAAAGCCCTTCGTCATGTGTATCGGTGTCCGTATTGTAAAATGTGTACAATCCGGTGTTTTTCTTGATGGATTCATTTTGTTTTATATACCCTTCCTTTTTAAAAAAAACATTGGCATGAATCTCGTGGTTGTCATGCACACGATTGTATGATAATCTGGTAAAGTGAGTTCTGTAATGGTTATAACTTCCCTGTTCTTCGAAAAATTTACTACCGGTACCGCGTTTATCGGATGAGTACTCATATTCAACTTCGATGTTATGACCTTTACCAAACTGATAACCGGTTTTTGCCAATGCGTTGTATTCCATCACGTAGGTTTTCACATCATAAGGTGTTCTGAGCGAATCAGGCGCCATAATATAGCCTCCGCTTTTCCTGTAAAAACCATTGACACTCCAGTAAAACCCTCTGTCATTTTTGGATCTGTTGCCACCAACAACAAGATTCCCGCCCTGCGTATTATAAGTCCCGAAAAAAACCTTAGCCCTGGCTTCAAATGATTTTTCGGGTTTGTATGTATTTATGCAAATTACACCTGACATGGCATTGCTACCATACAAGGCCGAATTTGCCCCTTTTACGATTTGGATGTCATCAATTTTTTCGGTATACAGTTTATTCCACAGGTTGGCGCTGCCGTCGAAAAGGCTGTAAGGCACGCCATCGAGCAGTATCAGGCTGTAAATGTTGCGGTTAAGCCCGCGCAAGGTTACATCACCTGTTTTATTATAAATCCCATAATTTCTTGAAGCATTCAATCCGGAAACTAAAACTAATGCATCGTCCACAGAAACAACAGGCAACTCCTGCAACTGTTTTTTGGTGATCACATCCATACTTGCAGGAACCCGGAACCCTTTTTCGGTTCTTGATGCAATGACAGTCACCTCAGAGATATCGATAACCGCCTTAGTAAGTTTTGTAATAATATATCGGTCACTTTTTTTCCCCATGGTGACCTGAACGGTATCGTTTTTATAGCCCACATAGGTGAAGGCGAGATGATATTTCCCTGGTTGGATATATTTAAATACATAAGCGCCTTCTTTATCTGAGGTAGTCACCATATTTAACTCAAGGATTTTTACGGTAGCAACCGGGAGTATATTTCCGGTCTGTTCATCCATTACAAGACCGCTTATTTTACCCTGGGCAGATACCTGAATAATCCACAACACAATGATGCTAAAAACAATAATTTTTTTCATCATTTCTGGATTTTTATGGTGAATTGCACCATTCCGGAGTCGGCGCCAAGAACCTGTTCCACTAAAAACATACCGTACCGTGCATGAGCTGTCTTAAATGAATACACATCGCCGGCGGCAAGATTTTTGGCCTTACGCTTACCATTGATTTCATCATAAGCAACAAGCAACAGGCTGTCGTTTTGTACATTATTAAAATCAACATTTGAATATGCAGTCTTATAAAAGCGGGTTTCATGCCGGATTGACCAGTATAAAGGGCTTGTACTTCCAGGGTAAATAAACGTGGCAATGTTAGCACCGGCAGAAGCAATAGTATTGGCATCGCCGGTTGAGTCAAAATAATACAGCAATTCTATTGAATCCTGGATGTTGAATGCATCAGGCTGAAACCATGTGTTGCCACTTTTCAGGCTCATAAAGCTTCCTTTTGCAGGGTTTTTCTGTGCACCAAGAATCACGCCCGGAAAAACTTTCACCAATTGATATCCAGCGCTTGTATCCCGATATACATTAAATGAAACAGACGCATTTTTACCATTTTTATCGATGACCATAAAAGTCCACTTTTCTGTATCAAAAACATTTTTGGTCAGTATCTTTGTAATATTAATAGTTTCGCTATTCACGCCTGTATCAAAATAATCGGTGACCTGTCCGTCGTGATAATTTTTGATGACAAAATTGGTAATGTTTGACCCTCCCATTTCGGCAATAAGGCTCACCTTGAAGTTTGTTCCGGCCGGAAATACCGTGTCTTTGAAAACCAGCCCGCCAGAAGCATCAAATGTAATAACAGGCGGGTCTGTATCTTTTTTGGTACATGAAGAGAAAAAAACAACAATGAAAACGAGTATCTCTAATTTGAAAAAAAACGATTGGTTTATCATTAATTATAATCGTTTAAGAATTTTCCTAATGACGGAGTATATCCCAAGACCGGTCAGGCCGCCACATGCACCGAACAAAAAATGCATAATGAAAGGATAAATATATCCGGTACTGAAAGATCCATATATGACTCCTGTAAACAAAGTTAAAAATAAACGCGACAAAGGTATAGACATATAAGCCACTCCGGAAATAAGGGCAATAAGAATTATCTGTTTTTTTCCGTTTTTAAAGATATTATAGAAAACGTCCGTAATAAACCCCGGAAAGATATACAGGACAGGCATAAAAGGGTCTTTAAATCCAAGGGGCAGTAATAACATAGCAACAGCGCCCAGGCTTGACAGGCTTGATGCATAAGGTTTTTTTGAAAACAAACGCCCGGAAAAAATCAACGCCATGTAAACCAATCCCCAGTGCCCGGGCAATCTCAGTGGAAAACGGAATTTAGCGTGAATCAGAACCCCGATGGCTCCTATACTTATCAGGAGCAACACCTCAAGTAAGGTTAATAAAGCCTTAGTCGGATATGTTTTTGATATGCTCTTTTGAGATAACCCTGTATTCATAATTACATGCATTTTTTGTTTCAACATATAGTACTGCCTGTTTATTATTAAGCACAGGCCGCCACCATTCGGTAAGAAAAATTTTTTCGAAATTAAACAATATTTTGTTTTCTGTGGACATGATTTTTTCCACGCCGGTGTATTCAAGGATGTATTTAACCGTGTGTACACCAAAAAGTTCTCTCATACCCCTTACCTGCAGAAAACGGCCGTCGTTGCCTTCCGCATGCAGTCCGATCGCCGCTAATGATCCTATAACGCCCTGTCTGGTTCCCGTAAAACCCTCCAGAAAAATCTGATGTTTCTGAGCCAATTCTATGGCTGTATCCATAGTCAAGACTTCTGTTTTGGCTTTTTTTGCATAGGAGATCAGTTCCGCCGTGATATTTTTTTCGGAACAGACACATAATCCGGCATCAGAACCATCGGCAGCATTTTCAATAAGATATTGTGCTGAAACATCAATAATGCTCCGAAGGTTTTTTTCATCAGCAATCAAAACTATACATGCTGAACTGTTATGAGATGTATATGGAATCTTCTCATGTACAAAAAGCTGGTGGCGTGTTACTCCATAAAGCAATCCCAGATTTTTTTTTTGAATAAGGACTGCCAGTTCTCTGGCCCTGAAACCCGTACCCTTGCTTTCGGAATTATCTGTATCGTCGATGGCCACAAAAATCCTCATTGGGAAACTAAACTTGTTTCAGCTCTTTTTTAAATTTTTTTATGGTTTCATCAACATTTTGCTGAAATTCAGCGCGAAATCTCACATACGAGTTAATAAGCCTGACGCCCTCATTTGTAAGTATGGTAATACCACCAGACTTGCCCCCGCGGTGTTTTTCGACCAGCCGGAACCCAAGTATAGCTTCCATTTTACGAATATCACCCCAGGCTTTGCGGTAACTTATCTTTTCATTATTGGCAGCTGCCATCAGTGAACCAAGTTCCTGTATAGAAATGAGCATTTTCCATTTATCATCGTCAATGATAGCATCACCGGTTTGAGAAGACATCCACAATTTGTAATTTATGCGGATATTGGAATATTTATCAAATGTTTTATCCCCCATGCTTTACAATGTTTCTGAACGACAATACGAAAAATAAACGGTAGTTTTTGCTGAAAATCACTTATAATTTTCAGCTAATTTTTTCAAAGCTATTATCTCACGCCATTTTTTTCGTGCTTCAATGGCCGGGGATCCAAAATAAACCTTACCGCCTTCCATAGATTTGTCTACGGCGGACGTTGCAAGAAGCACAGCTCCTTTACCAATTGTTATGTCTTTATTTATCATAACCTGTGCCCATATACAAACATCATCTTCAATGACAGTAACTCCTGCTATGGCTGAATGTGCACCAATGAGACAATTTTTACCAATATGTGTATCATGTCCGATCTGAACATGGTTGTCGATCTTTGTGCCCTGGCCAACGATAGTATCTCCGGATACACCCTTGTCCACAGCACACAGAGCGCCTATCTCTACGTCGTCATGTATGATGGTCCTTCCGCATGATTCCATTTTATCGTAATGATCGGGGCGACGTTTGAAATAATAGGCATCTCCTCCGATAACCGCATTCGACTGGATGATGACATTGTCGCCAATAACGGAATAATCGTAAATGCTGACGTTGGAATGAATAATGCAGTTTTTACCAATTTTAACATGGTTCCCGATAAACACGCCTGGCTGCAAAATTGTGCCTTCCCCTATTTCCGCCGAATCGCTGATAGGATTCGCACAGGGTTCAAACTTCCGGAAACGGGTGGCGATTTTGTTGAAGTCCCGGAAAGGATCCTCAGAAATTATTAGCGCTTTGCCATCCGGTGGTGTTACCTTTTTATTTATTATGACGGTAGAGGCTTTTGAGTTTAATGCCTTATCATAATACTTATAAAAATCGACAAAGGTAATGTCGCCTTCCTCGACCATATGAACTTCGTTAATACCGGTAATTTTATGGTCATCGCAACCAATATACTTTGCGTTTAAAAACTCAGCAAAATCTTTTAATGTGTAAGTATCTTGAAATTTCATAATTAAAGTTATCTGTGAATACCGGCTTATGATTTAACACGTTCGTAATAAGAATGATTTCTTGTGTCAATTCTGATTTTTTCGCCGATATTAATAAATAACGGCACATCTACAATTGCACCTGTTTCCATGGTCGCATGTTTCAGTGCATTGGTTGCTGTATCACCTCTTATGCCGGGTTCCGTGTAAACAACTTCGAGTTCTACAAAGGCAGGGAGTTCGCATGATAGCGGACGTTCGGTATCGGCATGGAACATGATCTCCACCATTTGTCCCTCTTTCAATAAATCATGCGCATCAATCATTTCTTCCATGATCAATACCTGTTCGAAAGTTTCGACATGCATAAAGTTATACCCACTATCATCCTTATACAGAAACTGGTAAGGACGTCTTTCCACACGGGTAACATCAATCTTTGTACCCGAGTTGAAGGTATTGCTGATTACTTTTCCTGTTGTAAGACTTTTGAGTTTGGTCCTGACGAAAGCCCCGCCTTTTCCTGGTTTAACATGCTGAAATTCAACAACAACAAATAAATCGTTGTTAAACTCTATGCATAAACCATTTCTTATATCTGCCGTAGTTGCCATAAGCATTCCTTTTTTCAAAATTTCGTGCAAAAATAGACAAAATATTATTACAACAAGAAGGAATTTTTTATTACCTTAAACAAGTTTAAAAACTTTGATTTTCAGCACAATTCAGCTATAATGAAGGTTTTATTATCAATGAGCGGATGAATGAAACCCCAGTACAGCCTAATATTTTATAAATCATAATTACACATTGTTTATAAGTCTAATATATAAGCCGTAGATGAACATTTAATAAACTGACCATGAGATAACTATAATTTATTATTTGAACATGACACATAGGTTCTTTCAAATTGTTCAGTATTTAATCATAAAAACTGTCATCAACATATGTGTGCTGTTTTTAACTTACAACTTACATGATATCAATAGATTTAAAATTTATGAACAATGCCATTTTTGACCGTCAAAATCAGTAATTTTACAAAAGAAAAAAATCAATTCAATTTCCACATATCATGCAATTCAATTTCCACATATCATGGTAAATTTCACCCACTTACATGTCCATACCCAATACTCTGTTCTTGACGGGGCTTCAGATATTACTAAACTGATCACAAAAGCAAAGGAACTCGGAATGACGTCGCTTGCCATTACAGACCATGGAAATATGTTCGGCGTAAAAGAATTTTTTAATAAAGCCACTTCAATTGGAATCAAGCCCATACTTGGCTGTGAGACTTATGTAGCAGCCAAAGGCCGTACAGACAAATCGGATACCGATGACAGGTCGGGGTTTCACCTGATATTACTGGCAAAAAACGAAACCGGGTATAAAAACCTGTGCAGACTTGTTTCGCTGGCATGGCTTGAAGGCTTTTATTACAAGCCGCGTATCGACTGGGAACTACTGTCGCTGTATCACGAAGGACTGATCGCATCCTCGGCATGCATAGCAGGAGAAATACCTTATTATATTCTTAAAAACGATATTGAAAAAGCAGAGCAGAAAATACAGGATTTCAAAAATCTTTTTGGTGAAGATTTCTACCTTGAACTGATGCGGCACAAAACCGACATCCCTGAAATAGATGAAGATGTTTTTGCACAGCAACAAATTGTAAACAAGGAACTTATCAGACTATCAACCAAATATGATGTAAAGCTTATCGCCTCAAACGACGTTCATTTCATCAACGTCCAGGATGCTGAAGCCCATGATCATTTACTGTGTATCAATACCGGTAAACTTCTCACCGATACCAACAGGTTGAAATATACGCGCATGGAATACCTGAAATCTCCTGACGAGATGATGGATTTATTTGCAGATATCCCTGAAGCCATTGAAAACACCAATTTAATTGCTGAAAAAATAGAGTCTTTTAACCTTAATAAAAAACCGATTTTACCGGATTTTCCTTTACCGGAAGGGTTCTCCGACGCTTATGAATACCTTGAATATCTTACCTATGACGGAGCAAAAAAACGTTATCCTGAAATTACGGAAGTACTCAAAGAACGAATAGAATTTGAACTGGCCGTGATTAAAAAAATGAATTTCCCGGGGTATTTCCTGATTGTAAATGATTTCATAAAGGCAGCGCGCGATATGGGTGTTTCAGTCGGTCCGGGACGTGGTTCCGCAGCCGGTTCAGTGGTCGCATATTGTTTGTTTATTACCGATATAGAACCCATGAAATATGGTTTGCTTTTCGAAAGATTCCTCAATCCGGACCGTGTTTCTATGCCTGATATGGACATTGACTTTGATGAGGACGGACGTGAAAAAGTGATCAATTGGGTGGTTAATAAATATGGAAGTTCAAGAGTGGCACAAATTATCACTTTTGGAACTATGGCTTCAAAAATGGCCATACGTGACGTGGCCCGGGTTGAAAATCTCCCGCTGTCAGAAGCCGACAAACTGGCCAAACTTGTTCCCCCGAAAGTGAAGAATCTTGAAGAAGCTATTGTTGCTTCCAACGAATTAAAACAAGCAAAGCAGTCTGCCAATCCGCTTATTGCCAGAACTATAAAATATGCAGTAGATCTCGAAGGCTCTATCAGACACACGGGAATTCATGCCTGCGGCATCATCATTGGCAAGGATGACCTGATAGAACATATTCCATTATGTACATCAAAAGACTCTGACCTCACAGTAACACAGTACGAAGGGTCTCACGTTGAATCGGTCGGGTTGCTGAAAATGGATTTTCTGGGACTGAAAACCCTTTCAATCATCAAAGATGCCCTCGAAAACATCAAATTCTCAAAAGGTATCGATATTGACCTCAACAATATTCCTCTTGACGATAAGGCGTCTTACGAGTTGTTCAGCAACGGAAATACAACTGCCATTTTCCAGTTTGAATCGGATGGCATGAAAAAACACCTCCGCGAGCTTAAACCCAACCATTTCGAGGACCTTATCGCCATGAACGCCCTCTACCGCCCGGGGCCAATGGATAACATCCCCAACTATGTCCGGCGTAAACACGGTAAAGAACAAATTACGTATGACCATCCGCTAATGGAAGAAAGTCTGAAGGATACATACGGAATCCCGGTATACCAGGAACAAGTCATGGAACTTTCGCGCAGGATGGGCAATTTTTCCCGCGGACAAGCCGATGGGCTCCGCAAGGCCATGGGAAAGAAAAACATTGTTCTGATGAATGAGTTGCACCCCAAATTTATCGAGGGTTGCGCAACAAACGGAATTTCGGAAACGATTGTTAATAAAGTATGGAAGGATTGGCTGGCCTTTGCCGAATATGCTTTCAACAAATCACACGCAGCCTGTTATGCCATTACAGCTTACCGTATGGCCTACCTGAAAGCGCATTTCCAGAATGAATTCATGGCTGCCGTACTGAGCCGGAATGTATCTGATATTGATGAAATCACCTTTCTGATTGATGAATGTAAAAAACTGAACATACGCGTCCTTGGCCCCGATATCAACGAAAGTCAGATACGTTTTGTAGTAAACACTAAAGGAGAAATACGATTCGGATTGGCTGCTATTAAAGGATTGGGAAATGCTGCTGTTGATGTTATTATCTCCGAACGTGAAAAAAACGGAACTTACAAAAATATTTTTGATTTTCTGAACAGGGTCAACCTGCGGACCGTAAATAAGAAAAGCATCGAAGCCCTTGCTATGGCGGGCGCTTTTGACAGTATGGATATTCACCGTGCACAATTTTTCTATAAACTACCCAATGAAGATATTACTTTTCTTGAAAAAATTATCAGACATATTGCGCTTACTCAAAACAAGCAAAATTCAATGCAGCAATCATTATTCGGAGAAAGCTCAGAAACTGAAATTCCCGATCCCGAATTACCTGTTTGCGAACCATGGTCCACTATAGAAATGCTGAACCATGAAAAAGAAGTCATCGGATTTTATATGTCGGGACATCCATTGGACAACTTCAGAATTGAAATACGGCATTTTACCAATTTCACACTGGACAAATGCGAAAACCTCAGTTTATTTGCAGGTAGAGATATACGTTTTGCCGGCATGATTATCCAGGCAGAACATAAGATAAATAAGAACAATAAACCGTTCGGTTATTTCAAACTGGAAGATTATTCAGGTGCAACCCGGCTGAACCTGTGGTCTGAAAACTATGACAAATTCAAGCATCTACTCGAAATAGGCAAGTGCATATTCGTCTCCGGAAAAGTTGACCGAAGAGGATGGGGAGATAAAGAAAAAGATCCTAATTATGTAATTGAATACGAAATTAAAATCCATTCCATCGAACCCTTATACAGTTTGTTAGAAAAAAGGACTAAAGAATTGACATTATTTATCAACCTCGAAATGGTTAATACTGAATATATTGAACGAATCAAGCAGTTGCTAAAGGATTATCCTGGGAATGTCCAGTTAAAAATGCAGGTTGTCGACGAAGAAGAGAATATTACAGTGGACATGTTATCCCGAAAACGTAAAATAAGCTGCGAAGGTTTTCTCAAAGAAATTGAAACAATTAACGGAATAAAATACAAATTGAATTGATAAAGTGACTATTTTTGTACAAATTTAATTATCGAATACATGGCACACGAAATTACGGACAAAAACTTTGATGAGCTTGTTGCCAACTCAGGAAAAGTAGTAATGATTGACTTTTGGGCTGAATGGTGCGGCCCATGCAGATCAATAACTCCTATTGTTGATGAAGTAAGTACAGAATTTGATGGTAAGGCGATCATTGGAAAAGTTAATGTAGATGAAAATCCGGGAATCACGACTAAATTAAAAATACGTAATATTCCAACACTTTTGTTTTACAAAAACGGGAAAGAAGTTGATAAAATTGTTGGTTCAACTTCCAAATCTACCATCGTAAGCAAGCTTAACAGCTTATTATAATTATTAGAGGCAAGTCTTATGTCTGTGCCTATTGACCAGAAACTCATACAATCTTTTGGGAGCCTTGAATTTATTGCAAAACAGGTTGTAGAGGGATTTATTACGGGTTTGCATAAAAGCCCTTTTCATGGTTTTTCGGTTGAGTTCTCCGAACACCGGCCATACAATCAGGGAGAGTCTATCCGGCATATCGACTGGAAACTATACGGCAGATCCGATAAGCTTTTTGTCAAGCGTTTTGAAGAAGAAACCAATCTCCGATGCCAGATCATCATCGACAACTCTTCTTCAATGTATTATCCTGTTACAAAAGACATTTTACTCAATCATCCCAATAAGATCATTTTTTCGATTTATGCTGCCGCAGCCCTGATTTATCTTTTCCGTCAGCAGCGGGATGCTTTTGGGCTAAGCGTTTTTTCGGATACTATCGAGGAACACAGAACAACACGCTCCAGCATCGCTCATCAGAAATTGATTTTTCAATCACTCGAAAAAATGCTTCATACATACGAAGAAGGATCACCGAGAAAAACTTTTGCATCCGAAGCTTTACACAAAATCGCAGAAGTATTACATAAACGTTCCCTGGTAATAATCTTCAGTGATATGATGGAAAGCAATGCCCGCACTGATGAACTTTTTTCTGCTTTACAACATATGAAACACAATAAACATGAGATCATCCTTTTCCATGTTACCGATAAAAGCAAAGAAATTGATTTTAATTTTGATAACCGTCCGTACAAGTTTATTGATATGGAGAATGGTGATGAGATAAAACTGAATCCTTATGAAATAAAATCAAAATACCTTGAGGCTATAAATGATTTTCGTAATGAACTTAAACTGCGATGCGGACAATACCGTATTGATCTTGTCGACGCTGATATAAATCAAGGATTCCACCATGTACTCTTATCATATTTGCTGAAACGGGAACGAATGTTTTAGCAATCAAGGCTTTATGGCTTTGAATATGAATCAGTATGATCAATAAACTCCTTATGCGTTTTTATTGGAGTATAATTCAATGATTTTTAAAATCACCTCTGTAGCTTTTTCCATTGATTCAACAGGAACATACTCAAATTTTCCATGAAAATTATGGCCTCCGGCAAAAATGTTCGGGCAAGGCAGGCCCATGTATGAAAGACGCGCACCATCAGTACCGCCACGTATAGGAACTACCTTTGGCTTAATTCCCAGCAGTTCCATGGCCTTTTGCGCTGTTTCCACAACATGGAAGACCGGAACTACCTTTTCTTTCATATTGAAATACTGATCCTTCAATTCAAACCGCAGCACATCTGAGCCATAACGATTTTTCAGAAAATCTGCACAATCAGCAAAAAGTTTTTTCTTGCTTTCAAATTTGATCTTATCATGATCGCGTATGATGTACTGTAACATTGCATTTTCGACAGTCCCTTCCATTTTTACCATATGAAAAAAACCATCATAATCAGCAGTACATTCAGGCCGCTGGTTTACAGGAAGCATGGCATTAAATTCCATAGCTACCAGCATGGCATTTATCATTTTATCCTTTGCATACCCGGGATGTATATTACGACCCTGAATAAAAACCTTAGCTCCTGCAGCATTAAAATTCTCGTATTCAAGCTCTCCAATTCCGCCACCATCCATGGTATAGGCAAAATCAGCATTGAATTTCCTTACATCAAAATGATCAACACCACGTCCGATTTCCTCATCAGGAGTAAAACCGATCTTAATGCATCCATGTTTGATCTGAGGATTGTTTACCAGAAAATCAATTGCTGTCAATATCTCGGCGATACCGGCTTTATCATCGGCGCCAAGCAATGTAGTGCCATCAGTAGTAATAATTGTCTGC
Organism: Bacteroidales bacterium; assembly: GCA_035389045.1. Lineage (GTDB taxonomy): Bacteria > Bacteroidota > Bacteroidia > Bacteroidales > CAIWKO01 > CAIWKO01. The sequence continues at coordinate 42,024 of DAOORA010000019.1, read as the reverse complement.
CCGATATATTCATTAAGTTCCGGGAATTCTTTTACAGAAAGTATCAGGTTTTTTTCTTTATTAATTACAACATCATCACCATTGTAACCATAAACAAATTTGGGCACTTCGACACCTCCCGGCATATCGGGACTTGTGTCCATATGTGCTATAAATCCGATGGTTGGCAAAGGCTCGCCTGCATTTGACGGTAATGTCGCCATCAGATAACATTTCTCATCAAGTGAGATATCCTGAAGTCCCATATCTTCCAATTCCTTTTTTATCACTCTGGCAAGATTGAATTGTTTTTCAGTACTGGGTGTTGTTTCAGAGTCTTCATTCGACTGCGTATCGATTCTTATATATCGTAAAAAACGCTCAAGAACTTTTTCTTTCATTTACAATTAGTTTAATATTTATGATTTTCCAGTTACATTGTAAAAAAAATGCGGCACATGTCAGGTTAATCTTCCTTTTTTGCTCTGAAGGATTCCCAGACAAAATAAGCAATAAGTACGAGAAAAGCAAGCAATGCTGCAGCCTGGGCACCCACACCTGTATCATTATCCCAGACTTTGAGATTTACAGCATCAGGGTTATCGGTAAAGAAAATTATCAAGGCTCCGATAACACCAAAAATCGCGGCACCGGCAATAAAACCGGAAGATATAAGAATACCTCTTTGAATACGTGCATTGGCAAGCTTTTCATCTTTAGTGGACTTTGTAAACCAGTGGTTTAGCAATCCACCAACTACTAAAGGTGTATTTAGCGGTAATGGAATAAACATACCCAATGCAAATGCAAGCGGCGACACTTTGAGCCAGTTAACAATCAACGAAATTATCGCACCTGTTGCCAACAGAGCCCAACTGACGCCCGAACCCGACATTAAAGGTTCAATGATGGCGGCCATAGCATTTGCCTGAGGAGCTACCATAGGCTTTGTATGTTTTGCTGTTTCGACAAAACCATAAGCATCATTGAGAATAAAAATTACTATACCTACTGTGGCAGCTGAAAGCAAAGTTCCGAGAAATTTGAATGATTGCTGCTTAACAGGAGTGGTGCCCAACCAATAACCGACCTTAAGGTCAGTAATGAAACCACCGGCCATTGATAGTGCAGTACAAACAATTCCACCGATCACAAGTGAACTTACCATGCCCTGCCAACCTTTCAATCCGACAGAAACCAGAACCACTGAAGACAATATCAATGTCATGAGTGTCATACCCGAAACGGGATTGGTACCGACGATTGCAATAGCATTTGCTGCAACGGTTGTAAACAAAAAAGAGATTACAAGCACCGTTAGCAGGGCTACAACAGCCTGAACAAAAGTTATTTTTACTCCAAAAATCAGGAAGATAAAAACCGCAATAAGCGTGAGCAAAATGAACAACATTACGAAAGACATTTTCAGGTCTTTCTGTGTACGTTCTACTTTTACCTCAGCATGAGTCTTTTTTCCAATGCCAAATGCCAGTTTGAATGCACTGCCGATAACACCGGAAGATTTAATAATTCCAATGATACCAGCCATTGCTATGGCACCAATGCCAATTGGGCGAACATAGGCTTTAAAAATATCCTCAGCAGTCATTGATTCAAAAGGATTGATTCCCCCTCCGGTTTGAGCGACCAAAGAACCTATTTCGTTCACTAGCGGAATAAAGACAAACCAAGACAAGAGTGAACCCATGGTTATGATCAGGGCATAACGCAATCCAATAAGGTACCCAAAACTAAAAATAAGAGCACTAACATTAAATTTAAAGACCATTTTAACTTTGGTTGCAAGTGTTTCTCCAAGAGGAATTATTCTTGTTGTAAATTCTTCACTCCACAACCTGAGCGCTGAAAAACAAAAATCGAATAAACCACCAATTAAGCCACTTAAAATGAGCAATTTTGCCTGCTTTCCCCCTTTTTCTCCGGTCATAAGTATTTCAGTTGTGGCTGTAGCTTCAGGAAAAGGTAGTTTTCCATGCATATCTTTAACAAAATACTTGCGAAAAGGTATTAGAAATAGTATTCCCAGAAAACCTCCAAGCAATGATGAAAAAAATATCTGCCAGAAATTAACCTGAATATCTGGATATTTTGCTTGAAGTATATAAAGGCCAGGTATAGTAAATACAGCTCCTGCTACAATAACACCTGAACTTGCGCCAATTGATTGAATAATAACATTTTGTCCGAGTGCGTCTTTCCTTTTAGCAGCAGCAGAAGCTCCAACTGCAATAATAGAAATAGGAATTGCGGCTTCGAATACCTGGCCAATTTTCAATCCTGAATAAGCTGCAGCAGCAGAAAATATAACGGCCATAAGTAATCCCATAAATATAGACCACCAAGTTACTTCAGGAAAACTTCTTTTGGGTGACATTACTGGTTGATAATCCTCACCGGGTTTAAGTTCCCTGTATGCATTTTCGGGTAAACTCTTTGTTGTTTGCTCCTGTTGAGACATAAATCCTCCTTTAATTATTCTTTTAGTTACGTTTATTTTTTTGATTCAGTAAAAATAAGAAAATTATTAAAAAAGTTATAATAATAGTAGACAAAAAAATCAATGGCTTTATGTTTTTTGTGCCCAACTTGTCAATGATACTTGTTTTTTCATGATCTCCTACTGCTATTAAAGTATTATTTGTTTCATAATTTGTTCTTTTAATCTCAGATGATTCTTTTTTTATAGAATCATACAAAATTTTATAAAGATCATTATAATAAAGACCTTTGCTTGTATCATGAAGGTAAAAATACGATTCTGATAGGTACTCATAATTGTCAAGAATTTCAGGCCAGGCATTCATCTCGAGGGCTAATTCCAAACTATTAAGAAAATATTTTATTGCTTGATCATATTCATCTGATTTATACAGCATTTTTCCTTTATTAGTTAAAGCAATGGAAATCTTTTTTTTATTTTTAAGTTCAAGCTCCATAAGAAGGCCTTTGAATAAATATTCGTCCGCTAAATCATTATAGCCCAAAGCTTCATATATTAATGCTAACAAAATAGAAGTAGAGGCTATGCCTTGTTTGTCTCCTAACTTTTGTCTAAGGTTCATTGATTTTTTTGCATACAAATATGAATAGAAAAAAACTTTCTCAGAATAAAACAGTTCGCCAATGTCGTGGCATACAAGTGCTATCCGATTTGCATTCCCCGTTTTAATAAAAAGCATCAAAGCTTTTTTATAGTTTTCCATACTTTCTTTGTACATGCCATTTTCCTGATAAATTGAACCAATATTAAGAAAACTTTCTCCTATCCCATCATAATTATTAAATTTCATTTCTAAGAATAATGACTGTTTATAAAAAAAAATTGCCTTATCATAAAAACCTTGCAAATGATATATTTCACCAATATTATTAAGTGTGCTCGCTAAAGCTTTATTATCATCAAGTTTATAATCAATTAGTAAACTCTTTTTATAAAGAACGAGTGCTTTATCATATTCACCAAAGCATTTAAAAATAATCCCGATATTATTAATACAACTAGATATTCCCCTCATATCCGAGAGCAGAGTATAAACATTTAATGCTTTATTATAATACTCCAGTGCTTTTTCATTTTCACCAGTAAGATAATAGATTATTCCCATATTTTTATATGCCATGGCCAAATTCAATGAATCATGAGCCTTTATAGATATCTCGTATGCCATCCTGGCATATTTCATAGCCTTATCAGGATCTGTGTTCCATTGCTGCCGGGTAAGATCATGAAGAAATTCAAGTTTTGTAACCCTCCCGGCTTTTTCTAAACAACAATGTAAACTATCAGTTATTGGTTCCTGGGCAAAATTATATTTAATACAACAATAAAAAATATTAAATATAATAAAACTCAACATTACAAATTTCGTCATGGCAATATATATCAAAACAAAATATTCCAAGTTCCAAAAATATAAAAAAAGTTACATCTTTCATAACAATAAAAAGTGGATAATGTCTTAAATTGAATAATTCAAAATATATTAATCTAATTTAATAGTATGTGTTGTTATGGTTTAATGCATTTCATATCAGTGTTTGAAAATAATTCCTAATTTTACTGGATGATAATTAATATTGATTGATGTCAACTACTTACAAAATTCTTATTATCCGTTTTAGCTCCATTGGGGATATTGTTTTGACAACCCCGGTAATTCGCTGTCTAAAAGTACAACTGCCTGAAGTTGAACTGCACTTTTTAACAAAAAAACAATATATTCCCTTACTGGCCCATAATCCACATATCAAGAAAATCTACTCCTTTGAAAAAAAAATTAATGAAATCATCCATGAACTAAAAAAAGAGAATTTCAATTTTATTGTTGATCTTCAGAAAAACAGACGATCATTGCATGTAAGAATGAGGCTTTGTTTACCATTTGGAACCTTCAACAAACTAAACAAGAAAAAATGGCTGCTCACAAATTTTAAAATTAATCTTCTTCCTAATATATCAATTGTAGACAGATACTTCCTTGCAGTAAAAAAGCTAAATGTTCACAATGATTATCAAGGACTGGATTATTTTATTCCTGCAATAGATCGGATTAACATAAAAGAATTTCTTCCGAAACTATTTCAGGACGGATATATAACCCTCGTGGCAGGCAGTAAACAAGTTACCAAACAAATACCTGTTGAAAAAATGATTGAAATATGCAGGGCAGTCAAATTCCCCGTTATACTTCTTGGCGATAATGGAGACAGGGAAAAGGCCAATTTGGTTTCCGCAGAATTACATAACCACGTATTTAACGCATGTGGAAACTTCAACATCAATCAATCGGCTTCCTTTATTGAACAAGCACAGGCTGTTATTACTACTGACACCGGACTTATGCATATTGCTGCAGCTCTTCGAAAAAAAATTATATCAGTGTGGGGAAATACCGTAAATGATTTGGGAATGTTTCCCTATTATCCGAAAGGTATGGACAATTATCATGTCATTGAAGTAAAAAATCTTAAATGCCGTCCTTGCAGCAAACTTGGTTATAAACAGTGCCCAAAAAAACATTTCCGCTGTATGATGGATATTGACGCGGAAAAAATTGCTGAACTAATAAACATTTGATTTGTTTAGAATAATTACACTTTCTTGCAACACATCCTTTAAACAATCCATTAATAATTCGTCCTTTCTAAAACTATCACTGTATTATAATATATATTATCCTGAAAAATAGCCATTGGAATTCAAAATGGTAAAATTTCCGAAGTCAGAACTCTGTCTAATAAAATCAAAATCGTACTTTTGCACTCTATTTTATTAATTGTTATGGAACTGCCAACAAAATACGATCCTAAACTCACAGAACATAAATGGTATGCCTATTGGTTGAAAAACAAATTTTTTCATTCAGAACCTGATGACCGTCAACCCTATACAATTGTAATACCACCACCGAATGTTACTGGCGTACTGCACATGGGACACATTCTGAACAATACTATTCAGGATATTATTATTCGCCATGCCAGAATGATCGGATTAAATGCATGTTGGGTACCCGGTACCGACCATGCGTCAATCGCAACAGAGGCAAAAGTTGTGGCTAAACTCAGCAATGAGGGTATTCAAAAAAAAGATATCAACCGTTCAGATTTTATGAATCATGCATGGGATTGGAAAGAAAAACACGGAGGAATTATTCTTGAACAACTGAAAAAACTGGGAGCTTCATGCGACTGGGACAGAACCCGCTTTACAATGGATCCAATAATGTATGAATCTGTTATTGATGTTTTTATCGATTTATTCAATAAGGGGTTGATATACCGCGGTGTCCGCATGGTCAACTGGGATCCTAAAGCGTTAACTGCAGTTTCTGATGAAGAAGTCATTTACAAAGAAGTTAATTCGAAACTATATTACATTCGCTATAAAGTAGAAGATACCAGTGATGACTGGATTACAATTGCCACAACAAGACCTGAAACAATTTTAGGCGATACTGCCATATGCGTTCATCCCGAAGATGTACGTTACGCTCACCTTAAAGGCAAAAATATCATCATTCCTCTTATCAACCGTTCCGTTCCGCTAATCTTTGATGAATATGTTGACCGGGAATTTGGAACAGGAGCTTTGAAAGTAACTCCTGCGCATGACATCAATGACTATAATCTTGGTATAAAGCATGACCTTGAGTCTATTGATATTTTCAATGACAACGGAACCTTAAATGAAAAAGCTATCCTCTTCGTTGGAGAAGATCGCTTTGTGGTCCGGGAGAAAATCATTGATGAGCTGAACAGCAAGGGACATCTGATTAAAACTGAAGCCATCATTAATAAAGTCGGTTATTCCGAACGCACTGATGTGGCAATTGAACCCAAATTATCATTACAATGGTTCATGAAAATGGCCGAACTCGCAAAACCCGCCCTGGATATTGTATTAGAAGAAAAAGTAAAATTCTATCCTCCAAAATTCATCAATACATACAGGCACTGGATGGAGAATGTGAAAGACTGGTGTATTTCACGCCAGTTATGGTGGGGGCAGCGTATACCTGCATTTTATCTGCCGGGAGGAAAAGTTGTTGTTGCTAAAACTATTGAAGAAGCGGCAAAAAAAGCTCAGGATTTATTAAACAGAACTGTACAAATTTCCGAGATCACTCAGGACGAAGATGTGCTTGACACATGGTTCTCTTCATGGCTATGGCCCATCTCCGTTTTTGACGGGATTCGGAATCCGGATAACGCAGACATTAAATATTATTATCCGACACAAGACCTGATCACTGCTCCGGATATTTTATTCTTTTGGGTGGCGCGCATGATCATGGCAGGATTAGAATACAAAAAGGAAATTCCATTTAAAAACGTTTATTTAACCGGCATGGTCAGGGACAAGCTTGGCCGAAAAATGTCCAAATCGCTTGGCAATTCTCCCGAACCGATGGATCTAATAACTAAATACGGCGCCGACGGTGTCCGTATGGGAATGTTACTTGCCTCTCCGGCAGGCAACGACATCCTTTTCGATGAAACACTTTGCGAACAGGGACGAAACTTCAGCAATAAAATATGGAATGCCTTCCGCCTTGTTAATGGCTGGCAGGTTGATAACACACAAACTCAAACTCAAGAAAATCAAGTATCTGTTAAATGGTTCAACAACCGCTTTAATCAGGCTTTTGAAGAATTAAATGATCATTACAATAAATATCGGATGTCAGATGCCCTGATGACAGTTTACAAACTCATCTGGGACGATTTCTGTTCCTGGTATCTTGAAATGATTAAACCTGCTTACCAGATGCCAATAGACAAAGTCACACTGGAAGCGACAATTGACATGTTTGAAAAATTAATGCTGATTTTACATCCTTTCATGCCCTTCATCACAGAAGAACTGTGGCAGCAACTTCGGGAAAGAAATGATGGTGAGTCAATTATGATCTCAAAAATGCCAGAATCTCAGATGTACGACATTAACCTCATCAAAAATTTTGATTATGTTCGGGAAGTGATTTCACAGGTTCGTATGATACGAAAAGAAAAAAACATCCCAAATAAAGAAACTATTGCACTTAGTATACGCAAAAACAACAATGAACAGGCCGATACGACTTTCGATGGTATAGTATCCAAACTCTGCAATATAAGCGAAATCATTTACGTTACTGCAAAGCCTGAAAACTCAATTACTTTCATGGTACAGTCTACCGAATTTTACATCCCGGTCAGCAGCAGCATTAATGTTGAAAGTGAGCTAAAAAAACTCTGTGAAGAACTGAATTATCACCAGGGATTTCTTGAATCCGTAAATAAAAAGCTCAGCAACGAGCGATTTGTCAATAATGCGCCCGAACAGGTAGTCACAGCAGAAAAGAAAAAGAAGGCAGATGCCGAAAGCAAGATACATATTATTGAAGAGCAAATACGATCATTGAAACCATAATACCTGCATCCTATTGATTTCTTCCTAACAATAAAAACATACAATAGTCATATGGCATTGAGTATTTTTGAGGATAAATTTGTAAAACCCACTGAAAAAATGCTCACTGAAGCATTGCAGGATAATATCCTTTGGTGGAAAGAAATTAAAGATTTCGTCATTCAGCAGTACCCACTTGCCATTGAAGAATGGAAACATTCAGGAAACAACTATGGCTGGGGATTTAGGTTAAAAGATAAAAAACGTGCAATAGTTTATCTCACTCCTGCTGACAAATATTTCCTTTTTTCAATCGTTTTCGGAGAAAAAGCCTCACAGGATGCTCTGCAGAGTGATATCTCAGAAGAAATAAAACAAATGATCCGGGATGCCAGAGTGTATGCCGAAGGGCGAGGTATCCAGATCAGGGTAAACTCAGACATATTGTGGGATGACATCAAAAAATTAATTCTAATAAAATTAAAAAAAATTTCATAAGACACAGGTTTCTTTCCTAATGAAGTCGGGGCCAATTATTCCGTCATTGAATTTTTAATCCTTGTCTCAATTTCATTGTTTATTTTTGCAAAAAATATACAAATGAAAATTTCATATAACTGGCTTAAACAATACACCGGCCTTAGTATTGCTCCCGAGGAACTCTCGCTGATCCTTACCAATTGCGGTTTGGAAGTAGAAGCCATGGAATATTCAGGCGTTGACAGGAGTCGTTTGGAAGGTGTTGTTGTTGGTTGTGTCGTGGAAAAACAAAAGCATCCGAATGCTGACAAACTCAGCCTTACAAAAGTAGATATCGGCACCAACGAACCTCTTTCCATTGTATGCGGGGCACCCAATGTGGCACAAGGTCAAAAAGTACTTGTCGCAACTATAGGCACCAAAATGATAACTCCCAAGGGTGAATTTACTATTCAGAAAACAAAATTGCGCGGAGAACTATCAGAAGGGATGATCTGTGCTGAAGATGAATTGGGGCTTGGCGAGTCACATGAAGGAATAATGGTACTTGATGTAAATGCTCCTGTTGGCCTTGCCGCTAAAGAATACCTTACTCTGGAAGAAGATTACACCTATGAAATCGGTCTCACCCCCAACCGTTCCGATGCTACTTCGCATATCGGCGTTGCACGCGACGTTATCGCCGTATTAAATTGTAAAAATAATACGGAAATTAAACTCAAAATTCCTGACATCAGTAGTTTTAAACCCGATAATAATAACCTTACGGTAAACATCATTATTGAAGATAAAAAGGCGTGCCCCCGATATACCGGGCTTACCATCAGCGGGGTTCAGGTAAAAGACTCTCCTGCCTGGTTACAACAAAAATTGAAAATCATCGGTTTACGCCCAATAAACAACATAGTGGACATAACCAATTTCGTACTTTTTGAAACAGGACAACCGTTACATGCCTTTGATGCTGATTATATCACAGGTAATACCGTTATCGTAAAAAAACTTGCAGAAGGTACAATTTTTAAGACATTGGATGGTGTCGGCAGAGTTCTTACAGCAGACGATCTTATGATATGCAACAGTGAAGAGGGTATGTGCATAGCAGGTGTTTTCGGCGGTGAAAAATCAGGTGTAACAGCTGAAACGAGAAATATTTTCCTCGAAAGTGCGTATTTCAATCCTGTTTCAATACGCAAAACCTCAAAGCATCACGGACTTAAAACAGATGCATCATTCCGTTTCGAACGGGGAGCCGATCCGAATATCACCGATTTTGCTATCAAACGAGCCGCCGTGCTTATAAAAGAAATAGCCGGCGGCGAAATATCGTCAGAAATTATTGATGTATATCCTGAAAAAATTTCAAATCGTATTTTTGATTTTTCATTGAAAAAACTTAATATTATTGCAGGAAAAAATATCGAAGAGAGCATCGTACTAAATATTCTCAAGTCGTTGGATATTGATATACTGAATAGAAATGAAAGCAATTTTACATTATCTGTACCGGTTTTCAAAACTGATGTTACACGCGAAATTGATGTGATTGAAGAAATTCTCCGGATTTACGGTTATAATAATATTGAATGTGACGAAACTTTGCACGCCTCACTCAGCTATACTCAGAAACCCGATGCAGAAAAAATGCAGCATATCATTTCGGATTATCTCACAGCCAACGGCTTTTACGAGATTATGTCCAACTCTCTTACCAAGCAGGACTACTATATCAGCAATCTTAATATTTTTTCCCCGGAACGCCTTGTACATCTGGTGAATCCACTCAGTAAGGAACTGAATGTCATGCGACAAACATTGCTTTTTGGCGGATTGGAGGCTATTGCTTTCAACAAAAATCATAAAAATAACGATACCTTCTTCTATGAGTTTGGAAGAATTTATCTCTGTAACCAGACAACCCCGGATAATCACCTTGACAAATACACCGAGGGCAAACAGCTTGCATTATTCGCCAGCGGTAATGTAATAAACCCGGACTGGTACAGCAAAGAACAACCTGCTGACCTGTATTTTATCAAAGCAATTGCTACCAATATTTTACGTCGGTTAGGTATAAACATCAGCAGCCTGAAAATCAAGGAAAATACGATGCCGGCATTGTTCACATCACAGATATCTTATTATCATAACGATCATTTGCTGTGTGATCTGGGGAAATTATATCCGGCACTTTTAAAACAATCGGACATCAAAGATGATGTTTATTTTGCAGTCCTGGACTGGGATTACCTGGTTTATCATGTTGAAAAACAAATCATAAAATACCAGGAAGTAAGTCGTTTTCCGGAAGTTCGCAGAGACCTTGCCTTACTGATTGACAGTACAGTAAAATATTCTGAAATTGAGCATATTGCATTTGAAACAGAGCCCCGCCTGGTCAAGAAAGTAGAGCTGTTCGATATATATGAAGGAGAAAACATTGGAAAAAACAAAAAATCCTATGCCGTCAGTTTTATTCTTCAGGATGAAGAAAAAACCCTTACCGACCAGCGCATTGATGATACCATGAACAAACTTATCGATGCATTCAAACACAGAATTAAAGCTACAATAAGGTAAGACCATGAGTTTTTTATTTGATTCTGTTGTATTCGGGCCGGTAAAAAGCCGCCGTCTGGGGATTTCACTCGGCATGAATATTGTCCCTCCTCACATTAAATTCTGTTCATTTAATTGTATTTATTGCGAATGTGGATGGACCGAAGCCAGCGATACCGAAAATGCTGAGTTTTACTCTCCCGAACTGATACATGAATCGCTCGAAAAAAGGCTTATTCAGCTCACAGAAGAAAATTTTATCCCGGATGCCATAACCTTTGCAGGGAATGGAGAACCGACCATACACCCACAGTTTGACAGCATTGTTGATGACACTATTGAGCTTCGAGATAAATATTTTCCTCATGCCAGAGTTGTCGTACTTTCAAACTCAACCTTGGTATCGAATGACAAAGTATTGAATGCTCTGATGAGAGTTCATAACATCATGAAACTGGATGCAGGCACCGAAAGCACATTCCGTCTGATGAACAAGCCCAGAATTAAAACCTCGCTGAATGAAATCATAGACGGGCTGAAGAAGTTCAACGGCAACCTTATTATTCAAACTATGTTCCTCCGGGGGCAAATCGGTGATAAAAATATTGACAACACTACCGGCGATGAACTTAAAGAATTGTTAAAACATATCGCGGCTATCAATCCCAAAGAAGTGATGATCTATTCTATCGACCGCCTTCCTCCTATGGCGCAATTGGAAAAAATAGATAAAGAAGAATTGGAAAAAATTGCAGACAAAATAAGACAACTGAATTTAAAATGCAGCGTTTATTAACTCATGTGGGAATACAAAAGAAATCACCTGATCCAAACTTTTGAATTCAATAATTTTGTCAAAGCTGTTGAATTTATCAACACGATAGCATTGTTAAAGATCGTAATCCAACATATTCCTTTTTGGGAAGAAAACCGGCATCTTGTCACAATTTCAATAAAGACCAAGAACGCTGATGGAGCCATATCTTTAGATGAAAAAAAACTAATTGAAAAAATAGAAAACATATTTAGTCATATTTAATCATTATGCTGCATTATGAGCCCAAAATTCTGGTCGCTTTTGGCGAAGCGGTGAGCGGAAATAATAAAATATTTCATTGGCTTGCCGATAACGGGTATTTTGAGCTGGCCTCTCTGGCTAATTGTATCAATTCGGATAACGAAGCTTTTTTCTGGCTGCTTAAAAACGGTTATCCTCACCTGGCGATACTAAGCAATGCCATGGATGGCTATGAAGATGCTTACAAATGGCTGAAAGAAAACAAATTTATGTTTTATATTGTTTTTGCCGATGCCTGCCGCAACAAGCCTAAAGCCATAGAATGGCTGAAAGCCAATGATCTGGAGGTGTTTGTTCATCTTTCAAAAAAAATCTATGATGTTCTTGAACAACAACGCCGCGATAATTATGACTATCACAAGAAAAGATTCAGGTAAAGATCACCACTTCTTAACAGACCTGCAATAAGAAAAAACCTCAATCTCATCGCTTCATGGTTGACACCCTCCTACCCTTGTGTCACCACTCCGGTAACCGGGTTTAATTCCGAGCCAAACAAACTGTGAGGTATTGAAAAGATTATCAATGTCACCAGCGCGGCAGCAATAACATATCCCGGTCTGTATGTTTTACGATTGGCAACAACAGCTATGATCCATGCCAAAAAAGCTATCAGGGTCTTATTATCGGTCAGGTCCCAGCCAAAAGGGACACCTGTCCAAAATTCTCCAAATGCAAACTTCTGAACCACAGGCCCCATAATCATTCCCCCAAGTACAATCAAAAGCAATGTAATAAATGAATATAGCCGCGCCTTATTTATCTTAAAGGCCGCCAGTATTCCTGCCACATTGGAGAACATCATGGCAAAAAACATAAATATAACATGCGGTAACAAAAATACAGCAGGCACATCACCTTTAAACCTAATTACGACAGGCTCGTAAGGTATCAAAGCTATGGTTTCAACCCCACTCCTGAACACCAGGTAATATTCCAGCTTCCCGGCTGCCGGCTGTTTCGGCAGGAAGGCAGTCATCCCCCCATCTGCCCTGCTGAATGTCAATGTATCCCAGCTATCATTGGAAGGATATTTTCTATAAATCATAAATCCTTCAATATCTTTTTCATGCACTGGAACAGATATTTCACAATCAGACATACTGCTACCGCTCCTTATAAAAGAAAACCTATATGTGTTCCCGTTAATTTCAGAGCTCACTTTTTTAGGATAGGTCGGCCCCGTTATACGCTGATAATAGGCTGCCGCCAGAGTGATAACCACCGCCAGCAGCCATGCCAGTATAAGTCGTTTTCTGGACCTGTTTTTTTGCTTTTCCATCGTACTGTCCGGTATTAAAGTTGAATAAAAAGCGCTTCTTTCTTCCCGTCCCTGATAATATCAACGCTTATGATCTGGCCGGCAGTTAAGGTTTTCAGCCGTGCCATGTATTCATAAATGTCGTTTACGGTTTTGCCATCAATGGCAATAATCACATCGTTTTTTTTCATTCCACCCTTATGTGCGGGGCCTTCCTCGTTCACAGCACCCACCGGAACACCCTTAATATCCTGCCTGGTAAAATCAGGCATGATGCCAAGCGTTACCTTCAGTCCCATACGCTGGCTGCTTCTGTCTTTAGGACCTGCTTCATGATAGGAAAGATCATAATCGTTTTTGCCAATATCATCAATAATTTTTATAACAAAGCCGGCTATCGACTGTAATCCGTTGCAATTGACCTTATCTGCATCATCAGAGGGCATGTGGTAATCCTGATGAACTCCCGTGTTAAAATAAAGGACAGGAATACTATCGGCATAAAAAGAAGCATGGTCTGATGGCCCGTATCCCTCTTTGCTGAATACTATTTTCAGTATGGCAGTATCCACATTCTGGTTTACTATTTTTTCAGCGTCAGGAAAAGTACCTGTTCCCCCGACCGATAAAGTTTTTAAGACATTCAATCTGCCGACCATATCAAAATTCAACATCAATTTTATTTTCTCCTTTTCAACGGGCAAATGCTTAACAAACCAGGAAGATCCCAGCAAGCCCATTTCCTCGGCGCTGAATGCAACAAATATAATATTATACTTTGTTTTATGCCCGGATTTTGCATAGTAGTTAGCCATTTCCAGTAAAAGCGCGGTTCCCGAGGCATTATCGTCGGCTCCGTTATGCACCGCATTGGTATCCGGGCTTCGTGATCCCGAATTCTTGCCACCCATGCCAAGATGATCGTAATGCGCTCCGATTATAATATAATCATCACTTTTTTGCCGGTTCATACACATTGCAACAACATTTGAAGTTACTTCTGTTTTCTGATCAATCTTTATCTTTGCTTTGACAGTAACAGGCAATTCCATTTTCAGCGGCTTCAATGTGCTGTCGATGGTGTATTCCAACTGGCCAAGAGTTTTATGAGATGATACCAGTATTTTATCGGTTGCATTTCGGGTGATGTTTATCACAGCAATGTCCGACCGCGCTTTGCTTTTCTCATAGCTGAGCGGGATCAGTTCATCGGTCTTGCTCATCTTCTCTCCTGTGACCAGAAGGATACCAGCCGCCCCATGGTCTTTTGCCGTCAGCGCCTTACTGCGGTCGGAACTGTAATCTTCAAAACGGTTTTTTGCTTTTTTCAATTCAGGAAGGCCCCGCAGTACAATAACCCATTTGTTTTTCACATCAGTATTTTCATAATCGTCCCAGTTGATACTGTCATTTTTGATGCTGAAGCCATAGCCGGCAAAAACACATGATGCGCTGATCGTTGTATCAATACTGAATGAATAGGGGATATAATCCTTCCCCGGCACAAAAGAGTGATTGTTATAAACAAAACTATTTCCTGCTCCCAGCTCAACATCGGTTACCACGTCAAATTTCTGAAATCCGTTGTCTCCATATAATTTCAGCCCTACAGCCTGAAATACCGACCTTATATACGCTGCAGACATATCAATTCCAGGAGTTCCCGGTTTGCGTCCTGTAAGAGAATCCGAAGCAAGAATTTTTATATGTGAACATATATCATAGCTCTGTGCAAATGAATTGTATGTTAAGATGGACAGAACAATGAACAATCTGAATTTTATTTTCATAAAGGAAACATAATATGAAATGCAAAATTAGTGAAATCTGCCGGCAAAAGAAGTTTTTTCCTGCATGAGCATAATCGTGGCCTTGTTTAAGCCTGATATCCTGTTGTAATGACAACAGCCCTTGCACACGACTCTGATCATTAATATCATTTGTAAGATATATCGATTGAGCTATTATTCAAAAAAAAATAATGAAGTTAACTCCTCCGGCAATCATATTTAATGAAATGTTTTATTAGTTCGTCGGAAAGAAAACGCGTGTTTGCAAAAAGCTTGAAAAGTCGCCTTATATCAACCTGTTAAACATATATTTTTTCGGAGTAAAGCATCGCTGACGGTTTTTTTAGTTAATTTCGCTCTGCAAAAAACCTTTTATGAAGCAATATAAATTTCTGAATACTGTTTCCGGATGGATCATTTTTCTGATTGCTTCTACGGTTTACATCCTCACTGCTGAACCTGCCGCAAGTTATTGGGATTGCGGTGAATATATCTCCACTGCCTATAAACTACAGGTCGGCCACCCTCCCGGCGCACCGTTATTTCAACTCCTGGGCCGGTTTTTTTCATTATTTGCTTTCGGTGATGTAACTCTTGTTGCCCGTATGATCAATACCATGTCGGCACTGGCAAGCGGTTTTACGATACTTTTCCTGTTCTGGACAATTACGGCGCTTGTAAAAAAAATTACTTTCCTCTCAGATGAAATAAAAACCCATGAAATGATTACCGTGCTGGGTGCAGGATTTGTCGGCGCCATGGCTTATACGTTCTCCGACTCGTTCTGGTTTTCGGCTGTTGAAGGTGAAGTATACGCCACATCCTCTTTTTTTACGGCTATAGTATTCTGGGCAATCCTGAAGTGGGAAGAAGTTGCCGATGAACCTTATGCCAACAGGTGGATCGTTTTTATAGCTTTTATGACGGGTTTGTCCATAGGCGTTCATCTTCTGAACCTGTTGTGTATACCTGCCATGACCATGGTTTATTATTTCAGAAAAGGCAAACAATCGAAAAAAAACCTGATACTCACCTTGGTATTGTCCATATTGATCCTGGGGTTCGTACAATCCGGCATCATACCCTGGACTGTAAAACTGGCCGGATATTTCGAACTATTCTTTGTAAACATCATCGGTTTACCTTTTAATTCCGGTACAGTCATTTATTTCATTGTCCTGGCAGGGCTGATTACCGGGGGATTGATATTTTCACGTAAAAACGGAAAAACGGTTTTGAACACAGTATTTTTATCAGTTGCATTTATTCTAATCGGATATTCCTCTTTTTTGGTTCTGGTGATTCGTTCCAATGCCAATACGCCAATAAATGAAAACTCCCCCAAAGATGCGATTAGTCTTTTAGGTTATCTGAACCGTGAACAATATGGCGACTGGCCATTGTTATATGGGCCTTATTTCAACGCACCTCTCGACAATAAAGAGCCTTATATTGCCGGGAAGCCTTTATACGCCCGCGATGACAAAGCAAAAAAATATGTCGTTGTGGATGAACGAAAATTTTCAGAACCCAATTACGACAAACAATTCTATACGTTTTTTCCGCGTATGTGGAGCAATCAGTCCGACTTACATGCCAGAGGGTATCAGTCGTGGAGTGAAATGGACGGCACACCGGTTATGGTTGCCAACAGGGATGGCACACGTGAAATAATCAACAAACCGACATTTTTGGAAAACCTTCGTTTCTTTTTTACTTACCAGGTTGGACATATGTATCTCCGTTATTTTATGTGGAACTTTTCTGGAAGACAGAATGATCAACAGGGTTATGGCGGGCTGCTGAACGGCAACTGGATGACAGGAATAAAATTTCTTGATAAAGTAAGGCTTGGCACCCAGGATCATTTGCCCGAAACGTATGCAGGCAACAAAGGCCGTAATTATTTCTACATGTTGCCCCTGCTTCTGGGACTGATTGGTTTTTTTATACAACTCAACAAGGATGTAAAAGGTTTTATCGTTGTCATGTTGTTGTTCATTTTTACCGGACTGGCCATTAATGTGTACCTCAATCCGGTGCCTTATCAACCCCGCGAAAGGGATTATGCCTATGCTGCATCGTTTTACGCCTTTGCTGTCTGGATAGGCTTTGGTGTTCTGGGGCTGACCCAACTTTTATTGAAATTAAAAAAATATATCAATCCAAAAATCTTATCATCCCTGGCAGTTTTTTTGTGTTTTTTGCTCGTGCCGGTAATCATGGCCAAACAAGGCTGGGATGATCATGATCGTTCCGGCCGGTATACCACGATAGATATAGCCTCTGATTACCTGAATTCATGTGCTCCAGATGCCATTTTATTCACCCTGGGCGATAATGACACCTTTCCCCTTTGGTACGCACAGGAAGTGGAAGGGGTTCGTAAAGATGTCCGCGTGGTAAACCTGAGTCTTCTGAATATGGACTGGTACATCGATCAGATGAAATATAAATTTTATGATTCAGAACCTTTGCCGGTTACACTGGATAAGAAAAAATACATTGCATCAAAACGTGATCTTACCCTGATGTATGACGATACCGCCGTGGTAAAGGCAGATACCTATTTAAACGTAAAAGCCCTTATCGATTTTGCCACCAGCGACGATGAATCATTAATGGTAAACACATATAAAGGAATGTTGAATTATTTTCCGACATCAAAGTTTTTATTGCCGGTCGACACCGCATTCGTATTAAATAATGGTAGTGTTCCTCCCGAATTTAAGGATTCGGTGAACCCCCAGATATTTTGGAAATATTCTGATTATATCGTTCAGAAAAACAACCTCATAGCACTGAGTATTTTATCTGAACTGAATTGGAAACGTCCGGTATATTTTGCTACTACCACGGGTGATGATGCCTATATGAGCCTGGTTGATTATCTCCAGCTTGAAGGCCTTGCATACCGGCTTGTACCTTATCGCTGCCATTCCATCGACAAACAGACCGGAAGGGTCAACACGGCCATCATGTATGAAAATATGATGAATAAATTCAGATATGGCCAAATGAACCATCCGGGTATCTATCTTGACGAAACTAATATGCGCATGACAAATACGCTGCGCAATCTCTTTGGCCGCCTGGCAACCGCCTTGCAATATGAAGGTAAATCCGAAATGGCCCTTAGTGTCTGCGACAAGTGCATCGAAGTAATGCCCGACCATACCGTTCCATACAACCACATGCTTCTGCCGGTAATAAATGTGTATTATCAGTGCGGAAAAAATGACAAAGCATATCAAATTGCCAGCCGGCTCGGAGAATATTGCCGGCAGGAACTTAAATACCTGGACCAGTTTACGGGTATCAATGCCATTTATACTGATACAGAAAGAAACGAATCACTCGATCTGCTGGAGAAGTTACGTCAGATCTCAAAAACATTTAACCAGCCTGCCCTTGAAAAACAGCTCAGCGATATTCACACTTCATCACGGTAAACGCGAATTTCAGTTTTTTAAGAAACTTTTTTGATCCGCTGCGGCGGATTTCTACGAAACAATTCGGTTTTTTTAGGGATAGGCTAGCCGATATTTGGCGCGCGGGCTATTCCTGGCGTGCGAGCTGGCGGTGGCGTGAATCAGAAAACATTTGAAAATCTGCAAAGGCCCCGCCACAGGCGGGGTTTCCTGACCAGCTATGCTGCGTCAGGACTACTTTGCATAGATTTTCAATGTTTTCTGAGAGCGGGAGGAAGCATTCGCCAGGAGGTCCTTTTTTGCTTACTTTTTTGGACACGCAAAAAAGTAAGAGAAAAATCTCATGTTTTCAACAGAAACAAATGCGTAATATTAAGTTATAAACGCTTTTCTAATTTTTAAACTATTGGCAATCGGTATAACGAAGTTGCAGCAAAAAAGACGCATAAAGATATGAAAAGATAAAATCAAAACAATTTCTAAGTCCATTTTGAAAAATTATTATTTTCTTTGTAAATAATATTACGCCTGACATGTACCTGACGAAGACGCCTTTTTTACTTTCAAAACTTTACCGCCCCAACGATCTGTGGTGTATCGAAGGCGAGGGTGATGACATCTATGTTACTTTCGATGACGGTCCGGTTCCTGAAGTTACTCCCTGGGTTCTTGAACAATTGGATAAATATAATGCCAAGGCGACATTTTTTTGTGTCGGGGATAATGTTCGCAAAAACAAGGATATTTTCAGCGAAATAAAAAAACGCGGACACAGTATTGGAAATCACACCTTTAACCATCTTAACGGATGGAAATCGAACCGGATTGACTATGTGTTCAATATCCTGAAATGCAGAAAACATTTCCATACCGATTTATTCAGGCCTCCTTACGGCAAGATTTCATTTATTCAGCGTAACCTGATAAAAAAACACTTTAAACTGATCTATTGGACTGTTCTCAGTGGCGATTTCGACCCTGCGATCACTCCCGAAACATGCTTGGAAAAAACCATCTCCTCAACCAAAAAAGGCTCTATTGTGGTCTTTCACGACAGTATTAAAGCTCAGAAAAACCTCAAAGCCGTCCTGCCCGGTTTCTTAGACCATTTTCACAGGAAGGGATATTATTTTAAAGCTATCCCCTGCGATCTGAAAGGTTCAGATAATTCAGCACTTTTCACAAATTAAGCAAACCTATGAGTATTAAAACCGCCGAACGCAACTCGGGTATTCTTCCCGAAGATAATGTGATACATCACAGACATCTGATCGCTTACCGCGAGGCCGCAAAGCTTTGTAAGGGCAAAGTCCTTGAGATTGGCAGCGGCGAGGGATATGGTATAAAAATTCTGGCACCCTGTTCCTCAGAGTATTACGCCGTTGACAAACATGCCACGCCTGTTTCTTCTGATGATTCCAAAATAGTGTTCAGACAGATGAACGTGCCCCCACTCTCCGGTTTCGATGATAATTATTTTGATACCGTCGTCACCTTCCAGGTTATTGAACATATCAAAAACGACCTTTTGTTTTTATCAGAAATAAAACGCGTACTCAAACCCGGAGGCAGATTGCTGCTTACCACACCCAACATTACCATGTCACTGACACGAAACCCCTGGCATGTCAGGGAATACAATCTTAAACAGATGAATGACCTTCTTGAAAAAGCATTTTCTTCCTTTGAAATCAATGGGGTGTACGGCAACGAAAAAGTCATGTCATATTATGAAGAAAACCGCCGTTCCGTAGAAAAATTTACCCGTTTTGACATATTAAAACTTCAGTATATCCTTCCCCGATGGCTGCTCCGGATACCTTACGACCTGGCCAACCGTATGAACCGCAACAAGCTGATGAAATCTAATACATCACTGGTACAAAAGGTACTTACCGACGATTTTTACATCGAAAAAGCCACTGAAAAATGTTTCGATTTTTTTGTCGCAGCTCAAAAATAACATTCCTTTTTCTTGTCATTACGTTCCATTAACTGTTTCAAATTGCAGTAATACTGCTTTATGACTTCAGCAGGCCTTTGCATGTTGTACTATTGTAATAGAAAACAACAAAGTGTTTAACCCATATAAAATGCAAAGCCATGAAAAACTTAGAAAAAAACCTGGATGACATCATCTTTGAACACAGGAACAAGGATTACGGGGCATACGCACTCCGTAAAAATTACAATAAAAATATGATGTCGGCGATAATCATTGCCATAGTAATTTTCCTTCTCGGCGTTTCGGTACCACTGTTAGCCGGCTTTTTCAATAATGACAAAACTGTTGTTTCGTACGTTGATCCTACTGTTGTACTAAATACTATGACAAAGGATAAAATACCAGATAAACTTCCGGAAATCCCTGTCGAAAAAAAGAGGATCCCTGCATTTAAAGCTCCTGTGGTGATCGATACAGATGTTGATGTGCCCGATGATCTTTCGGACCTGATTGACCATGTACAGAATACAAATCCTGCGGACACTGCCGGTGATATTGTTGACATCCCTGACAATACACCCGATACAAAAATAATTGACGAAGGTGATGAATTAAAAATTCACACGTTCGTGGAAGAATGGCCTGAATTTCCGGGAGGTAACGAAGCCAGGGTCAGATTTCTGAGCGAGAGCATCAAATATCCCAAAGTTGCAAAAGAAAGCGGCATACAGGGAACCGTCCATCTTACTTTTGTCGTTGAAAAAGACGGCAATATTTCCAATGTGGCCATTTTACGGGGCATAGGCGGTGGCTGTGATGAAGAAGCTACGAGGGTGATCGGCTCCATGCCAAAGTGGAAACCCGGACGTCAGAACGGCAAAGAAGTAAGGGTGCAGTTCAATATGCCGATCAGTTTCAAACTAATGTAAATTAAATTGATCGTTTTGCTGCTTTGTTTCTGTCTACCATGCGTTACTTTGGTGGCTCTTTTGCAATTTATGGTTTTACTCCCGGCTCGTGCGTATTACATATTTGCAAACAAATGCGTGGGCATAAGTTTTGCGATTTATATCCTGGCCAGTTCTTCCATTAATGCTTTCCTTTTAGGATATTCGGTTCTCAAGTATGAAATAATTTCATTTGCTTTGTTTCTTGCTCCAATCTTAATAATCTTACGGATATATCTGCACGCATTTTGGTAATGGTCTCTACCCATGCTGTTTTTCATGTATTTAATAATTCCATTTGTATATAATTCGACTATCTCATCTGAATAATTCTTAGAAAGATATTTCTCGTAATGGTCAATTGTGTTTAAATCTGGTGATTTTTTTACCAATTCTAAAAGTCTGTCCCACCATTCTTCGTTTATTAAAATACTTGCAATTAATCCTGTGTCAGGCCATCTTTTTTTAGTTGTAATATCCTGTATAACTGCTTCAACAAATGCATTCCATTTATCAGGTTTTACATGCTGTTTCAGTATTTGGTAATAATCCTGCTCATTCCTGAAATTGTCAATAAATAGCATACGAGCGTACTCAATAATTTTTTCAGAATCGTTTTGGGCTTGTGCTATTTTTAACAACCAGTCATACCATTCTTTTGCCAATCCTGGTCTGTCTTTCAAATCATAACTTACACCGTCTTCAGCTAATGAAATCGCTTTTTCAAAATTTCTCTTTTTCAATTCTTTTTGAATAGCTTCCCGTCTCAGGTTGGAATTTGTAATGTTTTGCTCCAGATATTTTTCTGCAGCATTTTCTCCTTTGGTTTTTAGCAATATATCGTACTTAATACTTTGTGCTTCTTCTCTCTCGTAATCTGACCTTTGCGCTTTATCAATTTGTTTAAAAATACGATCAATTTCATCTTCTGTTTTTAAAAGAAAAGCGGCAAAACGCAAAACACCTATATGCCAATCCCAGCCCGAATAAATTTGTTTGTCAAAAGAAGTGAAACAATATTCAATGATTAGTTTCCTGATCTCTTCAGGTAATTGTTCCTGTGCAATAGCAAAAAGCATTTCATAAGCAGCATGAACACTTCCGCCAATATCGCCATTGCTGTCATCTGAATATTGCAAGGCTTCGGACATTTGTTCCATTACGGCAGTACAAATAAAAACAGCGCTTTTATAATTGCGGTTGTTTATCTGTTTTTGCGCCGATTCCAAAAGGTTGTCAACGGCATTGCCTACAATCCTTGAAGCCGACCAGTCGATAAAACCATGCCTGTCGGAAGCCGTTTGAAGGATTGATTTTACCTGCTTTACATACAGTTCTTTCGATTCATCGGAATTGTACTGGGCAAACGAAGAAAGGAACAGATTTCTAAACGGTGCGTTTGCAGAAGCTTTGTCACGTATAAATTGTTTAAGTTCATCATGGGTTGCTTTTTCCAGTAATTCATCAACCTGCCGGGCTACTGTTTTTCGTTTTGCCGGTTTAGCGGTTTGGTCTGTTTTTGCTCTCTTAGTTTTTTTATTCAGTTCCAACTCGTCTTGTTGCAGATAAAAAATCACGGCAGCCACATGTTTACAAACTGGTCCAAAATCATAAGGGCAATCGCACACGTGCTCAGTTATAATCCCATTTTTAAGAGTAATTTGCACAGTATAATCTTCGGTTCCTTCAACAATGGCATCGTACTCGCCCGGACTAATTTCTTCGGGTTCGTGAACATGTCCGTTTTTAAAATACGATAAACCTCGTTTTAGTATGGTTTCGTCAATATATTGTTCGAATTGCTTAAGTGGTATTTGCATAAATTATCCAATTAATATTTTCTCAATTTCTTCACTCGCTTCTTTAAGCGCTTTGTTGGTTTTGTAGAAAAATCGGAATTCCGATTTTTCTCATAGATTGTTCAGTATCAAGCTCTTTTTCTTCGTAAATATTCAGAATATGTTCATTGATTGTTGAACGGGATTTTTGAAAAATTCCTGGCATGCGAGCCGGCGGTGGCATGAATCAGAAAACATTTGAAAATCTGCAAAAGGAGGGTGTCTCAAAATATTCTTTAAATGATTTTCACCGCCTTCTTACCCTCCCCTAAAGGGTGGAAGTCGCTGAAAATCAGCACACCCTTCAGGGACGGGGTAATGATAGTTTTCAGCAAGGGCTATTTTTGAGACAGCCTCTTCCTGACGCAGCATAGCTGCTCAGGACTACTTTGCATAGATTTTCAATGTTTTCTGAGAGCGGGCTGAAGCTTTCGCCAGGAGGTCCTTTCCTGCATGCCGAAGTGTTCGTCACGCAGGCAGGTTTGATTGTCTTGCCTGCCCCGCCAAAGGCGTGGGGACAAGCAAAAAAGTAATACAGAAAAGTATTAGTGTTACAAGAATCTTTTCGGATTTTATATACCAGCACATCAAAAAAAGAAATTGCCAAGAATTCAACCGGGACCTAATAAACAGGCATATACTTTTTCAGCCAGATCTGCTGCCCCTTTCTGGGTTCAGAGCCTTGTCTCATCCGGTTTTTTTTGTATAGCTCCTTGAGCTGTACGGCATATAATTGTGAAATGCTGCGCATGGTTTCACCGGCTGTGACGGTATGAAATTCCATCGTCGAAGTTTTCTTTTTAGGTTCGATATATACCTTTTCACCTGCCGATAATGACTTGTTATTTTTAATATCATTATACCGCCAGAGATCAAAAACCGCAAGGCCAAATTGCTCTGCAATGGAATTATAGGTATCATTCCCACCAGCAATGACATACTTTACGCCATTATTTTCTAAAACCTTACTGTTCTTTTGAAAAATGTTGATATCCGGAAAATCGGTTGTATTGTCTTTTATTTCGTTGATCTTTTCGACTTTTTTCAGGCTGTCAGGCTTTCTCACTATCCCATGCGGAGTCTCCACAGTATTTGCAACAATAACCTCTCCGGGAATAATCGCTCCGCCGGAATCGAGCTTATACAGCTTATTATCCTCAATGATTTTGATAAGCATTTCGGCATACAACGGCTCGGTAGCATATCCGGCTTTTTTCAGTCCATAGGCCCAGGCCTTGTAATCCATGATATCAAGCTGAAACAACGACCTGTAATACTCCCGTGTGGTAAGAAATACCGAATGGTCCCGGTATGATTCTACAGCGTTAGGATACTTCCGGAAACATTCGTTTTTTTCATCATCATCATAAAAATATTTTTCGCCCTTCCATTCCGTTTTGCACTTAATGCCGAAATGGTTGTTGGCATTACGGGCCAATTCGCTGTTGCCACTGGAAGATTCCAGAATTCCCTGTGCCATGGTGATGCTGGCAGGGATCTTATTTTTTTGCATTTCCTCCCGCGCAAGTTGCTCATACTTTTGAATGTATGCTGTTACCGTCATTTTCGATTGGGCAAAAACATCCAAAACAACAGCTAACAACACATTCAGAATAAGAAATTTTTTCACTGACAATGATTTGTTCAAAATTATTAAAGATTATGCTGCCCTGAACACAGGTTTTTAGTAATTTTCCACAACAATTTGTTAAAACATATGGAAATGCTGAAAAAATATTTCCCCGGCCTGAGTGGGCAGCAAACAGCACGCTTTGAACAACTCGGCACCTTGTACGCCGGATGGAACGAAAAGATCAATCTGATCTCACGGCAGGATATTGACAATCTCTATCAGCATCATATCCTGCACTCGCTGAGTATTGCCAGGCTTATTCAGTTTGAGCCGGGAACCACAGTCATGGATGTTGGCACCGGCGGTGGGTTTCCGGGCATCCCGCTGGCGATTATGTTTCCTGAAACTGATTTCTATCTGATCGATGCCACAGGAAAAAAAATTATGGTCGTAAACGAGATCGTAAATTCCCTCGGCCTAACCAATGTGACTGCGGAGCAAAAACGTGCCGAAGATATTGATTTCACTTTTGACTTTATTGTATCACGCGCCGTAACCGGTATCCCGGAGTTTATAAAACTCGTAAAGAAAAATATCAGCCCGGAAAGTTTCAACAGCCTTACCAACGGGATTTTGTACCTCAAAGGCGATGATGCCCTCAATGAAATAAAAAAACTAAAAACCGGAAAGTTTATTTTTGATATTTACAATTATTTTCCTGAAGACTATTTTTTAACCAAGAAAATAGTTTATTTATATAATTTATCATAATAGTTCCGAAAACCCCAATTAAGCCAAGTGGCAAATACGAATATCCGACGGGACCATTATATTTTTTGAAACTGACTATAAATCAATGGGTTTCCATACCTTAACCGTATTGTAAAATCATCAATCAATAACCTATTTTTCCCTTTGTTCCATATATAAATTTTCAGAAGGGCGTCTTTGTTATTCACAGGAATATCAGAGAGTTTGATGGAATGATGAATGTTGACCCAATCATTTTTGGTTGTCTTGTTTTCAGAAAAATCTGAAAATGAAGAAGCGCCCCAATAGATTACGGAATCCCCTTCCCCGATAGACGCAACAAGCAAAGCGTCTCTCAAATCCACTGGCAACAAACCCCTGACAGAGATATCAATAAAATTATTTTTATTTCTGATGATTTTAATTAACGGACTGGTGTATGTAAACGACCATTCTGAATTACTATCAATAACGTAGGAATACTTCCCTGAAAAGCTAACCGTATCCACAAATTTACTAGTATCCACCGAAGACCATCCCTTACTTTCTTTGGATTCAAAATCCAAACAATCAATAATACGGGATTCCTTGCAGGGCGCTTTGGAAAAAATATAAGTTGTGCCTCCAAAATAGTTTTTCTGCAGTTCAATCGTAGGATAATAATCCTGAATTACAGATACCGTCACCGGATTATTACTTGACAAACATCCGAAATATAGGTATTCAGAAGACTGACTCTGATTTTGCAAAAAGGTGACAAACTCTTTTCTATGATCTGCAAAAGAATCAAACCATACAAAACCTGTATCAATCTTGTGTTTTTGAATATAATATTTTGATATATCTCTGTCGGAATCAACAAGCGAAGCTATGTTATTATAATTCTTTTTTGCATCCTGGTAGTCTGTTAAAACGCTTTCGTAGATCGATTTATAGAATAACACATAGTGTTTTCTTTCTGAAACAAGGGCATAAATATTTACCGAGAGTATGATCACCACCAACAAGGCGTTAATTATTGCTTTCTGCTGTTTAATGTGACCGAAAAGAATAAAGTATAGAAACGGAAAACTGAAGATCAGCACGGAATACTGCATCACGTTATTTACATATTTTGAATATAAAAAGCCGATAACATAAGGCAGAATAAACCAGCAGGCAAATAATATCAACTGCCTGATCTGGATGTCTTGTTTTTTAATTTTAATAAAGCCAAATAATACAAGAAGGACCGTAAGTATATAAACAACTGACGAAAATTGAAAAATATATTCAATGTATTTCACAAAGAAGTCATCGGGCAACTTTCCCAGCCAGTTCTCATTACCTCCCATCTTAAGCTGTGACAGGATAATGCCGATATGCGGGACATATAACAGCATAATAATAAGACAACAGCATAAATATTTCAGCAGGTACTTTCTTTGGATCAGAAACAAACCACTGATGCCGGTAATAGCGGCAAATACCAAACTAAAGTGGTGATTATAGGAACATATTGAAGCCGCCAAAATAAAAACAATGCTGTTCAGATAAAACCGTCGCTCCGGTGTCTTTATGATATTGGTCAATGCATATACCATCAATAATGAAAAGAACAGTCCGGAAATGTAAGGCCTGGCAATCTGGCTGTATATAACAGCAAACTGAACGCTGGCCAGGTAGGAAGCAGAAATCAAAGCAACGGATTCGTTATACCATTTCCGTGCAATCAGGTAAATAAGGTAAACAGAAAAGATCCCGAAAAGGATAAAGGGCAGTTTCACAACCCATTCGGCATCTCCGAATAATTTGATCCAGTAAAAAAGAAATACCTGCACCCCGGCCGGCAAGGTATCAACGATTACCCCTTTTTCAATTAATTCATGGAAGGTATCAAAACCGGTCCTGAACAAGGCGCTGAATTCATCATGAGTGTATGGAATTTCAAATAAATTATTAAATCGCAGGACTGTTGCCGTTAACAAAATTAAGATGAATAGTAAGGTGTTTATTAATTTCATAAGCAAGCGCTCCCTGCAACACATCTCACAATGATACATTCACGTGGATTAGGCCCGGCAAAAAAATCAACCATTTAAATAAGGTGTTCGGAAATATCAGTTTCAGATTATGGATTATCATGCAAAAACAAACGGCAGAAATGTCATTCTTTGACCGTGGCCGGCATTTCGATCAGAAAAACATCTTCATAATCCTTTTTCATCTGATACGTTTCCCTGCCGTAACGTTCTATGGCTTCCATATTGGTGGTGAGCTCTGCCGAAAGTTTTTTCATCTTTTCGATAGAGTCGGTATAAAATTCCTGTTGATCAAGCAGTTGGTTCATTTCCTTTTGCTGCTTATATTGGCCGACAAGGTTGTCCGTATCAATAAAACCAACCCAAACCACAAAAAACAGAGTAGCCAGCACATAATAGTTTTTCAGGATGCGCAAGATTTTTAATAATGCCTTTTTCATATGAGATACAAATATACTTTTTTTACTGAAAGAAAAAATAATTACTCATATTTTTTCTCTATTCTCCACCATTAAAATTCTTAATCTGCTGTTCGGTGAGTTTGCAATTGATCCATGTATTATCCATTACTGCATCGTATTTTTTATAAAAATTTATGGCAGGCTCATTCCAATCGAGTACCTGCCAGTGCAAGCGTTTTGCATTTACCTCTTTTGCTTTTTTTATCACGGCATCCAGCAGGGTTTTCCCGATATTTTGCCCACGATATTGTTCTTTTACAATGATGTCCTCCAGGTAAAGACACTTACCTTTCCATGTGGAATAGCTGAAATAATAAAACGCCATCCCCAGCAGCTGTTTTTCATGATATGCCAGTATCACTTCAAAAATGGGTTGATCGCCAAAACCATCCTTTTCCATATCTTCTGCTGTCACGGTGACCTCTTTTGGAGCGCGTTCATATGCTGCCAGTTCTTTGATCAGCGAAATGATTTCAGGAATGTCATTTTTTTCGGCTTGGCGCAACGAAATTTTCATTTCAAATATATTTTTATGTTTTTAATTGATCTTTATAATCTTTATTGTATTGAAAGACTGGCCGGCCAAAATTCTGCACCAATAAATTCCTGCTGAAAGATCTGCAATATTTACCTCTACAGAATGTATCCCACTACCTGAAACTGGCTGGTGCAGCCTGTTGATGATCCTTCCGTCAATAGCGGTCAGTATTATATCAACAGTTTGTCCGCGGACATTTTCAATTTCAATGACCAGCTTTTCAGAGGCAGGATTGGGATATACCGATATTTTAACTGCCTTTTCTTCCGGGTTGTTCATTCCAAGGAAACTGCTGAAATCTGCAATGTAGGTATCAACACTGTTTTGCATATCCATATTCTGCCGCCAGTTGCTTCCCCAGATGATCCTTTTTCCATACCTGCTGACTGTTGCATGAGGCTCAGCCCAATAGACACTGTGGTCGGAATCATAGGTCAAAGGAGAGTACCTTCGGCTGTGATGGTGGGCGATTCGCTGCACATCACCGCTGCCGTCAAGTTTCAGGGCAAACACTTCATCTTCGAAAGGAAGCCATGATAGGCTGTCATCGGTCAGCCTTCCGGTATAATCAAAAGTACTGATAAAACACCATGCTTTCCGGGTTTCATTACGCATGGAAATATGCAGGTCGAAAAGTTCCGAAACCTCAAGTAAAGTAGTTTCGTGCCCGTCCGACAGACGGAATTTTTTTATATAGGTTTTGTTGGAATCCGCATTATAACAATCCATCACGAGTATCTCATCTCCGTTGTTATCAATTCCAAGATCGCTGTGTCCTGCCCCCAGGGGTTTCTGCCATTTAAAAGTAAAATTACTGTCATAAACTTCCACCCCGTGATACCGGCCGGTAATTTCATCCGCATAATCAACCACCACATAACTTCCCAAAGGAGATACCGACACCCAGTCAAAACCGGATAACGAATCCTGAGGCAGGGCCATGATGCTCACTTCTGCTGATGTCTGAAGGTTAAACAGGACAAGGTCTTTAAAGATCACGTCACCCGTGCCATTGTCATATTGTTGTCCGGCAACAGCATAGTAACGGCCATCCTGCGACAAGTTTCCCTCACCGCGCGTATTTGCCCAGGTATACTGTGAAAAAACATGGACGACGGAAGTCACTTCACTGACAATATCATAGGAAAATAAAATGCTGTCGGCATTGTAATAAATGATATCAGGATCGTAAGGATGCCAGAATACATCTTCGCCACCCACCCCACTAAGGGTTTTTATGTATGAAAAATTATTTCCATCACATAACATGGCCACACCATCACCGCTGAAAAGCAATAGTTTCGATTCATCGGCATTCCAGGCCTGCCGCTTGGAGTATTGCGGGACAATGCCGTTCAATCCCCCGGCGATGCCATCGGTAATTCTTTCAACCGTAGTGCCGAAAACAGGATCAACGTATGTGCCGAAAACAACCGGTTTGGCTACATCAGGCATAAAAAGCGCATCGTGATTCGTGATCCATTGGGCCGGACTCCTCCCGGGAACCAATAAAAAGATACACAGACATAATAGGATATTTTTTTTAACCATAATAAATGTTTTTATTCGATAGAGATTTTTTTCACCGCAACCTGCCGTTTGTCTTTTGTCAGGACAACAACATATATTCCCGGACGAAGTTCATGGGTATTGATCAGAATATCCCTGTAATCCGGAACATCCCGTGTCATAAGCACCTGCCCCAGAAGATTTACAACACTTAAGGTGGCGCCTGTCCCCGGCGGCGGGCCTGCATATCTTATCATAATATGATCATCTGCCGGGTTGGGATATACTAAAATAACATTGTCGTCGTCAGTAACAATATCGATACTGTTGAAATTATCATCATTGGTGAGTACCGAGGTCTGGCAAAAATATTCCACCAGAAAAATCATGTTGTTTTTACAAAACAGGTTTTGCACGCCATATTGGTTCGGAAGCCTTCTATAATCAAGGCCTCCGCGATACCAGCCTGTTTGCGCCAGTGTGGTATGGCCATAAGCAAGCAAGCCGTAAAGCCGGTAGGCAGCATACCATCCGAAACTATCGGCAGCCATGTATGTAGGAGCGCCATATAACAAAGGGCTTGTAATTATCTCATTCAACTCATATAAGGGGCTCATAAAATCCAGGGAATATTTTACCAATCCTTTATTTGCCACATAAACGTAACAAAAATTATTATATACAGCCATACGTTGTGCATCCTGATTTCCACCCAGCGCAACAGAGGCGATCTGCTGAAAATTGCTGTCGCTGACATCAATAACAACAATGCTATCGTTACCGGAGACAAAAAGTTTTTCATCCCATGCCACCATATCGTTGATACTCATACTGATCGTTGTATCCACAACCGGGATATTAGGATTGCTGACATCAATGACCACGAGACTGTTGTTCAATTCAGAAAAAACCTGTTGGTTGACAACCACAAACCTTCCGTCGCATACGGCCTGCTGTATGTATCCGGTCTGTATCAGCGAATCGGCCCTGTAAACCCTGAATCCCTGATAGGAAATGTTGCCGGTATAAATGTATTCTCCATCGGACGAAAACTTAATATGTACACAAAATCCGGGGTCTTCATTTTGTCGGACCAGCACCGGAAATGCCGGATCGGAAATATCATAAAGCTTGTATCCAAAGCCCTCATTAGCGACAGCCATTTTATCACCACAAACATCTGCATCACAATTCCAGCCGCCTGTTGTGGTTTTTCCTAATACCTGTGGATGCTGAAAATCATGAAGATCAACAGAAAGTATGCCGTACCATTCCGAAGCAACATACATTATTTTTCCATGTAACGACATATCAAAATTCCATAAACCTCCGGGAAGGTAATTGATCAGATGCACATTAGCAGGATTGGTGGCATCATAGGCCCGGATATAACAGGTATCCAGCGGTCCGCCGGATTTTACAGCCCCCCAGTTTGCCACATAAATGGTGTCATTGATATTTTCTGCATTATAAGGAAGAGCAATGGCGGCAAGATAGATTCCATCGACAGTATCTGAAAAAAACTTTTGCGGAGAAGCAGGATTGCTTACATCAAGGGTATAAAAAAGGCCGTTCGGTGCAAACTGATTGATGCTGGTGCCGCTCATCACATGAAGTAAATCATTGTTTTTGCCAAAGATGACATTTTCGGATAAAAAAGTCCCCTGCTGATAAAATGAAATAAAGGCAAAGGTGTTCGCATCATAAAGCCACACACCGTTCTGACTGCCCCAATGTTGTTGTGAAACCGCACACAGGTTATCTTTAACATCCACACCGACCACTGTGCTGCCAAACTGAGGAATAGCAAAATTTGCAATTTTCGTATAGGTGTTGCCATGATCTTTGTAAGCACACATTTTACTGTATTGTGCAAGATAAATAGTATCCCCTTTGAAAGCAACTGCCTGCGTAGCCATGCCCGCACTGTCGGGTAGAATGTCAAAAATCCGCACCGGATGGGCAGGGTCTGAAATATCCCATTTGGTCAGCCCGTCGTAATTGGCGCACACATATAAAAAATGTCCACATATCCTCATGCGGATGATCTCAGATTTATAGCGACATTCAAAACCATAAGTGTAGGGTATAGACGATCCGCTGCCCACATAATACGACCGCAGGGTAGAGCCTGTAGCTGTGAAAACATGGTCCTGGTAATATTTAATGGATTGACAGGCAGCGCCGGTATTAGCCCCTAAAAACTGTAGGTGGTTCTGGGCACAGATACTCTGAATACAAAACAAAAACACCACAAAATAAAAAGCCTTACTCAACGGAATTTTAGATGTTTGAATAGCAACGAATATACAAAATTTATTTCAAATGTAACTATTCGTTTATAATCCTATCCGGTCGGCAATTTCTTTCATGGCACCAACTGATATTTCGGCAAATTCCGCAATAGGCAGGCCAATCATTTCACATTCCAAAATGGTCTCACGTTTCACCGAAGCTGCGAATGCCTTTTCTTTCATGCGTTTCACCACGGATTTGGATTTAACGGCAAAGAGTTTCTTTTCGGGATATACCAGTGTGGTTGCGATGATCAATCCGGTAATGGTTTCTCCAGCCGCCAGGGCATGGTGAAAGACGGTAGACCTTGGCTGATCTGTTGATTCCTCATTATGCATACTTATCGCATCAACTATTTCTTCATCAACACCGTGTTCCCTGAGGATTTTTATTGCCACATAGCCGTGTGTCTTCGGATCGGCATTGGTAATTTCCACATCAATATCATGGAGCAGTCCTGCAACCCCCCATTTTTCCTCATCCTGCCCGAGCATGCGTGCCAGCGCTTTCATCACGGCCTCCGAGGCCAGACAGTGGTTGATCATGTTTTCTTTTTTTATGTATTCATTAAGCAGTTCTAATGCTTTTTCTCTTGTTATTCCTGAGGTCATTTTTAGTGTTGTTATGTGAATAGTTTATAGTCCTTGGTCAAATAGTGATTAGTCAAATGGTCAAATAGTCAGAAGTCGGAAGTCGGAAGTCAGGAGTCTGCCGCGGCGGAGGAGTCGGGAGTTGGGAGTTGGGAGTTGGGAGTCGGGAGTCGGGAGTCGGGAGTCGGGAGTCAGAAGTCAGAAGTCGGAATTCGGAAGTCAGGAGTCTGCCGCGGCGTAGGAGTCGGGAGTCATTAGTCATTAGTTAATCGGTCAAATTGTTAAAAATCAAATTGCTAATTGGCTATTTTGCTTAGTATGCTATTTAGAAAAATATCCTATTCTCGTAATCTCCTATTCTCCCAGCCTTCCAATCGCTCATTCTCCCAGTCGCCTAATCGCTCAGTCGCTCAGTCTCCCAATCGCTCAGTCGCTCAGTCTCTCAGTCGCCCAGTCGCCCAGTCGCTCATTCTCCCAGTCGCCTAATCGCTCAGTCGCTCAGTCTCCCAATCGCTCA
>DAOORA010000019.1:0-8447 GCA_035389045.1 Bacteroidales bacterium | reverse complement strand
GTCACTCATTCTCTCAGTCGCCCAGTCGCCCAGTCGCTCATTCTCCCAGTCGCCTAATCGCCCAGTCGCCTAATCGCCTAATCGCCCAGTCGCCCAATCTCCTAATCTCTATCCATGAAAATCCAAACTATGCAGCATATAAATCAGGTGCTCCAGCATGGTGAATATTTCTGTCATGTATTCTTCCACGGCTTTAACGCTGCCGGGCAGTGTAAACACCAGTGTATTGCCGATAACTCCTGCCACAGCCCTGCTAACCAAGGCATTTGGTTTTTGTTGTCCATATTTTATCCGAATCATTTCCATAATGCCCGGAATTTCTTTTTCCAGCATGGGTTTTACAACATCGGGCGTAAAATCTCTCGGGCCGATACCCGTACCCCCTGTGGTAATGACAATATCGTATGTATTCACCGAATCTGTGATCAGCTGCCTGAGTTGTTCAACATTGTCAGGGATGAGGGTTTTATGAACTTCATATTTACGTTTTTTGGAAGTAAAAAAATGTTCACAAAGATCAGCTATATGTTTTCCGCTCAAATCTTCATAAACTCCCTGACTGGCCCGGTCGCTAAGGGTGATTACACAAACCCTGAATATACGGGGGTAATAAATGCCTTCGTCTCCAGGCATGATGGTTCCGCCGCGCAGCACCCGACAAAATATGCCTTCTTTAGGCATCACGCACTCGCCCACTTCATTAAAGATTGCACACGTACTACCGTGACATTTCTTTCCTATCTGTGTAACCTCCAGTTCAACATCATTAATCATAAACCTGTCGAGAGGAGCGGTATCTATCAGGTTCATGCCCGAGATGGTCAGGTTTTCGGCAAACTCACCATAGTTAATCTTTCGCTTTGCTTTTTGCTCTGATTGGGCAATACTTTCGGTCGACAACAAACTCACCTGCCTGTGCCAGTCGCCGGAATGGGCATCATTTTCAATACCGGTTTTATTAATTACTATTTTCTCAACCGGATGTTTTATCACTCCTGTTTTTTCAGAAATATTGACCGATTCTATCTTAATATTCATCACATTCTTATTTTAAATTCTGTTTGTACATAATTAAATTTTCTCTTTGCACACAAGTCGCACTTCCGAAATTACCATGGTCTTATCCACGGCTTTGCACATATCATACACCGTCAGCAAAGCCACACTCACGGCTGTAAGGGCTTCCATTTCCACACCGGTCTGCCCGATGCATTTCACCAGACTTTCGGCCATAACGCCATTTTTTTTCAGTGTGCATTTTACATCAATTTTGGTCAATAGCAAAGGATGACAGAGTGGTATAAGCATGGCATTCTGTTTGGCGGCCTGAATGCCGGCAACTTCTGCCACGGTGAGGACATCGCCTTTTTTCAGTTCGTTGTCTTTTATCAGCCTAAGGGTTTCCTTATGTAAAATAATCATTCCGCTTGCCTTGGCAATACGGGTTTGCTGGGGTTTGTGACCTACATCCACCATGTTGGCCCTGCCGGTGGAATCGGTATGGGAAAGTTTTGGCATAATTTGAATTTGGATATTCAAAATTAGCATTTTTAATATTACCATCTCTTTTTAACCTCGAAGGGTGTAAAGAATTTAAGCGAAGGACGAAAAAGAATTACGATATTTGTATTAACCCCGGCTGAGTCAAATCTCCGGACTACGCAACATCAAACAATCTGATACACATCATGTTGAAGCACCAGATTTCAGTGCAATACTAAAGCATAGTATCCACTAGCAAATAAATATTCAATCCTGAAACAACAGCCGCCAAGGCAAACAACAAGATTTTCAGGAATTGACCATTGGCATATTTTCCCAGTTGTGCGAAGTCTCCGGACTTCGCACCCTAAACAAGCCGGAGTGCAATATAAATTAGCAACTCTGGCTTCACTATTTCACTAAAATAAGGTTTCAACCAACAAATACACATTCAGTCCTGAGACAACAGCCGCTAAGGCAAACAACACCACTTTCAGTAATAATCCGTTTGCATATTTCCCCATCACTTTTTTGGACGAGGTAAGATAAATCTGTATAAAAATAGTGAACGGCAGGGCAATGCTTAGGGCCATCTGAGAGTAGATCAGCGCCATAAAAGGATTGGCCACAAACATGATGATAATCACGGCAAGCACTATTGAAATAAGCACTCCCAAACGGGAATGGTTGTCTTTGCTATCATAAGGCTCCTGAAAGATGCCGGAAAATATAGTGCCGCCGGCCATTCCCGAAGTGATGCCCGAAGCAATACCCGAAAACAACAGGGCGATGGCAAAAATTACAGCAGAACTGCTGCCCAGCAAAGGCTCCATAATGCTTTTTGCCTGCTCAAGCTCATCGACCGCTATTCCGTTTTTAAAAAAAGTGGATGCGGCAAGCAAAATAATTGCACAATTGATAGCCCAGCCAATAATCATAGAGAGCAAGGTGTCCGCAAACTCATATTTCAGTTGTTTCCTGATAACCTTATCGTCCTGGAGGTTCCACTGCCGGCTTTGAATGACCTCGGAATGCAGGTACAGATTGTGAGGCATAATTACAGCTCCCAGCACCCCCATGATAAATACAATAGAATGGTCGGGTATTTCAGGCTTAACAAAGTTTAGAGCAACATTTTGCCAATCGATATCAATAAGGTATAATTCATAAATAAACGAAAGTCCAACAACAGAGACAAAAGCAATGATCCATTTTTCGATTTTTTTATACGAGTTGGAAAACAACAATATCAGGATAAATACGGCGCTGATAATGGCTCCGGCCTGTATCGGCATACCAAAAAGCATTTTTAAAGCTATGGCCGCACCCAATATCACTGCCAGAGAGGTGCTCACTGAGGCCAGCATAGCCAGCACCAGCGAAGGACGCGACACCCAGCCCGGGGTATATTTTGAGGTAGCTTCGGAAAGACATAAGCCGGTGGCAATACCCAGATGCGCCACATTATGCTGAAGGATAATCAACATAATTGTGGAAAGAGTAACCACCCATAACAAGGAATAACCAAATCCGGAGCCTGCGGCAATATTGGTAGCCCAGTTGCCCGGATCAATAAATCCGGCGGTTACCAACAAGCCCGGGCCGATATATTTGAAGATTTCTAATCCGCCAAGACGTGGTTTGTGATTTTTTTTATCAAAAAGCTTTTTCCACATTATCCGCCGATATTACTAAAGTGCCCGTTTTTGTTAAATGTATTTCAAGAAACACTGTTTGCCCGTAGGGCATAAATAACAATAAAAAACCAAATAAAGGTAAGTTTTTTAGCGTAGGGAATAAACAGATACCACTATTTTCATCCGCCGATATTATTAAAATGACCATTTTTGCTTAATGTCCCACATTCAGGTTTGATTTTGATGGCTTCTAAAATAGCATTTTCAGCGCCTATTGTCCTCACATCAAACTCTAAATCGTTGAACAGGCAGGGTTTTATTTTTCCATCGGCTGTCAACCGCAGACGGTTGCAAATGGAACAATCACCTCCTGTACCACCGTCCACAACGGAAAAATGCCCTTTTTGAAGATCCATCATCTGGATAAAACGAACCTGCAAACCGTTTCTTTCGCAAAAATCTTTCACACCCAAAGCATCCGGCTCCTTTGAAGAATATTTTACCACACAGTTAATTTTTATAGGGTTTAAACCTGCATTTTTTGCCGCGATAATGCCACTAACCACCCTCTTAATATCACCTCCACGGGTAATTTCAGCATATTTATGCGGATCCACCGTATCAA
Source organism: Bacteroidales bacterium (assembly GCA_035389045.1). GTDB lineage: Bacteria > Bacteroidota > Bacteroidia > Bacteroidales > CAIWKO01 > CAIWKO01. Next base: position 4,703 of record DAOORA010000019.1, on the reverse strand, counting down.
GACTGATGTTAATCCGCTGAATTCCGGCTTTGGCAAGCTGTCCGGCATATTCTTCAAGCAGAATACCGTTGGTAGTCATGGATAAATCAATAATTCCCGGAATTATGGAAATCTGTTCAATAAGCGAAATAATTCCCCTGCGCACCAATGGCTCCCCTCCGGTAATACGTACCTTGGTGATTCCTTTGGAGACCGCCATTTCAATAACTTGAAGGATTTCTTCAAAAGACAATATATCCTTATGATCCTGCAACGAAATACCTTCTGCAGGCATGCAATAGATACATCGCAGGTTGCAACGGTCGGTTACCGAAACCCGAAGGTAATTTATTTCACGGTTATATGAATCTAACATCAATAAACTCTCCTTTTTCAACAACAGCCTTGCCGATGGGTATAAAAGCCATTCCGTTTGCATAAGCAAGCGCATGTATATGTGCGGAACCATGATAACTTACAGATTCAACCGTTCCATCGCTGTTGATCACAACAGGAATTACCGAAAGCCGTTCCGATATTCTGCGTTTATATTCATGTGCAAATGGCATACGGAGTAACCGTGGTGAAAATTCACAGCCCATCATTTTATAAAGCAAGGGCTTGACCAACAATTCAAAAATGACAAAGGACGCCACCGGGTTCCCGGGCAGGCCAAAGCAGATTTTATTATCTTTTCTTCCACACACAGTAGGTTTTCCGGGTTGTATCGCAATGGTGCGGAACAATATCTCAAAGCCGGTTTTCATCATCATTTCCGGAACAAAATCGAAATCGCCCATGGAAACGCCACCGGTAAGCAGGACAACATCACTGGTTTCAGAGGCATCCTCAAGCATATGGCGGGTGATTTCTTCATCATCTCTGGCAATGCCTTCATATTTTACTTTCACATGCATCTGTTGCGCCTGAGCCAACAATTGCCATGAATTGCTGTTGCGTATCTGCGAAGCTCCCGGAATCTGGTAAGGTTCCACTAATTCATCACCGGTGGAAATTATGCTGACCTTCGGCTGAAGGCTAACTTCAGTCTCATAGCAACCCACAGCAGCCAGAATGGCTATGTGTTCAGGTTTGATTAAGATTCCTTTTTCAAGAACGAGGCTGCCTTTTTTCACATCTTCAGCCGCATAGGCAATATTTGCCGCAGTGTCGGCCTTTATAAATTTTATACTGTTTTCGCCTGATTTTTCAGTATGTTCCACCATCAGCACGCAGTCGGCACCCTGAGGTATCATGGCTCCTGTCATAATTTTGGCACACTGGTTATCCGAAATTATCTTCTCCGGCGCTTTACCGGCAGCAATAACCTCAATTATTTCAAGTTCATTAAAAATATCCCGCCGGCAACAAGCATAACCATCAACCGCCGATTTGTTGAAAGGAGGCATGTCAATATCCGAACGGATATCTTCTGCAAGTACACGGCCCAATGCAGAAGTCAGAGGTACTTTTTCGGTACCGGTAGCATATTTACACGATAAAACAGTTTCCAGTGCAATCTCAAAAGGTATCATCTTTCCGGGGTTTCGCACAAAATTACAAAACTTTGGGATGTGAAATTCTTTTTTATGGATAGTGACGGGGAAGGAAAACCACGGAGGCACGGATCCGCCGCGGCGGACACGGAGAAACACGAAGATGTTTTTAGCGTTGTGCTATTGACTATTGATTATTGGTCATCAGTGATCAGTCATCAGTCATTGACTATTGACTATTGACCAGTGGTCACTGGCTATTGGCTATTGGCTATTAGCAATTGGCTACTGGCTATTGTCTTAGCGATAGGCTACCGGTTATTGCCTTGCCCCTATTGATTCTTCAACTTATCCGCCTGTTTCTGCGCATCGGCCAAAATCTTGTTCGCTTTAACTTCAGCCTCCTGGTTTAGTTGTGCTGCTTTATCCTTAGCTGTTTTAACCAGTTGTTTTGTGGTTTCCCTGGCGGCAGCCTTAGTAATTGGATTTGTCGCTTTATCCACCAGCGCTTGACCCTGTTTTTCGGCTTCGCTGATCAGTTTATCTCCTGCACGTTTGGCTTCATCACGCAACAACTGGGCTTGTTTCTGAGCATCATCCAGTATTTTCTGTGCCTGGGCGCTCACTTCGGCCTTGATATCGCCTACCGTTTCCTGCACTTTATCCTTTACAGTTTCTATCACCTGGTCTTTCAAATCGCTTACGGCATCGCCCACGCTGCTTTTAATATCCGTAGTAATGGTAGGCTTGGTATATGTACCGCCAATCTTAGCAGCAACAACAATCGTATTCCCGGGTTGAATGTTCAAACCCTTGCTGTTGGCCTTACTCACCAGATTGTTCAGCACTCCGTTAGCAGCGCCGCCAAACAGTTCGCGTGGAATTTCCATCACAGCATCATAACTTATGGTCTGATCTATGGAATTCCATCCGCTCAACGTCATCTTTATCTTTTCGAAAGTAAAGGAATGGGGTTTAAAATATACTTTGCCGTCAACAATACTGATTTCAACAGATGTATTATCTATTCCTATGCGTTTGAACTTGTCGATCTTCAATGCTTCAGCAATTTTATTTACCGGTTCAAAACCTTTTAATTCAACTGTGTTCAATGTTAGCTTTCCCGTACCGGTCAGGGTGTTGTATAGTGGCGTCATGGTCTTATCCAGGGAGGATTTAAGATTAATTTTTGCCGAAACCCTTCCCTCACACTTTTCGGCTACCGGCGCCAGTTTCTGCACCGTAACAAATGTCTTAAAGGTCTTGGGGATGTTAAAATTGCCGGCATCCAGATCAAGGTCAATTTCGGGGTCGGGCTTCTGCGTGCTGTATGAGCCGTTGACCGACAGTGCGCCGTCGAGCACATTCATCTTCAGGTTTTCCAGGGTCAGTTTCCGGCCAGCAACTTTTACAACCCCCGAAACATTGGTCATATCCATTTTATCGTACAACACCCTGCCAAAAGAAGACTGCAAAGTAAAATCAATATTGGCAGGTATTTCGATCACTGACGATGAACTTTCTCCGGTTTCATTTTCCGTCGCCGGAGTGGTTTCTTCCGACATAAACTCATTGACATCCAATAGCCTGGACTTACTTTCAAAACTGCCTCTGAGCAATTCATCTTTAAAGATATAGGAAAGCAAATTGTCGAGGCGGCCTCTGGCGTCTAGGTCGGAACGGCCAATTTTCAGGTTGCACAATGGCATATCAACAAATTGCGGTGAAAAAAGCAGTTTCAGATCATTGATGATCACAGTCTGCCTGATATCACTGCCTTTATAGGTCATTCCGGCAATGGAAATCTCACCCTTAGCCTGAAAATCCTGGTATTTTTCCTTTTCAATGGATGATAATCTTCCTTTCACACTGACATCGGCTTTTAGCTTCCCATTCAGTTCATCGCCCTTTTCAAGCGGATAAAAATCTTTCACTTCACCAAGGTTCACATTGGCTTTCAATGTCCCGTCTATATTGGGATCTGAAACAGGCGTAGTAACACGCAGCACAATATCCGCACGGTTTGTTCCCGTTTCAAAATGGAGTTTTTTCACATCAATGACCGTATGGTCAGGTTGCCCGTTGTTATTGCTTACCCTGACATTCAGGCTGATATTGCTCACCGCTTTGGGCAGATCAGGATATTTGAACATGGCATTTTCAACCAGCAGGTTCAGTGCAAAAGCAGGCAAGGATTTCTCGCTGTACGTGCCTTTGGCAAAACCATCCAACGCCAGGCTTCCTTTGGTTTCGATATTATCAAAATCCTTCATGTATAAGGCGGGTACCAGCGACAGTATATTGCTGAAATCAGTCTTTTTTGTGTTCATTTTAATATCCATGTTTATGTCATCTCCGGGCATGGCCACCCAACCGTCGAAACCAAGAAACAGGTTATTAAGACGCAACTCATTTTTCATAAAAGAATATTTGTAGTTTTTCAGGTCTGCATCAATATCTGCATGAAGGTCAATACTGGCATTCCTGAGGTATCCGACTCCCCCGGAAGAAAAGTCAAGCGTATCAATACTTGTTTGCGTGCGCAGTGTGGTAAAATCAGCCGTCAGGTCGCCTTTCAGCGTATGGTTCAGAGCAACAGCCCTTACGTGAATGTTATCCTCTTCATCATCATAGGTAAGCATTCCATCGCTGATAGCGAGTTTGTCGATGGCAAGCCTGAAGGCAGAAGGCTCTTCGGGCTTTGTTGTTCCCGTATCAGCAGAAGGCTTCAAGATATCCCAGTTAGCCCTTCCCCCTTTCTGCACAATCAGGTGCACCTCGGGTTTTTCAATCGATATGGTGTTTATCTTATATTGATCACCTTTTATAACGCAGAATAATCCGACACTAACCCGTAATTTCTCAATATCGGCGAGGGTATCGCCTTTAAATTCATTTTTCCCGGCCACGGTCAGATCATCCAGTCCCAAAGTAAAATCAGGAAAATTCCTGAAAATTGAAAGATGATAATCTTTGAAATCAACGGTGGCATTAAGACTCTTATTTATTTCCGTTTTCACCTTTTCCACGATCTGTTTTCTGAAAATTACAGGCAGTACAATGGCCGACACGATAATAAGCAAAATTAAAATGCCTAAAATCTTAAAAATGAGTTTGGTAATTTTACGGATTTTCATAATCTTGGTTTTTAAGGTTATATGTAATGTAAAGTATAGAAATTGTTTTGATTTTATCTTTTCATATCTTTATGCGTCTTTTTTGCTGCAA
>DAOORA010000018.1:0-72182 GCA_035389045.1 Bacteroidales bacterium | reverse complement strand
GCCTAATAGAAGCTCAACAGAATATGCAGAAATTAACGCACCTTCTATTTATAACACCTGTGATAAAATAATAAAAGATTTCCATACAAATAGCCCTTGGCCTGCCGGTATATGGTCATATTCATTAGATGGTAAGTTTTATTTGTTTGAAGATGGCACAGGGGAATATTATAACAAAACCAATAGCCATCTAAATCGCAATATTACCTGGAAAGTAGAAGGTAATATTTTAAAAATTGAAAAAAAATTTAATACTTGGTTTGAAATACTGGAATCAGATAATAGTTTTATGGAAAAAAGTGATACGGCTATTTGTAGAATTATTCAAGTTTGTAAAAAGGAATTTTCATCTTCAGATAATAGTTATAAATATGAGTTTTCTTATGATATGACTGAGCAAAAAATACTGCATGGGAAATACTTTTATCATACATGGTTATATTCTCATGATAAGGCAACAGTAAATATAACAGAATGGAAAGGAAGAAAATTTTTTGAAAAACAAATTGTCTTGGAATATTTAGGGCCTGTTGTATGTAGTAAATATAAATAACTTTTTAGGCTTTTCTCAAAATTTTCTGACAGATAATTTTGGGCAAGATGATTGGAAAACGGCTAACCAGTTTTGTGAAACCCTGAATGTTTATGGCTACTCGGATTGGAGACTGCCAACAAAAGAAGAATTAAATATTATCTATAAAAACAAAGTGAAAATTAATGGATTAGAAAGCGCCCAGTATTGGTCATCCACAGTATCTTCTACTAACTATTTCTGGACTCAATCCTTTGGTGATGGAAATAAGACTACTTATCCTAATGGTAATTCTCTGTTTTATAGATGTGTCAGAAAATAATATTTTTATAAATACAAAAACTGGCTTATTTAATTCCATAATATATAACCCGTCAATATAAGTATGCAAAAACCTTTCATAACCCCAATATCTGCTTTACTTTTTCCGAGATAGTTTTGTTGTCTGCTTTCCCGGCTAATTTTTTTGCAGCAGCGCCCATTACTTTACCCATATCTTTTACCGATGTGGCTCCTGTTTCAGCGATAATTTCCTTAATGATCGCCATCAACTCTTCTTCCCCCATCTGTTCGGGCAGATATTTCTGAATGACATCGGCCTGAAATTTTTCAATATCGGCCAGGTCCTGGCGATTTTGCGACGCATAAATCTCAGCCGTTTCCCGTCGTTGTTTTACCAGTTTTTGCAGAATTTTTATTTCTGCTTCTTCATCGACGACGGCATCGGCTTTTTCTGTTTTTGCCAGCAGCAGCGCTGATTTTACGGCGCGCAGGGCTTCGAGCAGGTCTTTGTTTTTGGCCAGCATCGCCTGCTTAATATCTTCATTGATTTTTAGTTCGAGGCTCATACTGATTTCAGTCTACATTATCATGCAAAAAAGGATTTTTTTTGATACCGGTCTTGTTATCCTCATCGGTACCTAACGACAAATTGGATATTTCAGAGTCGGATGAGGGTTTTGTATTTTCCATGTGGAACTGCCGGCGGATGTAAGCAGGAGTTTTTTCAATCTCTCTTAATCCTTCCTGGTTTTTGATTTTCTGGCTCATCTCCCTGAGGTTAGCGATCCTGTCGGGCTGCTTTTTCTGAAGATTTTCGGTTTCTTCTTCGGCAAAACCATCATTTTGGGTTGTTTGTGGATTTTGATTGTTCTGATTTACCACAGGCTCATTCACCACTGATTTTTCACCGGATTCTGTCTTGGTGAACAGGTACATTTCGGAATCGTCCTGGCTGATGTTCAACTCCACCTTAAATTCCTTTTCTGTGGTATTGGAAATAACCGGATTTTTGTGATCTTCCACCGACGGTTCTGAAAATGGCTTGACAGGCAGTATCACTTTTATCTCTTCAATTTCAGGTTTTTTTGTGATCAGCGTCATTTCATCTTCGCTGACGATAGTTTTTTCAGCAGGTTTAACGGGATCTGTTTCAAGGTTCAGCACTGTTTTTTCCGGCTGTTTAATTGTATTGGTCGAATATTCGGGGTTGTTTCCTTTGCTGAATCCGGTGGCGATAAGCGTCACACTGATTTTATTGCCCAGCGATTCTTCATTGCCGTTACCCCAGATAATTTCGGCGGTGGAACCTGCTGCCTGCTGGATATAATCCGTGATCTCAGACACTTCGTCCATAGTTATTTCGTCATCACCTGAAGAAATATACAGGAGGATGTTCTGTGCGCCGGTAATATCATTTTCGTTCAGCAGGGGTGAAGATAACGCTGTTTCGACAGCTTTCACGGCCCTGTTCTCACCTTCGGCGATGCCGGTGCCCATGATGGCGACACCGCTATTGCGCATCACGGTATTCACATCATTGAAATCCACGTTGATATAGCCGGATACGGTGATAATTTCGGCGATACCCTTGGCGGCGATGGTCAGAATATCATCGGCTCTTCCGAAAGCTTCCGACAATTTGAGGTCGCGGTGTAGTTCGCGTAATTTATCATTGCAGATCACCAGGAGGGTATCCACATATTTTCTTAATTCATCCAGGCCTTCTTCAGCTTGTTTTTTGCGTTTTTTGCCTTCAAAGGAAAAGGGCAGAGTGACAATGCCCACAGTAAGTATTCCCATTTCTTTGGCGATTTGTGCAATAACAGGCGCTGCACCTGTTCCGGTACCGCCGCCCATGCCTGCGGTGATGAATACCATTTTGGTATTTTGCTGTAGTACCTCCTTGATATTATCAATGGTCTCCAGCGCCGCTTTCCTGCCGGTTTCAGGGATGGCGCCTGCACCAAGACCTTCGGTGAGCGTAGTCCCAAGTTGTATTTTATTTGGAATCGGGCTCGTATCAAGTGCCTGGGAATCAGTATTTGAAACCACAAAATCCACACCTTTGATCCCCTGTTTGTACATATGATTCACAGCATTGCTGCCGCCGCCACCCACTCCAATGACTTTTATTATTGAAGATGAGCATTTTGGACTTTCAAATTTTAATGTCATACGCTTGCATTATTGGACTTACTAAAATAAATCTATTATTAAAATATCATTAACACAAAATAAAATAATTATTAACTGCACATTGTTAATTTAAAAAAACGTTCTTTTGCCTGATAATCCGGGACTTTAGGCAGCCCGGAGATCAAAAGGCCAGGAATACCAATACCTGAAAACCCCGGATGCCTGCCAAATACTAATTTACATCATCGTCAAAGAACTGCCTGCCTTTTTTGAACAACGAATCGAAAAAACTTCCTTTTGTTTTACCCGAATGCGTCTGAATGGGTTCTTCTTTAACCGTAGGCGTATCGGTAACTTTTTTCTGTTTCTCGAGGCCTTTGATCACCAGTCCGACACCTGTGGCATACATGGGTAAGGCCATAGCTTCAGGAACATTATCGGCGAGATACTGGTTGGGATAGCCGATCCTTGCATCCATACCGGTAATAAATTCGGTCAGCTGAACAATATTTTTCAGTTGGGCGCCGCCGCCTGTCAGCACGATACCGGCTATCAGTTTTCTTTCAAAGCCGGAGGATCTGATTTCATTGTAAACATATTCGAGTATTTCTTCCATACGGGCCTGGATAATTCCGGCCAGGTTACGCAGGCTGATCTCACGCGGTGGGCGGCCATGTAATCCCGGGATAGACACAAACTCATCGGAACGGCTTTCTTTTGCCAGTGCTGAACCGTAGTTTACCTTGAGTTTTTCAGCATGTTTTTTTATGATGGTACACCCTTCCCTGATGTCTTCGGTGACAATGTCGCCTCCCAATGGTATCACCGCCGTATGCCTTATGATGTCATCCTGGAAAATAGCAATGTCAGTAGTGCCGCCGCCAATATCGACCAGTACCACGCCGGCTTCTTTCTCATCATCTATCAGCACCGCATCGGCCGATGCCAGGGGTTCAAGGACCTGGTCGACAATTTCGAGGCCGGCCTTATCTACACAACGGTAGATATTGCGCACAGCAGTGACCAGTCCGGTGATAATATGAAAATTCGCTTCCAGGCTCACACCGGCCATCCCGATAGGTTTTTTAATCCCTGTTTCTTTATCCACGATGTATTCCTGGGGTATCACGTGAACAATTTCTTCTCCGGGCTGCATAACCAGTCGGTACATGTCATCAATCAGGCGGTTGATGTCTTCCTGGGTTATCACCGAGTCAGAGGAATTACGGATGATGCTGCCGCGATGCTGTATGCTCTTGATATGCTGACCGGCAATCCCCACATTAACACATTTTATATTTACACCTGAGGTGGTTTCGGCTTCCCTGACCGCCGCTTTTATTGATTCTATCGTATTGTCGATATTTATGACTACGCCGCGTTTCACACCGATGGATTCGGCAGTACCATGCCCCAGTATTTCAATTTTCCCGAACTGGCTTTTGCGGCCCACTATCGCCGCAATTTTTGTGGTGCCTATATCAAGGCCAACAATAATTTCTGATGATTCCATATTTTTGATTTTTTAACTATTTATGAACATATGATTTGATTTTTATATTTAATGTTTATGGTGTCATACTTGTCCCAGCCCTTGATAAAGGCTGCTTTTTCGTAGAAAAGTTTAAGTTTCCCAAATTTATCCCCAATATTATTCCTGTCGCCAAAAATTACAATATGGTTTCCCACTTCAGGTATCAGCATCAGGTCGCCGTTTTCATCAACATATATCTGCTGTATCTGTGCTCTCAGAAAATCATCCCGATGGATAAAACGTGCCACATCATAAATATTATAGAGGGTTGTGAACAGACCCGTTGTGTCTCGTGCTGCTGTTGCGGAATCAACATCCAGCCTGACGAAGTCATTATATAGATTTCGGATATAACCATTCACAAAGATCATTCTTGCTGTTTTGCCCGGCGTCAATGGCATAAGCTTTCCATCATCACTGATATAATAGGGGCTGTAATTAATGCCGTCTATCCCTGCGATACGCATATCCGGTTGTATTCTTGCTATCGGGGTCCGCTGAACAATATCGATCTTTAATATCCCGCTTATGGACATGTACACTTTGGAGCTTTGGATATAAGGCTTTTTGCTGATGATCTCTTCCAGCTTTTCAATATTGATCTTTGACAATTCATTATTTTCCAGGGAATCACCGGACTCGTTGATATAGGTCATGACATCGGCCTTTGTCAGAAAAGCCCCGTCATCCGGAGCATGTATGGTGATCTCAACGCCCCTGCACCTGTTTCTGTTATATTTGCTTATGACAATGGCTGTCAGAACCAGAAACAGCGTTATGGAAACCACCCAGATAATGAATTTAATGAACCTTTTTTTCATCTTATTTTTTCTTTCAGCACATTTATAATAGGATCAATGAGTTGATCAATATCGCCGGCACCCATAGTAAGCAGCACCTCTGTTTTGTGATTCCGGAGTTCGGGCAATAGCGATTCTTTTGACACTATTTTTTTTTCGGCAATTTTCATTTTTTCAAGAATAATACAGGATGTAACGCCCTCTACCGGTAGCTCACGTGCAGGATATATATCGAGCAAAAGAGCTTCGTCAAGGTGGTCAAGTACTTCAGCAAAAGCTGCCGCAAAATGCAAGGTTCTGGAATAAAGATGTGGCTGAAAGATTCCCGAGATTTTTTTTCCGGGATACAATTCCCTTACCGCGCCGATAAAAGCCCTGAGTTCCTCCGGATGATGGGCATAATCATCAATATACGTGATGTTGCCCTGCTGATATCTCACATCAAAACGCCTGCAGATGCCCTCATAGGTTTCAAGTCCTGATTTTATTTCTTCTGTTTTCAGTCCGTAAAGACTGCAAACCGCTGCGGCAGCCACTGCGTTTTCGATGTTATGCCTGCCGGGAATATTAAGAACCAGCCGGATTTCTGCATCCTGCAGACACAGAGTCACATGATACTTTCCGTTTTTTATTTCAACATCTTTTGCATAAAAATCAGCAGCATCCGCTTTGTCATAATGAAATGTATGGATATCATTTATTTCCGGATCGGGCAGGCCTTTTTTCATGATCAGGTTCCCGCCGGATTTAATTTTTTTTGCAAACGCATGAAAGGATGCTATCAGATTTTGTGTATTGGAATAAATGTCGAGGTGATCGGCATCCATGGCCGAAATGACAGCAATATCAGGATCCAGCCATAAAAAGGATCGGTCATATTCATCGGCTTCGGTAACCACAACACCTGCATTTTCGGAGGTAATCAGATTGGATTGATAATTTTTGATGATACCGCCAACAAAGGCATTAACGGGCACCCCCGCCAGTTTTAACGTGTGTGCCACCATTCCTGTAATGGTGGTTTTTCCGTGGGTTCCCGCAATAGCGACAGAAATCTTGTTACGCGAGAGTTCTCCGAGGATTTCAGCTCTTTTTTTCAGGGGAATATTGTTTTTTAGTATAAACTGATATTCCGCATGTTCCTGTGGTATGGCAGGCGTATATACGACGAGGTCGGGATCAGCAGGGACCTTTGAGATGTCCTCTTCAAAATGTACTGCGATGTCTTCATCAATAAGCTGTTGTGTAAGGCGGCTTGGAGTTTTATCATAACCGCTCACGTCACACCCTTGTTTTTTAAAATACCTCGCCAGCGCACTCATACCGATACCGCCAATCCCCAGAAAATAATATGTTTTAGTTGTTTCCTCTGACATAGCTGTTATTTTACCATTGCTAAAATAATTTCTGCTATGCGGTCAGCCGCATCGTTATGTGCAAAGCGTGTAATATTAGCACTGAGTTTTTCGCACATCCGGCTGTCATTGACCAGTTCAATTGCTTTTTGTGCAAGTATTTGCTGTGCTTCTGTATCTTTGATCAGGATTGCCGCGGAATGATCTGCCAGCGCCTGTGCGTTTTTTGTCTGGTGGTCTTCGGCAACATTGGGTGAGGGTACAAGTATGGCAGGTTTCCCGGTGAGGCATATCTCGGAAATGGCGATAGCCCCTGCTCTTGACACGACCACATCGGCAGCAGCATAAGCATAATCCATTTTTGAAATAAAGGCATAAACATTAATTCCATGGTCCTTATATCCTGTACAAGCCGTCCGGGCTGTTTCATAAAAAGTTTTCCCCGTCTGCCAGATCAGTTGAATATTGTTTTGAGCCAGTAGTTCCAGCTTTTCAAGTAATGATTGATTGATGGTACGTGCGCCCAGGCTTCCGCCGATGACAAGCAGGGTTTTTTTTGATTTGTGGAGGTTAAACATTGCTGCGGCAAGATCTTTTTTTCCGGACAAATCGCTGATATCCTGCCTTACAGGGTTTCCTGTAAGTATAATTTTTTCTTTCGGAAAGAACTTCTCCATTCCTTCATAGGCTACGCAGATTTTATCTGCCTTTTTTGACAGAATTTTGTTTGTGATGCCGGGATAGGAGTTCTGTTCCTGGATCAGGGTCGGTATTTTGCGGGATGCGGCGATGCGTAATATCGGCCCGCTGGCATACCCGCCGACACCAATAACAACGTCGGGCTTAAACTGCCGTATGATCTTTTTGGCTTTTTGCAGACTTGAAATAAGCTTAAAAATGATGAAAATATTCTGTAGTGTAAGACGTCGCTGGATGCCGCTGATGTTAAGCCCGACGATACTGTATCCCGCCTCCGGCACTTTTTCCATTTCCATGCGCCCTGTTGCCCCGACAAAAAGAATTTCTGCCGCAGGGCATTTCTTTTTTATGGAATTTGCTATAGCAATGGCCGGAAACACATGCCCGCCTGTACCTCCGCCACTTATGATGAATTTTTTATTCGCTGACTGCATCTGCTGTTTGTGTTGTTAATTCGTTGTTTTCCTGGTCTTGTGTTTTCTGTTTTTCAGCATTTTCATTTGCACGGCTAATACTCAAAAGAATCCCTATACCGATGCTGGTAAACCAAATTGATGTACCGCCCATGCTGATCATGGGCAGGGGTTGTCCTGTGTTTGGCAGCAGATCGACCACGATGCCCATATTGATCACTGCCTGAAAAACCAGGGCAAAGATTATCCCCAGCCCAAGCAGTGTCCCGAAAATCTTGTCACATCGTGTTGCTATCCGTATCCCTCTGTATAGTAAAATCATATAGAGAAGCAATATAAACACTCCGCCAATAAATCCATATTCTTCAAGGATGATAGCGTAAATAAAATCGCAATAGGCTTGTGGTAACATGTTTCGCTGGGTGCTGTTTCCCGGAAATTTTCCGAAAAGGCCTCCGGAGGCCACAGCAATTTTCGATTGAGTTACCTGGTATACATCAGCAGGATCTTGTTTGGAGTCATCGCCAAAATACGTTTCAATTCTGTTTTTCCATGTATCCCAACGGCTTTCCCAGGGTGAATTTTTCAATATCAGAACTAAAAGTCCACCAGCAAGCAGCATAATTACGAAAAGGCTCAGGATATATTTGGCCGGCACCCTGCCGACAATCATAATTACCACACAGGTCATAAACAAGATGGCCGCTGTGGATAAATTTGCAGGAAGGATGAACACACAAACCAGGATTATGGGTATTATAACAGGAAGGAAGCCTTTTTTAAAATCTTTGATATTTTCCTGTCTTTTGGAAATTTGCCTGGCCAGATACATTATCAGCGCCAGTTTTGCCAGATCCGATGTCTGAAACCTGAGATCTATCAACGGAAGTGTCAGCCAGCGCGAAGCTTCATTGACCGAGCTGCCGGTAAACAATGTTATGGGCAACAGTACAATGGCAGCGAAAATGGCCAGCTGCGAGAGTTTTGAAAAACGGTGATAGTTTATTGTGTGGAAGACAAACATCAGGGCGACGCCCATTACTAAGATAAAAAGATGTTTCATAAGGAAAAATTCCGTGTTGCCTGCGATCTTCTTACTCCGGTATGCAAGGGTTCCTGTGGAGCTGTATACCGCAAGTATGGAAAAAATAAGTAAAATCAGGACTACCGCCCAGATCACTTTGTCTCCCTTGAAATTTGCAAAAAACTTTTTCATTGGTAATATTTTATAAGTCGTACACTGCTCTTTTAAATTGCATTCCCCGGTCTTCATAATTATTAAACAGGTCAAAACTGGCACAAGCCGGCGAAAGCAGGACTACGTCACCCTGTATGCCCAGGTCGTACGATATTTTCACCGCTTCTTCAGCCGAAGTGGTTTGCCTGATAACAGGAACAAGCGATTCGAATTCTTCTATGATCTTGGTGTTTTCGGTGCCCAGGCAGACAATGGCTTTTACTTTTTCCTTAACAAGCGGTTTCAGGGCAGAATAATCGTTTCCCTTGTCTAACCCCCCGACAATCCATATCACAGGCCGTTTCATACTTTCAAGAGCAAACCAGGTGGAATTCACATTGGTCGCCTTGGAATCATTGATAAATTCGATGCCATGCACTTTAGTCACAAATTCCAGCCGGTGTTCCACGCCCTGAAATTCAGACATGCTTTCTTTGATGATATCTTTTCGAATACCATAAACACGGCTGACAATCCCTGCAGCCATAGAATTGTACAGGTTATGCCGTCCTGGTAAAGCAAAATTCTCTAATCCCATATTGATTGTTTTTGATAACACATTAATAATCATTTCATTGTTTTTGACATAAGCTCCGTTGCCCTCCGGAAGTTCCAAAAGGGAAAAAGGAATCTTTGAAGCAGGAATATCGCGTTTTCGCAGTTCAGCCCTGGTCACAAGGTCATCTGCACAATAAATAAAAAAATCATCAGCCGACTGATTTTGCGCTATCCTGAATTTCGAATCAATATAGTTCTGAAATTTATGATCGTATCTGTCGAGATGATCCTGCGTAATATTGGTGATCACGGCAATATCGGCTTTAAAGCGAAACATATAGTCGAGCTGAAAGCTGCTGATCTCAAGCACATAGTAATCAAAGTGATTTTCAGCTACCTGCCGGGCAAAGCTTTTTCCGATATTTCCTGCAAGTCCTACATTAAATCCCGCTTTTTTCAGGATGTGGTAAGTAAGCATGCTGGTGGTCGTCTTTCCGTTGCTGCCTGTGATACATATTTTTTTTGCATCCGTATATCTGGCGGCAAATTCTGTTTCGGAGATCACCGGAATCTGATGCGCTCTGATCTTTTCCATAACCGGCGCATGGTCGGAAATTCCCGGACTTTTGATGATCTCACCGGCACGGATAAAGAATGTTTCGCTGTGTTTTCCTTCTTCAAAAGGTATGTCATTATGTAAAAGAACGTCTTTATACTCTTTTTTTATGTTTCCCGAATCTGAAACAAAAACATCATAATTGTGTTTTTTTGCCAGTATCGCAGCTCCTATGCCGCTTTCGGCACCACCAAGTATGACGATCCGGGGTTTCATATTATTTTTTCATTTCTATCGGATTTTCAATGTAACTATGGTCAGAATAGCCAGCATTATTCCGACAATAAAAAACCTCATAACTATTTTCGCCTCGTGATAACCGGCTTTCTGATAATGGTGATGCAACGGCGACATCAGGAAAATCCTTCTGCCTGCACCAAATCTTCTTTTGGTGTATTTAAAATAGCCCACCTGTACTATTACCGAAATACTCTGTATAAGAAATATCCCGCAAAACAAGGGTATCAGCAGTTCTTTCCTGATAATGACAGCAAAGACGGCTATAATACCCCCTAAAGCCAGGCTGCCGGTATCTCCCATAAATATCTGAGCCGGATAAGAGTTGTACCACAAAAATGCTATACACGCTCCCACAAACGCACTTATAAATATTACCAATTCACCGGTATAGGGTATATACATAATATTCAGGTAGTTGGCAAATACCGTGCTGCCCGACACATAAGCAAGTACGGCCAGGGTCACTCCGATAATTGCAGAAGTGCCGGTGGCCAGACCATCGAGTCCATCGGTAAGGTTTGCCCCGTTCGACACGGCTACGATAATAAATATGATGATCGGAATAAATATCAGAAATGCCCAATTCTTATAACCGTCACCCAGCCAGGCCAGCAGGATGGAGTAATCGAATTCATTATTTTTCACAAAGGGAATGGTGGTCTTGGTAGATTTGACCGGATCTTCGGAAAAAGCCCTGGCGGAACCGCTGAAATTCTCGACCTTGAAAAGGCTGTCGGTGGTTACAATATTTTTTTGCGGCGTTCCTACTTTTTCCCTGATGACCACGGAATCATTAAAATACATGGTTAGCCCGACAATCAGTCCGAGGCCTATCTGCCCGAGGATTTTGAATTTTCCGGCGAGACCTTTTTTATTTTTTTTGAATACCTTGATATAATCATCAATAAAACCAATGGCGCCCAACCAGAGGGTCGTGATCAGCATCAATATGATGTAAACATTATGAAGCTTTGCAAACAAAAGGGTGGGGATCAGAATAGCGCAAAGAATAATCACGCCCCCCATGGTCGGCGTGCCCTGTTTTTCGATCTGTCCCTGCAGGCCGAGATCCCGGACGGTTTCGCCGACCTGTTTTTTCTGCAGGTATTTAATGATCTTTTTGCCAATGATCAGCGAGATGAACAGTGAGGTGATCACCGACATGGCTGCCCTGAAAGAGATGTATTGAAACACTCCGGCGCCGGGGAAGTTAAATTGCTTATCAAGATAATCAAATAAATAATAAAACATGTTATATACCCATTATATCTTTAATAATTTTTTTATCATCAAAAGGATGTTTTATTCCTTTTATCTCCTGGTATTTTTCATGGCCTTTTCCGGCAATGAGTATGATATCGCCGGGTTGAGCAAAGGCGTACGCTGCCTTTATTGCTTCACGCCTGTCAGTGATCACCAGTGTTTTTTTCTTGTCAATAATATCGACTCCTGCCATGATTTCATCGATGATGGCCTGCGGATCTTCCGAGCGGGGATTGTCGGATGTAAGTATAAGCTTCTGGCTTAACGATGCCGCAATTTTGCCCATTTCGGGACGTTTGGTCCTGTCGCGGTCGCCGCCTGCGCCCACCACGGTAATGATTTTTCCGCTGCCCTGACGGATGTTATTGATGGTGGCCAACACATTTTTTAAAGCGTCGGGTGTATGCGCATAATCAATGATAGCCACAATATTATCATTATCTTTAATACTTTCAAACCGGCCTTCAGCGGCATCAAGCCCGCTGAGGATGGCCATCACCTGGGTTTTGTCCTGTCCGAGCAACATAGCGGCAGCATAAATGGCTGTTATATTGTATGCATTGAACACCCCTACCAGCTTGCACCAAAGCTCCGTTCCGTCCATGTTCAGCTGCATTCCGTCGATGCGGTTTTCGATCACCCGTGTTTTGAAATCCGCCAGTTGTTTCAGTCCATAGGTATATCCTTTTGCTTTTGTATTCTGTGTCATCACCAGGCCATTACGGTCATCCATGTTGGTGAGCGCAAATGCACTTACGGGCAGCTGATCGAAAAAAGACTTTTTGGCTTCTATGTAATTTTCAAAAGTTTTATGATAATCCAGATGGTCGTGGGTAATATTTGTAAATATGCCGCCGGTAAAGCTCAGCCCTGCTATTCTTTGCTGCACCACAGCGTGAGAACTTACTTCCATAAAACAATATTCACAACCCGATGCGACCATTTCAGCCAAAAGTTTGTTTATAGCAAAAGGATCAGGAGTGGTATGGGTTGCCGGAAATTCTTTGTCGTGCACCCGGTAACAAATGGTAGAGAGAAGCCCTGTTTTGTATCCGAGCTGCATGAAGGTCCGGTAAAGCAATGTGGCAATGGTAGTTTTTCCGTTGGTACCGGTAACTCCCACCAATTTTAATTTCGACGAAGGATGATCAAAAAAATTGTCGCAAATTATCGCGAGGGCGGAACTGCTGTCAGGTACTTTAACATAAGTTATATCAGCACTTCTCTTTTCAGGCAGGTTTTCGCAAACTACTGTGGCCGCACCGTTTGTTAACGCATCATCGATAAACCGGTGTCCGTCGGCATTAACGCCTTTCACGGCGACAAACAAACCGTTTTTTTCACATTGCTTCGAGCTGAAACTCACCGAAGAAA
Organism: Bacteroidales bacterium; assembly: GCA_035389045.1. Lineage (GTDB taxonomy): Bacteria > Bacteroidota > Bacteroidia > Bacteroidales > CAIWKO01 > CAIWKO01. Next base: position 59,203 of record DAOORA010000018.1, on the reverse strand, counting down.
TATCTTTGTCCGTATCTCCGAAGATCGCAGTATATCCGGTGTTGACCAATATTTTGTTTAAGGGTTGCTGCATAATAACATTATAGTGATAGTTTTAATTCCACGGTATTCTTTCCGGGCGACAATGTTTGCCGGACAACTCTTCCGGTTCCTTCTACCAAAACGTTCAGTCCTGCTTTTTCAAGTAAAAAAACCGCATCTTTAGCCGTCATACCTTTTACATCGGGTATTTTGGCTGAGGCAATAACCTTGTCGTTAGCATATATTCGTTTATAGTCATCCGATCGTTCCGTATTTATCCAATCTCCGCCGCTTCCCTTATATAACAAGCTCATGTTCAGCCCGGAATATATCTGTTCGACATCCTGGCGGTAACCCATCAGGACAAGGGGCGCCGACAGTGTATCCGGCATATTGAGCTCTTTGGTTTTTATATCCACCCTTGTGGCATAGACCTTATCGGCTATTTCTTTAAAAACAGGCGCGGCCACCTGGCTTCCGTATACTTCGCTGCCCTGCATCTTATACTCAACCACAATACAGGAATACTTAGGATCATCGGCAGGAAAATAACCGCAGAATGAAGCAATATATCTGTCGATATATCCGCGGGTTGCCTCATCCCATATTCGTGCCGTACCTGTTTTTCCTGCTACTTTATAAGGAGCCTTGCTGAGGTTTGTTGCCGTTCCCCTGGTGACCACTCCTTCGAGCAGGTTTTGTACTTTTTTCAGTGTCGTTTCAGAACAAATCCTGCTGATTAGTACTTCCGGGCTGTTTTGATATACCACAATTCCGTCTTTACTTATTTCCTTAACCAGTTTGGGCTGCATATATTTACCGTTATTGGCCACGGCATTGTATAATCCCAGCACCTGCAATGGCGTCAGTTTTATTGAATATCCGAAGGCAGCAGCGGTCAGGTCTTCCAGTTTTATCGGGAAATAAGGCTCCGGTTCATTATCGAGATCAACTTTTGTAAGTTGTTTCAACCCCATTTGCCGGATAAACTTTTCATAAATCCTGATTTTTTCCTTGCTCAGAAAAGCCATTCTGGTGATTTGAGTTATACCCACATTGGATGATTTTTCGAAAGCCTTGGCAACCGATATCATTCCATAACCCTCCTTATGACTGTCAACCACGGGCCTTCCGTAATCCTTGTATTTGTAAGATCCGGAATTTACAATTTGACTGGTATCAAAACTACCATCTTCCAGAACGGCGATCACGGAAGCAAGTTTTATCGTTGAACCGGGTTCATAACGTTCTTCGACGGCGTAGTTGCGCATTTCCTTGTAACTGCCGTCTTTGTCCTTTGTTAAGTTGGCAATGGCTTTGATATATCCGGTCTGCACTTCCATCAGAATTACACACCCCCAGTCGGCATGCGTGGTATCAAGGCTCTTTTTCAGTGCATTCTGTGCCACGTCCTGTAAGTTAACGTCAATGGCCGTATGGATATCGAGTCCGTTTATGGGTTTTACCACATCCCCTTCGCTTATCTGTTTCCAACTGTTGCTACCCACTCTTTTGAGTTTAATAACCCCCTTAACGCCGCGGAGTATCTGGCGGTAATGTCCTTCAAGTCCGACAAAATATGATTTGGAAAGTGTGTCAATTTTTAAAATACGGTTTGTATCTTCGGCTATTAAAGGAAATCTTTTAAGTTCCGCTAATTGCAGAACATTCATTTGTTTAATGAGCCGGGCATCGGAACCGGTAGCGTTGTATGCATTTTCAATCTTTTTCTTGTAAAATTCTTTATTGTAATCACCGAATGTGATATAAAAACATTCGCTCAGCGTATCGAGATTCTGGTAAAATTTCTGCTCTGAAAATTTTCCGGCCTTAAGATGAATCGTCACTTTATACTCTGCAAGCCGCTCATAACCTATGGTCATGGAAGCCATATTTCTCACCGGCCTGACCCTTCTTTCTTTTTTTGTGACGACCAGCCCACCGTATTTTCCCTTCCTCAAAATCGGGAACTTCTTTATTTCCTTAAGCTCGGTATAGGTTGCTTTTTTCACCAGCAGGAAGTTTTTGTTGTTCTTGCTGCGGGCTGTCTTCAGTGCACTGATGTACTTATATTTATTATTGGGTGTTTTATCAAAGAACAAGCTCAGGCAAATACCCAGGGAATCCACATGCCTTTCAAAGGTGCTATCGTGTATTGCGTTGGTGTCAAGATTCAGATTAACCTGAAAAATCGGTATGGATGTGGACAACAGTTGTCCTCCATCTGCATATATTTTGCCGCGGACCGGTTCTATTACCAGTTCTCTTGTTAATATGGCAGATGCCTGTTTTTTCCATTTATCATCCTGTACAAACTGTAACGAAAAGATCCGTACTATTAACACAATAGCGAAAACCCAAACCAGAAAATAAATGGCATATGCCCGGATCAATATGGATTTTCTGTTGTCATTCATTTTTTGTTTCCTTTTTTAAATTATTCTGATCAACAATTTTAAACGGAGGGACAACCGGTTCTTTTATTCCTGTCCCCATGCTGTCGAGCCGGTGAGCGATTTCGGTCTGCTGGCTTATGTGCATAAGATCCGACTTTACCGTTATAAATTCATATTCAAGTTCAATCAGCTGATTGCGTATTTCTTCTGTTTTCCTTATGTTTTTCTCATAGTTATACGAGTTTGCTATATACAATGTGGCCAGAAAGCAGAGGAACAAGCCAAAAGGCAAAAGTTTGACCACGGCTTTGTGTGTAAAAATTTCTCCGTTAAGAATACTTCTTAAAATAGCACCAGGGCCGGACTTTGTCCCCTTGCTTACTTTCTTTTTCTTCTTAACAGGTTCTTGTTCCTGTATTTCTTCCTTTTTGAATTCGTTGGTTGCCATTACTGTTTTTTTTCTGCAATTCTCATTTTGGCGCTCCGAACCCTGCTGTTTTCACTAATTTCTTTATCATCAGGAGTAACCGGCTTGCGGGTTATAAGTTCAAACGGGACATTTGTGTTTCCGAAAAAATCTTTTTCCGGAATGCCTTCAAAGTTTCCTGCCCGCATAAAATTTTTCACCATCCTGTCTTCCAGTGAATGATAAGAAATCACGACCAGCCGTCCTGATTTTTTCAATACCATCAGGCTTTGTACCAGGAAATCTTTCAATGCACCCAGTTCATCATTGGTTTCTATCCTGAGCGCCTGAAATACTTTAGCAAGGAACTTATCTTCGTTTCTCCTGTCGATCAGCCCCGCTATGGCCTCTTTCAGGTCGCTGCCTGAGATAATTTTCTTCGACTTCCGGTACCCAATAATTTTGTCTGCCAGTAAACTACTGTTGGACAGTTCTCCGTACTGCCTGAAAACATCAGAAAGCTGTTGCCGGGAGTAGTCATTCAGAATTTGTGCAGCCGTCGGTTTCTGGTTTCTGTTCATTCTCATGTCCAGGGCCGCATCATAACGCGTTGAAAAACCTCTTTCCGCGACATCAAACTGGTGTGATGACACGCCCAGGTCGGCAATGATGCCGTCAACAGGCAGCGCCTGATGATATTTCAAAAAATTTTTCAAATAACGAAAATTGTTGTTCAAAAGCAAGAGACGTTTATCGTCCGTTATGTTCGCCCTTACATCTTCATCCTGATCAAAAGCAATCAGGCGCCCGCCTTTCAATCTTTTCAGAATTTCTTCCGAATGTCCGCCACCGCCGTAGGTTGCATCCACATAAATTCCATCCGGCCTGATATTCAACCCATCCACAGATTCTTTCAATAATGCCGGTCTATGATAAATCATCCTGATTCTTCCGGTCTTTTTTACCCATTGCCAGCTGTGCCAGTGCAGAGTATGATTTCGGCATATTATCAAGAACCGATTCGTATTTATCCTTATTCCATATCTCTATCTTGTCAAAATAAGCAGATATCACTATATCTTTATCAATTTCAGCATAAGTCAGCAGGCTTTTCGGAATAAGCAGCCTGTTGGTCCCGTCAAGCGTCACTTCGGTGGCGCCACGGTGAAAATACCTTAAAAAAAGCCTTTCGTCTTCGTCATAGGTACTTAAAGCCTCAAAGTCGTTGATGGTTTTTTGCCAGGATTCGTATAAAGACAAAGAGATACACTGTTCAAACCCTCTGTTAATTACGAAGCGATATTCTTCTGCAGCAGGCAGCTGTTTCTTCAGGCCCATAGGAAACAGGAACCTGTTTTTACTGTCCAGTTTGCAATAATATTCGCCAATATATCCTTTCATTTTTTTCCAAAAAATTTTTGGTAAAGATAAACACAAATATCCACTTATTGACACTTTTCAACACTGGAATGTTAAAAACATTACATATAGTGGTTTTGTAAATATTTTAGATATTGATAATCAGCACTTTAAAAAAATAAATTGTTGAAAACTTTTTTTGCATGCCTGCTTTTTTACATGGATTTTGGGCAATTTTTGTGGTATTTAAACAAAAGCGGTGTCTGAGCGAAGTCGAAGACACCGCTAAAAATGGATGTAAAACAGGATCTTTCGTCTTTTCCCTGGTACTAAAGGAAATCATTGATTTGCGTGGTTTACATCCTTTTTTCATTATTGGAAGAAATGATTTTGACTTTCTTTTCCATCCCTGCCTGACGGCCGGCAGGCTTTAGGACAGGAGGAAAAGAAAAGAAAGTCAATAACTAAGCTGAATTCCGCCACAGCGGGTACTGTCAGGACAATCAAAACCACTCGCTATGGGCGCTCCACAGGAGCTTCTAACCACATTCATCAGTTTTTCAGTATGTTTTAGTATTTTTGCAAAGTTATCAGCATCATGTCCGATTGGAGAAACCTGTTGTTTGTGGAATTAGCAGAAGCATATTCATTGAGAAAGCCGGAACCCGGCCAATACAATACTCTGTTAAATATCGATGCAACAGAAATGAAGACATGACAAAAACGGGGAAGCCCAAACGCAATGAAACAGTTTTTTAAAATATTGCTTCTGCCTTTTTCTGTGTTATACGGCTTGATCACATTTGTAAGAAATAAATGTTATGACTGGGGCGTATTCCGTTCTGTATCCTTTGACATTCCGATTATCAGCGTTGGCAACCTGAACACGGGAGGCACAGGAAAATCGCCGGCCATTGAGTATCTTATCCGTTTGTTGCAAAGGCAAAACTTAAGGATTTCGACATTAAGCCGCGGTTATGGCCGTAAAACAAAAGGCTTCATAATTGCCGACAACAACTCAAACGCATCAGTTATCGGCGACGAGCCGCTGCAGTTTTTTCAAAAGTTTAATAACATTACAGTCTCTGTCTGTGAAGACAGGGTTAAAGGAATAAAAACATTACTTGAGGAAAAACCGGTGCCCGAAGTGGTGCTGCTTGATGATGCATTTCAGCACAGGCGGGTAAAACCCGGGCTTAGCATTTTGCTTACGGATTACAATAATTTATATTTGCAGGACTGTATTTTACCATCAGGCCGTTTACGCGAATTCAAATGCGGCGCCAGGCGCGCCGACATCATCATTATTACAAAATCTCCTGAAACTATTTCCGTTTCCGAAAAAAAGGACATCATCAGTGCGATACATCCAAAATCACACCAATGTGTTTTATTTTCAACGGTTCAATATAAAGAACCAGTACCCTTCTTTGAACATTCACCTTCATGGGATTTTTCCTCATGCTGCGAATACGAACTGTTATTATTTACAGGCATTGCTAACCCCAAGCCACTTATAACATATTTGTCCGGAAAATGTAAAAAAACGCACACCATGCATTTCGGCGACCATCATACCTATTCTCAAAAAGATATTGAAAATATTTCTCAAAAATTTCGTAATATTGCCTCTGCAAAAAAAGTGATAGTAACAACCGAAAAAGATTTCTCAAGATTAGTAAACAAAAATATTTTAAATGAGTTGTCCGGTTTCCCGTTGTATTATATTCCGGTTGAAATGGTATTCTCAGAACCAGACAAAAGAATTTTCGAACAAAAAATTATAAACTATGTTGACAAAAATTAAAGAAACCGTTGCTTTTATCAGAAGCAAAACATCCTTCGAACCACAGACAGGTATTATTCTCGGGACAGGTCTCGGAAATCTGGCCAATGAAATCAAGGTGCATACCACCATTCCCTATTCTGAAATACCTAATTTCCCTGTTTCCACCGTGGTAGGGCATAAAGGGCAGCTTGTATTCGGGACCCTTAATGATGTAAATGTCGTTGCCATGCAGGGACGTTTTCATTATTATGAAGGTTATACGATGCAGGAGGTTGCTTTTCCGGTGCGTGTGTTAAAATACCTCGGTATAAAAACCCTGATACTCTCCAATGCCAGCGGCGGAGTTAATCCTTCGTTTGAAGTTGGCGACATCATGATTATCACCGATCATATCAACCTTATGGGAACCAATCCGCTGATAGGGAAAAATGATGATGAGATAGGCCCCCGTTTTCCGGACATGCACGACGCCTATGATAAAGAACTGATAAAAAAAGCGCTGATGATTGCGGAAAACAACGGCATTCGCTGTGTCCGGGGTGTGTATGCAGCGGTGACCGGACCCTGTTTTGAAACGCCTTCGGAATACAAATATGTCAGGACGGTAGGCGCCGATTGCGTGGGAATGTCTACAGTGCCGGAAGTCATCGTAGCACACCACATGGGGTTGCCGGTGTTTGCAGTTTCCATCATCACCGATCTCGGTGTGGAAGGTAAAATAGTAGAAGTTTCGCATGAAGAAGTGATACAGGCCGCCAATAACGCTGAACCTAAAATGACAACCATCATCAAAGGGCTGATCACGGTGATTTAACGCGAACCTGGTCGATAATTTTTAAATGCCATTTCTCCTTACTGATTTTGCATTTTCGTTTTGAAAAAAGTTGCAAAACGCCTCCGGCTGCTACTATGGCTGCTGATATTACAGCCACATCCGCATTGATTACAGGATGGCCGCCGTGGATTACATTGTTCACGGCATCCACACCCAAATACAGTGTTCCGAAAGCCATTAACGAAGAAGAAACAATTTGAATCCCGCGTCTTTGTTTATAAACAACAGCGATCTCTTTCAGATCAAAAGCATCCCGGTTTGCGATAATTATTGAAGAATCAAGAATTTCCGTGATCTTTCCCGACACTTTGGGTGTAGTGTCATTTACTCTGATGCCAATGTCATCGCCGGTAAAAAATTTAAACGACTTTCCAATGCTTAAATTTTCAAGTATCAGCACTTTCTGTGCAAAAACAAGGCTCAGGCAAAACAAGCATAATCCGGTCAAAAATAATTTTTTCATGCATTACATCTGATCCAATGATTCTTTTTGTTTTTTCGGCATTTTCTTTACCACTTCATCATAAGAATGATCCACCCACTCAAACAGTTGCCTGTCGGAAATACTGCCGTCAATATACACGGTGTTCCAGCAGGTTTTATTCATGTGATAACCGGGTTCCACGCAGGGATATCTTTCACGAAGTTCCACGGCAAGTCCCGGATCACATTTGACATTCATACTGAAATCTGTCTCAATATCTGTCAGCAAAAATATTTTTCCAAGCACTTTAAAAACCAATGTGGTTTTATCAAAAGGGAAACTTTCCGTAACGCCTTTTTTAGACAAACAATATTCCCTGAGTTCTTCAATATTCATTTTATATAAAATAAAAAATTACATACAAAGTTATTTTTTTTTTGTTATTTTGTAACACATCTATTGGTTTATGTCATTATTATGCAGAAAGACGAATTAGCAAATGCTCCATTAAACATGGAGGAGTTTAATCTAAAGCTTATTCATGATGATATATCTGCATGGAGGTGGTTGCATTTGAATGCTAAATTGTATTTCAAGCGTTGGTGTAATGAGGAAAATATTGAGGTTATGTGGACAGCAGAAAATGATAAACCGTACTCATCAGTTGAGAACATTTATATACTGATAATTAATAATATTAAGTCCGTATATCTGGAAAAAAGACCATCATTTGATAATATATCTGCATTAAAAATTTTTATTCATGAAATTTTTATTGAGAACATGAATAATGGATTTAAATCTTTTTTTGTTGCCTTAAAAAGAAAGATTAATTCAGTTTGGTTTATTTTTCATGAAAGAATGAGCAGGTTACTGATCATTAAGATTTATATGAAACAAAAGATGCCTGCTGAAGATTCAAATGAAATTTGCACAAGTACACTGACAACTTTTTCAGATAAAATGCAAGATAATAACCTTGAATTTGAAAACTCAAAAGCCCTCAAATCCTATGTGTATTGTATTGCTGACTTAAAAATCAAAGAATATTTTACTGAAATATCGAGACGACAAAATAGATTTGAACGTACCGAATCTTATGACGGATATGATTTTTTGTCAACAGATAATTATGTAATCAATAAAGATAATACGGATTTTGTTTCTTCTTTTTTGAGTATCTTAGATAAAATTGAATATGAGATTTTGGTTCGTTTTTATTATCATGGATTTGAATTGAAAGAAATTGCTGATGATCTGGAAAAAACACCGGAAAATATCAGGCAAATTAAATTTCGTGCTTTGGAAAAGCTTAAGAAATATATGAATAATTCGAACATCTAATGTAACCAGAAAGATGGATCACAAAGAAATAACCGAAAAAGTAATTGTTGAGAAATACCTTCTGGGAAAACTTAATTCTGCCGAAGCTGATGCTTTTGAAGAGCATTTATTTTTCTGTGAATCATGTATGGAAGAGTTAGATCAAATACGGACAATTATTGAGACGATACAGACAAACGCTGAGAAAGAAATCATTTACAATATTAACAAACCAGTCATAAAAAGCAAAAAAAGAAATAGGGTTTATTATTTATATACTGCAATTGCAGTTGCTGCAGCTTTAGCGACACTGGCAATTATTTTTGTACCGAAATATTACCAGAGAGAATCAGAAAATAAATCTCTCAGAGACCTAAGTAAAATTGAAAGAAAAAAAATCAAAAATCCGGTTCGTAAACAAAATAAAGAAATTAAAGAACCGAAAAATTTCGCCAATAACCCGGAAATAATAAAACAGCAACAACAGGCTGCTGAACCCAGTTATGCAAGTAACCCTGTTTTAGATAGTTCTATTAATGATGAACTTGCTTTTGCGGAAATACGTGGAGGAGCACAACAAAAATTCTTATTAATTGACCCTCTTCCTGCTAATGATGCAAAGTTCAAATCAGGAGAAAAAATATGTTTCAAATGGCGGAGTAATTACAAGGATTTATTGTACAAAATAGTGGTCTATGATAATAAAGGGAATAAAATTCATGAAGAGGATAATATAAAAGGCATTAAATGGACAGCGGAATTTTATTTTCAATCCCCTACCTTAATTCCCGGCCTTTATTACTGGCGCGTAATTCCATCAGAAGATATTGAGTACCCGCATACCGGAAAGTTTAAAATAACGAAATAAATCCATTCTCTGGGGCGGGGTTTCTATTCCATAAGTACAAACGCCGCCCAATAATAAGGATCATATTTCTTCCGCATCTTTGCCTGGGCATTGGTAAAGGCTTCACGGATAGTCTGTTTTTTTGTGCAGTTTGTATAGAATAGTTGCATAAATTCCGTAGTTTCTTTATCAGGAACCGACCATAAACTCATTATGATATAATCTACCCCTGCCATTTTAAATGCCCTCTGCAACCCGAAAACGCCTTCGTTTCCTTTAATATCTCCAAGGCCAGTCTGGCAAGCTGAAAGAACAAGAAGTTTTGTATTGGACAGGTCCATATTTGAAACTTCATAAGCGGTGAGTATGCCGTCGTCTTTTCCCATAACCGGTTCTTCTCCCGCCCAAACATTATTACCGCCGGCAAGTATCAATCCTGTTCTTAATAGTGGATTCTCTGAAAAAACAAATGTTTGCTGGCCTATTTCCGCTACCATATCTTTCTTCACCGGATCAGGGAAAAAGAAACCATGAGTGGAAATATGAATGATCCGAGGCGCTTTCCCTGAAATGTTTTTAAACAAACCCTCAGTTGCATTGCTGTCGCTGTAAAAAGCGGTAACTACTTTGTTCTTCCTGAAAAGGCTGTCAACATATTTTGCTTCTTTCATTGATCCTTTCAGATATCCCCAAATTGCACTTCGTGAGCTATCGTTCGGGATTTGAGTCCCGCAGCTGAATGCGAGCATGTTTTTATTCCCCGCAGTGTCTACTTTTGCATACATCTGGTTGTAATTAATACCACCAAACACCAGGGCAGAATCGGTCTGAACGATATAATCCTTCTGTGTTTTTAACTTTATTATTTCTCTTGTGCTGCCCAATTGAACCAGATTGTATTTGTCTGATAAATACATATTATCGGGAGTGTTTAATGCGGCAAAGGAAATTTTATGCAATGAACCTGAGGGCGAATAATAAATGGTTTTAACTCCCTGAAGCAGGCTGTCTATTGGTTCCCAAATTAATTTATATAAGTTTCCGGAACAGCTATTGTCATTTGTACCTTTATTTATTTGAGACCCGGTGTTTGAATATAAATTGCCGGCAATTTCTTTATCTTTTCCGGGTATGGACATGAGACTATCCAACTGTTTTTGCTCAAACAGATAAACCATTTCAGGTTGCGTATATTCAGAGCGGACAATAAGCGCACAATATAATATGCTGTCTGTTTTTTGACCTTTATTGTAATAGTTAAAGGAAGCAAATTCAATGGTAGCTTCTTCGTTTTCTAAACATTTAAAGATATCTTCCCAATGTGTTTTGAGAAGCAATTGCCCTTGTGAATAAACTTGTGAAATGCGGACCAGTTCCTTTTCTAATTTATTTGTTTCTTCTTCAAGGACTCTTGTATCAAGTGTACGCTTGGATATTTGCAAGGAATATTGGTTGGATAATGTCCCTTTTGATGACATCCAATGATTGTATATTTTAATAGAAACTGTATCTCCTCCCCTCATTATACTTTGGCGCATTTGCTTACCTGAGCCAAGTAATAGACCTTTTGTTGCTAATTCAATATTATAAGCTTCAGTTGTGATGCCTGGGTTTTTATTTTTGCGCTGTATAATGAAACTTTGGCATGTATGGAAGTTTTTCTTTACAGTTGCTAGATATTTTTCTTTTTCGAATTCAGATAAAAAACTAAATTGTTGTTCAATATTATATAATGTGATATGAATAGTTTCAAGATACAAAGGCTCGGCCAAAGGGTAATTGCTATTTTCAAAATATAATCCTGCAAGATTGTTTAAGGATATAGCATAATAAGGATGCTTTTCACCCAGCACTTCTTTAAATATGTTCTTTGCCTCAAGATACAAGGGTTCAGCCGCATCATATTTTCCAATAGCTCTGTAAAATTCGGCAAGATTGTTTAAAGATCGTGCATAATCAGGGTGTTTTTCGCCCAGTATTTCTTTACAAATATTCATCGCCTCGACATACAAAGGCTCGGCAGCAACATAATTGCCCATCTTATGATATAATACGGCAAGATTGTTTAAGGAAGCAGCATAATCAGGGTGTTTCTCACCCAACACTTCTTTGCGTATGTTCATTGCTTCGATAAATAAAGTCTCAGCTACAGGATAATTGCCCATGTTGTCATATAATGAGGCGAGATTGTTTAAGGAAGTAGCATAATCAGGGTGTTTCTCACCCAAAACTTCTTTGCGTATATTCATTGCTTCAATAAACAAAGGCTCAGCTGCAAAGTAATTACCCATCTTGGTATATAAATATGCGAGATTATTTAGAGAACCTGCATACTTAATGTTTTTTTCACCAAATAATTCTTTTCTGATGTTTCTCGCCTCAATATACAAAATCTCAGTTGCAGAGAAATTACCCAAACAATCATATATTGAGGCGAGATTATTTAATGAACTTGCATAATCAGCACTTTTTTCGCCCTGCACTTCTTTACGAATGTTCATTGCTTCAGCCAACAATGGTTCAGCAGCTAAATAATTGCCCATAGATTGGTATAAATAGGCAAGATTGTTTAAAGATATCGCATAATCAGGGTGTCTTTCTCCCAGAATCTCTTTGCGGATATTCTTTGCTTCAATCTCCATAGGCTCAGCTTCCACGAAATTTCCCATATCAACATATAATGAAGCTACATTATTTAATGAGGTTGCATAATCAGGATGTTTTGTGCCCAAAACTTCTTTAAAGATGTTTTTAGCTTCAATTAACAAAGGCTTGGCCGCAGTGTAATTACCAGTGTTATAGTAAAACATAGCCATATTGTTTAATGACCCAGCATATTTAATGTGTTTCTCACCGAAAGCTTCTTTCAATATTTTATTTGATTCGAGATACAAAGTCTCAGTTGCTGCGTACTTGCCCATCGCATAGTATAAATTGGCAAGATTGTTTAAAGATATTGCATAATCGGGATGTTTTTCTCCCAGAACTTCTTTACAAATGTTCTTTGATTCAATGTATAAGGACTCTGCCGCGTCGTAATTGCCCATTCCTGTATAAACAATGGCAAGATTATTTATAGCTGTGGCATAAGCAGGATGTTTCTCGCCTTGAATTTTTTTTCTTATTTTCTTTTCCTTTTCGCCGTATTCAATTGCCTTTGAATAGTTTCCCATATAATAGTTTATTTCTAATAAATATGAGAGAATATTTGCATACAAAGTATCGTTTTCCCCAACTTTTTCTTTTACAGCCTGTAGTGCTTTCTCAGCATTTACTAATGCTGTGTCGTAACTTTGCTTTTCCATGTATACTGCTCGGAGGGAATCGAACTGTTGCCAAGTTTGGCAAAACGATGAATTATTAATAAAGAATGAGTAAACGAAGATTAGAAGACAAAATACTTTTTTCATGCCCCTTGGATTTAAGTTTATAACCTACAGTTATTGAATTATTGTTTGTAATGTTATTTTTGAAATTACCGCTTATTCCATCAGTGCAAACGCCGCCCAGTAATAAGGATCATATTTCTTCCGCATCTTTGCCTGGGCATTGGTAAAGGCTTCACGGATAGTCTGTTTTTTTGTGCAGTTTGTATAGAATAGTTGCATAAATTCCGTAGTTTCTTTATCAGGAACCGACCATAAACTCATTATGATATAATCTACCCCTGCCATTTTAAATGCCCTCTGCAACCCGAAAACGCCTTCGTTTCCTTTAATATCTCCAAGGCCAGTCTGGCAAGCTGAAAGAACAAGAAGTTTTGTATTGGACAGGTCCATATTTGAAACTTCATAAGCGGTGAGTATGCCGTCGTCTTTTCCCATAACCGGTTCTTCTCCCGCCCAAACATTATTACCGCCGGCAAGTATCAATCCTGTTCTTAATAGTGGATTCTCTGAAAAAACAAATGTTTGCTGGCCTATTTCCGCTACCATATCTTTCTTCACCGGATCAGGGAAAAAGAAACCATGAGTGGAAATATGAATGATCCGAGGCGCTTTCCCTGAAATGTTTTTAAACAAACCCTCAGTTGCATTGCTGTCGCTGTAAAAAGCGGTAACTACTTTGTTCTTCCTGAAAAGGCTGTCGATATATTGTGCTTCCTTCATTGATCCTTTCAGATATCCCCAAATTGCAGTCCGTGAGCTATCGTCCGGAATTTGAATCCCGCGGCTGAATGCGAGCATGTTTTTATTCTCCGCTGTATCTTCTTTTGCATACATCTGGTTGTAATTAATTCCCCCAAATACCAAAGCCGAATCGGCCTGAGTGATATAATCCTTCTGTGTTTTTATCTTAATGATTTCTCTAGTGCTGCTCAATTGAACCAGATTGTATTTGTCTGATAAATACATATTGTCGGGAGTGTATAATGCCGCAAAAGAAATTTTATGCAGTAGCCCTGATGGAGAATAATAAATAGTGCTGACACCATTCATTAATGGTTCTATAGGTTTCCATATCAGCTCATATAGTTTAGATGCAAGATATTTCCCCTTTTCTGAATTGTTTACATTTATTTCATTGCCTGCATAAAGTTGATTTGTTATCTGTTTATCGTCACCTGCTGCAAGATTAAGGACTGAGTCTAATTGCTTTTGTTCAAACAAAAATTTCATCTCAGGTTGTGAATATCCAGGCCTAATTATAAGAGCATAATACATGGAAGTATCTTCTCCTTTTATATGATTGCCATTCTCATCGAATTTATTAATTGGTGCAGTCTTGTAATTTGCAATCTCAATTGCAGCATCAGTAATTTTCAAATTTTTTTGTATATCCTCCCAGAAGAGTTGCTGTGATTCCCTTTCTTTAGCAAAAAAACTTGATTTTTTGGATAATTCTTTTTCAATAGTATTTGTCACATTCTCTAAAGAATCAATGTTATAGCCCATTTTCCGAATTTTCGAACTACTCATTTGCTGTAAGTTTGCAATCCAAAGTTTCTGATCCATCCAGTCTTTATACATTCGGATTAGAAGGGTATCGCCACTTCCTGTAATATTATCCTGCATCTGAATGCTGCTGTTTAAAAGTATGCCTTTTATGACAAGGTAATAATTATAATCCTCTTTTGTGATTTCAGGTGTTTCTTTATATGCTTTAGAGACAAATGCATTATAATTATTGAAATCCTTTTTAAGTGTTTCTAAGTATTTTTCTTTTTCAATTCCGCTCATGAAGCTGAAATTATTCTGAATATTATAATATTGTATTTTTAAAAATTCGGAAAAGGAAAGGAATGCATCCTTATATCTGCACATTGACTGATATAATAGCGCTAAATTATTTAATACAATAGCATAATTTGAGTTTTTTTCTCCAAGAACATCTCTGTAAATGTTTTTTGCCTCAACATATAATGATTCTGCTTTTATGTAGTTAGGCAGGGAACTGTCTTTAATTGATACTGAATTACCTATATTTACGTATAATGCTGCTAAATTATTTAAGGATAAGGCATAACCGGTATTTTTCACACCCAGTTTTTCTTTGCGAATGTTTAACGACTCAAGAAACATTTTTTCCGCTTTAGAGAAATCTTCTAATTGCATATCTTTTGTCAATGATGATTTTCCTCTTGCTTGATAGATCTTCGCTATACTATTCAAAGTAGTAGCATAGTCATCATTTAATACACCAGAAATCTCTTTCCTGATACCTGCGGCTTCTGTGAACATTTTCTCGGCTTTATCCATTTGTCCCATTTCTGAGTACAAAACTCCAAGATTATGCAATGAAGTGGCATATTTTAGATTTTTTTCACCAAGTTTATTTTTGCGAATATTTAATGCCTGAATAAAATACAGTTCTGCCTTTGTATAATCTCCAATAGTAAAATAAAATGTAGCTAAATTGTTTAAAGACGTAGAATAATCTATGCTTTGGTCTCCCGAAGTTGTATTTTTAATAGACAATGCCTGAAGCAAGCATTGCTCCGCTTCATCATTATTCCCCATTGTTTCGTATAACGTGCCAAGGTTTGATAAGATACTTGCATAAGTATTATGTTTATCTCCAAGGATTTTCTTGAGATTATCTTTCACTTTCAGGAAAAAGAATAAGGCCTTGGCATAATATCCCATTTTATAATATAATGCCCCGGCATTATTTAATGAATAAGTATAGTCCATACTTTTTTCACCCAAAGCTTCTTTTCTTATCTTTAAGGCTTCAAGGCATAAAGGTTCTGATTTAGAATAAGCACCTAGTTCAGAATATAAGCATTCAATATTGTTTATATATGTTGCATAGGTAGGGTTTTTTTCGCCAAGTATTTCTTTTCCGCCATTTTTTGCTTCGAGCAATAAAGGCTCTGCCTTTTCATAATTACCCATTTCCAGATACAATGTCCCCAAATTAGTTAGGGTAATTAAATAATCGGGGTGATTAATGCCTAACGATTCTTTTATTATATCCTTTGATTGAATTAATAATGGTTCTGCTTCAGAAAATCTATCTGTTTCTTTATATAAAAGACCTAAATTCCCTATAGATGTGGCATAATCGGGATGTTTTTCTCCTAAAATTTCTTTTCGCAAATTTATAGCTTGAATATAATATGCTTCAGCTTGAGTATTATTACCCATACGATTATAAAGTAATGCTAACCCATTTACGGAACTGGCATATTCTGTATTCTTATCACCTAATAAATTCTTAAGGATTTCAAGTTCCTTTAAAAGCAATGGTTCTGCTTTAGTGTAATCACCAGTTTTTGAGTAAAGACCGCCTAATGACCTTAAGGATTTTGAATATTCTAAATTATTTTCACCGAAATATTCCTTGTATATCTCATTAACTTTAATAAATAATGTTTCTGCTTTTGTATAATCACCAAGATTTTTGTATAATTCGCCCAAATTTCGTAATGATTGGGCATAATTAGGGTGTCTTTCTCCAAGTATATTTTTTTTAATGGATAAAGCATCATTAAAATATGATTCCGCTTTGGAATAGTCTCCTAATGAATAATAGATCGCACCAAAATTATTCAAAACATTCGCATAGTTAGTGTCATTTTTTCCAAACTCAGATTCAGCCTGAACTTTAGCCTTTTCAGCAATTAAAAGAGCACTGTCATAATCTGCTTTATCAAAATAATAAATAATGAGACTGTCAAGCGTTTTCATTGATTGTGCATAAAGTGATGAATTAAAAAAACCGCAATAACCCACAAGAAGCATAATTACAATTTGATTTTTTTTCATGGTAATAAAATTTATTCAAAACATCTTAACAATTAAGTATTTGATTAACATTGACTTAGCAAAACATTAAAAAATATTTTCACTTTTTTGTAACACGGGCTTATTGTCGGAACATTCATATTCAAAATTACCGATAAAATAAAAAAAACAAAATTAAAAAAAACAAATATAACAAATTATTAATTTAAAAAATGGAGGAACCAAAAAATGAAAAAGTCACTAATTATTTTAGCTTTAATGTTCAGTTGCTTTATCGCAACTTATGCACAGAACAATGAGTCTGAAGTTGCCACACATGAATTTTGTGTTTTAATGAAAGACAAGTATGATTATGATGTGGCCACAATACAGGATTTCAACATTAATAAAGGGAATTCTGTACATTTTTTAAAAACTTTTTATAGCGGATACAATTACGCCATAGTAGCCTTTCCCTTGGAAAAAGGAGTAATCGATATGGATTTATACTTATATGATAATGATGGTTATAAATTAGCAGAAAGTGCCAGTGAGGATAATATAGAAATGATAGAATATACACCTTTTACTTCCAGAGACATGAAAATTACTCTTAAAAATTACAACAGCATTTCCGCCACCTATAGTTATGATTTTAAAATTATTGTTTTTTACAGGGATAATTCTGTTGTTGATTTACATTAAAATATAACGTTTTTCGGTGCGGGTTTTTACCTGCACCGAATTAAATATTAAAAATAACACATAAAAACAGGAGATAAAAAAATGAAAAAACTAAGCATAAAAATCGTACTAATAACATTATTGTTATTCTTTTTTTCGGGAAGCATACATTGTGTTTCTGCCCAAAAAGGATTTTTTAAGGGTAATAAATCGGTTCCCATACACACAAATGTCTATAAGCCGTCTTTACCTAAATTAAATACAATAAAAATTACGCCCAAAGTTGAACTATTAAAAGATATTTCAGTTAAAAATATTATCCCGGAATCAAAACAGCCTGTAAACATTTTGCCTCCCGATCCTCCACTGCCAAAGCCGGTGAAATACCCTTTATATTTAATAGATACAAATCATAGAAAATAACTTAATAATAAATAATGATCAGGAGGAATATATTATGAAAAAGTTGATTTTAATTTTGGCAATTACCTTTATTGCAGTTCTATTTTCAAATTGCAAAAAAGAAGAAATCAATCCAGAAAACAACCCTGGTGGCAACCGCAAAACATTACTGACAAATGCAGCGGCAGGACAAGATCAATTATCAGTACAGGGAACCGCCGCAACTCTGACAGCCAATAACCCAACCGAAGGAACGGGTTTCTGGAGTATTGTTGAAGGGAATAACGGGGTAATTCAGGATATTAAAGACCCCACAACAACTTTTACAGGATCCGTTGGAACTACTTATACATTAAGATGGACCATTTCAAATAATTGCGGCTCATCTTCTGATGATGTTGTTATAAGTTTTATTGCCCCGATTGATCCCAGGGACAAATTTGTCGGGACTTGGGATATGAATAGCTCATGCACAATTAATACGACCGAAAATTCCCCCAAACATATTAATATTTATAAGGGTGCTGCCACAAATAAATTGCTCATATCAAATTTTGTCGGATCGTCGGATGTAAATATCATAGCAACCATGACTTCTGCAAATATTTTCATTATCCCAAATCAGGTATGGAATGATGCTTTAGGCAGAGGATCGGGAACCATGATAGCTATTAAAGGAACCGGGATCCTATCTAAATCAAATATTCTGACCATCAACTATTATGTTAAATACACAAGTTTGGACAATAGTACTTCTATGGGGTTCAATTGCTCAATAAGCGGAACTAAAAATTAATCATAAAATAAAAAAGGAGGAACCAAAAAATGAAAAAAGTAATTATTATTATCAGCGCTATAATCTTTTTAGCTGGCTGCAAAAAGGAAGAAGAACTTTCCTTATCAATCAAACAAAGCCCCGTTGGCGGTTCGCAGGTGGATGCTCTTTCTGCAAGCTTTGAAGGAAAGATACTCTCAAGGAAACCCCAAAAAACATTTACCGTCACCGTTGAATGGTGGTGGGAGAATTCGTATCATGGCGACCAAACAATGCAAAAATCTGAACAATTTGCATTCAATTCGAATTCCTATCAAACCAAATCGACTGTTTATCAAGCGCCTGCGGGATATATACTCATGAATTATTATTGGATAAAATTAATTTGGACTGATGATAATGGGTCACACATTCTGGAGAGTGGCAAAGGATATTGTACCAATTAATTGCAGGGCACCTCAAAATACTGAAAATCAGTGTTAACCAGAAACCTAAAGGGTTGCTGATTTTCAGATCTTTCACTTTTTAGCGACGGGGTGAAAAAACATCTGAAAATTAGTTTCTAAATGCTCCATATATAAATCCGTTTTAAATACAATAAATTTTAAACCAAGAGGAAATAAATCATGAAAAAAATAATTCTTTTAGTAAGTATTTTGTTAATAGTCGCCACATCATGCAAAACAGTTCCTGTGGCATATCTTAAAACCGGAGGAATACATAAAAAGAGCAATGTGCCGGACAGCTTGATAACGAAAAATGAAACATTTGCTTATTATAAAAAAGATAGCAATACTGTTATTGTGCCATATAATGACATAACATTTTCATTAAAAAACGATACAGCAGAACTTGATCGGGCAAAAATTAAAAAGATCAAAAAAGACAGAAGTGACAAAGAAAAGACATATTTAATGGAGCGTAAACAAAAAATCAAAAATGGAAAATCAAATAAAAAATATTCCTTTGTTTTGACAGACAAATATTTTTACAAATTTAATGTTGGCAACTTAATCTATGACATATCTGTGTTAGCACTTGATGCGGTTGTTATTGCATTAGTTAACGCTGGCGGCGCCTCGTCTGCATTACTTTTAATTTCATTGCGTCCGGTTCATGAAAAGAAATTCGTCATTGATGAGAAATGTGATTCGACAGGCAATGGTTATGGTTTGTCCTTTCATAAAAAGATTTTACTAAGGACAGAAATTGTCTGTCGTAAAGATGAAATTAAAGATAGCGTTGTGATTGTTGAAAATTTGCCTGAAGGTATTAAAATGGATAATTACAAGGTTAAGATTAAGCAAGGTTTAAATATAGTACAAGAGGTACAATATAAAGAAAAAACAAAGGATGGTAAAAATTATTGTCAATTCAAAATAATCCCTAAAAATGGTTCTTTTAAAGAGACTTGCATTGTATGGATAATTATGGACATAACAATTACTCCAACAAAGGAAAATATGACGAATTACTTTTAAATTACAATAATTCATTTATAAAATAAATTTTGGTTAACAAATTTTTATTAATATTGTTTTATAAAAAATATGGTATAAAGAATTTAAAATTGACGCAAGAATTTAAAAAAAATCATCATCCCCCAATAATATTGCTATGAAAAAAATCAAAAACTTTTTTTTTAAACCTCTATTCATAGTTATCTTATTCATTCCTTTTAAAGGATTCTCTCAATGTTGGCCTGTTACTATTTGGGCTTCAAGTTTAAATGTTTGCGAAAATGATCCTGTTACTGTATCGGGTAATTGTATAAATCATTGGTATTATTCTTATAACGGTTCAAATTGGCAAACACTTAATAATACTACATTTTATCCTAGTCAGACTATTTATGTGCAAGGATTATTTGTATTCCCGGATGAATCATATTTGGGCTCAAATGTTTTGACAATAAATGTAAACCCCATCCCACCATTATCCCTTTCAGCAAACAGTCCTTTATGTGAAGGGCTGACTTTAAATTTGGTGGCGAATAATGTTTCGGGCGCTTCTTATAGTTGGACTGGGCCTAATAGTTTTACTTCAACATCTCAAAATCCCTCTATTACAAATGCTACGGTTGCTATTTCTGGCCAATATCATTGTATCATAACAGATACCAATGGATGTGGTAAAACGGATTCTATGTTGGTTATAATAAGCTCCACCCCCTCTGCACTTATTACTGCAAATGGACCTACTACATTTTGCCAGGGCGACAGTGTGGTTTTAACCGCTACTCCCGGAAGCGGTTATTTATGGAGTACAGGAGCTACATCCCAATCAATTATTGTAACTGATTCCGGCAATTATTCCTGCACTGTTAATTCTCCCAATGGGTGCAATGGTAATGCTACAACTCTTGCTGTTAGTGTTATTGTAAATCAATATCCAATGATGGGCACTATATCGGGACCCACAGAAGTTTGCCAAGGCAGTACACAAATATATAGTTTATCAAATATAGCTGGAGTAACATACAATTGGACATTCCCATCAGGATGGAGCCAATCTGGTCTAAACAGTATTTATTGTATTTTCTTCACCGATGTCAACACAGGTTATGCAGTAGGCGTTAGTGGGACGATTTTAAAAACCACAAATGCTGGTAATGACTGGACAGCACAAACAAGTGGAACTATTAACACTCTGATTTCTGTTTATTTTACCGATGCCAATACCGGTTATGCTGTTGGCTTTAATGGAACAATTCTAAAAACAAGCAATGGAGGTCTTGTTTGGACTGATCTATCTATTAGTAATTCTTATGATTTATTTTCTGTATACTTCACTGATTCAAATAATGGATATGCAGTAGATTTTGAGGCAAGAATTATTAAAACCACGGATGGTGGAAATAATTGGGCGGTTCTTGCAACCAATGCCACCAGTTATTTATGTTCTGCTAATTTTACTAATATCAATACCGGGTATGTAGTGGGATTTAATGGTAATATTATAAAAACTATTGATGGGGGAAGTAATTGGACTTTGTTAAGAAGTGGAACCGAAAGATTGAGTTCTGTATATTTCACTGATGCCAATACTGGATATGCTGTCGGGTATAATTATATGAATGGAACAGGAACAATTCTTAAAACAATCAATGGAGGAACAAACTGGTCAACTCAAATAAGTGGAACATATAATCAATTAAATTGCGTATTTTTTATTGATGCCGATACGGGTTACGCTGTTGGAGAAAATGGAATAATTCTTAAAACAATCAATGGTGGCGCAACCTGGATAACACAAATAAGCGGGACAACGAACTATTTATCTTCAGTTTATTTCACCGATGCAACTACAGGCTATGTTACTGGTAGTTATGCAACAATTCTTAAAACGAGCAATGGCGGAACAAATTGGATTTCACAACAAACAAGTTCTGAATTTGTTATTGTTGGTTCACAAAGCGGCAATATCACTGTAACACCAAGCAATATTTGCGGCAATGGTGCTACACAAAATTTAGCAGTAACTGTTAATAACTCTGCACCTGTCAACGTGAGCATATCATCAAATCCATCTGGAATGATATGCGCTGGTGAAAATGTTACCTTCACGGCAACCCCGACAAATGGAGGAGATGCACCTATTTATCAATGGAAGGTGAATGGTTCAGATGTCGGGACAAATAGTTCTTCTTTTACAAGTTCAACATTAGTGGACGGAGATATTATAAGTTGTGAACTGATATCCAATTCTATTTGTGCATCTGGAAATCCTGCTATTTCAAATGAAATAACTATATTTCCCAACTTGCCTGTCAGCATAATTATATCTGCGAACACAATATGCCAGGAGGGTGCCAGTTATACTTATACGGCAAGTCCTAATAATGAAGGGATTTCGCCTATTTATCAATGGAATGTCAATGGTTCAGATGTTGGAGCAAATAGTTCTTCATTTTCAAGTTCAACATTGGCTAGTGGAGATACAGTTATATGTGTATTGACATCAAATGCTTCCTGCATATCAGGAAGCCCGGTTGTAACATCAAATTCGATTCTGCATACGACAATACCTCCTTCTGATTTGCCTTTTATTGAACTTTTTAATAATGATATTTTTCCACCGTCTTGCTGGATTTCTTATAACGTAACTAACGGAATTACGGGTACAGAAGACAATTGGGTAAGAATTACTGGTCAAACATATGAAGGCACGGGCTGTGCTTATGCAATGCCTGATCCTAATCCTTCTGTATTTAAAGAGCACTGGCTTGTTACTCCGCGTATCAGACTTGATTCAAGCGGTAATAAATTGATTTTTTATGAAAAACAATGGGATTTAACTGATTTTGGTGCTACTTATAAAATAAAAGTCTCAACAACATCACAAACGGACCTGGGTAGTTTTACTGATATCGTATCATATAATGAGACATCTTTTGGAACAGAATATACAAAAAGAATAATTGATCTTGATACTTTCTTGGGGCAATCGGTATTTTTGGCTTTTGTTATTGTTCAATATAGTGGTGATGTTTGGTTTGTCGATAGTGTTCAAGTTGATAAGTGTGAGCAACCTGTGCAACCCACCTCAATAACAGGTTCTTTATCCCCCTGTGTAAATAGCACACAGACATATAGTGTTCCATATATAGATGGCGTATTGTACAACTGGACGTTACCTGCTGGTTGGCAAATAACAAATGGGGATTCAACTAATATTATTACAGTAACAACTGGATACGGAAGTGGCAATATTACGGTAACTCCTTTTAATAAATGCGGCAGTGGACCACCACAGAGTATCGAGGTGGCAGTACCTGATATTGGTTTGAATATTTCTGTAATTCCAACGTCAACAATATGTACAGGTACTAATTTAACTTTTATTGCCAATACTTCCAATGATGTTATTTTACCTTTATATCAATGGAAAGTTAATGGGGTTAATACAGGAACCAATGATTCATCCTTTACTACTTCAACATTAATTAATGGAGATGTTATTACATGCGTTTTAACATCAAATATTTCCTGTGTTGCTGGTATATCAAATGATATAGTAATTACTAATAATTCGCCCGGTTCTCTTGACTTAAGCTTTAATGGAACTGGGATAGTTACAACACCTATTGGTGATTATGATTGGGGGCGTGCGGTGGCAGTACAGGAAGATGGAAAAATTGTTGTTGCTGGAAATAGTTCTTTTGGAAAATTTACTTTAGTCCGATATAATACAGATGGTGTACTTGATAATACATTTTCTACAGATGGAATTGTTACTACGGATTTTGGTAATTATGATGAAGGAAAATCTATAGCATTACAATCCGATGGAAAAATCATTTTAGCAGGATATTACAATAATGGTACGAATGAAGATTTTGTTGTAATTCGTTATAATACAGATGGAACACCTGACAGTACCTTCTCTGATGATGGAATAGCTACAACTGCCATTGGAAGTGATGCTGACTTAGGAATGTCGGTAGTAATGCAAACAGATGGTAAAATTGTTGTAGCAGGGTATTATTATAATTTTTCTTATGATTTTGCTGTTGTCCGTTATAATGCAAATGGCACACTTGACAATACTTTTTCAGGGGATGGGAAAGTAACTACTTCTATTGGAAGTTATGATTATGCATATTCAGCAGCATTGCAGGCAGATGGGAAAATTATTGTTGCAGGGATTTCAGATAATGGGTCAAATTATGATTTTGCTGTTGTCCGTTATAATGCAAATGGAACACTTGACAATACTTTTTCTGGTGATGGGAAAGTTACTACTAGCATTGGAAGTAGTGATGACTTTGGTTATTCGGTAGTAGTGCAAGCTGATGGAAAAATTATTGTGGCCGGTAGTTCAAATAATGGTTCAAATAATGATTTTGCATTAGTACGTTATAATACTAATGGCACACTTGATAATACTTTTTCTAATGATGGGAAAGTTACTACTGATATTGGTAGTACTTATGATTGGGGGTATTCAGTTGCAATGCAGGCAGATGGAAAAATCATTGTGGCCGGTAGCTCATATGGTGGTTTTGCATTAGTACGTTATAGTACAAATGGCGCACTTGACAGTACTTTTTCTGATGATGGAATACTTACAACTGCTATCGGAAGTCATATTGACGACGCCAAAGCAGTTTCTGTTCAAAATGACGGAAAAATTGTTGTAGCAGGGGTATCTCATAATGGGTTAGATCATGATTTTGCTGTAGCCAGATATATTGGTGATGGTCCAATAATTACTTATCAACCAGATAGTCAGACAAGTTGTATTGGAGGTAACGTAATGTTTAATGTAAAAACATCAGATTGTATTTCATTGCCAATTAAATATCAATGGAAAAAAGATGGTTCTAATATTATTGGCGCAACAAATGATACCCTTGTTATAAATAATGCAACTCTGGCCGATACCGGGAGTTATACCTGTTTTGTTTCAGATAGTGCCGGATATACTTCCAGTGAGCATGCTCTTCTATATATTTCCTCCTCTATACCTGTCGGCGTGAGCATATCCTCAAATCCATCAGGCCCGATATGCGCGGGAACAAGTGTCACTTATACGGCAACACCTGTTAATGGCGGCGCTGCACCTGCATATCAATGGTATCTGAATGACACTCTCGTAGGCACCGACATTACTTATTCTAACAGTTCTCTGAATAATGGAGATTCTATAAAATGCAGGGTTACTTCTAACGAAGCCTGTGTGATAAATAATCCAGCATGGTCAAATATGATCCATATAGTAGTTAACCCGCTACCAACAGCAGAAGCGGGTGCAACAGCAATATATACCGGCACCCCTATACTTATAGGTAATCCTAACAACGGCCCGGGAACTATAAGCTGGTCGCCAGCAGCAGGATTAAGCGATACTACTATTGCCCAACCCTTAGCATCACCAGCAACTACTACAACCTATACCTTATCAGTCAACAACAATGGCTGTATCGCTACCGATACAGTTACAATTACTTTTGGTGGACTCGGACATACCATCACCGGAAAAACTCATTATCTTGCCAGGGCCGTCGCAGGGAATCCGGCGCCAAATCACCCTACATATAATTCAGTAATATACAATATCGATCACGTGATCGTCATTCTAAAGCATTATCCTGAAGGAACAGAACAGGCAAGAGATACGAGCGATGCTACAGGAAATTATCATTTCGCTAATGTCATGGACGGCAACTATGTACTGTCTTACGATAAGTACACTGCTGATACAATGCAGATATGCAATGATATCAATGCAATTGATGTAACACTGGTGAAATATTACATTGGCGCTGATACGATCACTGATCCTTCAAGAAATTTTTCCGCAAAATATAAGAAAGCAGCTAATGTAGACAACTTCCTGTCTATCAACTCTATTGATATTTCCAGAATAAAAGCCAAGGTAGGTTCACCTACAAATCCGGTCAAAAACTTTCCTAAAGGTAATTGGGTCGCCATAGATACGCTGGTCACTATTGCTGGTTCAGACATAATTATAAATCTGAAAACAATTTGCTACGGTGATTATAATGCCTCCAGTAGCAAATACCGCGATTCATCAGCAACATGGAATTCTGCAAAATCATTACCTGAAAATATCATCGTGCAGTCTGACGAGTCGATAATGACAACAGGTAATGAATATTTTGAAGTACCCTTGCGTATAAGCGCTAAGATGAAAGATTTCTCTGCATTAGGTCTTGAACTGAATTATCCTGACAAAGATTTCATGCTTGTAAACGTTTTCATGCCTAAAACGAGCAGCAAAAATGGTCAGGTCAAGATCAACCCCTCAATGGAAGAAATCATAGCTGACGATAATGACCTGCTGGTTACTGATGAAGATGGAGTGATCAGAGTCGTATTTGCCACCACAAATCATTTTAATGTGGCTGCCAATGACGAATTGGTTACACTTGGTTTCCGGTCTGTCAATGATCTGGTACAGGGAGAGGTTGAATTTACGTTGAGCGGATCTGGTGTTATTGGCGACATGTATGGCGAAGAAAACGATGATGCTTTTCTGTTAATGCCAAAAATTTTTGTTCAGGGCGATAACAATGATCCGGAATTCGAGTTTGCAGGCTATCCCAACCCGTTCAGTGATGATGCTACTTTGACATACAAGATACCTGAAAACGGAACCGTAAAACTGAAAGTATATAATGCCATTGGCGAACTTGTGTCTGAAGTTATAAATGAAGCCCAGACAAGCGGAAAGCATTCTGTAATGTTCTCACAAAAGGACCAACCTGCGGGTATGTATACTTTTAAACTTGAATTTACCGGTTTGAATAAATCAAAATGCCTGATTCTGAAATTAATTCATTGATAATCATATAATTTTAAACAAAATATAAGACTTTTACAGTGAAAATCAGCATAGTTTGATCAATTCACAAATTTACGTTTTCTCAGCACCGCTGTGTAATAAAAAGAACGCAAAGAAACGCCGGATCTTTCAAAGAGCGTCACGGAGAAGTTTTATCTTATTTTCTTGAATTGTTCAGGATAGCAATAACCGCAATATTTTTTGACAAAGCAAGCAAACAAGCAATAGTAAAATTTTTATATGGGGTGTTTAACATTGCTTAACAAAAAAGTAAATTTTTCCGCGATAAAAAATAATACCTTTGTAAGTTTTAAAAGATTTTTTTAATATTATACAAACACCAGACATGACACTGCGGCAAAAGACTCTTGAACTGAAACGTAAAATGCAGGGCGCTTTGCAGGGGGGAGGGGAAAAAGCTATTGAAAAGCAGAAGGCGACCGGAAAAATGACTGCCCGGGAACGAATTCTGGCAGTAATCGATTCGGGTTCTTTTCATGAATACGATCTCTTTGTAGAACATGCCGGAAAAGATTTCGACATGGACAAAAAATACCTGCCCGGCGATGGTGTGGTTACGGGAACAGGAACTATTAACGGGTATCCGGTTTGTATTTATGCCCAGGATTTTACGGTTGCCGGCGGCTCCCTGGGGTTCATGCATGCCAAAAAAATCACCAAGATCATGGATCATGCCATGAAACTGAAAGTGCCCCTGATAGGCATTAATGACAGTGGCGGTGCACGTATTCAGGAAGGCGTTAATTCTCTGGCGGGTTATGGTGAAATTTTTTTCCGCAACACACTTGCTTCCGGTGTCATTCCCCAAATATCCGTGATCCTCGGGCCGTGTGCCGGAGGTGCCGTGTATTCGCCGGCCCTCACCGATTTTGTCTTTGTGGTGGATAAAATATCCAAGATGTTTATCACCGGTCCGGAAGTCATTAAAACGGTGCTGGGTGAAGACATCTCTATGGAAGATCTCGGCGGGGCGCTGGTACATTCTGAAATAACAGGTAATGCTCATTTCTTTGCCGAAAGTGAACACGAATGTTTTGAACAGATCAAAAAGCTGATGTCTTTCATCCCTTGGAACAACACTAAGAAGGCTGAGCCGTTCCCGATAAAAAATCCTAAAAACAAAGTTTATAAGATTTCGGATATCTTCCCTACCGATTCCAAAAAACCTTACGATGTCCGGCATATCATCAAAGCTATTTGTGATGATTCTGATTTTTTTGAAGTACAGGAGCTTTTTGCAGCCAACATCATTATCGGGTTTGCCCGGATGAACGGACAGTCTGTGGGATTTGTTGCCAACCAGCCCAAGGTGCTTGCCGGCGTTCTCGATGTAGATTCTTCGGATAAGGCTGCACGTTTTATACGTTTCTGCGATGCATTCAATATTCCGCTGATCACGCTGGTCGACCTGCCGGGATACCTGCCAGGTATTGACCAGGAACATGCCGGGGTGATACGTCATGGCGCCAAAGTGCTTTATGCCTATTCCGAAGCCACCGTTCCCAAGATCACCGTAATACTCCGGAAAGCTTACGGGGGCGGATATATCGCCATGTGTTCCAATCACCTGAGAGCCGACTTTGTCCTGGCATGGCCAACGGCAGAAATAGCTGTCATGGGTCCTGAAGGCGCTGCAAATATCATTTTCCGTAATGAAATCCAGAATTCGCCTAATCCCGAAGAAGCACGGAAGAAAAAAATTGAGGAATACAAGGAAAAATTTGCCAATCCATACGTCGCAGCAGCATACGGATATGTTGATGCGGTGATCGAACCCCTGAAAACAAGGGAATTTATTCTTCATGCCATTGAGATATCCGCTCAGAAAAAAGAAGACCGGCCTCTGAAAAAACACGGTATCCCCCCATTTTAATCGCAGCGATGAAAAATCAACGAAAAGAGAATAACGAGCTGTTTTCCCTGACTATTTTAGGGGAGGATTATACCACCCTGCCTACCAAGAAGTACAAAAACCGCAAACCCTATACTCCTGTTGACCATAAAAAAATTTATTCCTTTATTCCGGGAACGATCAAAGAAGTTTTTGTAATTCCTGGCGATGGTATTAAAGCCGGAGATAAAATGCTCTCCCTTGAAGCGATGAAAATGGACAATGAAATTGTTTCCGTTATTGACGGAAATGTGAAAGCCATTTATGTTAAGCCGGGTCAAATGGTGACAAAAAATGAGTTGTTGATGGAACTTGACTGATCAGTATTTTTTCCGGCCAAAATCACAAATACAACTATTATCCATACATATTTATTCGGATGCTTTACATGGTAACTTGATACGACTTGTGTGTTGTATTGATTAAGTCCTCAGGCAGACGGCGGGTTGGGCTTTCTGCAAAATATACTTTGGACACCAAGAGTTATTTTGAAACGCCATATACGTCCAGGGACTTATTCTTCAATACATAAACATGGTCATTATTCCAAAGAGCATTTATAATATCTTCATTTTCAGGGATTATCAATACAGCCTCTTCAAATGTTTTCAGGTCAAACATTTTTAATTTGTTGCCTTCTGAGAAAATAATTTTTTGCCCGATCACTTGAAATGACCGCAGGTTTTTGAATGGCAAAAGACGCATGTAGGTGGCATACCGATCAAAAATGAGTATCCCGTTACCCGGATCATACAGATAAAGCATATTATCATTTTCCGTCATAAATACAGGGGAAATTTCAAAGCCCGTAATGTCGGAACAATTACCGCTGCTGTGTGTTTGTTTCAGGTTTTTGTCGAACCTGACGACCTGGTTGGAGAACAGATCGAACAGCCAGAACCCGTTTTCGTAAGAAGCGGCAACCAGTGTTGCATTGGCATAACCGAGGTCGGAAAGCAGTATAAAATCTTTTTTCAGGCTTAATGTATTATCCAGATACTTGATTTTTCCAAAGTCAGCATTAAAGATCAGAATTTTCAGGGGGTCACCCACGTCAACGCTGTTGATTTTGCCGTCGCTTAAGCCGGTGTAAGTATAAAGCAATTTACCGTCGGCATCGAATTTTTTCAGGGTACTTTCGCTGGCAATATAAATATTTCCGAGGTTATCAGCACTGAGCAGGCTGCCGTTTACTTCCACGCTGGCCATCCGGGTAAGCAGGGTCTGCTGAGCAGAAATTTTCACAGGTATGAAAACGAACAGAAATATAATTGAAATAATAACTTTTTTCATGTATTGTGCAGCTCCATGATTTCATCGACGTAAGTTCTTTCATTGGCCAGTCTCGGAACTTTATACTGCCCTCCCAGTTTTCCTTTTTTCTTAAGCCATTTATAAAAAGTCCCGCTTGGGACAACATTTATCAAAGGTGCATTTAATACCATATTTTTATATCTTTTGGCTTCATAATCGGAATTAACAGATTTCAAAGCATTATCAAAAACTTCACCAAAGTATCCCATATTGTCGGGTAGTGTTTCAAATTCGATGACCCATTCGTGGGCGCCGTTGTTTTTCTCATCAAAATATACCGGAGCAGCGGTATAATCGGCGATTACTGCGCCTGTTTTTTTACAGGCAACCTCCAGGGCTTTGTCTGCATTATCTACCATTAGTTCTTCTCCAAACGCATTAATGAAGTTTTTTGTACGGCCTGTTATCCTTATTCGGTAGGGGTCGACGGATGTAAAGACAATGGTGTCACCGATAATGTAACGCCATAATCCGGCATTTGTTGAAATGATAAGCGCATAGTTTTTACCGGGTTCTACTTCGTCCAGCGCTTTAGTTTGAGGATTTTCCTTCCCGAAGTCTTCCGCAGGCAAAAACTCATAATAAATACCATAATCGAGCATCAGCAGCATATCATCGGCATTTTTGCGATCCTGTATTCCGAAAAAGCCTTCAGAAGCATTATAGGTTTCCATGTAATTCATCGTTTCGGAAGGAATGATTCTTTTATACTGTTCTTTATAAGGCACAAAACTGATCCCCCCGTGAATAAAAACCTCGAGATGTTCCCAAACCTCATTGATATTGTTTTTTCCGGTAATATCAAGGATGCGTTTTAATAAGACCATTGTCCAGGAGGGGACGCCCGAAATGCTGGTGACATTTTCTTTTAAAGTGATCTTTGCCATCTTGTCGAGTTTCTCTTCCCACTCATTCATCAGCGCAACCGTTATGTCCGGAGTCCGGATAAACTGTGCCCAGAACGGTAAATTCTGGATTAATATGGCCGAAAGATCCCCATATACGGCATCATTGTCAAATTCACTCACGATATGGCTGCCGCCCAAAGCAAGCCCTTTTCCCGAGAACATCTCGGTATCCGGATTGTTGTGGCAATACAGGGTAAGCACATCCTTTCCTCCTTTAAAATGACAATCCTCAATAGCGTCTTCGCTCATCGGGATAAATTTACTTTTATCGGATGTGGTGCCGGATGATTTGGCGAACCATTTTATATCCTGCGGCCATAAAATATTTTTCTCCCCTTTGCGCAAGCGGTCAATATATGGTTTCAGGTCATCGTAGGTGCTCACCGGAACTGTGTTTTTAAATTGTTCAGCGGTGGATATGGATTTATAGTCATATCTTTCTCCCCATTCGGTATTTTTTGCTGAAGACAACAGCCATTGCAAACAATCATTTTGCACTTCATGCGGATATTTTATGAACAACTCGATCTGATGAATGCGTTGCTTCATAATCCACGATATTACAGAATTTAATAAGGCCATAAAAGATCTTTCTTAATAGTTCAAAATTAGTATTTTCATGTGAACGTACCATAAAAAATCTACCCGTAAAAATAAAAAATGAAAATTGTATTACTTTTGCAACATGGCAAACAACGAAGAATTATTCAGAAAGATCATTTCGCACGCAAAGGAATACGGTTTTGTTTTCCCTTCCAGCGAAATATACGACGGCCTCAGCGCTGTATATGATTACGGTCAGTATGGTACCGAATTGAAAAATAACATACGCTCGTACTGGTGGAAATGGATGGTGCAGTACAATGAAAATATTGTAGGCATTGATTCGGCAATATTTATGCATCCTACGGTATGGAAAGCTTCCGGCCATGTTGATGCGTTCAATGATCCCATGATCGATAACAAAGATTCAAAAAAACGATACCGTGCCGATGTCCTCATCGAAGATCACATTGCCAAAATAGAGGAAAAAATTGAAAAAGAAGTGGCTAAAGCCGCACAGCGTTTCGGGGAAAGTTTCAATGAGGCCTTATACAGGGAGACCAACCCCCGTGTTACGGAATATCAGAAAAAAATCGATGAAATAAAATCCCGTTTTTATCTGATGCTTGGAAATAATGATTTTGCTGGGATAAAATCGCTGATAGAAGAATCAGGTATCGTATGCCCGGTTTCAGGGACAAAAAACTGGACAGATGTCCGGCAGTTCAACCTGATGTTTTCTACCCAGATGGGCTCGGTGAATGAAGAGGCGACAGCTCTGTACCTGCGCCCCGAAACGGCCCAGGGGATCTTTGTTAATTTTCTGAACGTGATGAAAAGCGGGCGGATGAAAGTTCCTTTCGGGATAGCACAAACCGGCAAGGCCTTCCGCAACGAAATTGTTGCCCGCCAGTTTATTTTCCGTATGCGGGAATTTGAACAGATGGAGATGCAGTTTTTTGTACGTCCGGGCGAAGAACTCAAATGGTATGAATACTGGAAGGAAGAACGCATGAGATGGCATCTTTCGCTGGGTATTCCAGCATCAAAATACCGTTTTCATGTGCATGAAAAACTGGCGCATTATGCCAATGCCGCAAGCGACATAGAATTTGAATTTCCAATAGGATTCAAAGAACTTGAAGGGATACACTCACGAACCGACTTTGACCTGAATGCCCATCAGAAGTTTTCAGGAAAAAAACTGCAGTTTTTTGACCCGGAAACCAATGAAAGTTATATTCCCTACGTGGTGGAAACCTCTATCGGATTGGACCGTATGTTTTTGGCGGTACTAAGTAGCTCATACAAAGAAGAAACTTTAGAGGACGGATCGGTCAGAGAAGTGCTGAATATCCCGCCTGTGCTGGCGCCAATCAAGGTTTCTGTATTGCCACTGGTAAAAAAAGACGGATTGCCCGAAAAGGCTCGGCAGCTTTTTGAAGTGCTAAAGCCCAATTATATGTGCCAGTATGATGAAAAAGATGCTATCGGCAGACGATACCGCCGGCAGGATTCTATTGGCACACCTTATTGCATTACTATAGATCATGAAACACTCCAAAAAGATACTGTTACTATACGTAGCCGCGACACCATGTTACAGGAGCGTATCCCCTGCGATAATATATTGCTGGTACTGAATCAGAAACTTAAGGGATAGAAAAGGTTTTATATTTAACAATTCTACATACAATCGATACAAGTATGCGGCTGCAGAAGATGCATGTTTACAAAGTTGCACAGGCAGAAAGATAAATATTGCTTACAAGAACGTACAGGTTTTCCTGCTAATCCTGAATTTGCCACAAAAGTTGAACCACCCTATAATGCCATGACATCTGCGGCCAACATTGCCTTATAACTTTCTTTCGATAAAACGATACAGTAATCTCACGCCCACACCACTGCCACCGGTGCCGCGATAACTGTCTTTTTTGTCATTAAAGGCCGGGCCGGCAATATCGAGGTGGATAAACGGGTAGCTGGCAAAATGCGCCAGAAACTTCCCTGCCGTGATGGCTCCGGCAAAGCGCCCGCCTGTGTTTTTAATATCAGCAACGTCAGATTTTATCAGCTCATCATAATCGTCCCAGAAAGGAAACTCCACCACACGCTCAAAAACATCATTTCCAGCCGATTGAATACCTTTAAAATGCTTATGCGCTTGCTGATGCATGCCCACTATGCCATATTTTCCGATTGCTGCATGTGCCGCACCGGTCAATGTGGCGACAGTAATCACCAGTTGCGGTTTATATTTCTTCGCATACAGCAGCCCGTCGGCAAGTATCAGGCGGCCTTCGGCGTCGCTGTTCAGCACCTCTACAGTGGTACCGTCGGCATAGGTGATGATATCCCCCGGCACCAGCGCGTTTCCTGACGGGCGGTTATCCGTTACAGGCACCAGACCGACAACATATACCGGAAGATTTGCTTTCACTATGGCATAAAGCGTTGTGACCACCGCAGCGCCACCCGCCATATCGCCTTTCATATCTTCCATGCCCCCTGCAGTTTTTAAATTTATCCCACCGGTATCATACATTAATCCTTTGCCCACAAAGACAAAAGGTTTTTCATTTTGATGCTGCTGCGGTTTCCATTCGATAATGATAAATGCGGGAGGATCGACGCTGCCTTTGTTCACAGCCAGCAGTCCATTCATTTTCAGCGCTTCGATCCTGGACTTGTTTAAAATCTCGGTCTTTGCTCCTGTTTTTTTAAACAGCACCTCAACATATTCAGAAAATGCCAATGAATTCATATTGCAAACCGGTTCATTGACAAGATCGCGGCATATATGAACAGACTCTGACAGGGAATGTAACCGTACCAACTGTTTTTCAATGACTGATCCGGTAACGATTTTCACAGTTTTCAGGCGATGTTCCGTTTCGGATGCTTTTGATTTGTATTTTGAGAACTGATAAGAAGAAAGTGCTATGCCTTCCGCAAAAGCTAAACATATCTTTGGGTCAGGGCTTTTGGAATATATTGAAATGGTATCAATTTTACTTTCGCCGGAAAGCAACAGCAAATTGTGCCCGGCTTTACGGAGTTCTTCATGAATAAGATGTTCCGGTTTTTTACCCTGGTTGATCACATAAAAAAACAGATGCTGCCCGAGCCGGTCAATCCTGGCAAAACCTTTACCGTTGTTTTCATACCATTTTTTTAAGTAATCAAATTCTTCCCTGTTAAGCAAAGACTTTGCTGTTTTTAGCGCCTGACCGGCATTATCGCTTATTACGATCAGAGAATCACTCTTTGAAAGAGCTTTGACGAGTTGTATCTGAAGTTGCATTTTTGCAATTATTATTGTACAAATATAGTTTATCCTTTGTAATGAGTAATTTTGCTCATATGAACATTCACAAAATACTGGATAAAGCAATCCGTTTGGAAGCTGTTTCAGAAGAAGAGGCGCTTAATCTCTATATCAATGCTGCTTTGCCGGATTTGATCTTTATCGCCAACGAGATAAGAAAAATCCTGCACCCTGATCATATCGTAGGATGGATCATCGACCGCAATGTCAATATTACCAATGTATGCGTGTCACAATGCCTGTTTTGTAATTTTTGCCGCAAGAAGTCTGTTCCTGATGCCTATATTACTTCTCCTGATCAATACCAACAAAAAATTGACGAACTGATTTCTCTTGGTGGTAACCAATTGTTGTTGCAGGGAGGTATGCATCCCGATCTTGGACTTGATTTTTATGAGGATTTATTTAGAACCCTGAAATCACTGTATCCATCATTAAAATTACATGCTTTGGGGCCGCCTGAAATAGTGTTTATAGCAGGAAAAGAAAAAATAACGTACCGTGATGTTCTGGAAAAATTAATGGCATCCGGGCTCGACAGCCTACCCGGAGCAGGAGCAGAAATTTTGTCCGACAGAGTCAGAACTATTATTTCTCCGGTCAAATGCAAGTCAAAAGAATGGTTGGACGTAATGCATGAGGCACATAAATTGAACCTTCCCACTTCTGCAACCATGATGTTCGGCCATATTGAAACCCCTGAGGAACGTATCGGCCACCTGGTTCAAATCCGTAAAGTGCAGGACGAAAAACCGGAGGGCTCCTATGGTTTTCTCTCCTTTATTCCCTGGCCATTCCAGCATATCGGCACCAAACTTCATAAAAAATTTCATGTGGCCAATGCGGTTTCCGATAATGATTACCTCCGGATCATAGCCCTCAGCAGAATCGTATTGAATAATATCCCGAATATTCAACCTTCGTGGCTTACGGTAGGTGTGCCTCTGGCACAGCTTTGCCTTCATGCCGGAGCTAATGATTTTGGCTCGGTAATGATTGAAGAGCATGTGGTTTCTGAAGCCGGCGTAACTTTCCGGCTCGATAGCATTGAAATGACAGATGCTATAAAAAAAGCAGGCTTTATACCGCGTCTCCGAAATCAGAAATTTGAGTATTTTTGACAAAGGAAATAAGAGCGATACTATTGTAATATTTAAAACTATAAAATATTAATGAATATGAAAAAATTTGCCGTAATCCTTGCAGGTTGTGGTTCGCTCGACGGGGCTGAGATCCATGAGGCCGTGATGACTTTACTTGCCATTGATAAACTGGGAGCTTCTTATACTGTATTTGCTCCCGATATCAATCAGTATCATGTGATAAACCATTATAACAAACGTCCGATGGACGAAACACGGAATATTCTTGTGGAAGCAGCGCGTATTGCCCGCGGGAATATCCTGCCCTTATCAAAATTCAATGCCTCTGATTTTGACGCACTGGTTTTACCGGGCGGCTTTGGGGTGGCAAAAAACCTGTGTACCTATGCCTTTGACGGCGAAGGTATGAAAGTGAATCCTGAAGTGGAAGCCGCCTTAAAAGCTGTAAAATCCCAGAAAAAACCCATAGGGGCTTTGTGCATTGCTCCGGTCATCCTGGCAAAAGTTTTTGGCAATGTCACACTGACTATCGGTAAAGATGAAGCTACCGAAAAAAACATACAGGCGCTGGGCGCCAAAAACATCAGGTCCGGTCACGGTGACGTGGTGGTTGATGAAAAAAACATGCTATTCTCAACCCCGTGTTACATGCTGGATGCCCGCATTTCGCATATTGCGGAAGGCGCTGAAAACCTTATTAAAGCTATGCTTAAAAAAATATCACAATCTTTGCAATAATTTATAGTAATTTTCAGTTTTTTGAAACATGCCGCCCGCAGGCTCCGCAGAAATATTTTAAACTTAATGCAAAATTTGCTAACTTTATAGTCTGATTGTATAATTATGAAAAAGCGGTGTTTTGCTTTTCTTTTGTTTTTTGTGACGGCTTTTTCGGCTTCTGCCACGCACCAGCGGGCAGGAGAAATTATATACAAATGGCTCTACGGGCTTACTTACCAGGCGACCATAATCACGTATACTTACTCTTCAAGCCCTGCCGACCGTCCTGAACTTGAGTTGTTCTGGGGTGACGGCACCTCGGATATCATCCAGCGTGTCGAAAAAACTCCTGTCAACAGCGAAATCAATTATAACAAGTATACGTATAACGGCACCGGCACCGGAGGCATTCACACCTACCCTGCCCCCGGTACTTATATGATGACCATGGAAGATCCTAACCGGAATGCAGGTATTATCAACATCCCTAACTCAGTTAATATCCCTTTCTTTCTTGAAACAAAACTTGTCATTAATCCTTTTCTTGGTAATAATAATTCTCCTGTACTTTTGAAGCCCCCTATAGACAATGCCTGTATTTATCAACCTTTTGTACATAATCCCTGGGCATACGATGCCGACGGCGACAGTTTATCGTACCATATCGACAGCTGCAAAGGCCAGGGAGGCGTTTATATTCCCGGTTTTTTCTTTCCGCCGGCCAATACTATATTAACCATTGATCCTTATACCGGTGAACTCTTATGGGAT
Source organism: Bacteroidales bacterium (assembly GCA_035389045.1). Lineage (GTDB taxonomy): Bacteria > Bacteroidota > Bacteroidia > Bacteroidales > CAIWKO01 > CAIWKO01. Next base: position 21,861 of record DAOORA010000018.1, on the reverse strand, counting down.
AGTCCCCAGCTAAACGGAGAATATAACATTTGTATCATTGTTGATGAATATCGTCATGGCATATGTATCGGCTCGGTGAGGAGGGATATGCAGATTACCGTCATCGCCTGTGATAATCATCCCCCTCAGATAAAACCCCTGCAGGATACCTGTGTGCTTGCCGGGACGTATTTATCATTTCTGGTAGAAGCTTACGATCCCGATTCAGGAGTGGTTACACTAACCGGAAACGGAGCCCCCTTGCTGGTTCCGTCCGGTCCCGCTGTCTTTCCACAGCCGGTACAGGGTAGCGGGCATGTGAGTTCGCTTTTCAGGTGGCAAACCGAATGTTCGCATGTGAAGAAAAGCCCGTATCAGATGAATTTTTCAGCAAAAGATAATGGCTACCCCGTCCAGTTGGTTGATTTTGAATCCGTTAATATTACTGTGGTGGGGCCTGCCCCAGAGAATCTGACAGCCACTCCCAATGGTAACGAGATAGACCTGAAATGGGAAAAGAGTATTTGCGAAAACGCCGTGGGATATCGTATTTACCGGAGAAACGGATATTACGGATTCTTCCCGGACCACTGCGAAACCGGTGTTCCGGCCTATACCGGATACGCTATGATTGCACAAATCGACTCGCTGAACGACACCACTTATACCGACAATAACAACGGCGCGGGGTTGATACGCGGCATCGACTATTGTTATATGGTGATTGCATTTTATCCTGATGACGCCGAAAGCTATGCCTCTCTTGAAGCCTGTGCCGAACTGGCCAAAGATGTTCCCGTGATCACCAATGTAAGCGTGAAAAACACCGGCCCCGTCGACGGCTCCATGTGGATAGCTTGGTCAAAACCCACAGATTTCGATACGGTACAGATCCCCGGACCATATAAATACCTCATATATAGAGGCGCAGGATTCAATGGCGCTAATTTCAGCCTTATAGACTCACTCGCATCAATAAATGATACGTCATACAACGATACCTTGCTCAACACACAGGATATGCCGTTTCATTACCGTATTGATTTTTATAACGATGAAACCGGAAACCGGTTTTTTGTCGGCTCCACAACTCATGCTTCTTCCGTTTACCTTACACTTACCCCTTCGGATAACAAACTGACCCTGACCTGGCAGATGGATGTGCCATGGATTAATGATTACTATGTTATATATAAAAAGAATTCGATTACGTTGCTTTACGACTCCATCGCCTTCGTTACCGCACCTCCTTTTACAGATACCGGGTTAATAAACGGGGATGTTTATTGTTATTTTGTTAAATCTGTGGGACGGTATACGGCCAATGGATTTGCGTTTCCGCTGATCAATCTCTCCCAGAAAACATGCGGTATCCCTGTGGACAATGAACCGCCTTGTCCTCCTGTATTATCTGGAGAAACAGATTGTCAGAACATCAGGAACATTTTGCACTGGAGCAGCCTTGATCTGTTGTGTGCCGATGACGTGATCACCCTCAATCTTTATTATTCACCGGGCGAAGGAGCCGATTATTCCTTAGTTCATACCACATCAGACCTTCAGGATACCAGCTTTGTCCATTCGGGAATGGGTTCTATTGTCGGATGTTATTATCTTACTGTGGTTGATTCATTTAACAATGAAAGTCCACCCGGCAACCTGGTTTGTTTCGATATTGACCAGTGTGATTTGTACCGTTTGCCTAATGTTTTTACCCCGAATGGTGACGGATCCAATGATGAATTCAAACCGTTTCCTTACGATTTTGTCGAAAAAATCAATCTGGTGATCTTTAACCGCTGGGGAACGCTTGTATTTAGAACCGAAGACCCGGACATAAACTGGAACGGTAAGGATATCACCTCAAAAAGAGATTGCAGCGTGGGCGTTTATTATTATGTCTGTGATGTTTTTGAACAACGGCTCGGAGGAATTCAAAAAAGGACGCTCACGGGATTGGTACACCTTATCCGGTAAATCGGCTTCCCGGTGATAATTAATATTTATTTTACTTGCAATTTTCAGATAATTTGTATTTTTAGCGGAGATTTCTGAAAAAATATTTAATAACTAAAACTATAATTTTTATGTCTGAACAGAAAAAATTTGTGCCTTTTGTGTCGTCTGAGACCAATATGGCTGAGTTCACGCTACGGGCGCTCGTTATCGGCCTTGTGATGGCGGTGGTTTTGGGGGCAGCAAATGCTTACCTGGGTTTAAAGGCCGGGATGACCATTGCTGCAACCTATCCAGCTGCTGTCATCGGAATGGCCATACTAAAAATGGTTAAAGGCTCAATACTTGAAGAAAATTTTGCACGTACCGTAGGATCCATTGGAGAATCTGTGGCTGCAGGCGCTATTTTTACCTTGCCGGCATTCTTTATTGCAGGAACATGGGATCCATTCTTTACACCTGGACATTATGTTACTTCCACACTTATTTTAATTGCCGGAGGAATCCTGGGAATTATGTTTGTTGCATTATTACGACGTGTGATGGTTAATGATGTGGAATTGAAATTCCCCGAATCGATAGCGGCAGCAGAAATCCACAAAGCAGGACGCCGTGGTGGCGGAGGTTCCAAGTTTTTATTTGGCGCCATGGCTGGAGGTGCATTGATAAAAGCATTAGGTGAAATGAAATTTTTTGCTGCCACATGGGAAAAGTTCATCACATTTGGTAAATCAACAATTACAGGTACTGCTTTTAATGGCCAGGGCGGGATGTTGCTCAGTTCTCCGGGAATAAGCCCCGCATACATGGGCGTTGGTTATATCATTGGTCCGAAACTGGGAGCGCTAAACTTCAGCGGGGGTTTGATTGCCTGGGGATTACTTGCACCAATCATTTATTATTTTATTGCCCCTTCCATAGATATGGGTTTTCTGACCAGCTGGGCAGAGATTCTGCGGGCAAAAGATCCGACATTATCAACACAAGACGCAATAAGCAGGGTAAGCGATCCGACATTTCAGATCGGACAGGTATGGCGCTTTATTGTGAGGCCGATTGCTATTGGTGGAATGCTCATGGGCGCCTGCTTTACACTTTTCAAAATGCGTAAAAGCCTAATAGAAGGAATCAGGAGAGCTATCGGCGATTTGAGTAAGGCTGCCGGTGGACAGTCCGCTACAGCCCGCATTGACAAAGATATTTCTATTGCCTGGGTAATCATAGGTATTCTTTTTGTTGCAGCACTTACATTTTGTATCACTTTTTTTATTTTTAATGCATCTCTGCTGGTTTCAATAGTTTCAGCAACCTTGTTATTAATACTTGCCTTTTTATTTGCCGCAGTATCAGGCTATTTGGTCGGCATCATGGGTTCAAGCAACAATCCTATAAGCGGTCTTACTCTGACAGCCCTGGTTGTAACGGCATTAATTCTCTTTGCCCTTGGTGTTGAAAAAGACGAAGGTGTTGCTACCGTGTTAGGCGTTGCAGCTATCGTTTGCGTATCCGCTGCTGTAGCAGGGGAGATGCTTCAGGATCTGAAAGCCGGACATATACTCGGCGGTACGCCCTGGCGCATGCAGATTGGTGATATTATCGGGGTAATTCTTGCCGGTGCTGTTATGTTTGGCGTGCTTGTTATTCTGAACGAAGGTGATATTGCCAAAGGGGTAAAAGAAGGCTACGACGGTGGGTTTGGCACAAAAAACCTTCCGGCTCCTCAGGCCAGTCTAATGGCAATGCTTTCAAAGGGTATCGTAGGTGGTCAGATGGCATGGCCTCTCATCATTGTCGGAATGCTTATGGGACTCGCCTTTATTCTGATGCAGGTAAAAAGTCCGATGCTGGTCAGTGTCGGTATGTATCTTCCATTAGAAACCACTTTTGCTATTTTTCTTGGAGGGCTTGTAAAAGGTATTGTTGAAATGATCCAAAAACGCAAAAACTTTTCTTTGGGACAATCGGTGCGCACCGAAAATACAGGTGTACTGCTTGCTTCGGGATTTATCGCCGGTGAAGCATTGATGGGACTAATATTCGCCTTACTTTATTTCGTTGGAATTTCAACGCCTGCAATCTTTGCAAATCCTTCTTTCGCCGTAAGCCTGATCGTTCTTGCTCTGATCGGCGTGGTTATGATATGGCTTCCTATCCGTAGCAAAGGCACTGCCGATGAACCGCCACCACCAAGCGGAAATTTCTAAAAAATAAAGAGGCTGTCACTATGGCAAAATTTATTTGTATTTTGCCTTAGTGTCCGCCACTGCGGATTGAGTGTGTACTTGGTGATCCTTTGTGATTCAATTACTTATATTTACCACAATTAACTCAAAGGGTTGCACAAAGTTGCACAAAGTGATTCTGAGACAGCCTCTTTTTTTTATCTTTACATGATGAATAAAAAAGTGGCATTGGTATTGTCGAGCGGCGGATGCCGGGGGCTGGCGCATATCGGTGTGATCGAAGAGTTGCTGAATGACGGATACGAGATAGGATCAATTTCCGGAGCATCTATTGGATCGCTGATCGGCGGAATCTATGCCTCCGGCAACCTGATCCCTTTTAAAGAATGGGTGTGTTCGCTGGACGAGGTCGATGTTTACGACCTTATAGATTTCACGCTTACAGGGCAAGGCTTTATCAAAGCCGAAAAACTGTTTAAGATAATTGAAGATTTCATCGGTGTTAAAACATTCGGGGAACTACCGATACCATTGTCGGTGGTTGCCACCGATATAAGTAAAAAACAGGAAATTGTTTTTGACCAGGGCAACCTGATTTTAGCGATCCGGTCATCTGTTGCTATTCCCACCGTAATAACACCAGTATTATACAAAGACATGATTCTGGTGGATGGCGGAGTTATTAATCCTGTCCCCGCAAACTGCGTAAAACGCTCTGATAATGATATTATGGTTGTGGTAGACGTCAATGCCAATATTCCGTATGAAAAACCGGATTATATATATGTACCTCGGCCGGACAGGGAGTTTTCGTTTAAACGCAAAGCCTGGAACTATGCTAAAAAACATTTTAACTTATTTTCAGGTGAGAAAAAACCCGAAGGTATGCCCGGTTATCTTTCTGTCATGGATAAATCTATCGACATTATGATAGACAGAATATGCAACCTCACTGTCAAACAACAACCTCCGGATATCGGCGTAGAAATATCAAGGGATGCCGCGTCTACTTTTGAATTTTATAAAGCAAAAGAGTTGATAGAAGCAGGAAAAGCTGCCTACATAAAGGCCAAAGCACGTATGGTAATACAATAATTTTATTATAAATTAATAATATATAAGGTGGCATTAAATTTTTTTCAAAGGCGCAGCATTCTTAAAAAGCTGAATTATATGGAAGCAACACCGATAAGGTCGTGCGATTTTGAAACAGCGGTGAACGGACTTGTAACCCTGGTAGTTCCTAAATTTAAAAATGAAAAACTCAATAATTTTTTGCTGGGAGCGCGGAAACGTTTTTTTAAGATTGCACTGGACGAACTGGGCACTGCTGTATGGCTCAATATTGACGGACAAAGAAAAGTAGCCGATATCTGCCAAAAAGTTTTTGAGATGCATGGGAACAAGATCATGCCCGTGGAACAGAGGGTTACCAAATTCCTGACCATGCTGTACGAAGGAAGATATATCACCTTTGCAGAAATTGAGAAGTTTGGAAACAAAGAATAAATCATCTCACGACCGAAATGATCCCTTTGATCATTCCCTGATTTTTCCGGCTGTCTTTATAACTTAATATGTAATAATAAGTTCCGGCATTCAGATCACGGGCATCCCATTTGTTTTGGTAGTTTGTCACTTCATAAACTACTTTGCCGTTACGGTCGGCGATGGTCAGGGAATTCACCGGGTATTTGTCAAGATTCCTGATCACGAAATAATCATTGAACCCGTCGCCATTGGGTGTAAAGACATTGGGGATTTCCAGATTATATGCATACGTATCGTTATCTTCAGGTTTTAGCTCTGTATTTTCATCGATATCTAATTCAACAATTTCAGGATATTCCACTACATCAGCCTCCTCATTTACGGTTTTGTCTTTGGAATTTACCCTGTCGATGTAGTCAATGAGTTGGGCGTGGGTACCGGCCTTATCTGTTTTTTCCATACCTTCTGGTTCAACAGCATTTTCCTTTTTGATCATAGATTTTTGGTCATCACGATTGACTGCAGATACGGATGTTATTTCTTTTGGCCTCAGCGGCTCGGAAACAACAGGGATATTTTGAGGGGCAACACTTACCTGCGTATCATTGAAAACAGGTAGATCCGGTTTTATAAGGGGCGCCACAGTCCGTCCATGGTTAACTTTTTTATCCGGTTTGTCTGAAATAACATTTTTATATATGTAATTGGCGCCAAAGACCATAGCAACGGTAAAGCATGCGGCGACTGCATAACCTACCAGTACCTTTATCTGTGCTGCACCTATTGACTTCTGTGAACTGAACGAGCGTTTTAATTTTTTAAAAGAGACAAAATCAAGAACATCCTTTTTAAATAATTTCAGTTTAAGCGCATCCCATAGGTTTGAAGAAACATCCGGCTGATAATTATCCAGCATATTTCTAAGATAATCATCAAAATTCCCCTGACCGTTGTTTGATATTTTGTTCATTTGACTCTTTTGCTGTTTTTTGACAACTTCTCCTGTATGATTTTCCGAGCTTTTGATAATTGCGATTTGGAGGTGCCTATCGATATGTTCAGCATTTCCGCGATTTCCTTATGTTTATATCCTTCCACGACATACATATTCAGTACTATTCTGTATCCATCAGGCATTTGCTGTATTGCATTCATGATCGCTTCCACAGATTGTTTATCGTCAATTTCAAAACTTATGTCCTCGTCAATATCTGTTTCATTCACATTATCGATGTCGGCATGAAAATAATGCTTCAGATTTTTCCGGTAATTATTGATAGATGTATTTACGACAACCCTCCTTATCCATTGGTCAATCGACCCATCACCCCGGTACGAGTGTATCTGGGAAAGGATCGTCATAAATGCCTCCATCAGTACATCTTCTGCCTCATCTTTGCTTTTACAATACCTCAAACATACGCCTAACATAGATGACTTGTATTTCTCAAAGAGGAACTTTTGCGCCTTTCTGTTTCCGGCAATACAGCCCTCTATAATATTTTTATCAAGGCTCATCTATGATGTTTTTTTAGACAATAAAAATATTAAAAAGGTTGTATGTGCCATGTTTTTTTTATAAAAATAGTTCATTGGATCATTTTATAATTCTTATATTTGTTGCTGCAGTAAGCTGATTTATTATTAACTTAAAACGTATAAGAAAATGGGAAATGTATTAATTAATTTAGAACCACATTCACTATGGAAACATTTCGAGGATATATGCAGTATACCTCATCCTTCGAAGCATGAAGAAAAAATCAGGGAACATGTTCTTGCATGGGCTAAAGAACATGCAATTGAAAGCTATGTTGATGAAGTGGGCAATGTTATTTTGCGCAAACCTGCCACACCGGGCATGGAAGACCGTAAGGGCATCATCCTCCAGGCACATCTGGACATGGTTCCTCAAGCCAATTCGGATGTTAAACACGATTTTCTGACCGATCCCATAAAGCCCCGTATAGATGGCGAATGGGTCACTGCCACAGGAACCACGCTGGGCGCCGACAACGGGATCGGGATGGCTGCAGGTATGGCAGTTTTCGAAGCCACCGACCTTGTACACGGGCCACTGGAGCTGCTTCTTACCGTTGATGAAGAAACCGGCATGACCGGAGCTTTCGGGCTGAAACACGGTTTGTTGAAAGGAGATATACTTATGAACCTGGACACTGAAGAAGAAGGCGACCTGTGCGTGGGATGTGCCGGAGGCACCAATGCAAATATAAAATTTCAATATACCGAAAAGCCGGTGGCAGGCGACGTTCAGGCGCTGAAGATCTCTGTTAAAGGATTGAAGGGCGGACATTCGGGGGTAGATATTCACCTGGAAAGAGCAAATTCAAACAAACTGCTCAACCGTATTTTATGGTATGCCTACAATAATCTTGGCTTGCGTTTGTCGGCTATCGACGGCGGCAGTCTTCGCAATGCCATACCGCGTGAATCGTTTGCTGTTATAACATTACCCAAGGCCAATGTTGCAACATTCCAGCAGTTCATCAAAGATTTTGCAGCCACGGTCATCAACGAATATAAAAATGTTGAAGATGGAATTACAATCATTGCGGAGCCGGTTGATTTACCCAAAACCATCATTGACAATGTAACCACCAATAATTTGCTGAATGCCATCTATGCCACTCCGAATGGTGTTATACGCATGAGCCAGGACATGAAGGGGCTGGTTGAAACTTCGACCAACCTTGCTATTGTCAGGTCGCACGACGGCATCATCGATGTCATGTGCCTGCTTAGAAGTTCTGTTGACAGCGCCAAGGACGATCTTGAAAATATGTTCGCCGGTGTTTATTCCCTTGCCTGTGCCGAATATGTGTTTGATGGTAAATACCCCGGCTGGAAACCCAACCTGGATTCCCCGATCCTGAAGGAAATGCTTGCCGCTTATGAAAAACAATTCGGCAACAAACCACATATCGGAGCCATTCACGCAGGTCTCGAATGCGGATTGCTGGGCGGTGTTTACAAAAACTGGGATATGATCTCTTTCGGGCCAACCATCAATTTTCCACATTCCCCCGCCGAAAAGGTTAATATTGCGTCAGTCGGTAAATTCTGGGCTTTTTTAACAGAAACATTGAAAAACGCACCAAAAAAAGATCTTGCGTAAAATAACATACCAAAAAAAGACTGCCGGTAAGCAGTCTTTTTTTTTCATTTAATGGGCAAGGCCCCGTTTTACATCGCTGTTGTGGTATTGCATACCGTTGCATCTGCTCGATTGGCACGAAAAACACAATACGGTCACCATCAGTAACATAAGGGATACTATAATGATTTTGATTTTCATAAGGTCTGTGATTATTTAACTCACAAAAATAAAAATTATTTTATTACACACATTTTCTTTTTCAGACAAAATCCATCGCCGGCTAAGGAGTATATATAAATTCCGGGATTCAGATCCTTTGACAGGGTAAGACAATGTAAGCCTTTGTCAAACACCTTTTCAGCAACGATTTCCATGCCATTCCCTGAAATATTGTAATATGATAATTTAACATGCGACTTTTTATTTAAATAAAAGGAAATCCGTGTCTGCTCATAAAAAGGATTCGGTTGATTCTGGAATAACACAACGTCGTTATTTTCGGCTTCTGCTGTTCCGATCCCGGTAGGGTAATATACCTGTTTTGCGGCTGCAGCGCTGCTCTGCAGGTCACCCAAATGATCTCCGGCCAGGAGTGCAAAGACAACCCTGACCGAATCCCCGGCAGCTAGGGTATAAGGTCCGGAACTGAGCATTTCCGAAACATCATTGCCATTACCCGACAGTCCGGCTGTGTTTCGGGTAGTTTTCAATGCGGTGTATTTCTCGCTGCCGGTGAACCCATCGGTGAGCTTTATACTTCCGTTGGCTCCATCGTTATCAAAAGCATAAAGATAAGGCACCCCTTCAGATATTAATGTAATTCCGGCATAATCACTGCCCCCGGAAGAAAAACAATAGCCGGTTTTGGAAGCCGCATCATAGTCGATACGGTTTGATTTGGAGTATTCAATATCCCAATCGGCAAACAGGCCTGCATAAATTCCTGTGAGGGGATAGACATTTTTATTGATAATGGTATATTCGAGGATGACGAATTTATCGTATGGGGCTTCTTTCCATGCATATGCCCGCTGAATAATATTAACATTGATCCTGGACGCCATCGCATTTGAATCATTGAATATTCCCTGAACATCGAAATCGGACACAAGCGGCGGGAAAACCCTTTTCAGGGAAGATACCACTGCAAAATCATGATCGTAGCCACCGGCATCACCATAAATTACATCAGAAACCTGTGAAGAGGATTTTCCAATGATAAAGCCACCGGAATAAATCATTGTTTCCCCGTTGTCATAGCGAAAGCCCAGCCCCTGAAGGCTGTTTCCGTTCACATACCCCAAAACCCCGTCGCTGGTGAGGGAAGTAGCAATTCTATTCGTGTCAATATCAATATAATCCTTATTGGCAAGAATACAAAAGTGTTGTATAGCATGATAATTGCTGTCCGAAAAGGTAATTTTGAAAATCAGGTTTTCATTCAGCGGTACACCGGGCAAAACAACGAAGCGGAACGGATCGGAACTATTGGACGTGGTTCCCAAAGTGGAAATCATACCGACATTAAAAACAGAATCAATAATATTTAGATGTGAGGAAACACAGGATATCGTGACTTTTGCATCAGGTGTGGTGGGAGCCAGATAGTTGATGAAATCCCCACTGAGAAATAAAGTGTCGTCAGGATTTGCGGATAGTTCGTGTTCATTATTTTCATAAGTGATATTATACATTTCCAGGGAGGGATGCACTGAATCGAAAATAGCGTTATACATATTGAGCCTGCCGGAGCCCAGAAGATCCCTGTAAGGAGCATTGGCGGGTATGGTATCAATAATATCTGCGGATACTTTAAGTTTTTCTCCGATTTGTAATGCGGTAAGCGAAGGATACAGCGTTTTGATCAATGCCGCGCATCCTGCCGTAATGGGGGAAGAAAAAGACGTCCCTCCGGAACTGCTGTAAGTGCCTCCGCTAACCGTTGACCAGACATTGTTTCCCGGAGCAGCAATGTCAACATAAATGCCATAGCTTGAGAAACTTGCTTTAGTATCAGCGCTGGTGGTTGCCGACACACTCAGCACATAATTATAGGATGCGGGAAAAAATGGCGCGTCGTTGTTGTCGTTTCCGCAGGCAGCGATCACCAGGGCATCTTTGTTAATTGTTGCATAATCGATCACATCCTGTCCATATTGTCCCGCATAAAATGAGGTGCCCCACGAACAATTCACGATGCGGCATCCGTGCTCCACGGCATAAACAATGCTTTCGTAACACATAGTTCCTTCATCATTCGCGTTGGATACTTTAACGGGCAAAAACTTACAATTAAACCCTGTGCCCGCAATACCCAGATTATTATCTGTGGTGGCAGATGACAAGCCTGCGACAAAAGTACCGTGTGCGATATTCCCTGTTGGATTATTGTCGTTTTCACCCATATCCCAGCCCAGGTAATTATCGGTATAGCCGTCATTATCATTATCAATACCGTCCACCGGATCGGAACGGTTATATTTAATATTACCCGATAAGTCGGGATGAGAGATATCCGTTCCCCAGTCGCTGATTCCGATAACAATGTTCGTATCTCCTTTTACCGTTTCCCAGGCAGAGAACGCTTTTATCTTGTTCAGATGATATTGGTTGGTGATCAGCGGATCGTTGGGCACGTAATCCAGCGGCTTCGGAATATAATGGGGCTGGGCATATTCAACCAATCCTGTGGAAAGTATTTGATTAATTGAAGATTCAATATTATTTCCAGACTGGTATTCAATTTCATATATCAAAGACAGATCAGCAAATTTTTGCCCCTGAGCATTATATCTTTTTTCTGGCGGGCCGATCTTGGGAAATTTTTTTTGAACCCGTATAACATCCATTTGCTGAAACAATGAGATGAACTCAGAAAGGCTGATCTCATCCTCTTTGCACACAGAAGCATGTTCCGGTTTTACTTTTAATATGATCGTGTTCTTAACAAAATCTTTATCTGAGACTCCTGCTGGCATTTTGAAATGCCGTCCGGTTTGTCCGAAATTGTGTATATATAAAAGCGAAAAAAACAGAAAAAAGACTATTCTGGTATAATTTACTGGCATAAGTTTATGTTAATGAATTGGCTGTATAAAATTACGGTAATATTTTAATGCAGGCAAATTTATAATGCAGAATATTCTGGAATATTGTCCAAAAAATGGCAGGACCGGCTTTTTGTATCAACGATACAGCAATAATGTTCCATACCATTCGAAACGATGAGATATTTGACCTTCAGCGCAATATTATAGCGGGAAATCTGGTCAAACACAGCCTGGTTTAATGCAACATCCGGCGACTTAAACTCAACAATCACCAAAGGATGTCCTTTATTATCGCAAACCACGGCATCACAGCGTTTCTGAAGCTTATAAACCTTCAGGGGATGTTCTATGCGGATAAGCGAAGCCGGGTATTTTTTTTCCACGACAAGATATCGCAGGAAATTTTGTCTTACCCATTCCTCCGGTGTCAGCGCCACATATTTTTTCCGGATAGTATCAAATATCTTAGGCGGAGCGCCCTGCCTGACAGAAAATTCGTATGGCGGAAGATTAAGGGGAAGCATAAAATTTTTTTGTATTTTTGCCTTAAAGTTACTCATATAATCATAATCTGATGAAAACAAAGCGCGAAATAGTCGAAGACTGGCTTCCAAGGTATACCGGAACAGAACTTGCCGAATTCGGGGAATATATTTTACTTACCAATTTTAATCATTATCTTGAACTTTTTTCAAGCTGGAATGGAGTAGATATTCGAGGAGAAAATAAAGCCATGCCCAGCGCTACTGCAAAAAATATAACTTTAGTAAATTTTGGCATGGGCAGCGCCAATGCCGCCACAATTATGGATCTTCTTGGCGCCGTCAAACCTAAAGCAGCCTTATTTCTTGGGAAATGCGGCGGGCTTAAACGCAAAAACAAACTGGGGGATTTGATATTACCCATTGCGGCCATCCGCGGAGAAGGAACATCGGATGATTATTTTCCACCCGAAGTACCCGCATTGCCGGCGTTTAACCTGCAAAAAGCGGTATCCACCACTATCCGCGACTTAGGCCAGGACTACTGGACAGGTACCGTATATACCACAAACCGCCGTGTTTGGGAACATGACGGGGAGTTTAAAAAGTACCTCCGTAAAATACGCGCTATGGCAATAGATATGGAAACAGCCACCTTGTTTTCGGTGGGGTTTGCCAATGAAATTTCCATGGGAGCTTTATTGCTTGTATCCGATCAGCCCATGATCTCCGGCGGGGTGAAAACACAAAAAAGCGACAGAAAAGTCACAGAAAAGTTTTCTGCCTTACACCTGAAAATCGGTATCGAATCACTGAATCAGCTTATCAACAACGGCCTTACCGTAAAACATCTGTATTTCGACTATAAATAATGCTCCATGAAAAGTTACGAGGAAATTATAAAAGACCTTCAGCGTAAGATTTATTATCCGGTATATTTCCTTTCGGGTGAAGAGCCTTATTATATCGATATGATCAGTGATTTTATCGAAGAAAACCTCTTGCAGCCTGAAGAAAAAGAATTCAACCTCAGCATATTGTACGGAAGGGACGTTGATGGGCAGTATATCATAGACGCCTGCAAGCGGTTTCCCATGATGTCGAACTACCAGCTTGTTATTGTAAAAGAGGCACAGGATGTAAAGGATATTGAAACACTTGAAAAATACATCGAAAATCCTTTGTCTTCGACAATTCTGGTGGTTTGTTACAAATATCATAAACTGGATAAACGCAAAGCTTTTGCAAAACTGATCGAGAAAAAATCTGTCTTATTCGAGTCGGCAAAGGTTTACGACAATCAGGTCCCTGCCTGGATAATGACTTATGTGAAAAGTCTGGGATACTCCATACAGCAGAAAGCAGCCATGATGATGGCTGAATATCTGGGCGCCGACCTGAGCAAGATCGTTAACGAAGTGAGTAAAATCATTATCAGTTATCCGATAGGTTCCGAAATCACTCCTGAGCAGGTTGAGCTGAACATCGGCATCAGCAAGGATTTTAATGTTTTTGAACTGCAAAAGGCGCTGGGGACAAAAAACATGTATAAAGCGAACCAGATCATCAACTATTTTGCAGAAAACGAAAAAGAAAATCCTATTATTAAAGTGATCCCCATATTATTCCTGTACTTTTCAAAGGTTTTTCTTTTCCATCATCTGAAGGATAAAACGCCCAACAATGTGGCTTCGGTGCTTTCGGTCAATCGCATGTTCATCGACGATTACGCCACTGCCGCCCGGAATTATAACAAACAAAAGCTCAAAGAAATTTTTTCATTATTCCGTGATTACGACCTCCGTTCCAAAGGCGTTGGCAATGTTTCCACCAACAGCGGCGAGCTGATGAAAGAAATGATCTATAAAATTCTGCATTAAGAAAGAAAAGCAGAAATTAGTAATACGCCCGATTTCAGGTAAATTCATTTGGCATTATGGTTCATGGTGGTATTAAACGATCACAGGCCTTGTTGTAGCTGTACGCTACAGCCGGTGATGGTTTTAAAAAAGGAGTCTCACGGATAAAAATCAGGCTAATCCACCAGCTGTTTATTGTGAATTGATTACATTTCTGTTCCTTGTTTCATATAAACCGAGCACAAAAAGCCTGAAAAACAACAATCCTGCTGCACAAACCATCGCACAGGTCCAGAAGATAGCAGACAAGGATATCTGCTGTGCTATCAGTCCGGCCATGATCATCCCCATGCCCATTCCGAGATCTACGGCGGTGTAAAGCGTTGAATTAGCGGCTCCGCGATGCGCCGGATCGGCTACATTATTTACCATTGACTGAAAGGTCGGAAATATCACGCCATTGCCAAATCCTATTATTATGGCTGACAGATAAAACAGTATTGCATTTTTCGCCAGGGCAAGCAAAGGAAATCCTGTGATGAGCAAAATAATACAGATCGTAATGATCCTTCGGGGACCATGTTTATCAAACTCTTTTCCTGAAGTAAGTCTGGCAACTGCAATCCCCACAGAAAAAATAAGAAAATACAGGGAGGAATTACGGATACCTATTTCCTGACCGTAAAGGGCAATAAACGCAAGCAGGCTGCCATAAGCGATCATGGTTATAAAAACGTTCACCGAAGGCCGGATAGAGTTTTTATCGAATAAATTGTTCCGTTCCAGTCTGATACGTTTACCTACTAAAAACCTTTTGCGCATACGAATTGCCCGGGCACATGCCAGGCTTGCAACGCTGATGACACATCCGGAAACAAACATAGCAGGATATCCCCACTGATGGCCCACATATAGTCCGATAACAGGGCCTGCAGACATCCCCAGCGTTGTTGACAAGGCAAAATAACCGATACCTTCTCCCCTTTTCGATACCGGGATTATATCCACCGCGATGGTTGATCCGGAAACCGTGGTAAATCCCCATGTCAGTCCCTGGGCAAACCTGAGCAAAAGAATTCCTGTGATGGTTAAGGCAACGAAATATCCTGCAAACAAAAGCGAATAGATTATCAGTGCCAATAAAAAGATCGTCCGGCGGCCAAACCTGTCGAGCATAAATCCGGAGAAAGGCCGTGCCATGACCGAAGCAATGGTATATGCGCCTACCACAAATCCTACCTGCACCTCCGAGGCATGAAGATCATTGACCAGGTAAAGAGGAAGGGCTGAAAGTATTGCATAATATGTGATATACATCAAAAAGTTGGATGAAATAAGGAAAATAAAATTCCTGTTCCATATCCTCTCATGCATGGCACCTAATAATTTAATATGCGGCAAAATTATCAATAAAAAACATACCGGCTCAGGATAAATCAGCCGCCGGCAGAAGTTTAGGAAACACGCAACTATACTATTTTTTCCACATTCCAAACAAATGCCCGTACACCAATTTCTTTGTTAATGGAATCCAGTTTTTTTATTTTGTCGAGAACCGTATCCACCAAATCATCATTTACGATGGTGAGCATGGCTGAATTAATTTCTGGCCAGGTATGTGTCCCCATCCGTGGCTCACCATCGTTGGTGCCTGTACCAAATACGGAAGGCCATTGTGTAAAGCCACGGATGTTAAGCTTTTCAAGGAGACACTCTATTTTCTCTGTCATCGCCTGATTATATATTATCATAATTGCTTTCATATCTTAGCTGTTTTATATGTCAATGGATTTCATAATAGCTATAGCATCCTTTTTGGCTTTTCGTTCGGTTCGCCTCACCACAATGCGGTAAACAACAGGTACAATGATCATGGTGATGATCGTTGAAAAGACCAACCCGCCAATTACAGTGATGCCCATAGGTTTCCAGATTTCCGAACCTTCGCCGGTGCTGAGGGCCAGCGGAAGCATACCGAGAATGGTGGTCAGTGTGGTCATTAGCACCGGGCGCAAACGTGACCGTCCGGCTTTTATAAGGGCATCATCGAGACTGTTTCCCCTGTCGCGCATCAGGTTGGTGAAATCGATGAGTACGATGGCATTTTTAACCACAATTCCGACCAGCAATATAGCGCCCAGTGCAGCAATAATGCTCAGTGTGGTTTTGGTTAACAGCAGTACAAAAACAACTCCCGTGAATGAAAATGGCACGGAAACCATAATAATCAGCGGCATTTTTAACGATTCAAACTGGGAAGCCATTACAATATATACAAGCAAAAGACTCAGCAGCAACAATAATGCAAGGTCTTTAAACGAATCTTCAAGATCTTCGTAAGCCCCACCAACATTAAGCATGATGCCTGCAGGAACATCTGCTTTTTTGATTTCCGCCTTGATTTTATTTGCCATTTCGCCCAATGACACCTTGTAGGGTGTCACCGAAATCGTTACTATTCTTTCCCGGCGTTTTCGTTCAATACTCGGAGGCGACCAGAATTCCTCGACTTTGGCAATATCGACGAGGCGAATTAATCCTGTTGCCGTGGGAATACTGATGCTTTCAATATCTACGACAGAATTTCTGTATTCCTCTTTAAACCTCACAAGCACATCGTATTCATTGCCTGACTCGCGGAACTGCGTAGCGGTAAGTCCAAGTATGCGGTTGCGTAAAATGGTCGACACCGTAGCCGTGTTGAGCCCGTGCTGCATCATTTTTTCCTTATCCAGCGTGACACGTAATTCCGGTTTAGACTTCTCCCTGCTTATGATCACATCCCGGGCGCCGTCAATTTTTTTGATTTTCTCCGCAAGATCGGCAGCTAATGCATTGGTCTGCTCTATGTCGTAACCAAAAATCTCAAGATTTACCGTATTGCCTCCGCCCATCATAAATCCGCCACCAGCCGTAACGTTGTATTTTACAATCTCCGGGATGGTCTCAATATACTTCCTCAACTGATCGGCAACATCAGCCGTACTGCGTTCTCTTTCAGAAGAAGTGACCAGCCGCATGTTGACATTTATAATATTTGAACCCGAATTCATAAACAAAGCTGCAAATCCTGCCTGATCGTTTGCCCCTGAAGAGGTGGACAAAAGCTTTTTCTCAGGTATATTCTTATTTATAAAATCCTCAATCTTGTTTGTGATTTTCACGGTTTCTTCCACCCTCACACCCGCCTGAAGTTCAATTTCTGCAGATAAATGTCCCTCGTCCGTTTCCGGAATGAATTCTGTTTTTAATTGTGTAGCAAATATTCCGGCGATACACAAAATCACAACCGCCCCTAGTACAATAGCCTTTTTATGGTGTAAACTCCATTTCAACAATCTGACATAAAAATTATCCAAACTGTCGAGTACCGGCACCACCAGCCGTTCATGGCTAAACCATCCCGGGTTCTTTCTGATGGGTTTCAGTCCCAGGAACTTTGAACTCAGCATGGGTGTTATGGTTATGGCCGCAACAACAGAGGTCATAATAGTAATGGTAACAATCCATCCGAGTTGCTTGAACATGATGCCGGTCATTCCCGATACCAATGTGAGCGGGAAAAACACAGCCACAATGGTCAGTGTAGAAGCAATGACGGCCAGCCATACTTCGTTAGTGGCATATATAGCAGCTTCACGGGGCGAACTCCCTCTTTCGATGTGCCGGGTGATATTCTCCAGGACAACGATAGCGTCATCCACAACCATCCCGATACCAATGGACAAGGCCGAAAGCGAGATAATATTTATGGTGCTGCCTGAAATAAAAAGGTATATAAAGGCAACGATGAGCGAAAGCGGGATGGTGAGGATAATAATAAAAGTGGCTCTCCACCTTCCCAGGAAAAACAGCACGACAATCATGACAAACAGAAAGGCAAAAAGCAGGGTTTCGGTGAGGTTGTTGATGGAGTTTGTAATAAACTCACTGGTATCCATTATCGTTTCAATTTTTACGTCGGCAGGAAGATTTTTCTTCAGTTCCGCCATTTGCTTGTTCACTTCTTTGGCAATACGCACGGTATTGGCGCCCGACTGTTTCATGATGAGCATACGGATGCCTTTTCTTCCATCGATCGTTTCCACACGGCTCATTTTCCGGATGGAATCGTTCACGTCGGCCACATCCTTCAGATAGATGGTTTTCCCCTGGAAATTGGTAAGGACAATATTCTTTATCTGGTCACTCTGTTCAAATTCGCCCTGAACACGCAGGGGGTAAGTCATCTGCCCCATATCCACCGTTCCGGCAGGCATGTTCAGGTTTTCGGCCCTGAGGATATTCCCGATCTGTTCTATGGTGAGGTTATAGGCTTCCATCCTTCTCGGGTCAATATTAACGCTCACTTCACGTATTGGCGTGCCATACAGGCTTATTGAGCCAATACCATCGATGCGGTTAAGCGGGTTAACCAGTTTTTCGTTCAGTTCCTCTTCAATGCCTTCATAACTTTCATCCGCGGTAACTGCAAAGAACATGATGGGCATCATATTGGTAGTGAATTTAAAAATAATCGGATTATCTGCTCCTTCGGGCAGGTACTGGGTTACCATCCCTAATGCATCTCTGACATCGTTGGCCGCTCCGTCAAGATCGGTACCATATTCAAATTCAAGGGTTACAATAGATGCATTATCTCTGGAGGTGGAATAGATCTCTTTCAGGTTGCTGACGGTGTTAAGTGTGTTTTCAACCGGTTTGGAAATATTGGTCTCAATGTCAGGGGCATTGGCGCCTGAATACCCGGTGTACACCATGATGGCAGGAATTTCAATTTCGGGATACAGATCGATGGGTAGCCTGGAAAAAGAGTAGATTCCGATAACAATAACAGCAATAAAGATCATCAGGGTTGTCACCGGCTTTTTGACTGCACTCGCATATATGCTCATAGTTTTAAATCTTTAGTTTTAACAGTTGGTAAAATGCTTGATGATCACCCCATTATTTAATGATCGTTATTTTGGAACCGTCTAAAAGTTTATTCTGCCCGGCTATGATGATCTGGTCTCCTTCTTTAAGGGAAGTTGAAATAATCTCCAGTTTGTCGTCGAAACGCGCTCCTATTTCCACTTCCTTTTTATGTGCAATAGTTCCGGCGCCTGCGATAAACACAAAATGATTATTGGTGCCCTGCTGTTTTATCACCGCCGTTGAAGGGACAACCATCGCGGAGGTTTCACCCAGGTCGAGCGACACTCTGGCAAACATTCCGGGACGCAACTTTTCATCACCGTTGGGAATGGTCAGTTCCACCGGAAATGTCCTGGTATCGGAACTTACCGTCGGATAAATCCTGAAGATCTGCCCCTCAACACTTTTATCAGGAAATATATCAACAGCCACGCTGGCCTTCATTCCCTGCTTCAACAAGGGATAATAGCGTTCAGAGATATTGATCTTTGCTTTAAGCGGATTGATCTGCATGAGCGTGACAATAGCTGCTTTTCCCGCAGCCGTGTTAGGCACTCCGGAATAAAGTTCACCACTCTCAAAGTACTTTCCGGTGACTATCCCATTTATCGGAGATACAAGCATGGTGTTTTTGGCAAGAAAATCAACATTGGTCTTTGCCACCTCATATTGTGTTTTTGCAGCTTCCCATTGTGCTTCAGAGATACTGTTCAGTTTGTGCAGCGTGTCCATACGTAGGTAATTCGACCGGGCGCTTTGCAACTGTTCATTGGCATTATTGTAGTTTGTTCTGTCCATGCGGGCTATCACGGAACCCTTTGCCACCCTGCTGCCTACTTCCACGTTTATTTCTTCTATCCTTCCTGGTGAAGCAGGTGCATAATGAATTTCCTCATAGGGTAAAAGACTTGCTGTGTATTCAATTTTTTGAGCAATGTTCTGTTTTTCAAGTAAAAGTGTTTTCACACGATATATCGTTGTATCGTCGGCAAGCGTTTCGGAATCGGTTTTGTTCCCATTGTTTTTGCAGGAAACTAAAATGACTGATAACAAGGTCAAAAGAAGGAAATAGCGTTTCATAGTAGTAATTATTTGATTTTTCTGTTTATAATTTATTGAATAATTTGTCGAGTGAAGTTTGTGCCTGAATAAGTGTCATAACCGCCGAATAATAATTGCTCTCGGCCGTAAGATAGTTGCTGTTGGCCTGGGTAAGGTCAAGGCTGGAAGCAGCGCCATGTTCATACTTATTCTGAATACTTTTGTATACCCTGCCGGCTACGGATACATTTTCTTTTTGTGTTTCGTAGTTTTCAAGGGCGTTCTGATACACAAACACCAGCTGTGTCTTTTGCAGTTCAAGCTGATCCCTGACAATCTCAAGATTGCGCTGTGCCATGTCGCAGCTGATCTTTGACTGCGCAAGCTGGGCTTTACGCACACCACTCGACCATATGGGCACATTCATGGTCACGCCTGCCAGGTGAGAAGGGTTCAGGTCGAAATCCGTTTTCAGTATCTTGCCGGTGTAATTATAGTACCCGGCAATGGTAGGTGCATACGCCCATTTTCGCAGATCCACCTGCTTTTTGCTGAGCTGTACCTGCGACTCCATCATCTGATAGTTAATATTATCGTTGATATTGAATTCGTTTGCCAATGCAGACTGCGGGCTTACCGCATTCAGAATCTGAGGCAGGCTGTCGGCGAGTGTGATCGTCGTTTCAGGTGGCACGCCCAGTTGAAATTTCAACATGTTCCGGTTGAGCTGATTCATCCGTTCCAGCGCTTTTTGTGAGTTTTTGATCTGATTAACGGTGATCTTCAGCTGATCCACATCTGTTTCCTCCGCCAACCCGGCATGGTACATATTGGTCGTATGCTGAAGTATCTCGTTCAGATTTTTAATGTTTTCATCAATAACCTTTAAGGTTCGCTCACTGATCAGTATCTGGCAATAGGTATTGGTAACATTTTCTTTAATATCCTGTTCGCTGGCTGCCACACTCTGATCGGCCAGTTTGCGTGCAATTTTTGCCGTTTTGATCCCGGCAAGGTACTGACCGCTGAAAATCAACTGGGACAGCTGTAATTTCCCTGAAACCTGATCTTTCATAACGATCGGTTCAGAGGAGCCAAACATCTGGCCCAGCGCGTTCAACACCTCAAGATCTCCCAGATCCAATAAAGCATAATTAATATCGGGTGTCTCATTTGAACTGCCAAAACCAAGATCCATTTCATAATTAAAATAGGTCAGATAACTCAGGCTTCCCTCCACCTGGGGCAGTCCCTGTGCGATAGTTTCTTTTACTTTTTGCTGCGACGATGCCACACCTGCCCGCGCATTTATTAACATTTTATTATTTTTTAAGGCATATTCGCGCGCCTGCTGTAAGGTGAGTGTATATGATTTTTCCTGACCATATGCCGTTGAATAGGATAATAAAACAGTACACATCAATAAGATTTTCAAGACTTTCATAGTATGCTTATTCGTATTATGTTGTTTATGGTTATTTTATTTATATGCTTTAAGAAACTACTTTTTATTCAGATATTCTGATTTTATTTCCTCGAATTTGTCAAGAAAAACGGTTAAAAGGTCAATCACATCTTTTATGAATACCGAATTGGCAGTTTCCTTATCCGTTTTCAGTTCTAAGATCGATTGAAACAAATCCCGGGACATTTTCAGTTTGACCTGATGTTCATCAATAATGGCAAACTTGTCCGATTTCCGGATTCTGAAATACCGTTTCCTATCACCCCTGGAGTTTCCTCAAAATTTAGTCAGGGAATAGCGACAGTTGAAAAGTGTCATGC
>DAOORA010000017.1:0-74207 GCA_035389045.1 Bacteroidales bacterium | reverse complement strand
TCGGTGTTGTACCCGTGATCGTTTCTGACGGAGCACAAACCATTCCGTCGGTATATGAAACCGTGATTTCGTTATAGTTGTCATCTGCAAATAACCGTGGGGTGGGGTTATCCGACCATATTACCGTTTTACAGCCGCTTGCCGCTGCTTTAAATGTAAAATTCAAACGGCATAATAATCCACTGACACTTACGGGATTATCCCCCCACACAAAGGTAAGGGCATCAATGCTGCCGTAGTAATTATGTAAGATTCCAACGCCAGAAATCCCTGTTGCCCAGTTGGTGGTGCCGGTATATTTGAGATAATTTGTATCAAACCTGAGAGTAAATTGAAAACCGGAAACAGGTACAGAAAAACCACCCAACGTAACATCAACAGTGGTGGTGCTGCCAGGACAAACCCCCGATACGGTTTGTATGGTTGCTGTCTGTGAACTTGCTGTTAACCAAAAGACGGTCAGCAAAAGAAGTAAGATACATTTTTTCATATTGTTTAATTTTTGGTTAAAAATCTCGTATTTATAAAGTTTTTCAAATGTAGGCAAAAATTTTTTTCAAATGTATACAAAAAATTATTAATACGTATGTAAAAAAAGTTGAAAAGAATATATTTTTCAAAAAAATTCACAAAAACAACGACAAATCATGTGTGAATTTTACTGTTTTTAACATTTCATTATATGTAATTCTTTTTTATGATATCTTCATTTTTTATGATTACCTTTGCTGATATTTTAATATGCACAAAGCTGGTTTTGTAAATATTATCGGAAGTCCGAATGTGGGAAAATCAACCCTGATGAACGCCCTGGTGGGTGAAAATCTATCTATAATCACGCGTAAGGCACAAACCACAAGACACCGGATAATGGGAATAATCAGCGGGGAAGATTTTCAGATCGTATACTCAGACACACCCGGCATATTAAAACCGCATTACAAACTCCATGAGGCAATGATGAAACAGGTTGCCACAGCCCTGTGTGATGCCGATGTGTTGTTATATGTGGTTGAAGCCGGGGAGAAAGTTCCTGAAGGCTTTGATATAATACCACAAATAAACAAAACAAACGTGCCAGTGCTTTTATTGATAAATAAAATTGATACAGCAGAATCCCAAATTGTCCTGGACTGTGAACGTTTATGGGCACCACTTTTCAATAATGTTATGGTTTTCCAGATTTCAGCCTTAAAAAAAATCAATATAAAAAAGGTTTTTGAACAGGTTCTTTCCCTGCTGCCCGAATCACCGCCATATTATTCCAAAGACGAACTGACAGACAAACCCATGCGTTTTTTTGTTTCGGAAATCATACGAGAAAAAGTACTTTTGTTTTATTCAAAAGAGGTGCCCTATTCCGTTGAAATTTATATTGAAACCTATAATGAAGAACAGGATATTATTCGTATAGCCGCAACACTTTTTGTCGCAAGGGAAACCCAAAAAGCAATAATACTGGGGCATAAAGGTGCAGGAATAAAAAGGCTTGGAACCGAAGCAAGAAAAGACATTGAAAATTTTGTCGGGAAACATGTTTTTATAAGCCTGACCGTAAAAGTAAATGATAACTGGCGCGACAATGAAACTATGTTACAAAGATTCGGATATGAGTTTTAACGGTTATTTAACTGCTTATTGATATATAAATTTAAAAATGTCAAATATATTAGCCATAGTCGGAAGGCCCAACGTTGGAAAATCCACTTTTTTTAACCGGTTAACCGGAGAACGTAATGCTATTGTTGATCCAACAAGTGGAGTTACGCGCGACAGGCATTACGGTAAATCCGACTGGAACGGTATTTCTTTTTCTGTAATTGACACAGGCGGACTTGTTGTCGGTTCAGAGGATATTTATGAAGATGAAATAAACAAACAGGTTGCTATTGCAATTGAGGAGTCCGATGCAATCGCATTTATGCTTGATGTGAAAGAGGGACTGACATTGCTCGACGAAGATATTGCCATGATGCTAAGAAAAATAAAAAAGCCCGTTTTTCTCCTGGTCAATAAAGTCGACACCAATGATCGTATCGCCGAAGCTGCAGAATTTTATAAGCTGGGTTTTGAAAAGGTTTTTACGGTTTCTTCAGCAAACGGAGCCGGCTCCGGCGAATTTTTAGACGAACTTGTAAAATGCTTCAACCCTGAACAACAAGAAAACGAGCCCGACCTTCCCAGAATTGCTGTTGTAGGCAGACCCAACGCAGGAAAATCTTCTCTTATAAACGTTTTACTCGGTAACGACCGTAGCATTGTCACCCCGCTTGCCGGAACTACACGTGACAGTATTTATACCCATTTCAATAGTTATGGTTTTGATATGTTATTGGTTGACACAGCCGGCCTTCGAAAAAAAACAAAAGTCACCGAAGATATTGAGTTTTATTCTACCCTTCGGGCTATCCGTGCCATTGAAAACAGTGATGTCTGCCTTCTGATGATTGATGCTGAAAAAGGCATAGGCGCCCAGGATATGCACATATTCAGTATCATTGAAAAAAACCACAAGGGTATTGTGATCGTAGTCAACAAATGGGACCTGATCAAAAAAGAAACTCAAACACATATACAATTTGAGTCGGAAATAAAAGAAAAAACCGCACCCTTCTGTGATGTCCCCATCGTATTTGCCTCGGCACTGACCAAACAACGCATTCATAAAACCCTCGAAACGGCTGTACAGGTTTACAAAAACCGGACTCAAAAAATCACCACTTCAAAACTTAATGAGCTGCTGCTGCCAATAGTGACTATGAGCCCGCCGCCATCCGTCAAGGGAAAATTCCCGAAGATCAAATATGTTCAACAACTGCCCTTGCATTATCCGGCATTTGCATTTTTTTGCAGCCACAGTCAATATGTCAAAGACCCCTATAAACGCTTTCTTGAAAACAAACTAAGGAATCATTTCAATTTAAACGGAGTTCCTATAGAAATTTTTTTCAGGGAAAAATAATATGGAAGAAACCAAAATTCGAATCGATAAATGGCTGTGGTCCGTCCGTATTTACAAAACCAGAAGTTTAGCCACCGATGCCTGCCGTAACGGTAAAGTCAAAATAGCCGGCCAGGTGGTCAAAGCCTCACGCGAAGTAAAATGTAATGATTTGATAACCATACAGCAACAACAGATAACAAAAACCATAAAAGTTATGGCTTTACTTGAAAAACGCGTTTCTGCCAAATTGGTAACACAGTTCATGGAAGACCTCACCCCTCAATCTGAATATGAAAAAATTGAAACCATAAAAGCTGTTTCGTTTATTTACCGGCCTAAAGGACTGGGAAGGCCAACCAAAAAAGAACGGCGCGATATAGAAAAATTTAAATAATATAATTATGAAACATTTAATAATATTGTTTATAACTATTACAGCCCTTACCCTAAATGCCCAGAATATCAGCGTTAAAAACCATTATGAGATTGCCTCTGTGCTCAGTCGTCAGCAAAAATGCTGGAATACCGGCGACATCGAAGGGTATATGAGCGGTTACTGGGAGTCGGATTCAATGAAATTCATCACCAAAACCGGGGTTACTACCGGCTGGAAAAACACATTGGAAATGTACAAACAGCATTATCCATCGAAAGAAGCAATGGGCACCCTGATTTTTGATGAGGTTGACATGATTCAAATGAACGCCGTTACCGTTTTTGTTATGGGACGTTGGACCTTGCAAAAAACCAATGAAACCGTTGGCGGCCGATTTACACTGGTTGTCAAAAAAATCGACGGAAAATGGAAAATCATTATTGACCATAGCAGCTAAAAACAAAATGAATTGTGAATAAATTATATATTTTATATTTTTATATTTTTTTTCTGTTTTATTCTGTTACGTGTTACGCCCAGCGCAATCCGGCAGATTGTCGTCTGAAAATAGTTTTTTATAATTGTGAAAACTTTTTTGACATTTACGATGATCCTGTAAAAAACGACAACGAGTTTTTGCCTCAAAGCAAAAAAAACTGGACCGCCGAACGGTACCAAACAAAAGTCAATAATATTTCGAGGGTAATCTGTGCTATCGACAGCATCAACCTGCCGGATATTGTTGGGTTATGCGAGATTGAGAACGGCAAAACCCTTGCGGATCTCATAAAAAACCAGAACCTCAGCCGGGGAGCATATAAAGCGGTACATTTCGAAAGTTCTGATGATCGCGGAATAGATGTAGCATTGCTGTTCGATTCGTCAGCCGCCAAGGTTTTATCTGCACGTCCTGTCCCTGTATCTTTTTCCGGTGTTAAACTCCGGGAAATCCTTTATGCAAAAACAGTTGTTTTCAACTCCGACACCTTACATATTTTTGTCAATCATTGGAAATCGAGGTCGGGTGGCATCGCAGAAACACAGTCCAAAAGAATTATGTATGCTTCAGTATTAAAAAAGATCACGGATTCTTTGTTCTTGAAAAATCCAAATGCTAATATCATCATCATGGGCGATCTGAACGATGAACCGGGCGATACTTCAGTTTTCAGAGAACTGAACGCTCAAGGCATGGTAAAAAATCCTCAACCCCAAAAACTTTACAACCTTTTTTATGACTTCTACAAAGCCGGACAGGGTTCCTATTATTATGGCGGTGATAAAAAATGGAATATGATGGATCAGATAATTCTTTCCGGAAATCTTTTTTCATCACAAAAAAACGTGTTGCATTATGTTCCCGGCTCTGCCGAAATTTTCAGGCGAAACTGGTTGTTATACCAAAGTCCTAAAAGCCAAATGCTGCCTTCAAAAACCTATAGCGGAACAATGTACCATGGCGGCTTTAGCGATCATTTGCCGGTGACTGTTTCATTGGTAAAGAAGCACAAATAATCTTAATAAAAAATTATTAACAGTTTACACTGCAAATTTCTTACTTTTGAATCCGACAATTTGCGGATGATCACACTTCAGGAAATAACCAGGCCTATTGAAGGCAATCTTGCTGAATTCAACAGACTTTTTGCAGCGGCCATGCATAGCGATTCGCCCCTGCTTGACAAAGTAGTGCGTTATCTTCTGAAAACCAAAGGTAAGCAGATACGCCCTATTCTTGTCTTACTATCTGCCGGTTTGTCCGGCAACATTAATATGTCAACATACAGGGCAGCCATTCTTATAGAATTACTGCATACCGCAACCCTGGTGCATGATGATGTAGTTGATGAGTCGGATATGAGGCGGGGGTTCTTTTCAATTAACGCTTTATGGAAAAACAAAGTCGCTGTCCTTGCAGGCGATTATCTGCTGTCGAAGGGCCTGCTGGTTTCGCTTGAAAACAAGGAATACAAATACCTCCATCTGGGTTCCGAAGCAATACAAAGTATGAGTGAGGGTGAGCTTTTACAGATAAAAAAATCTCGGACCATGAACATTGACGAAGAAACGTATATCACTGTCATCCGTAAAAAAACCGCTTCGCTGATTGCTGCCTGTTGCTCTGCCGGGACTTCTTCAACCACTGACAATCCTTCCGCTGTTGAAAAGATGAAAAATTTCGGTGAAAATCTCGGCATGGCGTTTCAGATAAAAGACGACCTGCTGGATTTTGACCTTTCCAACAAAACCGGCAAACCATCACATAACGACTTGAAAGACCGCAAATTTTCCCTGCCATTGATATTCACTCTTAAAAATGTCAGTTTTGCTGAAAAAAGACACCTGCTTGGCATTTTGAAAAATCATAACACCAACAAAGAGAAAATTGCTCATCTTGTTCAGCGTATCAGGGAAGAAAAGGGATTTGACTATGCTGAGTCACGTATGAACGAATTTAAAAACAAGTCTTTGGCCATATTAGCAGATTTTCCCGATTCAACCTATAAGAAATCTTTGGAAAACCTCGTTATTTTCACTACTGAACGTGTTTATTAGGCTGTTTTTCGACTAGTACACATCATATACAAATATTGAAACCAAACAAATATTGATTTATTATGAGAAAACTTTTTGTCTTAATTCTTTGTTTGAACATTTTCTTTAATGCTTTTTCGCAGGAAAAAAAAACCGAATACTGGAAAAACAATAAAAAGAAAGGCGAAGGAACAGTCGTAAACGGTTTAAAGGACGGAAAATGGACGTATTGGTATGAAGATGGAAAAAAATGGTGCGAAGGCTTATATAAAAATGACAAGCAGACGGGACAATGGGGTTACTGGCATGTGAACGGAAAAAAATGGGAAGACATCAATTATGAGAACGGGCTGAATACCCGCTATTTTCCAAGCGGACAAAAAGAATACGAAGTAAACATTGTGAATGGACAACGCGACGGAAAATGGACCGAATGGTACCCGAACGGAAAAGTAAAAGAAGAAGGTAACTACATAAACGGATTGAAGGACGGTGTCTGGAACAATTATTATGAAAACGGCGCCAAACAGGCCACACGACAATTCCTGAATGATAAAATAACAGGCAAATGGACATACTGGTATCCCGATGGAAAAATCTGGAAAGATATTTCAAACGACAACGGCCCTGTAATCATTTATGATTCTTTAGGGCAAAAATCAAGCGAGTGGTTTGTAAAAAACGGCAAGAAAGATGGCAAATCAACATCCTGGTTTCCCGGCGGGAAAATCAAAACAGAAACCAATTATATTAACGATCAGCGGGAAGGAACCCAGACTATTTATTATGTAAACGGTCAAAAAATGATGGAGGGACAGTTCAAAAATGATCAGAAAGCTGGAAAATGGCTTCAGTTTTATGAAAACGGAAAAAAATGGAAAGACCTCAATTTTGACAACGGACTGAACACGGTCTGGTACGAAACCGGCGCCAAACAGGAAGAAGGTATCAACAAGAACGGTGAAAAAGAAGGAATCTGGACGAAATGGTATGCCAACGGCCAGATAAAAGAAAAAACCAATTATAAAAACGGCCTCAGAGAAGGCCCATCACAGACCTGGTTCGACAATGGCAACAAGGAAATGGAAGGATTTTATATCCACGACTCACTGAATTGTTATGGGCGTTGGTGGCGCAGCAACGGCAATAAAGAAATGGAAGGAAAGATCAAGGGGGACTTACAGGACAGTATTTGGGTGTTTTATCATGAAAACGGCTCCAAAGGCAGCACAGGAAATTTTATCCAGGGAAAACAGCATGGCGCATGGGTATATTACTATGAAACCGGCGAAAAATGGAAAAACGGCTATTTCACGGACGGAAAAAAATCAGGTTTGTGGACTACCTATTTCGAAGATGGTAAAAAACAAAGGGAAGGCTCGTTTGAAAATGATAAAGAAAACGGTCTCTGGACCAGTTGGTATCACAACGGCCAGATGCAGGACAAAGGGACATTTAAAGACGGACAGATGCACCTGAAATGGGAAGGATGGTTTGAAAACGGAAAAAAGAAATATGTTGCCGAATATTTCGAAGGGAAAAAGAACGGAAAGTATACACTGTGGTGGGAAAACGGCAATATGCGCATCGAACAGATGTTTAAAAACGGCGAAAAAAACGGCGCTTCGAGCGAATGGTACGACAACGGAAAAATTGCCGAAAGCGGCTATTATACCAACGACCTCAAAAGCGGCTACTGGAGTTTTTACGATCAGTATGGTGTGCTTTTCCAGGAACAGGGTTTCAGCCAGGGACGTCCCGATGGAAAATTTGTTGAATATTTCCAGAACGGACAGAAGTCTAGCCAGGGACTCTATGTAAATGCTTTGCGCGAAGGAACCTGGTACTATTGGGACAAAGACGGCAAACTGCTGTATAAAGTAACTTTTACCAAGGGTAAAAAGGTGAGCGAAGAAAACGCCGGCAAACCGGAGCCCAAAAAATAGCAATTAGTTCCATTACCGTCGGGTAAATTCATGAATTTACCCGACGGTAATGGCACCCTGAAATTATTTGCTGAAGGTATTAAACTGCTTCAGTCCCACCAGCCGGTCATATATTTCGCCCAACTCACGATGATAGACATAAATGGAGTATTCATTATCGGTTTCGTAATGCGAGCCTTCGATCAGGGTTTCGTCGCCCACCTTTTTGCCGTTCTCAAGAAACACGTACTGATAGTTATAATAGCCTTGCTTTAAATACAGTGTGGCGGTATATCCCTTCCATTCGTAATTGTATTCCATTTTGGCCTCTTTGGCATAGCCCCAGCCGGACAGCCCTCCGAGGATATATACGGCGCCGTTCGGCAACGGAGCTTCATATTTCAGGAAAAAATGAACATACACATATTCTGATTCAATGTCACTGTCGGTAATGTTATCATCCGACTTGATAAACTGCCGGCCCTTGATATCTTTCTGCGAAACAAAAACCCTGAACGTTTTCCGCTGTTCTTCTTTCAGAAAAACCTGATAACCCGCCGTATCCTTTTCCTGATGAGCAATATTCTCGGTATACGAATTCATGCTTTTTATATCGAACCACCTGAAAACGTTTCCTCCAGGGAATACATTTTCCTCTTCGTAATTATAATCAAGAATGTCTCCCTTAATGTACAAGGGCTTAAGGTTTAGAATGGCATTATCCCAACGGCCGTTCTGCTGCACAATAACTTTCATGTCCTGATAAGGATTGTTTATGGTGTAGCCTGTTTTATCAATCGAAAAATCCACTTCCTGCCTGTAATTGCGATATTCTACCACGGTTGGTTTGTTCACGATGGCATTGACCGTCACCCTGGGCTCCACAATCATAAAACGGCGGGTCAGGATTACGTTTTCAGGCTCGTCTTCCATATAAACTTTCAGTAAATAATTTCCAGACAATACGGGCTGCATGTTTTCGCTGGGGATAGTCAGGGTATAATGCGTATATTTCTGTAAGGTGTTGTAAGAATATTTAACTTCGGTGACATCATCTTCATAAAAACCCTGAAGGTATTCATTGGGTAACAAATCTGAAGGAGTCCAGTAAGCGTCGCAGTGTATAAAAGTATAACGCATTTTTTTCAGATCCCCGTCAAGGTCGTCGAATTTCAGGATGAGTTTTTCATCCGAATTCAGGGTGATTATTGGTGAAGTCAGCACAAAACCTTCGCGGTAAAACAGCACCGTTTTAATGTTGGGCTTGTAAATATAATCCTCGGCCCGCATATAATTATCGGTAAAATAATCAGGAGTATTTTGTTTTATAGAATCCTTTGCCGGGCGGTTCTTCTTTTGAGCCCATGACGGCAAACAGAAAACTATCAGGCAGGCCATCAGTCCAAGCGTTTTAACAGAAAAAATCTTTTTCATCTGTAGAAATAATATTTACAAATATACTTAGAAACTGTTTTGATTTTATGTTACATAAGATTTATGATGGATTTTTTAGCGAAACGAAGCAGATTTTGCAGACATAGTTCATCCTATGTCGAAAAATCTAACGAAGTTGCAGCAAAAAAGACGCATAAAGATATGAAAAGATAAAATCAAACCAGTTTCTTAATTCCGGCGAATCGATTTTCATAAATAATCCGTACACTATTGTATTAATCTGAATAATTTTAAAATGTACGTTTTTTCAGAATAATGCAAAAAAGTTACACAGAGAACCACGGAGTTTTGCACCGAGAGCCACAAAGTTAAAATTAAATACTTTCTCTGTGGTCCTCCGTGAACCCTCTGTGTACCTCTGTGAAATAAAAAAAGTCACATAGAGCAAATCTCCGATTTTTTAACAGCGTGCCACAGAAAAAACATTTTTGTATTGTCCCGGTATTATGACATTTATTCATAATAATATTATTCAAGTATTTTTATCTATTTTTGGGTTGACATCTTCTTGCTGAAGCTAAAATTCCTATGAATCACATTTTACAAATTTGTCAATAATGATTCCGCAGTTTCCGGCATTTAAGAATTTGGATCTCTACGACAAAGAGGAGGTCGAAAAATACACTTCGGCCTTTCCGCCCTATGCCGAATACCAGTTCGCCACCATGTGCTGCTGGGAAATCCACCAACCTTTTCAACTCTCAATAATCAACGGCAACCTCCTTCTTAAACAAACCAATTGTCTGACGGGTGAGTATTTTTTTTCGCTGATTGGCAAAAATAATCTGACAGCCACTGTGAGGCAGGTGCTGGATTTTTTGACCATAAACCATGTTCCCTCCGCTTTAAAATGCCTGCCGGAAGAAATGGTAAAAACCCTTGACCCATCGCTGTTCAGAATTACCGAAGACCGCGACAACTTTGATTACATTTATCCGGTGGCCGGCTTCCTTGAAGCTCGTGGAAGCAAGTATAGGGTTTACCGCCACAAATGCGCTACCTTTAAAACTAAATATCCGGGCATCATCACGCGCATCCTTGATCTTACTGCACAACAATATGTTAGTCAGATACTAACTCTTTACGACACCTGGGCAAACACTAAAGCAGCCGGCAACAAGAATTTTGAATCCACCGGTGAGCATAACGCATTAAAAAAGCTATTGTCGATAGTCCGTAATTTCGATTCCGTTGGCGCCATAGGACTTTTTGACCGACAGACCTTGATTGCATTTTCTATCTTCGATATAAATAATGCAAAATTTCTTACCGGGCTTTTTTGTAAAGCCAACACTGGCTGCAAGGGTGTTTACCAGTACCTGATGAAAGAAATAGTTGCCTTGTCAAGCAGCCGCGGAATAGAATATCTTAACTGGGAGGCCGACCTGGGAATAGAATCTATACGTAAATCAAAAATAGAAATGCATCCGGCGTTTTTTTTAAAGAAATACATCATGGAGCCGATATAATATTTTGAAATTTTCCTCCAGGCATAATCGGATAAAAAAACATACTTTTACAGTATGAAACACTGGTTTTTTGGGGCTTGTTTTCTGTCTGCTTTACCCTTAATGGTTAAAGCACAGGAGCAGGACAGCCTGTTTCATGATGCAGGCATTTACACCACCATTCAATGGTCGGCCGGAGGGCCGGCAGTGGTTACGCCGCAGTTTTGGGTTTATATCGGTGACTACTACCTTGAAGCACGATATAATTATGAAAACTCCGAAACGGCTTCCCTGTATTTTGGCCGGTCGTTCTCTTTTGGGAAAAATACCTGGATAGAATTAACGCCCATGCTGGGAGGTGTTGCAGGCTCCACCAGCGGCATATCTCCGGGCTTTAATTTCAACCTGGAATATAAATCATTTGTTACTTCTACACAGTGCCAGTACACCTTTGACCTGAAGGATTTTCCGAACAGTTTTTTCTGGGATTGGACAAATTTCAGTTTTAACTTTTCCGATCATTTTGGGATGGGTGGCGCTGTGCAGCTGTTTATTCCGCAATCGGGTGAAAAAAACATTTCTGCCGGACCCATGATCGTGCTTGGGTACAAGAAATTATCACTGGAAATGTATGTTTATAATTTCTGGGAACGCCAGCCAACGTATGCTTTAGGAATCGTTTATGATTTTAACCAGTCATCAGATGACTGAAAAATTACAAAACACTACAATAATCAAAGGTTGGCAGTCATCAGATGACTACAAAGCCCTTGTTCGGTGTAGGTTCCCCGACTGGGCTGGGTCAGGCAGGGAAGAAATTGGAGTTTTAGAACCCCACTATTTATTCAATCGCCGGTAATTCACTCTGTACATATCAAGCAACGATACATGTTTTTGCAGTCTTCTGTCAAAACTTTCGTAGGCACGGTTTTCTGTTTTGGACCATAAAACCTCGCTAAGGGCTATCATACGAGGAAACACCATGTATTCCAGTTGTTTGAAATCGGATATATATTCTGTCCACACATTTCCCTGCCCTCCGAGTATATATTTACGTTGTTCAGGAGTAATTTTTTTTGGCGCGGGATCAAAGGAATAGACTTTTTCAAGCGTTGTATTTCCACCGATAGCCAATGGTTCAGTAATCGAATCCCCCTGATAGTAATCGAAATAGCAGTAGTCTGTGGGACACATGATCACATCATGTTTCAGATTTGCCGCAGCAGTTGCGACAGAATCTCCGTGCCATGCCATCACCACTGCACCGGGCGACAGTTTTTCTTCAAGTATCTCATCCCATCCGATGATCGTTTTTCCTTTTGAACTGACAAATTTTCCTATGGTGCGCATCACATAATGCTGGAGTTGTCCAGTATTTTTGAATCCTTCGCGTTTCATCACCTTCCGGCATTCCGGGCATTTTTCCCAACGGACTTTCGAACATTCATCCCCGCCTAAATGTATATATTTCCCGGGAAACAGGTCCATTACTTCGGATAATACATCCTCGAGAAAATGAATGGTTTTGTCTTTGGTGCAAAACACATCTTCAAACACGCCCCACGATTTTGCTACTTCAAAAGGGCCTCCGGTGCATGAATATTCGGGGTATGCACTTAGTGCGGCCAGGCTGTGTCCGGGCATTTCTATCTCCGGAACGATCATGACATGCCGCCGTTCAGCGTAGGCTACAATATCCCTGATCTGTTCTTTTGTATAATATCCGCCATAACGAATGGTGTCATATTTCTTCACAGTATCTTTGGCATGACCTATCAGTGTTCCGTTTCTGTATCCGCCAATGCTGGTCAGCTTAGGGAATTTATCGATTTGAATACGCCATCCCTGGTCATCAGTAAGGTGCCAGTGGAACACATTCATCTTATAAAATGAAATATGATCAATGTATTTTTTTATCTCTTCGACAGTAAAAAAATGTCTGCACACGTCAAGATGCATCCCACGCCATTTGTATTGCGGATAATCATAAATCTTAATACGCTGAAGTTTAAACACATCTGTTTTATATGGCGGCAACATCTGTATCAATGTTTGCAATGCATAAAAAACCCCGGCGCCTTTACCTTCAATAATAATAAAACCGTTGGAAACATCAAGCCGGTATGCATCATCAGGCATATCCTGTTCCGTAATGGTTCTGATAATGATTGCATTACTGTCGTATCGCTGGCTCACAGAAATGTCCAGTGAAAAAGAGTAATACTTTAAAAGGTATTCATTAAACAATTCGGCATCCCTGCCAGAAGTTTCTAAGTTGTCTACATAGATCTTTGTTGCAGAAGTGAGAATAAAACGGCCTTTTACCAGCGTTGTTTCTGCAGGATTCGGAAAAACAGACAGGATTTGTTTCTGTCCGAACACACTCATTGACATAACTATCATATAAATAAGCAGCAAAATTTCTTTCATTGGTTTCATTCTTTATCTTTTTATTCTAATGTTGATTTTCATCATTTCGTTTTGCCAAAACTAATTCATTATCAATAATTTTGCCATATCAGAGATGCGGCGCCAAGAATCGCTGCATCATTTTCTTTGATACCCGATGGCATGATCTTAATTTTATTCTTGTAAACTCCCAACAGGTTCTTTTCAAAACTATCGCGGATGGGTTTCAGCAGGAGTTCGCCGGCATTGGCAATACCTCCGAAAATAAATATCGCTTCGGGGCTGGTATAGGTTACACTGTTTGAAATGGCCAGCCCAAGCACCTCGCCGGTAAATTCAAAAGTTTTGATAGCGGCATGATCCCCTTTTGAAGCCAGTTCCGAAATAGCATAAGGCGTAATTTTTCCGTCGGGTTTTCTGCCTTCGTTCTCCAGTAATTCCAGAAAGGTGGTAACGATACCCTTAGCCGAACAGTAGGCCTCCAGACAGCCCTGGCGGCCGCATCCGCAAGTGCGCCCTCCGGGAAAAATAATGGCATGGCCTAATTCTCCGGCACAACCATCATGCCCGTAAACCATTTTCCCGTCGACAACGATACCGCTTCCCACACCGGTTCCAAGCGTAAACTCAATAAAATGTTTCATGCCCTTTGCGTTACCGTAGACCATTTCTCCTATAGCGGCAGCATTGGCGTCATTGGTAAGCGTTACAGGAACATTGAAATACTTTTTAAAAAGGTCGACAAGCGGAACGACACCCTTCCATTTCAGATTGGGTGCAAACTCGATACTCCCGTTATAAAAATTTCCGTTCGGCGCACCGATACCGATACCAATCAGGTACGTATCATCGTTCTTTTGAAAAAAATCAACGATTATCCCTGCAACATCTTTTACAAACACGGCAGGGTCTTCATAATCCGCGGTGCCTAAAGATGTTTTATACAAACAGTTGCCCCCTGCGTCAGCAAAACCGATGACGGTGTTAGTACCACCGATATCAATTCCTGTTACAAGTTTTCTCAGATCACCACGGGTTTCCATTATCATAAATTTAACTGTTGAACGAAATTTCTGGCACAAACATTCAAAAATGTATGTTTATGTTTATTTTTTGGATTTAATAAGTGCTTTCACCGGTTCCAGGCCAAGGACATTTCCTTCCTGTATGGCTTTCAGCACGGCTCCCCCGCCGGTAAAAATATAGTATTGCGGGCTGTCAAGAGCAACTATGTACAAGCCGGGCAGCAGGCGCTTCAGTTCCTGCAGGGTATCACCTCCTCCGTAAAGTTTTACTGCGTCATTGTTTTTATCAATCAGTTCATCCAAAGCAATGGTTCCTTCGTTAAAATGAGGCGTATAGCCCATAACAGCATTTACAAAGATGGTCCTGGCTTTCAAAAAGACTTCCTCAACCTCAGGCACCTGAAACGATTTCGGATCCACATCCAGCACATAGTTCAGGTGACGTCCCTGTTTCAGGTCGTTAATATTATGCACGCGGTACTGTCCGGGCAGCAAACCTTCCATGGTGTCCGATTCCACAATATAAGGAAGTTCAACCAGTTTACCCGGAAATTGTTTGGAATATTCCACGAATTTTTTGGCCAGTTCTATGTCTTCATTTTCTATGCCTTCGATCATAAAACCATATTTTGCACACAAAAAAGCATTATAGATCACACCGCCCAGCACCAGGTGGTCTGACACTTTCAGCAGGGCGTTCAGCGAATCAACCTTGGTGTCGAACTTGGAACCGGCAACCACCGAAACAAAAGGTCTGTCGGGGCTATAAATACGGTCAAGATTCGTGATTTCTTTCTGCAATAAAAACCCGGCATAAGAAGGAAGGTATTTCGCCACATTGACGGTTGATGCGTGTGCCTGCCACGAACCGAAGGCATCATTCACAAAAATGTCGGCAAGTCCTGCAAGCTGATATGCAAAACGGTCGGCATCGCCTCCTTTGGCTTCTTCGCCGGCAAACCAGCGGGTATTAGGCAGGTATACCATATCAATGGTGTGGTCGTTAAGATCGCGGATCAGGTGATTGATCGATGTCTCGACATCCAGAAAACCAAGTGTTCCATGCTGCTGAAATTCAGGGACTTTGATTGTAATATGCAGCTTGTTCTGCAGATAATCCACAATAGGTTGTACGGATGTATCATCAGAAACGGCTATTTCGCCCGTCTTTTTGTTTTTCGGCCGGCCGGCATGAGTCATCAGGATTATTTTTCCACCCTTGGCATTAATGTAATAAAGGGTCGAAATTGTCGCATCTATCCTGTACGGATCATGAATAATACCTTTTTTCACCACGTTGTGGTCAACCCTGACCAGAACTACTTTGTTTTTCAGGTCTGCATCCTGAAGCAGTGGCAGATTAATGTTTTCTAAGACCTTTTCATTCATAACTATTATATTTTAATATTTCATTAATTGGTTTTCGTATTTTCTCTCTTAACCGGGATTCGGAATATCCCATGGCTATCATCAGGCCGATGCGTTTACCTTTGGGAATATTCAGCAGTTTCATGACGTTCTTTTCATTGAACCATCCCAGCATACACGTGCCCAGTTCTTCTTCGGCAGCCTGCAGGCAAAAATGCTCTGCAGCGATGCCGGTGTCAATAAGGTAAAAGTCCTTGTTTCTAATCCTTCCCCCAATTTGGGATATTACATTAGGCCTTTCGGCGACCATAACGACTATGACCTTAGCCCGGGCAACAAACCGGTTGAACGGGATCAGGGCATTGTATGTTTCGCCGGCAACTTTCCGGCATAACTCAGGTTCATCGACTACAACAAAAGTCCATGGCTGCGAATTGCAGGCCGAAGGCGCAAGGCGCGCAGCTTCAATACACCGCTGTATTTTTTCCCGCTCAACCTGCCGGGTACTGTATTTTCTGGAGCTCTGACGCAGCCTCACCAGTTCAAGGAATTTCATTCTGTTTCTTTGGTTTTAATTTTTTCCCGTATCCATTGTTTCAACAGCTCATATTCCTCATCTGTAAAGTATTTTTTCGGAAATAAATTGAAACGGAATTTATTGGGGTAAATAATAATGGTTTCCGGACATATCAATGCGGACTGATAAAAATCCCATTTGTTTTGATTATTCATATTTTGAGTAGACACCTGAACGCCGGCGGCGGTAAAAAGATATTGAAAAGGCCGCGCAAATTCAGGCATTTTGGTAAACATTTTTTTTCCTATGGTACGCAGGTTATAAAAGTACAGCAGGGCAATAGCAATGCCATAGGCAATAAGAAACCATGCCGCCCAGTTAATGGCATCCGCATTGCCTTTCATCGCTTCATAAACGAGCAGAGCTCCTCCGACGATTAACGATACTGCGCTCACCACCAGTAACAATCTGCTCCGTAAGGGATACGTTTTTTTTAAATGGATAGTATAAGCCATTTGCAGGTCTTCGGGTGTATACTGTATCAGTTTTTCTATGCTGTCCATATAAAAAAATAAAAAAGAGGCAGATCAAAATGATCTACCCCTGCAAATATATAGATTTTGATTGAAGGTTGCTATTTCTGTCAATTACTTTCAATGATCTTCAATAATTCATCCAATTTCGGAGTGAGAATGATTTCTGTACGGCGGTTCTTGCTGCGGGCCTCAGAAGTACTGGCTTTATCAACAGGGAAATACTCGCTGCGTCCGGCCGCCGTAATACGGACAGGGGCAATCGAGGTTTTTGCTAATAAAATACGGACTACCGATGTAGCCCGTTTTACACTCAGGTCCCAGTTGTCCAGTATCTGGTCTGTTCCCTTATACGGAACATTATCGGTATGCCCTTCCACCAAAATATTTATATCGGTGTTGCTTTCAAGAACTTTTGCCAGTTTTTTCAAGGCCTCTGCGCCCTTGGGAGCCACCTCATATCTTCCGGAAGCAAAGAGCAAGGCCTCGTCCATTGAAACATATACTTTGCCGTTCATTTGTTTAACTGTAAGTCCCTTGTTCTCATAGCCCAGCAATGCTTCTGAAACCTTATTTTTCAATGCTTTCACCGACGAATCCTTTTTGTCGAGTATGCTTTGCAGTTCGGCTAAACGCTGTTGTTTTTCTTCCAGTTTCGACTCTAAATCATTAAGATGACCGAGTTTCGCATTAAGTTCGGCTTCAAGGCTTTTAAGGGCATCTTCCTTTTTCTGCAATGCCGCTTTGGTATTCTCGAGTTCCGAAATCAATTTCTGCGTTTCATACTTATTGCCTTTCATCAGCTTAATATTACTGCTGACCAGGGTGTCGTATGCCTTGTTCAGTTCATTATATTTTTCCGTCAGATCTTTTATTTTCTCACCGTTTCTGTAGGAGTCCGAAATAAGCGTCTCGTTCTGTTTTTTCAGGTTATCAGCTGTCGCTGTCATTTCGTTTAAACGGGTGGAATAATCAAGATTCTGGCTTTTCAGGACAGCATTTTCCTCCAGACAGTTTTTGTAACTACCTTCCTTTTCCTGGTATTTCTTTAAAGATACACAGGAAGTCAGGAATATTGCGATGCCGGCAAACAAGAAAGCTTTTTTCAACATAGGAATTAGTATTAATCATCAAAAATACAATTAATGAAATATTCCTTTAATCACAATCTTTTTAAAATACTAACAACACTTTGTTAAAAATGCAACTCAGACAAACATATAACTAAATTAATATATGTGATTTCAACAAATTGATAGAGGTTTAAACACACACTTATTCGGAAAAAATGCTTGTACAGACCAATTTTTTTAAGAAAAAACCCTATATCCGTTTAAAAATCCATCTCCAGTATGCTCGGACAATGATCGGAATGTATGGCCTCAGGCAATATTACAGCGCGTTTCATCAAGTGTTTTATCGGTTCGCTCACCATGTGATAATCTATACGCCAGCCCAGGTTTTTGGCACGTGCATTCGCCCTGAAACTCCACCATGTATATTGTTTGGGTTCGTTGTTAAACGCTCTGAATCCATCTACAAATCCTGAATCAATAAACCGTGAAAGCCATTCGCGTTCTTCGGGGAGAAAGCCTGAGCTGGTGGCATTTCGCACCGGGTCGTGAATATCGATAGGCTGATGACAGATATTATAATCGCCGCAGACCACAAGATTGGGCCTTGTTTTTTTCAGTCCACTGATCCATTCCAGAAAATCTTCAAGCCATAACATTTTAAAATCCTGACGTTCTTCACCACTGGATCCTGAAGGATGATACACGCTGATCACAGAAATATCACCGTAATCGGCCCGTATTAAACGGCCTTCATCATCATATTTCGGGATGCCCATTCCATATACCACACGATCCGGTTCATGTTTCGTCAATATGCCGACACCGCTGTACCCTTTTTTCTTTGCCGAATACCAGTAATTATGGTACCCCGCAGCATGAAAATCCAGCGCCGGTATTTGTTCAGGCTGGGCTTTGGTCTCCTGAAAACAAACAATATCGGGCTCAGCGGAAGCTATCCATTCAAGCAGGCCTTTCGATAAAGCCGACCGTATTCCGTTAACATTATAGGTGACAATTTTTTTCATAACGTATTTAATTTGATGCTAAACTAAGTATTTTATCAATATAGACAGCCAGGTATATCCCTAAAATATTATTAGCCTTAGAGATGGTAATGAATAAAAACCATTGATGTCCGGTAAAAATTTTATTATTTGATGAAAAGCCCTACCATAATGGACTTTCAAATAATATTAATAAATTTTACCTCATTATTTTACTTGATGAATTGCTCTTCATAAATTTATTTTGCCGGACAATAGTGAATATTATTAAAAACTTGAAGCCCGGGGTCGGCACAAGAAACAAGAATAAAGGAACACAAAGTGCTCTTTTTCATTATAAAATTTTAAATTTGCATATCAATCACCTGAACCTTGGCCCTCTTTTTTAAAAAGCCCTCCTCTGTAAAATCCGATCCTCTGACAGATCAGGAACTGATTGATTTGTATCGGAAAACGAATGACACTGCGCTTATCGGGGAATTGTTCGACCGCTATGCACACCTTGTATACGGTATTGCATTAAAATATTTCGACCGTGAAGACGACCGCCGCGAAACCGTTATGCAGGTTTTTGAAAAACTTTACGAATCGTTGAAAGAACACAATATCATCAATTTCAAATGCTGGCTCTACAGTGTGGCCAAAAATCATTGCCTGATGATCCTGCGTAAAGAAAATACCGTTCCGCTCAACGAAATGGTACAATTAAAAATTTTTCAGCAGGATTTTATGGATTTCGACGGTAATTTTTCTCTTAATCATGCTGACGACGATATTATTGATATAAAACTGCCTGAAGCCATAAAAAAACTGAGTGATGAACAACGAATCTGCATCGAGCTTTTCTACCTTCATGAGAAATCATACAAAGAAGTTGCCGATTCGACAAACTTCACCATGAACCAGGTAAAAAGCTTTATACAGAATGGAAAAAGAAACTTGAAAATCATGCTCGAAACACAAAAATGAAACCCATAGTCAAAAACAACAGGATATTTGGTCCTTCGGGATGCCTCAGTGAAGAAGGGTTATCGCTTTATCTGAAAAAAGAACTTACAGAGAAAGAAAAACACCTTTTCGAAAAGCATGTCGCCGGATGTCTGCTTTGCAACGAAGCACTTGACGGGTTCGAAAACCATTCGGACTACGATATGGCTTTTGCAGAACTCAAAACCATAAAAAATGATTTCAAAACAAAACTGACTTCTTCCGGCAGAAAAACATTAAAAAAAAGCAATAATCAAAGGACTCTCATCACATCTATTTCCATAGCTGCAAGTTTTTTACTGATCATCACGGGTTACTATTTTATTAACGTTACAACCAAAAAAACAAACTCTGATCTGAGCTACAATGCTCCTAAACCAGTTGAGAATACCATCTCCGGCAAACAAAAAAATTCAGCGGCAGAGGAAGGCGTTGAAGTACAGGATATTGCGACAACAGAAACAAAGGAGGAAGGGATAAGAAATAACAAGAGCAGTACGATCAGCGAGGGTATTCCTCAGATTACCGGACAAAGCAAATCCAGAGAGCCGT
Source organism: Bacteroidales bacterium (assembly GCA_035389045.1). Taxonomy (GTDB): domain Bacteria; phylum Bacteroidota; class Bacteroidia; order Bacteroidales; family CAIWKO01; genus CAIWKO01. The sequence continues at coordinate 54,053 of DAOORA010000017.1, read as the reverse complement.
CATCCGTTGTGTATTCCGGTGAAACTCTAAATGAAGATGATCGCAAATATATTTATAAGGCGGACAATGAAAACGCACAAAACAACAGAGGTTTGTACGGCAGTTTTTCTGACGAAATTGCCCTGGAGGAAAAACTGACAGAAACAATAACAGATTCGTTAAGTTTAACAGGAGCCGCAAAGGATATGGATTTATCGCAAGACCAGAGTGTTGTCGCTGAGATCGCTTCCAAAAAGAGTCTTTCATTTGAGAAAAACCCAAAAAACAGGGTTGAAAAAAAAGAAGCCGAGCTGGCTCCTGCAGCTGGAGCTGCCACAAGTACGGATATGCCGCAGTCGCTCGTCGCAGGGTTGATGTACTTTGAATCAGCCCGTTACAAAGAAGCTATCGCAGAATTAGAAAAATCCGTTGCGAAAAATAAAAATGACTTTCAGGCAATGTATTATCTTGCCATGGCTTACTACAACGACGGTCAGAAAGATGTGGCCACAACCTGGTTTGACAAACTCCTGAAAAAGAAAACCAATCCCTATTACGACCTTGCCTTATGGCAGAATGCATTGATATTTACTGAAAATAATCAAACGGAAGATGCCCGCCGATTACTTAATGAAATCATTGACCGGGGCGGAACCCTTAAAAACAACGCATTACAAAGAATCAATGAGATTGAAAAATCCGAATAGCACGTTCCCTGAATCTGCTCTGAATAATGTTTTTGCGCTTGTAGATTGTAATAACTTTTATGCTTCCTGTGAACGCTTGTTTAACCCTAAACTGGAAAAAAAACCGGTCATCGTCTTATCGAATAATGATGGCTGTGTAATTGCCCGTTCCGACGAAGCCAAAGCAATCGGCATAAAAATGGGTGCGCCGGCTTTTGAGTTTAAAGAGCTGATTGAAAGACACTCCGTCCATGTTTTTTCGTCCAACTATGCTTTGTATGGCGACATCTCCAACAGAATAATGAATACGCTGTATGAACTATCGCCCGAGATGGAAATATATTCTGTTGATGAAGCTTTTCTGGACCTGACCCGTATGAAATTTGAAGACCTTGCTGTGTATGCAAAAAAAATCAGGAAAACCCTGAAGCAATGGGTGGGCATTCCTGTTTCTGTCGGTATCGGGTCGACCAAAACACTGGCAAAAATCGCAAATCATGCAGCAAAGAAAAAACCTGAATACGGTAACATCCTGAACCTGAACACCATTAAAAATCAAGACGAACTATTCAAAACCATCCCTGTTTCTGAGGTCTGGGGCATTGGCCGGGCATACAGTAAATTTCTATCCGAAAAAGGGATATCCACCGTGTATGATTTTAAAAATGCAGACGAAGCATGGGTAAGAAAACACATGAACGTCATGGGACAAAAAACCCTTTTTGAATTGCGCGGCATCTCCTGTATATCTCTCGAGACCATGACGCCTGATAAAAAGAGCATCTGTATATCGCGTTCTTTCGGGACTACCGTTGAATCATACGAAGAACTTGAGCAGGCCACCACCACATTCGTTGCCCGTGCCGCCGAAAAACTCCGGAAACAGAAATCCTGTGCACGCACGGCAACCGTTTTTCTGATGACAAACAAATTCTCGGACACCCCGAAATACGTCAACGGATCAATAGTACAACTACCGGTGGCCACCAATGTTACTTCGGAAATCATCCATCATGCCCTCAAAGGGCTGAGAAAAATTTTCAGGCCGGGATATAAATATAAAAAATCAGGCATTATCCTTTCCGAACTAATTCCCGAAGATCAACTTCAGTATGGGATCTGGGATGACATGAACCGTGAAAAACTCTCCGGCCTTATGCAGGTTATTGACAAAATAAATGCATCGGTCGGACAGGGCGCTGTAAAATTTGCCATTCAGGGTAACCGGCGGCGCTGGAAAATGCATCAGGAACGTTTATCGCCACAATATACCAGCAAATGGAAAGACCTGCTGACCATAAAAATATAATAAGGATAATATCTTTTTTTAGGTGCAGATAATCCTATAGGTCTAACAATAATATAATTATACCAATTTGAAAAATAAAATTTTCTGCCAAAGGCGCTCTTGATCTTTTCAGTTGTTTATAAACAGTGTGCGAAGTTGCAAACTTCGCACAACAAATTCGCACACAACAAATTCGCACTACAAATTCTGACCAACGTTTTCATATGTTATTATTCTTCATTTCGTTACAGCATTTTCGGTTTTTCACAAATTTTCTCGCACAACAAATTCGCACAACAAATTCTGACTAACGTTTTCATATGTTATTATTCTTCATTTCGTTACAGCATTTTCGGTTTTTCACAAATTTTCCCTTTTAAACCTGCTTCACGTTAGCTTTGGAAGTCAATATCACCGGCATATTGATGATTGTAAACAACAAATTGCAAACTTCGCACAACAAGGGTACAGCGCACCGTAATGTTAAACAATAGATTAGGCATTAATTGTTTACCAGCAGAGTTGCCAACTTCACACAACAAATTCTGACTAACCCAAAAAGAGGTACTGATACCTGGCATGGTAATACATTACAGGCATTAATTGTTTACCAATAGAACCACATCCGACCATTTACATTAATATGTGCGTGGCATATATAATATTACGGTGCTCTGCACCTTACAATTATTGTGGGATATTACTGCTTTACAAATATTTCGGGGCGCTGCCCCTGTTATCGTTTATCTCGATGGTCGTGTTTCCAGGGTAACGCCATTTTTTCGATACTCTTAGTAATTATTTTTTCTAATAGCACTTCAAAAAAAGAAATTGCCATAATAAGCAAATTTCAGGTAATTCATCTTAATATTGTTTATTTTTGTAACTTATTGCAACCTTATTCATCTTTTTTTTGTCAAACTTATGTTTCGAAAAACCAATAGGTAAATAGAAATTTACGTTTTATTTTCAAAACCTGAAATTTTTTGTCAGCCATGAAACAATTTGTTATATTAATATTATTTTTATCTATTTTATTCGGCAACACGTACCTTGTTCAAGGACAACCGGGATGTGTCAGTGTGACTATTACCACAAACGGCGGCAATGATTTTGCCTTACCCTGCAACCAGCAGTGTGCTACCATAGAAGCAACTGCCATACAAACCAGCGGTCAAACCAGCTCTTATTCCGTGTCTACCATTCCGTTTACGCCACCCTATGCATTTAATACCGGGACTCCCATTTTAGTAAATATTGATGACACCTGGAGCAATGTGATAAACCTGCCGTTTACCTTTTGTTTTTACGGAACAAGTTATAATCAGATCATTGCAGGATCGAACGGGGTGGTATCTTTCAATCTGACTCCTGCCGGCAGCTATTGCCCGTGGAGTTTTTCGGCCACATGTCCCTCAAGCAGCCTGATAACCAACGCTATTTTTGGTGTTTACCATGATATTGACCCTGCGGTTTCCGGAACCATGTATTATGCTATTCTGGGAACCTATCCCTGCAGGACATTCGTAGTTAACTGGTATCAGATCGCCATGTATTCAAGCAGTTGCAACTATCTGAAAGCAACACACCAGATTGTTTTATATGAAACTTCCAACATCATTGAGGTTTATATACAGAACAAGCCGCTGTGCAGCAGCTGGAACTCGGGAAACGGTTTAGTGGGCATTCAAAACGCATCGGGAACGGTGGGACTGGCAGCCCCGGGTCGTAACACCTCGGCATGGTCGGCACAAAACGAAGCATGGCGTTTTACACCAACCGGCTCGTCCCAGGTGGGTATTACATGGTTTGACGGAACATCACAGATAGGTTCCGGCAATTCGATACAGGTATGTCCTACAGGAACAACAACCTATCGTGCCCAGGCTAATTACAACACCTGTTTCGGACAGGTGGTAACGGTGGACGATGAGATTACACTTTCCCTTTCAAGTGGCAACGTTGTTCTGTCGCCCACCGATCCTACCATATGTACCGGGGGGTCCATCAACCTTTCTGCTACCGGATCGGATACGTTTACCTGGGCTCCTGCAACAGGGCTGAACCAAACAACAGGAGGTTCTGTAACGGCTTCTCCCACAGTCACCACAACCTATACCGTTACAGGAGTAAGTCCTTTGTGTACAGCAACCAACACCATTACTGTTACTGTAAATCCGCTTCCTGTTTTATCGGTCAGCCCGCCGGGGGGTCAGATTTGCATTGGAGACTCCATTGACCTCGCTGTTTCCGGAGCCAACACGTATACCTGGTCTCCGGACAACTCTCTTACGGTTTCATCGGGCGCAAACGTCACAGCTTTTCCCGCTTCATCAACCACATATACCGTCATCGGGACAGATACCAATCAGTGTGTAAGTTCCACCACGGCGACCATAATAGCAACCCAGGGACCTTCCATACTCGTTATCGCCGACCCGGTGAATATCTGTCCGGGCGATTCCAGCACGCTTAATGTTTTCGGGACGGCTCAGACATTTACCTGGTCGCCGGGTATTTCGTTGTCGAACACCACCGGAACCACAATATATGCGTTTCCCCTGACAACAACAACGTACACTGTCGTCGCCGATAACAGCGGATGTATCAGCACCGAAGAAATCACTATTGAAGTCAAACCCCTGCCCACGGTAGATTTTGCTGCCGATATCACGGAGGGTTGCCAGGGCCTTGTCATTAATTTTACAGATCTGACCACACCGGCTGCAGGCAGCTGGTTGTGGAATTTTGGCGATGTACTGCTTTACGGTAGCACCTCGACACAACAAAACCCCACACACTATTATGAAGATGCAGGGTATTTTGATGTTTCACTGTCGGTGGTTACAACAGACGGATGCAAAATGAAGATGACCTACCCCGACTATATTATCATACATCCGAATCCATCCGCTTTTTTCGAAGTAAGCCCCCAGGTGCTCAACGAACATGATTCTCTTGTGTTTTTTCATGACCAATCCATAAACGCAGATATCTGGAACTGGTACTTCGGTGAACCCGGCCTGATCAACAACAACTCCAACCTGCAAAACCCCACTCACGTGTATTCCGACACAGGAACTTATTACCCTATGCTTGTTGTCTTCAATAATTACGGCTGTTCCGATACCATTTCCGGACAAGTCACCGTTGAACCCAATACCGTCATTTATGTCCCTAATGCCTTTACACCCAATGAAGACCCGCTGAATTCTGTTTTCAGGGCTTATGGTGAAGGTATTGATTTATCAAACTTTGCAATGAACATTTTCGACAGGTGGGGGCGGCACGTTTTTACCTCGTATGATATGGAAACCGGCTGGGATGGCACTTTCAACGGAACAGTGTGCGACCAGGGTGTTTACGTATGGCATATTTCGTATATTGACGCCCTCCTTCATCATCATACTATCAAAGGTATTGTTGTTCTAATTAAATGATAATTATTTAATTACGTTATGTGCGGGCGGTTTTCGTTTGCAATAAGTGACCGTATTATCGAAGATCATTATGGTTTTGTTCCATCAGAAATGATTTGCCGCTATAATTGTGCGCCTTCACAGCTATTGGCTGTGATAACGGATATAAGCCCTGGCAAATTCAGTTTCTTTAAATGGGGTTTTATACCTTTCTGGGCAAAAGATGCCTCTGTTGGCAACAAAATGATCAATGCCAGGGCAGAAACCATAAACTCTAAACCGGCGTTTAAAAAATCTCTGCAGACCATGCGCTGCCTTGTTCCTGCTGATTCTTTCTACGAATGGTCGGATAAGAAAGATAAAAAACCATACCGGATCATGCTGAAAAACCAGCCCGTTTTTTCGATGGCTGGGATATGGAGCGAATGGAAATCCCCCGACAATGAAATAATTTCATCATTTGCCGTCATCACAACCGAGGCCAATGAAATCACACAGCAGATACACCACCGCATGCCCGTAATTTTTGACACTTCCGATGCAGAAAAATCATGGCTTAAAAATGCGGAATCCGGCATTTCTTCATTACTGAAACCGTTAGAATCAGAAAAAATGACGTTTTACCCTGTGTCAAAAAAAGTCAACTCCCCAAAAAACGATTTCCCTGAAATCCATTTACAGGAAACAGAACAGGGCTTGTTTTAGGGCACCTCAAAAAACTTCAAAATTCTTCTTCGTCTTCGTTCTTCAAATCCTTGCGCTCGGCAGGCTCAACACTGCATGTACGTTTAGTACACTGCGGTTTTCAGAACTTCGACTGCCTCAAACTTTTTTGTAGAAGCGCCCGATCAGGATTAACAGAGATGCCCTTTAGTAATACTATTTACCATTCTTTAAGAAACAGGATTTTTACTTTTACTGACCGGGATATGGCCGGAAGGTGCATCATGAAATTGCAGGGTGTAAAACAAATAAAGACCGTGCAAAAAAAACAGCAATAATTGTTGCAACAATTATTGCTGAATAAAGATTACAGAAGAGAAGATTTGTGACACAGCGCTGTGGCCATATATCACAATCCAATATAAATATTATTAATCATTAGTGCATGATGATTCAACGCCGTGGCGGTTGGCATCAGCTTCAACGGTGGCCTTAAAATCTTTAATTTTTTTACTGCTGCCACATTCCTGCGGATACGTGACCACTTGTTTTTCTCCAAGATAATCATACTCATAGCTACAGGTAACACATTTTTTACACGATGCAAGAGCAATAACCGCTACGACAGCAACAAAAACAAATAATATTTTTCTCATTGATAATGTATTTTCAGGTTTCAGCCACAAATATATAAACTAATTTGGAAAAAGCAGGACTTAAAATAAAATAATCATCCGAGTAAACTGCAGCCCCTGACATCGCTGTAGTCAAATCGGCCCAGCACATCAAATGTTCCATTTTCAAGCACTATTCCGATATCTTGTGTTGAAACAAATGAACAGGTATGCATATTAGCCAGGTCAATAATGTTTATTCCCCCGCTTTTTTCATTTCTAACTGTTGTTAAAGGATCATTTAACTCCCGGATAAAGACTTTCATCCAGGGCGGCGGCGTATAATATGATTCGCCTGACGAATAGGCCTGTGACATCAGTTCGCACATACTGTATTCGGAATATATCCTACTGATACCCAACTTGTTTCGTAAAAAATCATGCAGCTCTTCTCGTGTAATCTCTTTTCTCCGGCCTTTCATCCCTCCGGTTTCAATGATAATGGTATTTTTAAGGCCGCTACTATGCTTTGTGGCAAAGTCCATAAGTGCATACGTGATCCCGAATAAGATTTTTTTTCTGTCAGAACCGTCAAACAGAATTTTTTTCAGTTCATCATAGTTGTTCATATAGAAACCGCTTTGCCGGTGCCCTGACTTTCGGATCAGAAAATCGAGCATAAACGCCAGAGAAGAATCCTGAGCGGTTTTATAATCCGGTACCAGCGCCAGTATCGTATAATCTTCAGGATTTCCCCAGAATGATGAAAAACTCTTTAAAATACTTTTCTCGTAAAGAGTCTTTGAAAACACCAGGCTTCGGCTTTGCGTGCCGGAACTTGTTCCGCTGCTTTTAAAAATCAGCTCCGGCGGTGAACTGATGCTGCATATTTCGTGGGTTTTATAAAATCCCACGGGCAGGCATGGTATATCATAGCATGAGGTTATTTCTTTAAATTTTACCGGCAGCAGATCAACAAATTTACGGTAAAGAGCGTTATGCTGATATTGAAAATAATAAATTTGTAAAGCAACTGTATTGAACTCATTAAAAGTGGCAATATTAAATATCGAAGATTTAAGTTTCTCAAAATCCATCGCATTATTTTTTTGTGTAATTTTATATTCAAATTTAATCATATTCTTCAGATGAAGGCCCGTCTCACGATAATAATCTCTGTGATGATTATGCTGATGATAGCAGTATCATGCACCAAAGAAGAAGATTTTCCTGAAATACCGCACATTGAATTTCTGGATTTTAACAAGATCCAGAATTCAGGTACTATTGACGAAAAGGGTATTCTGAAAATATATTTCACCGACGGGGATAACGATATGGGCCTTGCCGATTGGGATACCCTGCCACCATTCGATAAAGGCAGCAAATACTATTATAATTTTTTTATTTCGTATTTTGAAAAACAACATGGTGAATTTGTTGAAGTGATACCCTCCGTTACGTTTAATTCAAGAATACCCGTGTTGGAATCTACCAGCAGCAATGGCGCACTTAAAGGGGAAATCGAAATTGAACTGTTTATCAATAATCCTTTTTCTGTATATGATACTATCCGGTTTGAAGCTTATATTGCCGACCGCGCCCTGCATGAAAGCAATATTATCTCGACACCGGAGATCGTTCTGAAAAAACACTGAGTTTATACCAGTTTCCTGATCGTATAAGTGACCACGCCCCAGATGGAAACATCCATGGTTTCATTGATCTCAATGGGTTTGTAATCAGTATTTTCGGGGACAAGAAATAATTTGGTATTTTTCTTCAGCAACCTTTTAACAGTAAACTCTCCGTTTACGACGCCGATCACTATTCTGTTATTTGCCGGTTCTGCCGAACGGTCTACCACCAGGATGTCGCCGTCGTGAATTCCGGCATTGATCATGGACTGGCCGGAAACTTTCACAAAAAAGGTAGCGCTGGGATTTTTGATCAGGTATTCGTTGAGATCGAGTTTCCGTTCAATGAAATCCTCGGCGGGTGAAGGAAATCCGGCAGATATTTTTGCGACATAAAATGGTAAAGATATCTTTTTGCCTGTTTCAGGAGCAAAAATTTCGAGACCGGCTTTTGTTTTTTTTCCCATATTATTCTTCAGAAAACTGCTTTATCATTTGCCTGTATTGCGAAAAGAAATTCGCCCGTGAAACAAAACCTATATATTTCCCGTTTTTCACCACCGGCAGGTTGTAATTATCTGTTTTTTCAAATTTCATGGCCACTTCTTCCATCGATTCGTCAGGATCAACAATGGGTGATGGCATAAACATGAGATTATGGACAAATAATTTTCCGTAGAGCGACTGGTTAAAGATAATATCACGAATATCATTAAGAAAAATAATGCCCATCAGATTATTATCATGATCAACCACGGGGAAGATGTTCCTTTCTGAACGGGCGATAACCTTCACCAACTGACCCAGGTAATCATCAGGAGAAACGGTAATAAAATTGGTTTCTATCAGTTTATCTATTTTCATAAGATTTAAAACCGTCTTGTCCTTATCATGGGTGATCAGTTCTCCTTTTTCTGCCAGTTCAATGGCGTCCACCGAATAGGGAATAAAAGATTTGATGGTGAGGTATGAGATGGAGGCCGTTATGATCAGCGGGACGATCATATGGTATCCGTCGGTTATTTCAGCAATCAGGAATATACCGGTCAGCGGGGCGTGCATAACACCTGTCAGAATACCCGTCATGCCGGCAAGCGCAAATTTTGTTGCCGGGATATTACCGATATTCAGATAGCTTACCACTAACGTAAACAGCAAACCCGTAACTGCACCTAAAAACAATGTGGGTCCGAAAATACCGCCCACCCCGCCGGCGCTAAAGGTGAGCGAAGTTGCTATTACTTTAAAGACAATAATGGCGGCCAGAATGATAATAACCGCCCCCATGCTGTTGCTGAACGAGCCGAAAAAGCTATTGTCAAACACAAACTGTGTCTGTCCTTTAAGGCATAAATTTATCTGGTGATAACCTTCCCCGTATAAAGCCGGTAATAAAAGCACAAGACCGCCGAGTAACACGCCGCAGACCAACATTCTCACATAAATATTTTTGACTCTGTTAAAATATTTATTAAAAAACATCAGCACACGGGTAAAATATACCGAGATGAATCCGCAAAAAATTCCAAGAACGGCATAGTACGGCAAGTTTGAAAAATCCATAGGATCCAAAGCGGAAATATGATAAATAACATTTTGCCCGAGAAAGAAATATGAGGTCAGGGTTCCGGTTACCGACGCAATCAAAAGAGGTACCAGCGAGGCCATGGAAAGGTCTATCATGAGTACTTCAAGGGCAAATACAACCCCTGTAACCGGGGCTTTGAAAAGTCCCGCAATGGAAGCAGCGGAACCGCAGGCAATGAGTAAAACAATCTGTTTGTACTGCAGCCCCATCCACCGCCCGATATTTGACCCGATAGCCCCTCCTGTGTTTACAGCAGGGCCTTCCATTCCCACGGAACCACCGAATCCGAGGGTTACCGAAGTAGCAATTGCCGGAGCATAAATATTTTGGGGCGGAATATAGCCGGATTGTCTCGAAATAGCGCTCAGAACCCCCGGAATACCATATCTCAGATCCTTTTTTACTATGTATTTTTTGAAAAGTATAGCAAGAAAAATTCCAATGACCGGGTAAAAAAATAATTCATAATGTATGATACCATTTGATTCTTCAATAAATTTCAGACTTTCAATAAAATAAACAAAGTTTTTTATAAATACGGCAAACACTCCCGACACAAATCCGCAGAACATACTCAACAGCATCAGGAGGTTTCTGTCGCTGATATGTCTGATACGCCAGACCATAAAACGGTCAACTATTTTTTTGCCTTTTTTCATTTATTTTATTCTAAAATAAAATTACAGCATTGTCCGTACTTTAAACGGAATCCTGATGTTTTCTTGACCCATACAGGTATTTTCCTGCGAAAGCAATTTAACAGGGCAAAAATACATTTTTTAATAAAAGTACGATTTTTTTATGTTTTTGAAACGCCCTGAGGGTTCAGGTTGTTAAATGCGTTCTCGGCTCCGTTTTGTTCGGCTTCTTTGATGGTACGTCCATAACCTCTTGCAACAGACTTATTATCATAAAAAACCTGAACGGCGTACTGCTTATGAAAGCCCTTGCCTGTTTCATTTATGACCTTAAAATCCACGGATTTTTTTTCTTTTTGTGCCATTTCAATCAGAACACTTTTATAATTCAGCTCTGTTTTTTCAATGGCGTCAATATCTACATGGCATTTTAAAATACGGTCAATGACAACTTTGGCTACCATCTTATACCCTTTGTCCAGATATATGGCACCAATCAGTGCTTCGAAGGCATCCCCGTTCATCGATTTGTATATGCCGCCGTTTTCCTGGTCGGACTGAATCAGTTTGTCCAGTCCGAGTTTTTCCGAAAGTTTGTTCAGATGTGGCCTGCTTACCAGCTTCGATCTCATTTCTGTCAGGAAGCCTTCATCTTTCAAAGGATATTTTCTGAAAAGATAATCGGCAACAACAGAACTTAAAACAGCGTCGCCAAGGTATTCGAGGCGTTCATTGGAATTTTTATGACCGCTTAATATTTCTTTTGCCGCGGAACGGTGTAGAAAGGCAAGCTGGTACAAATTAATATTTCCCGGTGTAAAACCGAGAATATTTTTAAGGGTCCGTGAGAGTTCTTTATTGGTAACCGTAGCCGTGAAAGATTATCCGTTATATTTCTTAAAAACTATGGTAGCATTGTGACCGCCAAACCCAAAAGTATTACACAGGGCAGCTCTTACTTCACGCTGTTGGGGTTTGTGAAAAGTAAAGTTTATTCTGCTGTCCAGTTCAGTGTCGTCGGTGAAATGATTTATGGTAGGAGGTATGATATTTTTCATCACAGACAGTATCGTCGCAATAGATTCAACAGCTCCGGCAGCTCCCAGCAAATGACCGGTCATCGATTTTGTTGAACTGAGGTTCATTTTATAGGCGTGTTCTCCGAATGCAGCGATAACGGCTTTTGTCTCGGAGATATCACCCAGCGGGGTGGAAGTGCCGTGTGTATTGATATAATCAATATCAGCGGGACTCATTTCAGCATCTTCCAGAGCATTTATCATAACGCGGTATGCGCCGTCGCCTTCGGGATGTGGTTGTGTGATGTGGTATGCATCAGCAGATAGCCCTCCTCCGACGACTTCACAATATATCTTCGCCCCTCTTTTTATGGCATGTTCCAGTGTTTCAAGTATCAATGCGCCGCTGCCTTCGCCAAGTACAAAGCCATCACGATCCTTATCAAAAGGGCGTGAAGCAGTGGAAGGATCATCGTTACGTGTCGAGATGGCGTGCATGGCATTAAAGCCGCCAATACCGCCAATACCTATTGCGGCCTCAGAACCTCCGGCAATAAACACATCTGCTTTGCCGAGACGCAAATAATTGAAGGCATCAATGATGGCATGTGATGATGAGGCACAAGCAGCAGTAGTTGAATAGTTTGGGCCTTTAAAACCAAATTTAATCGAAATATTTCCGCCAGCTATATCGGAAATCATCTTGGGAATAAAAAAAGGATTAAACCGTGGTGTGCCATCACTTTTAGCAAATGCAGATATCTCTTCTGTAAAAGTATCCAGCCCCCCGATTCCGGAGCCCCATATCACTCCCGCTCTGTTCAAGTCTAGAACTGAAACGCCAAGCCGGGCATCATCAAATGCTTCCTGGGCTGCCACCATAGCATATTGTGCATAAAGATCCAGCTTCTTAGCCTCTTTCCGGTCGAAATACGTATTAACATCATAATTTTTAACTTCACAGGCAAATTTTGTCTTGAAGTTAGCCGTATCAAACCGGGTGATCAATGCAGAACCACTTACCCCAGAAAGTAACGATTCCCAATAATCCGCGAGATTATTACCAATTGGGGTTATTGCACCAAGCCCGGTAACAACAACCCGACGTAATTCCATTAAAAAATATCTTACTTGGTGTTATTTTCAATATACTTGACGGCATCGCCAACAGTCCCGATCTTTTCTGCTTCTTCATCGGGGATGGCTATGTTGAATTCTTTTTCAAATTCCATGATCAATTCAACAGTATCAAGAGAATCTGCACCCAGATCATTGGTGAAACTTGCTTCAGGTGTAACTTCATTTTCGTCCACGCCAAGCTTATCAACTATGATAGCTTTTACTCTTGCTGTAATGTCTGACATAATAAAAATTTTAAAATAAGGTTGCAAAGAAAAATATTAATTCAGACATGGCAAAGCGTTTTTTTCCATTATGATTCACACTAATTTATTATTATCTGACAGTCAGTTGGTTATAAGCCCTCCCGGAATGGTATTTTTAACAAATTTTAAGAGAAGTGACTATTTGTTGCCCGTATGACCAAAGCCGCCTTCACCACGGCCAGACATTTTCAGTTCACTGACTTCAACCCATGCTGCATTTTCGTGTTTTGCAATGATCATCTGTGCCACCCTCTCGCCGTCGTTAATAATAAAGTCTTCGGAAGACAGGTTAACCAGAATAACCATGACCTCACCACGGTAATCGGCATCAATTGTTCCCGGGGTATTCAGCACCGTAACGCCTTTCTTTATGGCAAGCCCGCTGCGCGGCCTGACCTGTGCTTCATAACCGACGGGGACCTCAATAAATAGTCCCGTAGGGACAAGCGCCCGTTGCAATGGTTTCAGGGTAACCGGCACATCAAGGTGAGCACGCAGATCCATTCCCGCTGAGGCTTCGGTTTCATATTTTGGTAAAGGGTGCCTGGATTTGTTTACAATTTTCACATTCATTATTTTCTGATTTTGATGTATTTCAGCAGTGACGGTTTTTCAAAATAAATGATCACAATAACATAAAGCAGCAACAACAATGTATTAATCGTCAGCTTTATAGCTACAGGGATATCTCTTATCAACCAGCTTATAAAATACAATATCAGTGCAAAAGCCAGATATCCCAATATCTTTTTTATATTATATTTGACATAATAATACTTTTGTCCAAGAAAATATGAAAGGACCATCATGGCGCAATAACAGGTAAATGTTGCCCAGGCAGAGCCCGTATATCCGATCACAGGAATGAGCAAAACATTCATTACCAAAGTCACCATTGCTCCAAAAACTGACAGGTATGCGCCAAACCTTGTTCTGTCTGTAAGTTTGTACCAGATGGACAGGTTGTAAAAAACACCTAAGAACATGTTGGCCACCAACAGAATGGGTACTATACCCAATCCTTCATGAAATTTTTCACCGATAAAGTATTTTACGATATCAATATAGAACATGACACCCAGGAAAATCAACAGGCAAACGATCACAAAATAATTCATCACTTTGGCATAAATTTCCTTTGCGTCGGTTTCTTTGGCATAAGAAAAGAAGAAGGGCTCTGCGGCATATTTAAATCCCTGTATGGCAATGGTCATCAGTATGGACAGTTTATAACATGCCGAATATATACCTACCTGTGATGAGGCGATATCGGCCGGCGACAAGTACTTTAACAAGATGCGGTCGAACGTTTCGTTTATGTTTCCGGCCAGGCCAAAAATCAGCAGGGGCAACGCATATTGCATCATGCGTTTCCATACGGCCTTGTCAAAATGCAGTTTCTTATGCGGCAGCATGATAAATAAAAGCAACACCGTGGTGCCGGAAGAAATAAGATTGGCAATAAAAATGTATCCGACACCGACAGCGGGATCATAAACAAAAGAAACCACTTCATACAGGATGTGATTTTTATATAAATACGGAAGGACATAAAGAAAAATAATATTGAGCAAAAAACATATGGTAATACTGAAAATCTTGAAAAACGCAAACATTTTCGGACGGTTCAGCGCCCTAAGTTTCGCAAAAGGAATAGTTGAAACAGCATCGAACACGATGATCAGTGAAAACCAGATAATATATTCGCTGTTGTCGGGATACCTTATCAGTGAGGCCAGAGGCTTTGCCATGATGAACATAATGATAAGGAAGGCCAGAGAGCTTACTAATAGAGAAATGATGGTTGTTCCGTAAACACTTTCCTTTTCATCTGATTTTTTTTCATAGAACCTGAAAAAAGCTGTTTCCATGCCATAGGTAAGCAGCACGATCAACAAAGCCACATATGCATACATTTCGCCGACCACGCCATATTCCCCCGGACTGAAAATATAAGTATGTATCGGTACCAACACATAATTTATCAGTCTTGCAACAATGGTGCTTGTGCCATAAATGGCTGTCTGCCCTGCTAATTTTCGGAGAGGATTTGACAAGAAGGTTTTTTTTGCAAAATTAAAAATATATAAGAAACTGTTTTGATTTTATGTTACATAAGAATTATGATGGATTTTTTAGCAAAACGAGGCAGATTTTGCAGACATAGTTTATCCTATGTCGAAAAATCTAACGAAGTTGCAGCAAAAAAGACGCATAAAGATATGAAAAGATAAAATCAAAACAATTTCTAAAGCTCTGATGTAACAAAACAGGAAATGAATAATTTTATTTTATCAACAAAAATTTGTTTGTGGTTGTCCATATAATTTTATGCCTTGCTGACGTTATTATATTTCAGAAAACCCCAACATGAGAAAAGTTTTTTTCACAGTATCCATTTTAATGTTTTTTCTCTTTTTCGCCGGCGCCCAGGAAATCCCTGAATTAAACCAGAAGATAACCGAATATGTAAAAGCACAGCTCGGGAAGAAAGTTGACAGGGGCGAATGTTGGGACCTTGCATACGAAGCGCTGACACTCAACAACTGCGAATGGGACGGAAAGTTTTATTTCGGAAATAAACTCAACCCCTCTGTTGACAGCATTTATCCCGGCGATATCATACAACTTTATAATGTTGTGCTGAAACACCGAATCGGGAATCAGATAATTAAAGAAACGTACGGGCAGCATACTGCGGTGGTTTACAATAAATCCGGAAAAGGAATTTTTGAAATCGCACACCAGAACAATGGTTATTCGGGACGCAAAGTCGGAATAAGTGAACTGAACCTCCGCGACAAGGTATCGGGAACCATTATTTTTTTCAGACCGGTAGCAAAAACTAACCGATAAAAACTTTCTGAAGTATAATCGAAATAATAAGCAGGGTTAAAGCAATTTCGCCTAAAAGAATTTTTCTCTGATTGACATAATAGCAGGAAACCATTATAGAAACCGGAAACAGTAAATATGAAAACTCATAAATAAAATCTCTGATCAGAAACAACATACTCACGGTGTTAAGTAAGAACAGCCAGAAAATGATATTAAAAATCTTTCGTACATAAATGACCTTGTCACTGGAAATTATATAAATATTTACTGCAGAAACCAGAAAAAGCGCCAACATAATGGCAACGGTTAAATACTGATATACCGACACCGGCCCGGCCAACCCGCCTAAATCAATAACCGTAAATGCCTGGCGGTACTCATTAATCGCTGCCATTAACTGATCGGTCAGCAGAAAATAAGTAAATAAATACAAGTATACCGTCATCAGGCCTGTAATGCTGATCAACCACTCACGCCAGGAGAAAAAATGAAAGATCAGCAGGAAAATCCAGACAATACATATTAATCCGGCCGATTTAAAATAGAACAACGAACAGATACCGGTCAGCAGACCGCATAAGAAGATTTCTTTATACCCTTCTTCTTTTGTCTTGATCCTGAAAAACATCAGCAGGAGCATCATCACCAACCCGTTTACGATCAGAATCGGGTGCAGGGTCAGCAAAGGCGGGGTAGAACTCATAAGCAGGACATAAAAAAAGGCCGTTATGTATGAGTTTTTGGGAATTATTTTGAATTCGGCGAGTATTTCATGAAGAAATACGGCTTCGCCCAGCAACAGAACAAAAGCTATAGCAGTGTAAATCAAAAAATTAGCATCATATAAACTGTAGTATATAAAATTATATCCGAACGACAGGCGGAAGGGTTCATACAGCGGGTAACCCTTTATGAATGCCGGCATCCACAGTGCAATTGCCGCAATAAAAATAAATGCGATCTGAAAATTCGTGTGATATTTAAAAATTCGTGTAAACAAAATATATTTAGTTATTTCAAATCCTTACCAATGTCACGCCTGTAATATTTCCCTTCAAAATTGACAACCGCTGCATTTTTATAGGAGTTGTCCAGTGCCTGCTGCAGCGTAGTTCCGAAAGAAGTGATACCCAGCACGCGGCCGCCATTGGTTACTATGGAATTATTGTCGTCGTATGTTGTTCCTGCATGAAAAACGATACTGTCGCTGACGGCGTTCAGACCAGCAATTTTCTTTCCTTTTTCATAGTTAAAAGGATACCCCTGTGATACCATCATAACTGTTGCGACAAAACGGGGGTCAATTTCCATGGTAATCTCATTCAGTGTTCCGTTTGAGGCTGCCAGCAAAAGTTCAAGCAGGTCGTTTTTTATCCGCGGCAGCACGCTTTCTGTTTCGGGATCGCCCATACGTACATTATATTCAATCACATAAGGATCGCCGCCGACATTCATCAGGCCAAAGAAAATAAAGCCCTTGTAGATAATTTTTTCCTGTTGAATTCCCAAAATCGTTGGCTTTATGATCCTGTCTTCCACCTTTTTCATGAAAACATCACCGGCAAACGGCACTCCGGAAACAGCGCCCATGCCCCCCGTGTTCGGGCCGGTATCTCCCTCGCCTATTTTTTTATAGTCTTTGGCGGCAGGCAGTATTTGATAATGTTCACCATCGGTAATCACAAAAACTGAAAGCTCTATGCCTTTCAGAAACTCCTCGATGACCACTTTCTCGCTTGCTTTCCCGAATTTCGAACAGGCTAACATCTGTTCCAATTCTGTTTTTGCATCATCGGCATTGTTTAATATCACTACACCTTTTCCGGCTGCCAGGCCGTCGGCCTTTAATACATAGGAAGGTTCTGATGCATCAATAAAAGACAGGCCGTCTTCCAGCGTTTCCTTAGTAAAAGTCCGGTAAGCAGCCGTGGGAATATTGTATTTCTGCATGAACGCTTTAGCAAAATCCTTGCTTCCTTCGAGCTTTGCGCCTTTTTGCGATGGGCCTATCACGGGAATGTGCATTAAATCATCGTGCGACTGAAAATAGTCATAAATTCCATGCACCAGCGTATCTTCGGAGCCTGCCAGCACAAGGCCGATCTTTTTTTCTCTGACGATCTGCGCGATTTTTTCAAACTCCAGCGGGCTGCAGTTGATGTTTTCCCCGCACAAGGCCGTACCAGCATTTCCGGGAGCAATATATAGTTTCTCCAGCAAAGGGCTTTGCATGAGTTTCCATGCAAAAGCATGTTCCCGTCCACCGGAACCCAATAGTAAAATATTCATAAATTGATTATCTGTATTCTGACCCAAAAATAAACAAATTTTTGAGGCATTATCGTAGACCGCAGGATAAATTCATGAATTTATCCTGCATTAATTACAGTAAAAAATCTCTAAGAGCCGCGATAGCACGGTACCTGTGGCTAATACGGTTCTTTTCTCCGGGCGGCATCTCGGCAAAAGTTTTTTCAAAGCCATCGGGCAGAAACAACGGGTCATAGCCAAAACCTTCTACGCCTCTGCGTTCGTGTAAAATGGCACCACAAACTTTTCCGGTAAATATATGTTCCTTACCATCTATAATAAGGGCGACCACGGTTTTGAAACAAGCCCTCCGGCTGCTGCAGTCCTTCATTTCTTTCAGCAGCTTAACAATATTATCATCAAAATTGCAGCCTTCGCCGGCATAACGGGCAGAGTACACGCCGGGAGCGCCATTCAGACATTCAACTTCAAGGCCGGTATCGTCGGCAAAACAATCTGCATGGTACCTGTCATAGATGTAACGCGCCTTTTGCAGAGCATTGCCTTCGAGTGTATCTGCGGTTTCGGGTATATCCCCGCTGAAGCCTATCTCTTTTAACGGGACGATCTCCAGGCCGGAACGCCCTAAAATATTGCGTATTTCGTCGAGTTTGTGTTTATTATTTGTCGCAAATACCAGTTTCATTCTTTTTTTTGCAAAAATAGGCTTTTCCGATTTATCGGCATAAATCCCTTTTTAAACCTAATTTATTTACATTTGCACTAAGCTTAACCTACCTATATGTTTCCAAAAACATTTTCAGCTGTCGTGCTATTCATCTGCCTGTTTGCATGCACTGTTTTTCCGCAGTATTTCATTCTGTCGGACTCTATGCAATACCCGGATCGCTTTGTGTCGAAATCCCTGCCGATGCTTACCGATAAGGAGCTGATGAAAATTGCAACATTGCCTGATTTAATCGTTCCACCAGATCTGGTAAATAAGGTCACCTTACCGTATAAAATTGATAATTCCATTCAGTCATATATGATTGCGACAACCTGGCAATCCGGTTACGAATGCGGGCAATCAGCAAGTATTGCTAACGATTTTACGTATGAGATTAACCGGCTGCGTAACCTTCCGTCTAACATTCCCGAAAACCGCTATGTAACACATTTTGCCTGGAATTTTCTGAATAACGGACATAATTATACCGGGGCCAGTTATTACGATTCCTGGGAGATCGTGCGTATGTGCGGCACTCCCAATGTGGAAGATTATGGAGGCGAACTATATTCCGGTGGCGAAAAACGCTGGATGACCGGTTATGATCTTTATTATGATGCGATGCTCAATCGTTTATATGCCGGATATAATATCCAGGTTGGAACTCCGGAGGGGTTGATGATCCTGAAAAACTGGCTGCATAATCATCTTGATGGTTCCGCTGTCGGAGGCCTGGCCAATTTTTATGCAAAATACGGATCTCCCGATGCCACACTTCCTGCCGGCACCGAAGAAGGAGGAAAAGCCTTAATGTCGACATGGGGCACTAGTCCAAGCCATACATGGACCATAGTCGGGTACAACGACTCTATCCGGTTTGATTTCAACGGGGATGGATTTTATACCAATACGCTCGATATCAATTATGATGGTGTGGTAGACATGCATGACTGGGAAACCGGCGGGCTGAAATTTGTTAACGGATATGCTGGTCCGGCCTGGGGAAACGGTGGATATTGTTATATGATGTATAAGGCGCTTGCAGACGATATCAGCAGCGGGGGAATATGGAACCACAGGGTTTCAATCCAGTATGTGAAACAGGAATATAACCCCCTTCTTACCATGAAAGTCGGGTTGCAGCACGACTGCAGAAACAAAATAAAAGTCACTGCCGGCGTTTCAACAAACCTTTCTGATATCAAACCACAGTATGTGCTGGATTTCCCGATTTTTAATTTTCAGGGCGGTGAATATTATATGCAGGGCGATTCAACGGAGGCGGCAAAAAGCATAGAATTCGGATTAGATATCAGCCCGTTGCTGACGTATGTGCAACCCGGTCAAAACGCAAAATATTTTTTACAGGTAGCCGAAAAAGACCCATCCGGAACCTACACGGGTAAAATAATCAGTTACTCTATGATGGATTATACCTCAGGAGTTGTCCAAATTGATTGCCCATCTACGAATGTGAATCTTATTAACAACGATACAACCCGTTTGTCGGTGAACAGGACGGTGAATTACAGCAGGGTAGGAATTACGACGAATTCCCTTCCCAATGGCACTATAAACGAGCCCTATGCTGTTCAATTGAATGCTTCAAACGGAACCCCTGATTATCATTG
The DNA here is from genome assembly GCA_035389045.1 of Bacteroidales bacterium. Classification (GTDB taxonomy): domain Bacteria; phylum Bacteroidota; class Bacteroidia; order Bacteroidales; family CAIWKO01; genus CAIWKO01. The sequence continues at coordinate 33,688 of DAOORA010000017.1, read as the reverse complement.
GGATTTTGCATACGATTTTTCAGAAAGTTATTCAGGCGGCATTTCGCCGGCTGTAACTTCCATACAACTTGTGGCTAATTCAACAGGATATGCCGTTCAGAATCTCAGTTTTGACTTTCCGTTTTATGGTGAAAAATACAATAAACTTTACATCAGCCCGGACGGATATATAAAATTTGACGATCAGGTGTTTACCTGGCCGTTTCTTATTGATAAAGTCTTATTATTCAAAAGCACCAAAATGATTGCGCCTTTTCTGGCCGACCTGGTTTTTGGTTCGGGTCAGGGTTTTTGGTACGAAGGCAACAGCCAGTATGCGGCTTTTCGATGGAAGGCTTATGTTTCAGGACAATCGGGCAGCAGTGTCAATGTGGTGGTTAAACTTTTCCCCGACGGAAAATTTGAAATGTATTACAACAACATCAGCGTGGCATCCACCACCGGCTGGATCAGTGCGGTATCGAGAGGCAACAACAACAATTATCAGTTCACCAGCTTTTCCGGCAAGTTAAACGTCAACACCGTTACTCGGGTGGCAATCCTCACCCCGCCTGCCATACCCGTTGAAATGAAAATCTCAGACGGTGGTTTGTTTTATGGTACACCGGTTTCGGAAATCAACAACATCCCTCTTACTTTTAAAGTTACCGACAACAATAATATAGAAAGCACCAAAACCCTTTTGTTTTCCTCCGAAGGCGTGCTGGTAGCACACAGTGTCAGCGCCGGACCCGACACGATAATCAATGCCGGCGAAACCGTTTTATTAAGCGTGGCGCTGAAAAATATCGGCAACAATGTTTTCCCCAACGCCCAAATGAAAATTTCTTCCAACGATGTTCACATAATCCTTACAGACAGTATCGAAACCGCCGGGAACCTGGCTCCTGACGATTCGGTGGCTTTTCAGGATGCATTTTCCTTTTTGGTGGATACGGCTGTTTCAGACAATTACCTTATCAATATAAACCTGGTGTTATATAATGCAGCAGATACGTTTTACTATAATTTACCATTGCGGGTGCGTTCGCTGATATTAGACATCGGCGCCATAGGTGTGGCTGATGGCAACAATAACATACTGGAGCCGGGTGAAAATGCCTCTGTGCTGACAGACATCATAAATATCGGAGGCACTACAGCATATCATATCGCCGCAATTTTGAGCTCTAACGATCCCTATGTGTCAGTCATCAGCGACTCCATGTATTTTTCGAGCCTGGCCGGAGGCGATACTTCTGTGGGATTTTATGTGATTCATATTGCCAATACAGTTCCCGACGGACACCTGGCGGTGTTCAACCTGAAGCTGAGCGCCGACGGCGGATACGTCACACATAAGTTTTTCACGATACAGATTGGCGGCAACGCCGAAGATTTTGAAACCAGTGATTTCAGCAGTTTCCCCTGGGTGGCTACCACTACAGGTGATTCGGCATGGTTTGTAAGCACGCAGTTGCCTTTTGAAGGATCCTATTGCACGAAATCAGGAAACATTTCGGAAAACCAACAGACTTCCCTTGCCGTAACGCTGAATATACTGAACAGTGGTACAGTAAGTTTTTACAGAAAAGTTTCCTGTGAAGATCACCCCGGTGTTACCGACTATGATTTTCTGGCTTTTTTTATCGATGGCATTGAAAAAGGCCGCTGGGATGGGCAAACAGCATGGATTCGTTCCGAATATCCTGTTAGCGCAGGTATTCATACATTTATATGGACCTATAAAAAAGATTATTCAGTCAGTGAAGGCGAAGATTGTGCATGGCTCGACTATATCGTCTTCCCGCCTTCCATAGAAACCGGTTCCGATGTTGTGCAGCATCCCGTATCCATTTTCAAAGAACAGGAAATAGAATCTTCTGCGACAGACTCTATAACTTTTACCAATTTCAGCCTTACCAATCCGGCGCTGTATCAATGTCAAATCACGAATTTTTCGGCCAACAGCACCCATACCTGGCTCACCCCCGAAGTACATTACGGTTGTATTGATGCTAACAGTACCGGCTCGCTGAAACTGATTTTCGACTCTCACAGCCTGTTGCCCGACACCTATAACTGCTTGGTTCATCTGACCTATAATTTTGCCGACAGCGTATCTGTTCCGGTAACGTTTCAGGTGGTAAACACCAGCCGGGTTGATGAAAACACCACCCTGCGTTTCAATCTGCAGGCCTCTCCCAACCCGTTTACTCATCAGACAACGATTTCCTTTATCCTTGACCAGCCTTCGGCCATCAGCCTCAGCATCTTTGATCTGAATGGTAAAAAAATAAAAACGCTGGCGTCGGGTGATTTTAGTGCAGGTATCCATAAAATAATATGGGACGGCACCGGGGAAAACCACCAGAATACCCCTTCCGGCATATATTATTATCGCTTTATCGGTGAGGATGCCGCTATTTCACAACGTATCATCCTGATGAAATAACCCCATGGTTTTTAGCAGCGTCCTCTTCCTGTTTTTCTTTCTTCCGGTCACCCTGTTCTTATATTACATAACAAGTAACCGGTATAAGAATCTGGTTGCTTTGCTGGCCAGCGTGGTTTTTTATGCCTGGGGTGCGCCTTTGTTTGTTTTTGTGATCTTCGGATCGATCATCTGTGATTTTCTTTTCGCAAAATTTATTCACAAGTCGCAGGGCAGAAAAAAAAGGATACTGCTAGTTCTCGCCATCACACTGAATGTTGGCGTTTTAGTATATTTTAAATACGCCAATTTTTTTGTGGACAATGTTAATGTGCTGCTTTATTCCTTGGGATTTGAAGAAATACGATGGATAAAAATTGCGCTGCCCATTGGGATTTCCTTTTTTACTTTTCACGAGATGAGTTATATTATAGATGTTTATCGTGGCGTAAAACCTCCGATGAAAAACATCATGAACTATGCTTTATATATTTTATTTTTTCCGCAACTGATTGCCGGTCCTATCATCCGTTTTAACGAAATTTCCGACCAGATAGAAGACAGAAGCTATCAGTTCACGGTGGACAATCATCTGCTGGGGTTTTTCAGGTTTGTCATAGGTTTGGCAAAAAAAGTTCTGATTGCGAATGTGATGGGTGAGGAGGCGGATAAAATCTTTGCCCTTGGTGTTGACGATCTGACGACCCCTCTGGCCTGGCTGGGGGTGCTGGCCTATGCATTTCAGATATATTTTGATTTCTCGGGGTATTCGGATATGGCTATAGGCCTGGCCCGGATGATGGGTTTTATTTTCCCGGAAAACTTCAATAATCCTTATATCTCCCAAAGCATCACCGAGTTCTGGCGGCGCTGGCATATGTCGCTGAGCCGCTGGATGCGAGATTACCTTTACATTTCGCTGGGCGGCAACAGGGTATCCGTGCCGAGGATGTATTTCAACCTGGCATTTGTCTTTCTTATCTCAGGATTCTGGCATGGCGCGGAATGGAATTTTATTTTATGGGGCGCTTTCCACGGGCTGTTTCTTATACTTGACCGCCTGTTTCTGCTAAAACTCTTAAAACGTATCGGAAAATTACCAAGTATACTGTTTACTTTTTTCATCACCCTAATGGGTTGGGTACTATTTCGTTGCGAAAGCCTCGAGCAAATAAAATACTATTTCGCCCGGCTGTTTGATTTTAGTTTCAGGTCAACTGACTTATACTTTGACAAACGTTTTGTGGTGATGCTGGCCGTGGGAATTTTCTTTTCGTTTTTTGGAGCCTTTGGCGGTGTGGAAAAGTGGCAGGAACAGACATACGCCTCCGGACAAAAAAATCGCAATGTGTTGTTTTTAAGCATTTTAAGTATTTTTTTATTTGTGATTTGTTCGTCTGCTGTGGTTTCTTCGGGTTTTAATCCTTTTATTTATTTCAGGTTCTGATATGCTGAAAGTTATAAAAAAAATATTAATTCCACTGATCCTTGCGATGCTGTTTTTACCTATGGTACAGCAACATTTTCATATTTTTAAGATAAAAAAGCTGCAGGGCTTTTATTCGCCTTCACCCAAACCCGACACCCTCAATTTCAGGACATGGACTAACGAATCTTTTCAGAAAAAATTTTCGAACTATCTGGAAGATACATTGGGTTTCCGGCAGATCATGATCAGGATCAATAACCAGATAAACTATAGCCTTTTCAAAAAAACTGATGCCAGAAACGTAGTGGTAGGTAAAAACAATTGCTTGTATGAAGAAGGCTATATCCTGGACTATACCGGCAGCAATTTCCTGGGGAAAAAATACTGGGATGAACTGTTGCGCCGCACCAGACTGGTGCAGGACACCCTGAAAAAGATCAGTAACACCGACCTTATCCTTGTTCTGGAAGCCGGTAAGGCCAGTTTTTATCCCGAATATATCCCCGACAGGTATCATGCCGGCCAAAAAACCATTTCCAATATGGATTACATTGCTCAACAGTCCCGGCAGATGCAAATCAACCATCTGGATCTGAACACCCTGTTTTGCGCTATGAAGGACACCTCCACATATCCTTTGTACGCCACCTACGGAGTGCACTGGAGTACTTACGGCATGTATAAGGCCGCCGATACCCTGTCGCGTTTTATTGCACGGCTGCGCGGCACTGAGATGCCTGAAATAGTTTGGCAGGGCTATAGCGTTACCGACCAGATCAAAGATGTGGATTTTGATATTGAGGCCACCATGAACCTATTATTTGATTTGCCGCATACAGAAATGTGTTATCCGCAAATTGGATATAAGTCGGGTCCCGGCGCAATGAAACCCAAACTGCTGACCATAGGCGACAGTTATTACTGGGGATTTATCAATAATCATATTGTTGACTCCCTGTTTTCCGGTCACCAATATTGGTACTATTTCTCGGGAATCTGGCCTGATATATGGGATTATAAAATAATTCCCCTGGAACTTAATTTTCAGCAAGAACTTGAAAAACAAGATGTTATCCTGGTTGGTTTTACCGAGATGAACGCTTTTTACGGGTTTTGGGGATTTATTGACGAGGCCTTTAAAATTTATTTTCCCGACGACTATAACAAGGATTATGAGGCTCTCAAAGAGTTGAAAAAAAACGACCTTCATTTTTTCCGGCACCGGGTACTGTCAAAAAAATATCGGCGTTCCGTACAGGAAATCATCGAGTTTGAAATTAAAAACAAAGATAACTACCCATCGGGATTGAATTGATTAATTTAGGACGGAATTTGGATATAAAACAGTTGCAATGAAAATTTATAAAGACAAAATATTCTTAATTTTATTTATGATAGCATGTGTGCTAAATACCTTGCCCATAATACTCAACACATTTATACTTACCCTCGACGGACCTTCTCACCTATACAATGCCAATCTGATTGCTGCAATGATAAACGGCAACAGCTCTGTGAACGATTTTGTAGCGGTCAACAATTACTTTACCAACTGGTTAGGACATTTTTTGCTTATTTTATTTCATCTGGCAGTGCCGGCCTGGATTGCTCAAAAAATATTATTGATCCTGCTGGTAGTAGCACTGCCTGCCACTTTTGCCTTTATGGTGTGCCGGATAAATTATGCATCGCGATACCTGAGCTTTATCATTTTTCCTTTTTCCTATTCCGTATTTTTCTTTTTGGGGTTTTACAATTTTCTTTTAGCCTTGATTTTTTTCTTTTTATGGATGGCTTTTGTTTACAAAGAAAGCCGGACTTATAACCGGAAAGAAAAAATTTTTATCATTGTTTTGTTTTTGCTGATGGAATTTTCGCACGTTTTTGTGTTTATGATTGCACTGGGGATGTTCGCATGGTTCCTCGGCTGGCCTGTGCTCCAAAAAAACAAGTTTCATGTAAAGAATTTGTTGCGTGATATACTTGTCCCGCTGAAAACTTTTTTTTCACTCACCATTGGCGGCTTGTTGCTGCTCGCAGCCTATTTTCTGGGAAGCGACCGCCATCAGTTTGACAAACCGCCCAACGACATCTCCCGGGGAAAAATATTGGCCGACATTTATGAAATATACCCCCTGCAGGGACTCAGCAACGATTATCACGTGCTAACCACCATATTGTTTGCTCTTTTTTCGTCCGTGCTGATATTTATTGTATTACGCGCGCTAACTGCCCGAAAATACAAGACCGGTTACTTTCTGATGTTTAACGCCTTGATATTATTGCTGCTATACGTGGTCACCTTGTTTTTTCTCGACAGGGGACTTTACATTCAAAGCCGTTTGCTTCTTTTGTTTTTCCTGCTGTGGTGGTCATGGACCGCCATTCAAAGGATTCCAAAACTGATACAAATACTGCTTATCGTATTTAGTTTGGCGGTATCTGTCGTCTTTCTGAATTATTATATGAAAATTCTTCCATATCTTTCCATGCGAAGCTATTACGCATATGATGCCGGTCTGAGAATCGAAAAAAACGCGCGGGTTTTCTGCGTCAATTATTCCTCGCACTGGCTTGAAAACCACCTGTTAAATTACATGGGAGCCGAAAACACCCTTGTCATGTATAATAATTACGAGTGTGATCAAAATTTTTTCCCATTGAAATGGAAACACCCCGACACCATAAGAAGCGTATGGGGAGAATATTACTCGGGAAATGTTTCGGATTTTTTTTACAGTAATGTAGATTATGTGGCCATACTTCAGGAAAACCAGCATCCTTCGCTCCCGAACGATGTGCAGTTTCTATCTATGATTAAAGAACGTTACGTTTGGGTAATAACTTCTTATGACGAAGGGATAACCATCTATAAAAAGATACAAAAAGAATGAATTTTTGATCTTTATTATTTTCCCCAAAGCTCATATCCATACCACGTACCGATGTCATAATCGCCATCATCAGAAACAAAAATAAGACCGTTGGCATACGAAAGCGAAAAGCCATAGCTGCCTTTTTCTATTTCTACCGATTTAACTTTATTGCCTTTCATATCGTAGACAAAGATCATTTTATAGTCGGAATTCCAGGTATAAATATGCTCATCATCAACAGCCACGCATGCACTTCCGGTGGTAAAGCTTTTTCCGCAGTCCAGGCCTTTTATTTCTTTCGATAACTTGCCGGAAGGAAATTTGTAGATTTTTAATGTCCCATCCGACATATAATAGATGTATTTGCCATCTTCACTCATGGCAAGGTTGGCCTGTTCATTCTCATAAATATCACCGTTGATTTTTTCGTAACTGCTCTGCTGCAGGTTGTTAATGCAATATATTTCTCTTTCATAAGTGCATACATATAATTTTTTATCCTTTTTGTTGTACATAATGGAGCGCATATCGAGTTTTATCTCGTAACTGCCGATTTGCTTTCCGGCAAAGTCAAATTTGTTGATCTGTCCTTTATCGGCTTTCCCTCCGTTCACGGCATAATAGTACTGCCCGTCGGAAGCGATATGAACATTATGTGTCAGGGGATTTTCCTCGAAGGTGATCACGGGCTTAAGCACCTGTGCCTCGGTTGTGCATGACAACACATATGACACAAATAATAAAATGGTTAGCACTGAAATTTTCTTCATAACTATTTTTTTATAAAAGTACTAATTTTTTCACAGAAAACTGGTTTGGGAATTGCAAAAGTAACACACATTGGTTTTTGCAGGTTTATTCGGAAAAAAATCCAGAGTAAAAAAGGGCTACAAATTTCACATTTATATTAATTACATAAGACACTCCCCATTACTTCATTGAATGGCATCGTTTATTACGATTAGTGACCGTATTTTTTGTACTTTTGAAAAATAGAGTTCCTGATGGCTAACGGCAGGAATTTTTTATGGACGGCCAAAGGATAGTCATCAGTAAATTATTGTACAGTGAAATATAAAAAGCTTCGTTCGTCATTTAATCAACAATCATGATCCCGGATCTGCTAAATCAATCATCAAAAAAAACCCTGTAACTATGAAAAAAGCAAGTTTTGTTTTATTCTTATTTTTAATATTCATTAATCTTCATGCTTCGCACGTTGCGTTTAGCGATGCAAAAAAGGCGGCAGTACTTTTTTTGATGAAACAGACACAGAGAGGATCCGGTATATCCTTTTCGGATATTACCGAGGAACAATATGAAGGAACTACCTGCTATTATGTTTTTAATTTTTCCGGCGGAGGTTTTGTAATGATGGCTGCCGACGATGCTGTTACACCGGTACTGGGCTATTCCACACAAGGAAGATATGACAAAAACAACATCCCTCCTGCTGCACAATTTTTATATCATGAATACTGCCGTCAGATAAAAACAATAATAGATACAAGAGTAGTGTGCCATGCCAACAAGCAAAAATGGGATGATCTGCTTTCCGGGTTTTCTGTCAAGGGTGTGAAGTCTGTTACTCCGTTATGCCTTACTACGTGGGGACAGGGCTGCTATTATAATGCGCTCTGCCCTGCCGATGCCAACGGCTCGTGCGGCCATGCGGTAACCGGTTGTGTAGCCACCTCGATGGCACAGATAATGAAAAAATGGAACTACCCCCCTCGCGGCACAGGCTCTCACACTTATGTGCATCCGACGTATGGAACCTTAAGCGCTGATTTCGGCAACACCGTTTATCCATGGGGCGCCATGCCCGGCCATCTGACATCGGCCAACACCCCTGTTGCCACGCTGATGTACCACTGCGGCGTTTCGCTCGAAATGAATTACGGAGCCAGCGGCTCTGCATCATCCATTAAAAAAGAACCATTAATACAATACTTCAGATATTCCCCAAATGTACATGATTTTAGCATTTACGCCGCAGACGACAGCACCCGCATTTCAGTAATGAAAAGAGAATTAGACGGCGGCAGGCCCATGTGGGTTGCAGGATCGCAGAATTACACCTACCATGCTTTTGTTTGTGATGGCTATGATGAAAACGATCTTTTCCATTTTAACTACGGCTGGGGCGGGTCGTCTGACGGGTATTATACAGTAAGCAACCTGATCCCGGGACCTGCAGGGTCGTACACCACTCATTTGATTGCCCTCATCGGCATCATGCCGTTGATGCCCGGCGACATTGCCGTTAAGAGCCTGGCAGCGCCCGATGTCACAGCGACCTTTACCGGTCCGGAACCTGTCAGAGTCCGCATTGCCAATTACGACACCATAGCCCATACAGGTATTCCTGTAACCTTATTTGTTGATAACATACAGGTAGTAAGTGATGTTATCACAAGCACCATTCTGCCTTCTTCAGAAATAATCTATGAGTTTTCACAACAGTATGATTTTTCGACACTTCCCGGACATGTTTTTAACGTAAAAGTAATCACCTCCTATACTCCTGACTCATATAGCGAAAACGACACACTCGTTACCCCAGTGGAAAACGTTATTTGCGCAAACACCCCTTATTTTATGAATTTCACCGAAAATGACGACTATTACCGCTGGAAAATATCTGACCTTAACGCCGATTCCATAACATGGACAGTGGAACCGACGCATCCGCAGGCAAATCTTGACCCGGGATTTGTCCGGTTCGGAGGCAGTACAACATCAGACGCCAATGACTGGCTCATATCAAAATGTCTTTCTCTGGAATCTTCAAAAACTTATAAACTCACATTCTGGTACCAGACATTTGTAGCCTCATGCCCGCAGAAATTACGTGTAAAAATTGGGAACCGCCAGTTGCCGGACAGCTTAAATACATTACTGCTTGACTTACAGAACATTACTAATGAAAACTTTCAAAAGGCAGACATAAATTTTACAGTTCCTGCCGGCGGGTCCTATTATATAGGATGGCAGTGTTACAGCAATGCTCATATGTATTCCATGAAGATTGACAATATTGCGATCATCGAAAGTGATTATGCCGATATCGGCATAACATCGGTTGTTTCTCCTGCTGACGGGTGCAGCTCCGACGACAGCCAGATCACAGCCGTCTTAAGAAACTATGGCGCAACCACAGCCACCAACTTCCCGGTTTCCTACACGGTAAATAATTCCATTCCGGTCACCGAAACATTTACGGGGTTGATCAATCCGGGAGAGCAGTCGGTGTATACGTTTTCAACGCCCGCCCCCCTGCTGGCCAATGGGTTGTACCACATTAAAATTAAAACGATGTTAGCCGATGATAACGGGGCTAACGACTCGGTTGATTTTGCATTTACCAACAACATTTATCTGCAGCCTTTTTCTATGGGTTTTGAATCCGGTGAGAACCTGGGCGGCTGGTCGGTCTTTAACCCGTCAAATAATTATGCTGCATGGGCGTTAAGCACGTCGGGGGGGCATTTTGCGCCTTACTGCTATAAACATTCATGGAATACAATATTTGCCGCCAACGACTGGCTGATCTCAAACTGCATGTACCTCCAAACCGGCACCTATTACAAATTATCTTATTGGTACAAAGCAGGCTCTTCTGTTTATCCTGAAAAAATGAAAGTCTGTTTCGGCAATACCCCTGATGAAACCTCTTTAACCAACCTCTTAATAGATCATACCAACATTGTAAATCAGGATTATATCAAAGAAGAAGTGGTGTTCACCGTGCCGGCAACAGATATATATTTTATCGGCTGGAAATGTTACAGCGATGTGAATATGTACCTTTTATTCCTTGATGACATTCAGATACAGAATATTTCAGCATTGGTTAACGAAAACCCTGACAACGAACAGCAGATTCATCTGTACCCCAATCCATTCGGAGATATGCTGCAAATACAGTCATCCGGCTTTATTCATAACATTCAAATCTATGGTGTTAACGGACAAATGATCTATCAGCAAGACGACGAAACCCTAAACCCGGTTTTGAACCTGGGATTTTTGTCCCCTGGCATGTATTGCCTGATTATCCGGACAGATTCAGGAACCTGCGTTAAAAGAATTGTCAAAGAATAGAAATCACATCTAAACCAAGCGACTGACGCATTTATAAAAAAAAATCGCTTGAACAATATTTGTTAATTATTGATTTTGAACGTTTTTTCGATAAAAAAACATATAATTAAAAAATATTATAGTTACTTTTATCCGCTTTTTTATTTAAAAACCTCAAAATTTATTCATTATGAAAAAACCATTCATTGTTTTAATCTCCTTAATTCTTTCTTTTGGAGTATGTAATTCATTTGGACAATTCGACAAACTTAAACCGGGCAATGTAAAGATACAGGAAAAACCACAGCTAAAACCGGGCAAATCTGAAGGTTCCGATAAGACAAAGAATAAAACCGGCGAAGAAACCAAACCTGCTGCAACTGAAGGTTCCGATAAAACAAACAGCAAGACCGGCGAAGAAACCAAACCCGCAACGGAAACACCAAAGACCTCAACCCCTGCCGTTAAGGTTGACTTCAGAGAACTGGAGACACAAAAAATGGAATGGACATCCACTTTTGAAAGGCTGCAAAAACAAATTGACATATTGGCTTACGACGAATATGCTGCAAAAAAAACGGAATACGAAAAATTTTATGCCGACTTTAGTGCTGGTTACAAAAAAGAAAATGGAAAAGACCATAGTGACACTTATACAACTAAGCTGATAGGACAAATCGATGCCTTTTATACCGAAACGGTTTCTCCTGAAAAAATGGCGAGTATCAAGGAAAAGGCAAAAAGAAGTTTCGATGATAAGGATTGGACCGTGTATCCTACCGACAGAATAAAAGATATTGAAGTGGCTGAGAAAATGGTTACCAGTGCAAAAAAATTTCTGACCAAGCCAGATCCTGCATTAGAAGAATATGAAAAATCGCTCAAAGATCAGAAAGACAAAATAAAAGCCTATGTGGACGGCGGCGGATTAGAAAAACGGGATGCCGAAATTGAGAAAAAACTTGTTGAAGAAAGAAGGCTGCATGCTGCCGGCATGACCGACGCAAGCGTAAATTCGACGGTCACCTCTAAAATTGACAAGGCAAAATACGGCGAACCTATACGTGTGGTGATTACCAGCAACACCTGGGAAGTTGAAAACAATGAATATGGCATTGCGAAATTAAAATTTGTAAAAGTTGACATTGCGACAAAAAAAGCCGACGGAAAATGTTACTATGTGAAAGGCTCTGTGGCTCAAAAACATGAAGGCGGCGGACAATATGGCCCCAAATACCTGAACATTTATTACACCGAAGGAGAAATGAATTGTGGTAACGTAAACAAATAGTTTTGTAAAAATTACCAAAGCATTCATAAAAATTTTAACCCATGATAAATAAAGAAAAAATTGAAGACTTCATAATTGATTATACAACAGGCATAGATTTGATCAATTGTGTCTCAAATTCCATTGAAAACAATTTTTGCAAACCGGACGATTATGATGATTATGGATGCAAAATAGATTTTTTGACTGAAGAAAAATCAAGTGTGAAAGATAAGAAGTCTCTGGATGAATGGAATATACATCACCACAATAAATTCATAAAATCAAAAATTGATGCAGATTCTCCAGCCGGATTCAGTTTTCCTCCTCCTTATAATTTTATCGAAAAAGACGACATTCAAATCAATACTATCGGAGATAATACCGCTGAAGTTGAAGTAAACACGCGGTTCGGAAATTATATTTTCAACATCGAGGATGGCGGAAAAGATGACAATGATTATGGAATGATCATCGAATCCGTTTATATGAAACCGCAATGGGGCGGCAACCTGATTAAAATCCTCGGTTAAACCCTTTAAGTTCCAGTACGGAAATTTTTTAGTTTACTTTAGCAATAGAAGCCGGATCGTCAAAAAATCCGGCTTTTTTATGTGCTCATGTTAATAATTTTTGTGGAGACAATCTCAATCCGGTAGAAAACACCACAACAAATTAGCATCGGAATATTTATTCAGGACACCACTATACGTATCTATATAATTTGAATTAAAAATATTTTTGTTAATTACTCGTTATTTAAAAAAATAAAATGTTAACTTTGTTGGTTTCTTTGAAATATTTTTACAACATCCTTTTTTTTGAAAATTTGTTTTTCAGATAGTTTTAAACGAATGAACAAATCAGGTTGATTGATAAGTGTGAGCCGGGACCTTGTAAAAATCCAATTGAACAAAAAATGTCTGCATAAATATTAACCTAAAAATCAATTAATTATGAAACCCACAGAAAAACAAAACAAGATTCTTAAAAATCTCAAAAAGGCTGATTCCAATCTTGAATATATCTGGAATGAAAAAACCGGAGTTCCCTTAAGAATGAGGGGGGCGCTGTCGAAACCTGAGGCTGCTGAACCCCGGTTAGCTGTAATGAATTTCTTTAAGGAAATCAAAGATCTATATGGTTTTAAATCTCCTGCTGAGGAATTAAAACTTATTGATGCCCTGCAGGATAAGATGGGCAACAGACATTTCAAATACCAGCAAATGTTCAAAAACTATCCTGTTTTCGGGCATGAATTAGTTGTACACATCAACCGTCAGAATGAAATACGGGGTATAGCCGGCCGGTTTTTTTCGAATATTGTGGTGCCGGACAAACCAAAGATTCAGGGAAGGCAGGCGCTGGCCATTGTTTTAAAGCACGACAAGAACAATAAACCCGACCGGTTAAAAAGAGAACCTGTCCTCAAAGTAATAATTGACGTGAAGAACAAACCCTATCTTGCATGGCAGGTTTTTGCAGAAGGTGAAGACAAGGCGCTGGACGGGAGTCCCTATCCGTCAATATGGAGTTATTTCATCGACAGCCAGACGGGTAACTTTATTGTAAGGTATAATAATGTATACGCGCATACCAATGCCTTAGGCAGCGGGACAGGAAAATATTCCGGGGCCCATACCAGCACATCCAGCCCTTTGAATACCATGCACAACCATGCTTCAGGCATATATACCCTTGAAGACGGCGCCACAGGGACATCAACAAAAATTGTTACCCATGACTGCAACAGTGGTTATCCGCCCTCACCCATTTCTGAAGATGCCAACAATAACTGGAGTGCCACCGATCAGCGGGAAGAAGTCGATTGTCATTTCTATACACGGATGGTGTTTGATTATTATCTCAGCAAGCATGGCCGTAACAGTTATGACAATGCAGGCGCCGAGATGCATATCTATGCCCATTATGGCAGTAATACCAATAATGCTTACTGGAACGGGAGTTATGTGCTGATAGGCGACGGGGATAAGGTTGACAAGGACAGCTATTGCGCCATTGATGTTATTGCGCACGAGTGGACCCATGCCGTTACAGAACATACTGCCGCCCTGGTATATTCCAATCAGCCCGGAGCCCTCAATGAATCCATGTCTGATGTTTTTGCCGCTTTAGTCGACGGAGACTGGCTGCAAGGGGAAGATTACTGGCTGAAAACCACCGCGCCTGCCAGCAGAAACCTCCAGGATCCGACCAACGGAGGACAATACGACACTACAGATCCCATTGGTAGTGTTATCGACGGACACCAGCCCGACCACACGAATGATATGTACACTGGTACAGATGATTATGGCGGAGTACATATTAACAGCGGCATTATGAATAAGGCGGCCTATCTGATCGCCACCGGCGGGTCACACAGGGGGATAACTATCTGTGAAGGCCTTGGCCGTGATGTCCTGGGAGAATTGTATTATCATGCACTCACCAATTATCTGACGTCTACCTCTGACTTTGCCGATATGAAAGATGCTGTGCTTGATTCGCTGGAAGATCTTTATCTTGGCACATCGCATTATAACAGATGGCGCGCCAGTATCATAAATGCTTTCGCCTCCGTAGGAATAGGATCGGCCGTAACCTGCCCCATCACCTGCTGGGTAGGCCCTATGGCAGCATGTCCGCCCTCACCGGTAATCTGCGCCGTGGCGCCTGTCGCATGCACATTGGCTCCTCATCTGGTGTGTCCTCCCGCTCCAACGGTCATCTGCCCGCCGTCACCCGCATACATTTGTCCTCCGGCGCCCAAAATATGTTCGGTGGCGCCCATAGTGCACTGCCTGCCCGGACCAGACCCCGTGTTTAATCCCGACATCGTTTCTAATCCTGTTCTGGTACTGGACAAAATTCCTCACATCAAAAAAGAATACATTGAAATACTGACCCGAATGAACATTAAAACGGTCGCTGATTTTATTTCGGCGACCAGCACGCCGAATAAAACAGCTAAATTATCACGTGTGTCAGGAATTTCAGCAGCAGAACTTAAAAAACTCAACGCCAGCGCTCAGAGAATTATGCACAAATAATTGTTTTTCAAGTATTTATTATTTTTATAATGGATAGGTGCAGCGGGAAGAACTTCTCTGAGAAATCAGAGAAATTACGAGATGTATACCCTTCGGACGGCGTTCCTTTTTTCCCTTTCAGAATCACCGGCGATGGATCCCGAAGGATCTGCCACCCTGTGAACGGGACGGAGCTTTTTCTGAATGAGTCAGGAAGCTGGATCGTAAACCTTTGCGACGGATATCACACTTTTTACGAGATCGTCCTTCAAACAGCAAAGGCTTTTAAAACGCCATATTCCGAAACACGTCAGAAAACAGAATTGTTCATGGACAAGCTGACGAAAAAGGGTTTCATCTGGTGGCGCAAAAAGCGGATGCAGTATTACCAGCCTCCTCCGCCCATAGCAGTCCTGTGGGATATCACTTCCCGCTGCAACCTTAAATGCCGTCATTGCGTGGTTGATTCCGGGCCTGACCGCAAAGAACAACTCCCACTGAAAAAATGCCTGAGCCTCATTGATGAAATGGCAGGTTTCGGTGTTCAACAGTTAATCCTGAGCGGAGGCGAGCCGCTGGTACGCCCTGATTTTTTTACTATTGCAGCATATGCGGTTAAAAAAGGGCTTTCCATTCAGCTGGCATCCAACGCAACTCTTATTACACGGGAAGTGGCGAAAAAAATTGCAGGACTTGGCCTGTACTCCCAGATCAGTCTTGATGCCATAAACCCTGAAACGCATGAAAAATTCAGAAATAAAAAAGGATCGTGGAATAAAACCGTTTCGGGCATAAAAAATCTTATCCGCGAAGGTGCCTGGGTTTCGGTGGCTGCCGTGGTGACCCGTCTTAATGTTAATGAGATTCCCCATCTTTTCAAATTTGTTAAAAATCTGGGGGTCAGTTCATTCAGAATCATGCCCTTTGTTACCTTTGGCCGGGGATCTGAATTCCGCGACCTCGAGATCAAACCCCAAAGGATGCGAAAACTCACACAGACTCTTTATAAGCTGAAAAAGGAAGTCGGGCTGGAGCTGATACCCATGGAATTTGAATGTACGCTCCGCCCCCCTGCAGCTCAGAAACAGCATCCCTCGGTCCAGCATATCGGCTGCGACGGGGCAATAGCATACTGCACCATTACAGCACAAGGTAACGTATTACCCTGTAACTTTTTTGAAGGAGCAGCTACCTTCAATGTTATGGAAAAGAATTTTGTGGACATCTGGTATGAATCTCGTATACTTAATTATTTCAGAAGCCTTGTTACGGAAGATATTGATGGCCCCTGCCGGCGCTGCGACTGGCTTGCCGACTGCCGCGGAAGCTGTATTGCCGCTAATTTTGCGCAGGAAAAGATGTTTCAGTCGAATGTTCATTGCTGGGTTGCTGAAAAATTATAATTTCTGATGATTTAAATTCGTATTTATATCATGAAAGTAATAAAAAAATTAGCTATAAGCCATTAACAAGGACACAGAACAAATAACAATCAAAAACAACAAATAACAGACACACTAACAAACATTTAAATTTAATTAATTATGAAAACAGTAAAAAAGTACACAAACGAGTTGTACAGACAATTCGATTATTTTGCCACATGGCTTCCGGGCACTCCCTTAGAATTGGGAGATATCGGGTTATTTAAAAACAACGAGTTCACTAAAATTTCGAATCTCAAAAATGAAGGCATCGTTTTCCAGATCAAAGAAGATACTACAAAAACCGACCTGGAACATATGACAAAGGGCGAGGTATCCGTAATGACAAAAATTGCCGGCACGGTACCGGCTTTGGGAAGCGTACTTGCCAATGGGGATGCGGGATTTTCCATCAGTTTTTCTCAGGAAAATGCCATTTTATTCAAAGCCAACGGAACTTTAAGCCCCTGCATCAGCGACCAGATCAAGCTCGGAAAAGAAATAATCCAGCGTTACCAGCAGGGCGAATGGGATAAAGACTGGGCTGTAATTACTGAATTGGTCACAGCAGACTCTGCGACAATAATTATTTCAAGTTCGCAGGATGCTAAAATTGAATTAAAAGCCAAAGCCGATATTTCGACAGCAAAATTGGATATTGCAGATGCCAGTCTTAATCTTGAATGTGCTTTTTCAAAAGACCTGTACACAAAAATAGTTGCTGAACAGGGAATTACCCCCCTGTTTAAAATGAAAAAGATCAGAAGCAGCATCTTTACCGATCCGGTATTTAAAACAAGAATGTTGCGTCCAATGGATCTGATGACTCCGGCAAAAGCAAAAAAATCCCCGGAGTTATTATATTTTGACGATGTGGATTACGATCTGAGAGAAGAATAAAGCAGCGATCTGTTTCTGCAGCCCCGGTCAGCGGTCCGGCATAGCAGGACTATCAGGTCAGGGCTGCTAAAACAGACAATTGTTAAGGATTTCAGGCCTGCATAACAGACATATTAAAATCCTTTCAGATTCGCTTTCCGGCAACTGTCCTTTTGTTTTTCTGTTTGCTTATAGTTGTAATTATAAAGAGCCGATTCCCAGTCGCCATACATGGCATTGGGCAATATCACAAAGCGCTTTCCGAATTCGTTTCTTAAACTGTCAACTTTGTAATCTCTGATACCGGAAGGCTGTTTTTCGAAACCGCTGACAAAATCCGACAGGTTATCACCTATCAGCAGGCTGATATGAAAGTTTTCTGCTATCTGCTGCCTGTATATTTCTTTGGTCGAGGTTTTTGTTTTCAGCTTCAGGTGCTGATTGTCGGCATAAGGAAAGCCTTTTTCTTTCAGATTTTTCAACGTTCCTTCGCGCTGGTCTTCCGTGCGGTTGGAAACATAAAACACTTCCGCGCCTTTACCGGCAAAGAAATTCAATAGGTCGACAGCACCGGGCAAGGCATCAGCAGTGCCTTTATTAACCCATTCATCCCATTTCACAGGATAGGTAATTCCGCCCATAACACATTCTGCTTCATAGGGACTGTTGTCGAGCATGGTTTCGTCAATATCCACAACTATTGCACGTTTTTTGGCCACATTTTTATTGGCGAGATCCTCTTCAAACATCAGTTTTGCCAGGTTAAACGACTGGTAATACAGGGCTTTTATCTCGGCAGACCGCTGATGATACAATATGGCCAGCTCCATGTAATCGTTATTCTGTACTTCGCCGGGATAAACCGGAGCAGTGGCTTGTTCCACATTTTTACATCCGGATGCGGCAAAAAACAACATACCGGTAATAAGCAGAAGGTGAGATTTTTTCATTTTCTGTTGCTTTGATCTTTTTGTGTAAAATTAGGGCATTAATTCTTTTGTTTTTTAAATCTTCGGCTATAATAACATAAAATCCGATATTTTTCCATCAGAAATTTTTAAAACAAGCTACAAATCACGTCCGTTTATTTACCGGTTTTTATAACTTCCACCCTTTTTTCTCCCTGATAATCAGGAATTTTTTTCAACTTTTTCAAATAATCTATGATGCCTTCTGCGGTAGTTCTGAATAAACCGTGCCCGCTATCTTGGTGTTCGTAATTATATACCGAAGACATATAATTGTTCATGACCACGGTGTATGTTTTATCCATTTCGAGGGGTTTGCCGTCGTTGGTAAAAAACTGCACATCGGCCAGTGCGCCCTTATCGGTGAGCTGATATTTTGATTTCATTCCCGAAGGATAAATGGCGCTGCTGTCGTCAATGGTGAAGGCCGCCAGATGCAGCGCCCTGAGTTCGTGTCCGCTGAGTTTAAACAATACCATCTCGTTGCCAAAGGGATCCATGGTATAAATATCTTTTACGCTTACGTAGCCTTTGTTCAAATGGTCGATACGCACACCACCCGGGTTTGCCAGTGCGATATCTGCCCCAGCTGCCGCACGTATGCCATCAACCATCAGGTAGCCCACCTGCTCGTAGGAAGTAAAATCCGCAGTGGCCTCGGCAATGGTTTCGCTGAGTGAAGGGTTATTGTTGTATTTGCTCACCATATCGCGGATATCGCTTCGTACATTACCTTTATTCCCAATAGTCAGCAGTTGCATGGTTTTAGTTTCCACCCGTTTATCGTTCAGGGTGAGTTTTATAAGGGTGGCATATTTGAGTTTGCGTTCTGCCTGTGTGATAAGGATGCCATTATGTATCTGTTCTTTATCCACGCGTGTATGCGAATGTCCGCCAATGATCAGATCTACTTTTCCTGCAGGCAGCTGTCCGGCCAATGCCACATCCTCTTCAAAGCCCATGTGGTTAAGAAAAACAAAAACCTGGCAACTGTCGGACAGAAAAAGGTATTCCTTAGCCGTGGCATAAGGTTCCTTGAAACGAAACTCTTTTACATTATCGGGGTGAGAGTCGGGGATGCCGCCCTCGTTGATATTTAAAAGCGAAACAAAGGCTATCCGTACGCCATTCTTTGTAGTAATTATTTTAAAGGGCCTGATGCGGTAGCCATTGCCTTCGGGCAACAAGATATTGGATCCGATAAAATCAAAACCGGCCTTTTGCGTATTTTTCGCAAAACCATCCGGTTTAGAATCAAATTCGTGGTTGCCAACCGCCGAAATGTCGAAATTAACGGCATTCATCAGTTCTATCATGGGCATGCCCTTTTCCTTATACTGATCGTTTGCCGGATTGCCCGTCTGGTTGTCGCCGGCCGAAACAAGCAACATATCCGGATAAAGGGTCCGCAGGCTATCCACAATGAATGCAAAATGCGGAAAGTTGTCGATAGCGGCATGCATGTCATTTACAGCCAGAAATTCCACATGCCTGGTTACGGGAATTTTTTGAGAGGTTTGACGTACCGGTTGACAGGCCACCATAACAGCCATAAACACTACGGGGACCACGCGAATGATTTTCAAACAAATAACAGATTGTTTCATATCTTTATTTTATTGTTTTTATATACAGTTGATTACCGTCGGTGAGTCTGCCGTCGGGGGCCACAAAATTTCCAAAACGGTCTTTTACTGCCGGAAAAATCTTCGGAATTTTTTTTCCGTGCAGCGCATAATAAATGTGAACGGCATCGGCAATGGTAGCTCCTCTGAACAGTACAAGTTCGGTTCTGTTGATACGGATTTTCAATTAGCTCAATTTGTTTGCAAGATAATAATTTTATAAGTATGTTTTATAAATACTTGCCTGTTTTTTTCCTGATAAAAACAAAAACACGCTCTGTACAAAACACACCCGCCGGCAGGATAAAACATCAAAAAAAATCCAGGCAATATTTGTCTGGATTTTTTTGAAGAATGAAAATTCTAATTATCGTATTTCATTTGAGCTTTCATCACATAGCTCTTATACCTCCATTTGGCATTTTCTTCAGCTGCTTTGAACAAGGCTTC
Source organism: Bacteroidales bacterium (assembly GCA_035389045.1). GTDB lineage: Bacteria > Bacteroidota > Bacteroidia > Bacteroidales > CAIWKO01 > CAIWKO01. Next base: position 13,236 of record DAOORA010000017.1, on the reverse strand, counting down.
CGCTTCTTCGGGGAAGGTGCTTTTCAATGAGGTGTAGCGGACTTCTCCGGCGAGGAAGTTCTGGAATTCTTCCCATTTAGGCTCTTTCGAGTCGAGGGTAAAGGGATTTTTGCCTTCGTTTTCCAACAGGGGGTTATAGCGGTACAGGTGCCAGTATCCGGCCTCCACAGCGCGTTCCGCTTCCTGCTGTGATTTACCCATTCCGGCGCGCAGCCCGTGGTTGATACAGGGAGCATAGGCAATGATCAAGGAGGGTCCGGGGTACGCTTCGGCTTCTTTTATAGCTTTGAAATACTGTGCATAGCTTGCTCCGATAGCCACCTGTGCAACATATACATACCCATAAGACATGGCCATCATGCCTAAGTCTTTTTTGCGGATACGTTTTCCGGAAGCGGCAAATTTTGCCACCGCAGCAATAGGTGTTGATTTGGAAGCCTGTCCGCCAGTATTGGAGTACACTTCGGTATCAAGAACCAACATATTGACATCGTTGCCGGAGGCAAGCACATGGTCGAGCCCGCCATAACCGATATCATAAGCCCATCCGTCGCCGCCAAAAATCCAGACCGATTTTTTCACCAGGTAATCTTTAAGATCAAGAATTTGTTTAGCCAACGGATGTTCTGACTTTTCAAGTAATGCCAGCACTTTTTCAGAAGCTGCTTTAGAGGCTTCAGCATTATTCATACCTTCGAGCCATGCCTTGAAAGCTTCTTTTATATCAGCCGGCAGATCGGAATCCATACCGGTTTTCATCAGTCTTTCGATACGCTGACGCATTTTCCTGACGCCGGTTTCGATGCCATAGCCATATTCAGCATTATCTTCGAACAGCGAGTTGGCCCAGGCAACACCCTTACCTGATTTTGCAATGGAATAAGGCGTTGAAGGAGCCGATCCGCCATAGATGGAAGAACATCCTGTAGCATTGGCCACAATCATTCTTTCGCCAAAAAGTTGGGTAATCAATTTAATGTAGGGGGTTTCTCCGCAACCGGCGCAGGCGCCCGAAAACTCAAACAGTGGCTGAGCAAACTGACTGTTTTTAAATATCTTAAAAATATCAACGCTGGAGGTTTTGTAGCCTACTTTGCTATCCATATAGGTGAAGCGGTCGATTTCTGCTTCCTGGGTACCCAGTGGTTTCATTACGAGGGCTTTGGTCTTGGCAGGACAAACATCGGCGCAGTTTTCGCATCCGGTACAATCCAGCACACTGACCTGAATACGGAAATGCAGGCCTTCTAATTCTTTTCCGGCAGCCTTCAATGTTTTGGTGCCTGCGGGAGCATTTTTCACATCCTCATCGTTGAGCAGGAACGGACGGATAGCTGCGTGGGGACAAACAAAGGCACACTGGTTACACTGTATACAGTTTTCGGGTATCCATTCGGGGACGTTTACGGCAATACCTCTTTTTTCGTAACGGGTAGTGCCTGAAGGGAAGGTTCCGTCTTCCCTGCCCAGAAAAGCGCTCACCGGGAGGTCATCGCCTTTTTGTGCATTGATGGGGTTGAAGACATTTTTAATGAAATCAGGAACATCATTGTTTTCTTTGGCCACATCACGGTCGAGGTTTTTCCATTCGGAAGGTACCGGCACTTCGATCACTCCCTTGATGGCGTCGTCGATAGAGGCGATGTTCATTTTTACTACATCTTCACCTTTACGGCCATAGGTTTTTTCGATGGCTTTTTTCATCTGAGCAACAGCCAGATCGAAAGGAATTACTTCCGACACTTTGAAAAAAGCTGTTTGCATAATGGTGTTGGTCCTGGTTCCCAGTCCAATTTCTTCCGCGATTTTAGTGGCGTTAATGATATAGAAACTAATATTGTTGGCGGCCAGGTATTTCTTGATATGGTTCGGCAAGTGTGATTTGGTTTCTTCAACATCCCAAATGCTGTTCAACAGGAAGGTTCCGCCGTTTTTGAGCCCTTTGAGCATATCGTATTTTTCGAGATAGGCCGGAACATGGCAGGCAACAAAGTTGGGGGTATTAACAAGATATGGCGATCTGATGGCCTTGTCGCCAAAACGCAGGTGGGATACGGTGATACCGCCTGATTTTTTGGAGTCGTAGGCAAAATAGGCCTGGCAATACTTATCTGTGGTTTCGCTGATAATTTTTATCGAATTTTTGTTGGCGCCCACTGTACCGTCGGAACCCAGCCCATAAAATTTGGCTTCGTAGGTTCCTTTAGGGGCAACACTGATTTCGGGTAGTAAGGGCAGCGATTTAAAGGTAACATCATCAACGATACCTACGGTAAACTGATTTTTGGGTTCGTTCATTTTCATGTTATCGAACACCGAAAGCATCATAGCCGGGGTGGTATCTTTGGAACTTAAACCGTAGCGTCCGCCAACGATCATGGGTGCGCCGGGTTTGTTATAGAACAGGTCGCGCACATCAAGATACAAAGGATCGCCGTTGGCGCCGGGTTCTTTGGTGCGGTCGAGCACGGTGATTCTTTTAGCGGTTTTCGGATAAACATTCAAAAAATATTTTTCCGAAAAAGGACGATACAAATGAACTGTAATAAGTCCCACTTTTTCTCCTTTAGCCACCAGATAATCAATCACTTCTTTTATTGTTTCGGTAATGGAACCCATGGCAACAATGATATTTTCTGCGTCAGGGGCACCATAATAAGTAAAAGGATGATACTCCCTGCCCGTTATTTTCTGCATTTCCTGCATATAATGTTCTACGATATCGGGAACGGCATCATAAAATTTGTTGGCGACTTCACGTGTCTGGAAATAAATATCCGGGTTCTGGGCTGTACCACGCGTTACAGGATGTTCAGGATTGAGTGATCTTTCGCGGAATTCTTTCAATGCCTGTTTGTCAAGGAGTTTTTCCATGTCTTCCATCGCAGGAGCTTCGACTTTCTGTACCTCATGAGACGTACGGAACCCATCAAAGAAATGCAGGAAGGGAACACGTGATTTCAGGGCTGCAAAATGTGCAACACCGGCGATATCCATTATTTCCTGTACGCTTCCGGTAGCCAACATGGCAAAACCGGTGTTGCGGGTAGCCATCACATCGCTGTGATCGCCAAAAATTGATAATGCCTGAGCAGCAAGGCTGCGGGCCGACACATGTAGTACGCCCGGTAATAATTCACCGGCGATTTTATACATATTCGGAATCATCAACAGCAGCCCTTGTGATGCTGTGTATGTTGCGCCCAAAGCTCCGGCCTGAAGAGCGCCGTGCAATGCACCTGCAGCGCCGGCTTCGGACTGCATCTCAGAAACGGTAACGGTTTCGCCGAAAATATTTTTCTTTCCTGCAGCCGCAAATTCATCGATGTTTTCGGCCATGTTCGACGATGGCGTAATGGGATAAATGCACGCTACTTCGGTAAACATGTAAGCAATATACGACGCCGCATAATTACCGTCGCATGTGATAAATTTTGATTTTTTTTCCATGTCAATTTTTCTTGTTTAAATTGCTGATATTATGATTATTAATTCTTATTTGCATTTCAGGCTGCGAATTTAGTGATTTATTTTGGAAATAAAGGTGATAAAGGCATAAAAAAACCATAAAGGCTAAAACATTATAAGTCAAGCTGTTTTGACAAAAAAGCAAAGGTATTTTATTTATTTTGCCCCGGTAGCCGTGTCGTTGACGGCATCGATAGAATCCTGCCTTTGCAGTAATTTGTCTGCATTATCCAGCGCCTGATCCCGCTCCAGGTTCATGATCGAATCTTTTTCTTTTTCCTGCAGGGTCGTTTCTTTCTGTCCCTGGCCACAGGATAATACCATAAATATTGAAAAAATGGCAACAAATACTCTCAAACCTTTCATATTAAACCTCATTGTATAATTATATGATCATAATTTTTTATTACATCAGCGTCCCGCTGCCACATCACTGTATTTTCCGCCGTTTCCATACCTTGTTTCTTCCCTTTTATGCATCAATCTATAAATAGCTCCTGTGTTAAAGTTCTGCTTTCCGGCAGGGTGTTCTTCTGATGATGACCGGCAAAAATAACAAATATTCTTATAACCTTAGAAATTGCATTGCTTCGGGAAGAAACTTTTCCTGTGAGTCAAAGACACCATGATTGTGGTCACCTGTGATCTCCATAAATTTTTTTGTGCCGGAAAAGGTTTCATACAGCCTTACACCCTGAGTGTAGGGTACCGTTTCATCCGTTCTGCTGTGTATGAATAAAACCGGAACTTTTATATTTGATAGTTTTTCTCCCGATTTAAAATAATACCTCATCAGCAGTTTTTTGGGAAAGAGCAAAAAATATCCCGGCGCCATGTCGGCCAGGCTGTAAAAAGTAGATTCCATCACCAGGGCATGGCAATTTTTCTGCTGTGCCAGATTCACTGCTACGGCTCCGCCCATCGACCATCCCCATATAATAATCTTTTCTTCCGGTATTCCGAGTTTAGTGATAAGATATTCCCATGAAGCATCTGCATCTGCAAAGACATCTTCTTCCTTTTTGATTTTTCCGGTACTGATGCCATAACCGCGATATTCGACTGCAAATGCGTTGCAGCCCATCTCACGAAAAAGGCGCATCCTTTTTTCTCCCCGTGATATATTTCCTGCGTTACCGTGAAAAAACAACACCGTATATTCTGCCAGTTCCGAAGGCATCCACCAGGCATGGAGCTTTTGTCCGTCCTTTGTGGTTATCCATAGTTCTCTGATATTGAGATCTTCAGGAGGGGATGACGAACCTTTTTGCGGATTAAAAACCAGGCATCTCTGAAAAACATAAATAAATACAAAGGCCAGCAGATAGATGATTAACAGTATAAGGACAACGAGAGCTATATTTTTCATCGGAAAGTTATAATAAAGCCTGTCACAGAAATCTGTAACAGGCCATCGGGTTACAAACAAATCTTACGTCAGGACAATGGTGTATGATGTTCCGTTAATGATCACATAGACGATCAAATCGCAGTCGCCGTTGCCATAGTCGACGGTAATATTGGGATATCCGGGGTTAATAATGTCGAGGGCTCCCGAAGTAACTATCCATCGCCACATGGACATACAGTATTTGCAAATCAGCGGTGAGGTGATATTGACACTGAATGAAGCACCGTTGATGTCGGTTCCGTTTGCCGAACCGGTCACACTGTATTCGTCATCAAATGGATTTAAATAAGTGTCATATCCTAATATCCATTCATTTTCGCGCTGCGAAGTCCAGTGAATGGTTCCTTCGGTATAGGAAACACTGGCATTTTGCACATCGACCGAAAAATGAGGGTGTCCCTGTGCGTTATGTCCCAGGTTAGTGATGGTTTGTGTGCCTGTAATATTATGTTCCACACCGTTTATGGTTTCCGAAAAATTATTGAAGGTGGAAGTGGCTACCGAGTTGGAGTCCACATAAAGCCCGGTAATAACGGTGATGATCTGTCCTTTGCGTGTCACGCCATCATTACATGCACAACCGGTGCTTCCGTAATCAAGGGTAAGGGTTTTAGGCCATGTACCGGTGATATATAAGGTGGGACAACCGTTTATGGTGTCGTTGGTACTTTTGTTCCCGACCTGCCGTGCCGCTTTCTGAATCTCTGAATAGCAGCGGTTAAAAGCTCCTTCGGCCCTCGAATTATCCTGTGCCGCCCGATAACTGTATTGATTATCATCTTCTTCTTTTTTGCATGAAGAAAAAATAACCATTCCTGCTACCAATAAAGCAGCAAGACCAAAGCAAAAAAATCTGATTTTTTTCATGGTTTGAAGTTTATTTTGTTAAACAAAAATATAAGATTTTCTTTAAAATAACGAAGTTGGGGAACAGAATATTTCAGAACATTGGTTTTTTCTGATAAATCAATCGTTTTGTTTCAGAGAATCATAATATAAATCTAATAGGTCCCGTGCTGCAATGTACGAACTGACCTTGTTTTTTGCAATATCGCTTTCGATACTTCTGATCCGGGTTTCAATTTTCCTGTTCCCGTAAAAATCAACAAACAACTGTTCTTTCAGGGCATAATGCATTCTTGTGAGCGCCTGTTCCGTTCTTTTGGCATAAAAATATCCGTTATTTTTTGTATACAGGAAATAGTCGTCCATTATTTTCCATAATTCTTTTATTCCCGTATTGGCGCGTGCCGAACAAATGGCAACTAAAGGCTGCCATCCGGAAGAAGGCAAAGGGAAGAGATTCAAAGCTTTTTGATATTCCGTCCGGGCTATTTCAGCCTTATGAATATTATCGCCATCGGCTTTATTTATCACGATAGCATCGGCCATTTCCATGATGCCTCTTTTAATGCCCTGCAGCTCATCTCCGGCGCCTGCGAGCATCAGCAGCAGGAAAAAATCAACCATGGAGTGCACCAGCACTTCCGACTGACCCACCCCTACGGTTTCTACAAATATTACATTAAATCCTGCAGCTTCACACAAGATAATCGTTTCCCATGTTTTACGGGCTACCCCGCCCAGTGTCCCTGCTGACGGTGACGGCCTTATAAAAGCATCCGGATCGGCCGACAGTGTTTCCATACGCGTTTTATCTCCCAGAATACTGCCTTTGGTCCGATAACTGCTTGGATCAATAGCCAATACGGCCAGCTTATATTTATGCTGTGTTATATATTTTCCTAATGTCTCGATAAGCGTGCTTTTGCCTACTCCGGGAACGCCGGTAAACCCAATTCGTAAGGAATGTCCCGAATAAGGCAGGCAGGCTTCAATGAGCTGTTGTGAAAGTAGCTGATGTTCCGGAAGCGAACTTTCGACCAGCGTTATTGCCCTGCTCAGCACAGTAATGTTGCCCGATAAAATGCCATCGAGCATGTCCTTTAGGGACATCGCCGGTGATTTTTTTTGCCTGAGCCGCAAAACAGCATCTTTGTTCACCGTGACCGGGGGTTCAATACCCGGCTGAACTTTAAGGGCGCTTTTATTTGGTTTTGTAGACAAATGACCGGTATTTCAGATTTACAAAAATACAGTTTTCCTGAAAATATTTCACTTTTAATTACCGGCGGTTCTTTTTGTAATACATTTGTTTATTCATCCTTATACACAACCTATGACCAAAAGAATTGCAGTTCTGCTTGCGGCATTAATGATTTCCTTTCTCAGCCCGGCACAGCTTGATATGCACAGGTTTACCGGGAACTGGCTGGGCACGCTGAACACAGGAGTCAGCAAGCTAAAAATTGGTTTGTTGGTTAAAGACTCATCAGGAATATTAATTTCAAAACTAATGAGTCCCGACCAGGGGGTAATGGATATAAAAGTCGATAAAACAGAGTTTTATAATGATACCCTAAAAATAAATTCCGCAGAAATCCGCGCTTCTTATAAAGGCAAAATAAATAAATCGTCAGATACACTTACAGGAAACTGGATGCAGGGCCTTAAAATTCCGCTCACCCTGCTGAGGGTGGAAAAGCTTCCTGAACTGAACCGTCCGCAGGAACCACGGAGGCCTTTTCCGTATAAGGAAGAAGAAGTTACTTTTACCAATGACAAAGCCGGGGTTTCTCTTTCGGGGACGCTGACACTGCCATCTTCCGGGGAAAATTTTCCGGCGGTGGTACTTGTCACCGGTTCGGGCCCGCAAAACCGCGATGAAGAACTGCTGGGGCACAAACCTTTTCTGGTTATTTCTGATTACCTCACGCGAAATGGCATTGCAGTGCTTCGCTATGATGACCGGGGAACCGGAAAATCAAAAGGGGGTTTTTCATCGGCTACCACGGCTGATTTTGCCGGTGATGCCGAAGCCGCTTTTGAATTCCTGGTGGCAGACCAACGGATCAATCCCAAAAAGACCGGCATCATTGGCCATAGCGAAGGCGGGCTGATCGCTCCCATCATAGCCTCAAGGAATAAGGATGTTGCATTTATTGTTATGCTTGCCGGCCCCGGGCTGAAAGGTAAAGACATCCTACTGCTTCAGTCGGAAAGGATTGCCCGTGCAGACAGCACGCCGGAACAGGAAATTGAAAATAATACCCGGCTGAATAAAAAGCTGTATAACATAGCTGTAAATGAAAAAGACGACAGGAAAGCTGCCGGAAAAATGAGAAAACTTATTGACGATTACTGGGCCACCATAAGCCCTGAAACCATACAGAGCAAGGGTTTGGATAAAAAGATCCTCGTACAGGGCGTTTACCAACTGATAACTCCCTGGTTCCGTTATTTTTTGACCTGCGACCCTAAAGTTGCCCTGACAAAGGTTCACTGTCACGTTCTGGCCATAGCCGGAAGCAACGACCTTCAGGTTCCGCCTGCCGAGAACCTTGCTGCGATAAAGAAATATCTTTCCCGTGCCGGAAATTTAAACGTTACGGTCAAAGAATTTGCCGGACTGAATCATTTATTTCAACATTCAGCCACCGGCTCCCCTTCGGAATATGCCGATATTGAAGAGACCTTTTCGCCGGAAGTTCTGGACTACCTGGCACAATGGATAAAAAACACCGTTACTGAATAACGCTGTTTATAGTAATATTACAAACATATTTTGATTTTCAAATACTTAATCCGTGGATATCAATACGGATTAATGAAATTGGAATGGTGTTAGAAAAATTTTTACTTTTGCCGCCTATTTTTTTAAACTAAGAACTATGAAACTAAAAACTTTAATTTTTGCGGGATTAATTCTTCCGGGAATAACCTTAATATCAAATGCACAAACACCTCAGGTGAATAATGGCAGCTTTGAAAGCTGGGATAACCTTGGTGCAGATACAGAGGAACCTACGGATTGGAATTCTTTTATGAGCGCATCAGGAAGCCTTAACGGGAATGCTGCACAACAAATAAAACGGTCGACTGTTAAAAGACCGGGATCAACCGGCACCTATAGTTGTGTTATCTGGACAAGATCTGTGCTGGGCGTAAAAGCCAACGGGAATTTAACTACCGGGCAAATAAATATGGGAAGTATAATACCCAGCAATTCAAACAATTATAATATTTCTCATTTTAATAACCCTGCCTTCAGTGAGGCCTTAGGCGCCCATCCGGATTCTCTGGTCGTTTGGGTAAGGACCAAGATCAGTAACTCAAGTCATCAGCCCAGAATACATGCAATAATCCATGATAATTATGATGTCCGGGATCCTATTGATGGAAATTCTGCAAGTCATATTGTTGCCGAAGCCACATTAAATTATACAACTACAGGGAATATTTGGGTCAGAAAAAGTATTCCTTTTGTTTACAACGGGCCGGCAACAAGTCCGAACTATATCCTGATTTCAATCACCACCTGTAAAGATGCCGGAACAGGCACTGCCGGAGATAGTGTCTATGCTGATGATCTGCAATTGATATACAATCCCGTATTAACAACAGGGACTATTAGTCCGTCATCCTATTTGGTTGATGCCATAAACGGTGCTCCTATCAATATTCCTTTCACCCTCACGGGAACGATGAATGCCGGAAATATTGTCACCGCGCAGCTATCGGACGCCAACGGGTCTTTTGCTTCACCGGTCACGCTCGGCACACTGGCAACAACGACATCCGGGAATATAGCGGGGACCATCCCTGCCGGCACGCTTACAGGCAGCGGATATCGCGTACGCGTAGTTTCTTCCAATTACGCCCTGACTGCTGCCGACAATGGAAGTAATATTTCGATTACCTTAACAGGTACAGGACATACCCTCTCCGGCAAAACCGTTTATGTGGGAAAGGCCAACACAGGAAGCCCGGCACCTAATCCGCCCACGTATAATGCTGTACAATACGCCATCGATAATGTGATTGTAATAATGAAAAGTGTTCCCGGAGGAGCGGAAATTGCAAGGGATACCAGTAACAGTCTCGGAGTTTTTCAATTTTCAGGCGTCCCGGATGGTGAATATAAATTATCTTACCATAAATACGCATCAGATACTATGCAGACCGGCAATGATGTAAATGCGATAGATGTTGCTTTAGTTAAATATTTTATTGGCGCAGATAACATGGCAGACCCTTCCAGAAATTTCTCAGCAGAGTACAAAAAAGCTATAAACGTTGATAATAATTTAGCTATCAATGCTGTTGACATTGCGAGATTAAAAGCCAAGGTCGGAGCGCCTTACCTTGCCAGCAAGAACTTTCCTAAGGGCAACTGGGTGGCCATTGATACCAATGTGATCATTTCAGGTGCAGATTTAAACATCAGCCTTAAAACTATCTGCTATGGAGACTACAATGGATCAAGTATTAAGTACCGGGATTCTGTCACAAACTGGGCTGCAGCAAAAATGCTGACAAAAAATATTGTTGCGGTTTCGGACGATTATATCACTATTGGCGATCCCTCTTATTTTGAAATTCCTTTGCGCATCAGCAACAAAATGAAGGATTTTTCGGCCTTAGGTCTGGAATTGAACTATCCGAACCATGATTACCGGTTGGAGAACGTGTCCATGCACAGGGTTGACAGTAAGAACAGACCGTCTAAGATAAATCCAACTCTTGACGAAATAATTGCCAATGACAATGATTTATTAGTAACGGATGAAAACGGCGTAATACGGATTGTTTATGCAACAACAAACCATTTCGATGTTGAGGCTAATGATGAAATGATTACATTGGGCTTCCGTCCGATCAGGGATATAAACCAGGGAATACTTGATTTTTCATTGACCGGCACGGGGGTGATTGGCGACCAGTATGGCAACGAAAATGAGGATGCGTACCTGATCATGCCGAAAATCTTTGTACAGGATATCAACCATGAATCAAATTTCGAGTTATCTGCCTACCCCAATCCCGTCAACAGTGAAGCAACTTTTACATACAATATCCCTGATAACGGAACGGTCAGGCTAAAAGCATACAATACTTTGGGCAAACTGGTTAGTGAACTCATTAATGAACATCAGGAAAACGGGAAACATTCAGTTAATTTTTCACTACAGGACCTGCCTTCCGGCCTTTACACTTTTATACTCGAATATACAGGCAGGGATAAATCAAAATGCATGGTATTGAAGTTGGTGCATTGAGCTAACGCATCATAATTTATAAATTGGAGAAGCTGTCTCAATCATGAGATGGCTTTTTCTTTTAAAACAAGTTGGAGAAATCATCGCTAAGGAAAAAGCTAATAGTACTAAACCTGATTAATTCACATATTGGACTAAAGTCCGGATAATGTGTTATTGAAATAGCCCAAGTCACGGTGTCTGAGCAGTCCGGAAATCTCTTTTTAAGAAATTTAACAAAAAAAATGTCATATCAGTCGTATGGGATAACAGGAAACTATCATTGAATGTTTTTTAACCAATTGATTATTTTATTGCAATATGGGGTTTCGGCCGGAGGCACCATACCAACCCATTCTCCCTTTTCGCTGATCATGAATTTCTGAAAATTCCATTTTACTTTTGCATCGGCTACCCCGTTCAGTTCTTTTTTAGTAAGCCATTCGTAGATCGGGTGCTGGTTTGTACCCTTCACTGATATTTTGGCAAACATCGGAAATGTAACATTATACTTCAGCGAACAAAAACTGGCTATCTCTTCATTAGATTTTGGTTCCTGCCATAAAAAGTTGTTGGCCGGAAAACCCAGTATCACAAATTCTTCAGGGCCAAATTCCTGATACAGACGTTCGAGATCGGCATACTGAGGGGTAAAACCGCATTTTGATGCTGTATTCACCACCAGTATCTTTCTTCCCGCAAACTCCGACATACTAACTTCAGGGCCATCAATGGCGATCGCTTTAAAATCAAAAAATGTTTTCATATATCACAATAATAAGTGTTTATATACAAATCATTTGAAAATACCATCCAGGTTTCTGAAGAGTTTTTCTTCCTGGTCAGCTATCTGTAACAAAAGATGAGAAAGATGCGGGTACGGTGTTGCCGGAACGCCCCTGTTGCGCAAGTTTTTTGCAGCCATTGCGGCAAAATTCCGCCAGCGGTCACCTATACCGGTCATTTCTGACGAAAGTACTTTCAGTTCAGGTTTATTAAGAATTGTTGCTGCTTCCTGAAGAAAAGCGGCATAGATGAAACGAAACCCTGCACCTCCGGTTCCGATTTCTTCGAGCATGCGTATGAACTGTCCCAGCCGTAACGCGGCATTGTAATCACCAAATCTTGAATCCCAGTTTTTTAAACGGCCGGCAATGTAGCGGATACCTTTAACACCAAAAAGAGGGACAGGAATGCGTAGCATATAGCTGCAATTTTTTTTAATTCCCACAGATATCGCCTTTTCTATGTCTACGGTTTGAGGAGTCTCCCGGATCCAGTACATACGTCCTTTGGGCGGGTAGGTTCCTTTTGCAAAACGTACCCGCTGCAATTCTTTACCGTTCAGTGTTTCAATATTTTCCATCACCGGGTCGCTGATGTAATACAAATCATTTTGTTTTCCGATGACCACGAGGTTGTGTGCATTGAAATGAAAGCGGTACTCCGGCGGAAAATAAGGCAGATTAAACACGCCCACCAGCAGCCCCACGGGAATTCCTTTTTCGATAAGTTTATCAAGCTCATCCATCGATTTAGCCGGGCTTGAAAACTTCATGGTTTCAACCTGCACGCCCAGTCCTGATGTAGTCCGTCGAAAGATAACTCCCGGCCAATGACGGAAAGAAATAACCGGAAGGTTGTTAACCCTGATGAAGGGCGTATATGAAAAAAAACAACCCGCCCCTATCCCAAAAACAAGAGGTTCGCTAAGTTTGATTCCATGAAAATTTAACAGGTTTGCCGTGGTGCCATTTTCGCAATGAGCAGCCATTTTATGTGTAAAATCAATATTCATCAGATTTTTTTAAGGATTTCAACCGGGATATTCAATGCTTCTGCATATTTACCAAGTTGCTCATCACTCAAGGTATTAAAAACAGATGGCTTCATGTGTTTTCTTATTTTCCACCTTGAATATCCGGTATACTGAGCCAATAAGGATTTACTCATCAAACCTTTTACCATATGGAATGCCAAGGGGCTGAGTTTTCCCGATAAAACTTTCTGCCGAATTTTTTCAGCTTTTTGGCCAACTTGCTCCCATGCTTGCCTTATGGCTTCGTTTTTAGGATCCCAACCAACGCTCAGCACCCTGGTATAGTTGCCCTCATCGTCAACAGCATAGCAAACATCACGCACTTTGCCCTCTTTAAGAAAACCGGCATTATCCTGAGGTACTTCTTTGATATTCATAACGGATATTAATTTTAAAAATTGAGACAAATCAAGGAAAACCTTAGGAATTTCTTTAATAAG
>DAOORA010000016.1:0-75183 GCA_035389045.1 Bacteroidales bacterium | reverse complement strand
AGCAAAAAAGACGCATAAAGATATGAAAAGATAAAATCAAAACAATTTCTTATTGCTTGCCCACCGGAATTCAGGTTTTGGTTTAAGTATCTGGTTGAAATTCTGTTTAATAAAAAATTAGTGAAATACACGGAGTATAAATAAACATTAATACCCCCAGGAAGATTGAAAAAGGAATTTTTTTGCTATACGGCATATTTTTTTATTTTTTTGTGGATAAAAAAATTTTCATCACTGACTTTTTCATGTTTTATTACCTGAAAAAGCAGGATACTGACAATTATAAAGTGTTAATAATCAATATTATAAATTTTTGTGACTAACAGAATTCATGCCAACAACATTGCATTAACTGCGTCAGAAAAAATATTTTTTCACAAAAGCATTGTTAAATAAAATTTTAAGTTTACCTTTGCAGTCCCAAAAAAAAGGGAAAATAATATAGTTTTAAAACGGTTGATATGCCTACAATACAGCAATTGGTTCGTAAAGGACGGAAGAAATTAACAGAAAAAAGTAAATCCAGAGCATTGGATTCCTGCCCGCAGAGACGTGGGGTATGCACAAGAGTGTACACCACAACTCCTAAAAAACCTAATTCAGCAATGCGTAAGGTTGCCAGGGTCAGACTTACCAACAGCAAAGAAGTAAATGCTTATATTCCCGGAGAAGGCCATAATCTGCAGGAACACTCTATTGTATTGATCAGAGGGGGCAGGGTAAAGGATTTGCCGGGCGTACGTTATCATATCATCAGAGGAGCTCTTGATACCTCAGGTGTGGACGGCAGAAATCAACGGCGCTCCAAATACGGTACAAAGAGGCCAAAAGCAAAAAAAGCAGCAACAAAATAGAAATAAATAAAGAATTTTTTAATATAAAATGAGAAAATCAACTCCCAAAAAAAGAATAATTCTTCCTGATCCCAAGTATAACGACACTTTGGTTACCAAGTTCGTTAATAATATCATGCTGATAGGAAAGAAGAATATTTCTTATAACATTTTTTACGATGCTATAGATATAGTATCGGAAAAGAGCGGTGAAGACGGACTTGAAGTATTTAAAAAAGCGCTGGCCAATGTGACTCCTTCGGTAGAAGTACGCAGCCGCAGAATAGGTGGCGCTACCTTTCAGATACCCTCTGAAATAAGGCCTGGAAGGAAAATGTCTATAGGTATGAAAAACCTGATAAAGTATGCCCGTCTACGCCACGAGAAATCAATGTCACAGAAGTTAGCTGCCGAAATACTGGCAGGATATAAGGAAGAAGGATCTGCCTTCAAGAAAAAGGAAGATACTCACCGCATGGCCGAAGCTAACAAGGCATTTTCTCATTTTAAGTTTTAATAACTTAGTGCGTAGCGGGATATAATATAAAATTAATGTCAGAGAACCTGGAATACATAAGAAATATTGGCATTATGGCGCACATAGACGCGGGTAAAACCACGACTACCGAGCGTATATTATATTATACCGGCATTACCCACCGTATGGGCGAAGTCCACGAGGGCAATACCACGATGGACTGGATGGAACAGGAACAGGAACGCGGCATCACGATCACATCAGCCGCAACAACCGTTTACTGGAAAATAAATAGTACTCCTTATAAAATTAACATTATTGATACTCCCGGCCATGTCGATTTTACTGTTGAAGTAGAACGCAGCCTCAGGGTTCTCGACGGTGCTGTCGCATTATTTTGTGCTGTGGGAGGCGTTGAGGCTCAATCTGAAACAGTCTGGCATCAGGCCGATAAGTATCACGTCCCGCGCATCAGTTATATTAATAAAATGGATCGTTCCGGCGCCGATTTTTACCAGGTCATCAGCCAGATCAAGGATAAATTAAGGGCACGCCCGGTAGTTATTCAAATTCCTATCGGAGAAGAAGATAATTTCAGGGGTGTGGTTGATCTGGTGCATAATAAAGCTTTTGAATGGGACGATGATTCGCTTGGATTTAACTTTTACGAAATTCCCGTTCCTGAAGAGCTGAAAGAAACCGTTCATGAATACCGCACCAAACTTATCGAAGGCGCTGCCGAAGAAAACGAAACATTGTTAGAAAAGTTTTTAGCAGATCCGGAATCCATTACCAGTGAAGAAATTATTGGAGCATTGCGCAAAGCGACTATCGAAATGCGCATAACCCCGGTTTTATGCGGGTCGTCATTTCGTAACAAAGCCGTTCAGCAACTGCTGGATGCCATCGTATTATATTTGCCAAGCCCGATCGATGTTCCGGCTATCAAAGGAACCAATCCGTACAATGAAAAAACCGAAGAGCGTCATGCCGATATTACAGCACCTTTCTGCGGGCTGGCATTTAAAATCACTACGGATACTTATGTGGGCAAACTCGCTTTTTTCAGGGTTTATTCCGGGACGCTGTCCATAGGCAATATGATCTACAACGCCAATACCGGAAAAAAGGAACGCATATCAAAGATTATGCGGATGCACGCCAACAAGCAAAATCAGGTTAATGTCATCGAAGCAGGGGATATCGGAGCATTGGTTGGTTTTAAAGAAATTCGGACCGGCGACACACTGTGCGATGAAAAACATCCGATAGTCCTTGAATCCATTACGTTCCCGGAACCGGTGATCAATATTGCTGTTGAACCCAAAACAACCGCCGACATTGATAAACTGTCATCCTGCCTGAAAAAGGTAGCCGAGGAAGACCCTACTTTTCAGGTGCGTTATAATGAAGAAACCGGGCAGACGCTGATCAGCGGTATGGGTGAACTCCACCTGGAAATCATCATGGACCGGCTGAAAAGAGAATTTAAGGTTGAATGTAATCATGGAGTTCCTCAGGTGGCATACAAAGAAGCCATAAAAACCCCGGTGCGTCACAGAGAGATTTATAAAAAACAAACCGGTGGAAAAGGGCGCTTTGCCGATATTGATTTTGAAATTTCGCCGGCCGATAGCAATACAAGAGGTCTGCATTTTATTGATGAAGTGAGAGGCGGCAATCTGCCAAAAGAATTTATCAGGGCAGCACAAAAAGGTTTTGAAGCCGCTTTGATGAATGGCGTCATTGCAGGATTTCCTTTTGAATCTGCAAAAGTCCGACTGATCGACGGTAGTTTTCATAACGTGGATTCCGATACGATGGCTTTTGAAATTGCTGCGCGTTATGCCTTTAAAGAAGCCTGCAAAAAAGCACAATGCGTTTTGATGGAACCCATCATGAAGCTGGAAGTTGTGACACCTGAAGAATATGTGGGCGACGTAACCGGCGACCTGAACAAACGCAGGGCTCATCTTGAAAATGTGACCGCCAGGATTGGCGTTCAGATTGTGAAAGCCACCGTCCCCTTATCAGAAATGTTTGGATATATTACCGTATTGCGTACCATTACCTCCGGCAGGGCCACCTCTTCTTTGGAATTTTCGCATTATAGTGAAACACCCAAAGAAATTGCTGATGAGGTGATTTATAAAATCAAAGGATATTTACCAATTAATAATATAAATAATTAAATTATAAAAAAGTGAATCAGAGGATTAGAATAAAACTTAAATCGTACGATCACAATCTGGTTGACAAGTCGGCTGAAAAAATCGTTAAGACCGTAAAATCAACCGGTGCAGTGGTAAGCGGCCCCATCCCTTTACCATCAAACAAGAAAGTATATACTGTTTTACGTTCGACATTTGTAAACAAAAAGGCACGGGAGCAGTTTGAATTATCAACGTATAAAAGATTACTCGATATTTACAGCACAACATCAAAAACCATCGATGCTCTTATGAAACTTGAGCTTCCGAACGGAGTTGAAGTGGAAATTAAAGTATAGTATTATATTATCAGTAAAAAAGACAAAAAATGTCAGGTTTAATAGGAAAAAAGATCGGAATGACCAGTATCTTCGATGAATCGGGGAAGAATATCCCATGTACGGTTATTGAAGCTGGCCCCTGTGTGGTTACCCAGGTATTGACAAAGGAAAAAGATGGTTATGATGCCATTCAGCTTTCGTTTGATGAAAAAAAAGAAAGCAGGACCAACAAACCCATGAAAGGGCATTTTGCCAAAGCCGGAACTACTCCCAAAAAAGTACTCGCCGAATTTTCGAGGTTTGAAGAAGGCCAGAGAAAAGATTTCGGTGAAGTGCTGATGGTGGATGTTTTTATTGAAGGCGAATTTATTGATGTTGTCGGAACCTCGAAAGGAAAAGGTTTTCAGGGTGTGGTAAAACGTCATCATTTTGGCGGCGTTGGTGAAAAAACACACGGGCAGCACGACCGTCTGAGAGCACCAGGATCTGTTGGAGCATCATCCTATCCCTCACGGGTTTTTAAAGGATTGAGAATGGGCGGCAGAATGGGCGGTGAACGAGTAAAAGTGATCAACAGCCAGGTCGTAAAAATTATCAAAGAAAAGAATTTGATTATTGTAAAAGGTTCCGTACCCGGAGCTAAAGGTTCATATTTAAAAATAGAAAGATGGAGTTAGTAGTTCATAAAATTGATGGAAGTGAAACTACCAGAAAGGTAGCATTGGACGATGCCATTTTTGGTATCGAGCCTAATGATCATGCGATTTACCTTGATGTGAAACAGCATCTGGCCAATAAAAGGCAAGGCACGCACAGTTCAAGAGAACGGTCGCAGATGTCGGGCAGTACCCGTAAGCTGAAACGCCAGAAAGGAACCGGCGGAGCCCGTTCAGGAGATATCAACTCTCCGGTCTTTGTCGGTGGCGGCAGGGCATTCGGACCTCATCCGCGGGTATATAATTTCAAACTGAACAAAAAAGTTAAACAGTTGGCGCGTAAATCCGCACTGACCTATAAAGCAAAACAAAATCAGATTGTGGTGCTTGAAGATTTTACTTTTGAGGAAATAAAGACCAAAAGATACGAGGAACTGTTGAAGAATCTTAAAGTGGCGGATCAGAAAACATTGATGGTACTTCCCGAAACAGATCAAAAAGTATATATGTCGTCACGTAATATCGAAAAAGCAAAAGTACTGGCGGCATCTTCATTAAATACCTATGATATTCTCAATGCGGGAAACCTTCTGATCGTTGAAAGTTCCGTTCAGAAAATTAATGAAATGTTTCAAAAATAATTTAAATAACTGAGCAATGAGTGTGATAAAAAAGCCGGTAATAACAGAAAAGATGACTGCAATGGGTGAAACCATGGGCCGTTATGCTTTTCTTGTTGATAAAAAGGCAAATAAATTGCAGATTAAAAAAGCTGTTGAACAGATGTATGAAGTTAAGGTCGAATCGGTGAATACCATGGTTTATGCAGGTAAAACCAAATCAAGGTACACCAAAGCGGGCTATATTTCAGGACGCAAAAATTCAACAAAAAAAGCTATTGTAACTTTAGCACAGGGAGATAAAATAGATTTTTATAGCAATATTTAACAGAAATGGCATTAAAAAAACTTAATCCGACAACACCCGGTCAACGCTTCAAAGTAATCAGTGCGTTTGACGAAATAACGACCGATAAACCGGAAAAAAGTTTATTGGTAAGTATAAAAAGAACCGGGGGGAGGGACAATACCGGTAAGATGACCATGCGCTACATCGGCGGAGGTCATAAAAGACAATACAGGATCATTGATTTCAAGCGCGAAAAAGAAAATATTCCGGCAACAGTCCGTACCATTGAATATGACCCGAACAGAAGTGCCCGTATCGCACTAATATCTTATACCGACGGTGAAAAAAGGTATATCATAGCACCTCAGGGTTTAAAAGTAGGGCAAAAAGTTCTTTCGGGTAAAGGAATAGCGCCGGAAATAGGAAACTCGCTGTATCTGAGCGAGATACCTTTTGGAACTATTATTCATAATATTGAACTCAGACCCGGTGAAGGTGGCAAAATGGCTCGTGGAGCCGGTACTTTTGCTCAACTGATGTCAAGAGACGGAAAATACGCCGTAATAAAATTACCTTCAGGTGAAACACGACTGATCCTGCAGTCATGCAAAGCCACGGTTGGCATGGTTTCCAATCCTGACCACAGTCATGAAAAATCTGGTAAAGCAGGACGATCCAGGTGGTTGGGCCGCCGGCCGAGAAACCGCGGTGTAGCCATGAACCCGGTCGATCATCCTATGGGTGGTGGTGAAGGTAAGGCATCAGGAGGACATCCGAGAACACGTAAGGGAATGCCGGCAAAAGGTTATAAAACCCGTAACAAGAAAAAGATGTCGAATAAATATATCATCGAAAGAACCAAGAAATAATAATAACCAGCATAGTTAAAAAATATGAGTCGTTCGTTAAAAAAAGGTCCGTATATCTGTGAGAAACTAGAAAAAAAGGTTTTTCAGATGAATGATACCAAGAAAAGAAGTTCCATTAAAACATGGTCGAGAAGGTCAGTTATTTCTCCTGATTTTGTTGGACACAATATCCTGGTTCATAACGGCAATAAATTTATCCCGGTATATATTACTGAAAACATGGTCGGGCACAAACTCGGTGAATTTGCTCCCACACGCATTTTCAGGGGACATGCGGGTAATAAAGATAAAAAATAATAACTCAGCTTCAAAACAGAAAATATCATGGGAGAAAGAAAACGCATAAGCGCTAACAAAGCAAAAGAAGCTAAAAAGGCAATGTATTTTGCACGGCTTTCCAATTGCCCTACATCACCCAGAAAAATGCGTCTGGTAGCAGATCAGATCCGGGAAAAAGATGTTGATAAGGCATTATTTTTATTGAAATTGTCACCTAAAGAAGCATCCGGACGCTTGCATAAATTATTGCTTTCGGCTATTTCAAACTGGCAGGCAAAAAATGAAGGGAAACGCCTGGAAGACAGCAATCTTTTTGTGAAGGAGATTTTTGTCGACAGCGGCAGGCAGTTGAAGAGAATTCAGGCCGCCCCGCAGGGAAGAGCCCATAGGATTAAAAAACGTTCGAACCATGTTACCCTGGTTATTGATTCAAGGCTACCCGAAGCCGGACTGGAAGAAGTGGATGTAATTGAAGAAGAAACATCTGTTCAGGAAGTGCAAGCTGTAAAACCGGTGAAAAAAGAAAAACCTGCCAGGTCAGAAAGAACGGATAAGAAGGAGAAAACAGCAAAAGCTGAAAAACCTGCTAAATCAGAAAAAGAGGGTAAAACAGCGAAATCGGCAAAAAAATCTAACGAAAAGACAGAATAATAAACAAAATAAATAATTCCAGATGGGACAAAAAACAAATCCAGTAGGTAACAGATTAGGGATAATCAGGGGATGGGATTCAAATTGGTTTGGGGGCAAAAGTTTTGAAAGCAAACTTATTGAAGACAAAAAAATAAGAATCTATTTGAATGCCCGTTTATCAAAGGCCAGTATTTCCAAGATTATTATTGAACGCACACTGAAACTCATCACCGTAACCATAAATACAGCACGTCCGGGTACCATCATCGGTAAAGGCGGACAGGAAGTTGATAAACTGAAGGAAGAATTGAGAAAAATTACGAATAAGGAAATCCAGATCAATATCAACGAAATAAAACGTCCTGAACTGGATGCTTATCTTGTTGCCAGTTCCGTTGCCAAACAGATTGAAGGAAGGATCTCGTACCGTCGTGCCATAAAGACCAATATAGCCTCTTCCATGAGAATGGGCGCCGAAGGGATCAAGATTCAGATCTCCGGTCGTATCGGTGGCGCTGAAATGGCGCGTACAGAACAATATAAAGAAGGCCGTATTCCTTTACATACATTACGTGCCGATATTGACTACGCCCTTGCCGAAGCACATACTACTTACGGACGGATCGGAGTGAAAGTATGGGTTTGTAAAGGTGAAGTCTATGGAAAAAGAGAAATTGTTCCCACCTCAGCCAATGTAAAAGAAAGCAAACATGAAGTTCAGGGAGGCAAAGATCAGGGAAGAAGAAGGAGAAGAAAATAATTAATAATTCAGCTTAATTTTTAATACTTACTGTAATGTTACAGCCGAAAAAGACAAAATACAGAAAAATGCAGAAGCAGCGCATGAAAGGCAATGCTCATCGCGGGCATCAGATTTCTTTTGGCTCTTTTGCAATAAAAACTCTTGATGAATATTGGATCACGGGTCGTCAGATAGAAGCTGCCCGTCAGGCCATTACACGTCACATGAAACGTGAAGGGCAGTTGTGGATCAGAATTTTTCCCGACAAACCGGTGACAAAAAAACCCGCCGAAGTACGTATGGGAAAAGGAAAAGGAGCGCTCGAGTATTATGTGGCACGTGTTACACCGGGCAGAATAATGTTTGAAGTTGACGGTGTTCCGTTTGATATAGCCAAAAAGGCGTTGGAACTGGGCGCTCAGAAACTGCCTGTTCATACAAAATTCGTGATAAGAAGAGATTACATTGAAGAACAAAAATAATAATCCATGAAACAACAAGTGATCAGCGAACTTTCAACTCCTGAACTTCGCGAAAGGTTAGAAGAAGAGAAAAAACAGTTATTTAAACTAAAAATGAACCATGCGATTTCTCCTCTCGAAAATCCGATGAAAATCAAGGATTATCAGAAAACCATTGCCCGTATGCTGACCGAACTGCGCAAACGCGAAATGGCCAAGGAAGTGCAATC
Organism: Bacteroidales bacterium; assembly: GCA_035389045.1. GTDB lineage: Bacteria > Bacteroidota > Bacteroidia > Bacteroidales > CAIWKO01 > CAIWKO01. The sequence continues at coordinate 66,602 of DAOORA010000016.1, read as the reverse complement.
GGTTGAAATAGAAACAAAGAAAAACAGCAAAAAGTAATATACTGTTATGGAACGTAATTTAAGAAAAGAAAAAATTGGGGTTGTCGTCAGCAATAAAATGCAGAATACTATCGTGGTAAATGTTGAAAGAAAGGTCATGCACCCTAAATATGGTAAATTCGTAAAGAAAAATACCAAATTTATGGCTGAAGACACGAAAAATGAATGTAACATTGGCGACACCGTTAAAATAGCTGAAACAAGGCCTTTAAGCAAACATAAATGCTGGAGGTTAGTAGAAATAATCGAAAAGGTTAAATAAAATGATACAGCAAGAATCAAGACTAATAGTAGCCGACAACAGCGGCGCCAAAGAAGTTCTCTGCATCAGGGTCCTTGGTGGTACCAAGAGAAGATATGCTTCACTGGGCGATAAAATAATCGTTACGGTAAAAAGTGCAATACCTGCCGGAAACATTAAAAAAGGCACGGTGAGCAAGGCCGTCATCGTAAGAACATCGAAAGAAGTCAGAAGAAGCGACGGTTCGTATATCCGTTTTGATGACAACGCCGTTGTTTTACTTACCACAGCCGATGAACTTCGCGGAACCCGTATCTTCGGACCAGTGGCAAGAGAACTGAGAGAAAAACAATATATGAAAATTATTTCACTGGCACCGGAAGTGCTATAAAAAATATCGTTATGGGACTGAAATTACATGTTAAAAAAGGTGATACTGTCACGGTAATTGCCGGAGATTCAAAAGGCCAGCAAGGCAAGGTTCTGAAAGTCATCGGTGACAAAAACAAAGCAATTGTGGAAGGGGTGAATCTAATTTCGAAACATACCAAACCTAACGCAAAAAATACTAAGGGTGGTATCCTGAAAAAAGAAGCCTCAATACATTTGTCAAACCTCATGGTTCATGATTCATCAGGAAAACCGACGCGGACAGGCAGAAAAACGGATGAAAAATCAGGCAAATTAGTCAGGTATTCAAAAAAATCAGAAAAAAAGGAGATCATTAAATAATGGACTACAAACCAAGACTTAAAGAAAAGTACGAAAAGGAAATTATTCCTGCACTGATAAAACAGTTTCAGTATAAAAATACCATGCAGGTACCCAAGCTTGTCAAAATAAGTTTAAACCAGGGTGTGGGCGGGGCTATTGCTGATAAAAAAATGATCGATTCCGGAATTGAAGAAATGTCTTTAGTATCCGGACAAAAAGCCGTGCAGACCAAATCCAAGAAAGATATTTCCAATTTCAAACTCAGAAAGGGAATGCCTATTGGCGTGCGGGTCACGCTCCGCAACGAAAAGATGTACGAATTTCTCGACAGGCTGATTTCGGTTGCCATACCCCGTATCCGTGACTTCCGTGGCATTAATGATAAGGGTTTTGATGGTAAAGGAAATTTTTCTTTCGGGGTCACCGAACAGATCATATTTCCTGAAATAAACATCGATAAAGTTGGAAAGATGAACGGAATGAATATCACCATGGTCACTACCGCCAAAAACGATCAGGAAGCTTATGCGCTATTAAAAGAATTTGGATTACCATTTAAAAATCAGAAATAACATGGCAAAAGAATCAATTAAAGCCCGCGAATTAAAAAGAGAAAAGCTGGTCGAAAAATACAAAGAAAAAAGGCTTCAGCTTAAAAAAGACGGCGATTATGCTGCCTTGCAGCGCTTGCCCAAAAACGCTTCGCCGGTCCGTTTGCATAACAGATGCCAGATAACAGGACGTCCCAAAGGGTATATGCGTCAGTTCGGGATCTCACGTATCAACTTTCGCGAAATGGCTTTGGCAGGGCTTATTCCGGGTGTGAAAAAAGCCAGCTGGTAAGAGATATTAAATAATTAATAGTAACAAAAAAAAATAACAGAAAATGAATACGGATCCTATTTCAGATTATTTGACGAGAATCAGAAATGCCGTGATGGCTAATCACAGAATGGTTGAAATACCTTCCTCAAATCTGAAGAAAAGCATTACAAAAATTCTTTTTGAAAAAGGATATATTTTGAATTATAAATTTGAAGATACCCCCAAGCCGGGAAATATTAAAATTGCATTAAAATATCATCCAACCATGAAAACCTCTGCAATTTCTACCCTTGAAAGAGTGAGCAGCCCGGGATTGAGGAAATATGTGAGCGCCGAAGACCTGCCGCGTGTTTTGAACGGACTGGGTATCGCCATCATATCCACATCAAAAGGTATCATGACAGACAAAGAGGCAAGAAATAATAATATTGGCGGAGAAGTAATTTGTTATATCAGTTAATAAAAGGAGAAAACAGAATGTCACGTATTGGAAAACTACCAATCCCATTACCTCAGAAAGTCCAGCTTACGGTTTCGGATGATCATGTCGTAACGGTAAAAGGTCCGAAAGGCGAACTTAAACAACAGATAGATCCCTCGGTAACAGTAAGGGTTGATGGAGATCATATCATTCTCGAGCGCGAAAATGATGCCGCAAGGGCAAAACACGGGCTATACCGCGCTCTTATTGCCAACATGGTGCACGGCGTATCCGAAGGATTCAAAATAGTGCAGGAACTTATTGGAGTTGGTTATAAAGCCGATGCCAAGGAAAATGTTCTGGAACTCGCTTTGGGATATTCACATAACATATTCTTGCAGATGCCCCCCGAAGTGAAAGTTTCCACCATCAACGAAAGAGGGAAACCCCCAACGATCATACTTGAATCTATTGATAAACAATTGATTGGACAGGTGGCATCAAAGATCAGATCGCTGAGAAAACCAGAACCTTACAAAGGAAAAGGTATCCGGTTCCAGAATGAGGAAATAAGAAAGAAAGCCGGCAAGTCAGCCGTACAAAAATAATGTAAAACATTAAAACTCATTGAGTAATGGCTATTAAAAATCATAAAGAATACAGAAGGTTCAGAATACGGCAGCGGATCAGAAAGATCGTGCAGGGTACGGCAGAACGCCCCAGGATGTCCATATTCAGAAGCAATACAAGCATTTATGTGCAACTGATCGATGATGCACAGGGCAAAACGCTGGCAGCCGCCTCTTCACTTGATCCGGAAATACAGGCTGCAAAGGTCGACAAAAAAGAAAAAGCAAAGATGGTTGGCAAAGCAATAGCCCAGAAAGCAATTGAAGCCGGCTTGAGCGCTGTTGTATTCGACAGAGGCGGATACTTATATCATGGTAGAGTAAAATCATTAGCTGATTCAGCAAGAGAAGCTGGTTTAAAATTTTAATAATATATGTCAAACGCAAACATCAAAAGAGTTAAGTCAAGCGAGATCGAATTCAAAGACCGATTAGTCAGTATCCAGAGGGTAACAAAGGTTACAAAGGGCGGCAGAACTTTTAGCTTTTCGGCTATAGTTGTTGTCGGCAATGAGAATGGTGTTGTGGGTTATGGCCTCGGAAAAGCCAAGGAAGTTACCGCAGCTATTGCCAAGGGTATTGATGATGCCAAGAAAAACCTTATTAAAGTGCCCGTCTTTAATGGTACCGTACCTCACGAACAGTATGGCAAATTTAGTGGCGCTTACGTTTTTCTGAAGCCTGCTTCGCCCGGTACCGGAGTTATCGCCGGTGGCGCTATGCGTGCAGTACTGGAAAGCGTCGGCGTAAAAAACGTTCTGGCAAAATCCAAAGGCTCATCCAATCCGCACAGTGTGGTGAAAGCAACGATGGACGCTTTGATAAATATGAAAGATCCATATACCGTGTCACAGTTAAGAGGTATTCCACTGAGCCAGGTATTTAATGGTTAATAGCTTGCTTATAAATTAAATATATATGAAAAAGATCAGAGTAACACAGATAAAAAGCGGGATTGACAGGCCTGCTGTTCAAAAAAGGACATTGTTGGCATTAGGCATAAAAAAAATGCATCAGTCTGTTGAACTGGAAGCTACACCGCAGATTGAAGGAATGGTCAGAAAAGTGAAACATTTAGTAACCAGAGAAGAAATTTAATTAAAAATATTTATAATTTTTTTATACCATGGATTTAAGTAATCTGAAACCGGCAAAAGGTTCGATAAAAAGTTCCAAACGTCTTGGAAGAGGTCAGGGATCGGGAAGAGGTGGAACCTCTACAAGAGGAAATAAAGGAGCTCAGGCAAGATCGGGTTATCATAAAAAACTGGCCTTCGAAGGCGGTCAGATGCCTTTGATAAGAAGAATTCCCAAATTTGGTTTTAAAAACTTCAACAGGGTAGCGTACAGCGGAATTAATATTGATACCCTGCAAAAACTAGCCGAAAAGAAAAACCTTACAGCTATTGATGTTAATACCCTGATAAGCAACGGACTGGCATCAAAAAATGAACTTGTTAAAATCCTGGGCAGAGGCGAGCTTAAAATGAAACTTGATGTTACTGCACATGCTTTTTCGGCGACAGCCATAAAAATTATTGAAGCTCAAGGTGGAACAGCAACAAAAATATAATGAATGAAACGACTGATTGAAACCATAAAAAACATATACAGGATTGAAGATCTTCGAAAGAGGATCATCTTTACGCTGGGTATAATTTTGATTTATCGGCTGGGCTCTTTTGTTGTTTTGCCTGGTGTTGATCCCAACATGCTCGACGCTTTGCAAAGGCAAACCGATGATGGTTTGCTCGGTTTGCTGAACATGTTCTCCGGTGGCGCCTTTTCCAATGCATCTATTTTTGCACTGGGGATTATGCCCTATATTTCTGCGTCTATCGTGGTGCAGTTGTTAGGAATGGCAATACCCTATTTTCAGAAACTTCAGAAAGAAGGCGAATCGGGCAGGAAAAAGATCAACCAGATCACTCGTTTTCTCACAGTTATCATCACAGCCGCTCAGGCTCCTGCCTATATCGGAAACATTATCAGCCAGCTGCCCAGGGAAGCCATTTATCCTTTTATGCCTGAAACTCCGCCGACGGCTTTTTTCTGGGTGTCATCCGTAATAATTCTTGTTTCGGGAACCATGTTTGTAATGTGGCTCGGTGAACGTATTACAGATAAAGGTATCGGCAACGGTATTTCCCTGATCATCATGATAGGTATCATCGCACGTTTGCCTTTTGCACTGGTTGGTGAGTTTATTTCGCGTATGGAAGAACAGGGTGGAGGACTGATTATCTTCGTTGTAGAACTTGTTATATTGGTTCTGGTGATCCTGACCTGTATTTTGCTGGTTCAGGGTACACGACGAATCCCCGTTCAGTATGCAAAACGGATAGTCGGTAACAAACAGTACGGCGGTGTCCGCCAATATATACCCTTAAAAGTAAATGCGGCAGGAGTTATGCCCATTATCTTTGCACAGGCGATCATGTTTATACCCCTGACGATAGCCGGTTTTGCAAACATTGAAGCATTATCGGGTTTTGCACGTACATTCTCTGATTTCAACGGATTCTGGTACAATTTTACTTTTGCGCTGTTTATCATCGCATTCACTTATTTTTATACGGCCATTACCATTAATCCTAACCAGATGGCCGAAGATATGAAGAAAAACGGCGGTTTTATTCCCGGAATAAAACCGGGTAAAAAAACAGCCGAATTTATTGATAATGTAATGTCTAAAATTACCCTGCCCGGATCTATATTTCTGGCTTTTGTGGCTGTGATGCCGGCACTGGTGAGGTTAATGGGTGTTAATACCCAGTTTGCCCAGTTTTTTGGAGGTACATCACTTTTGATTTTAGTAGGAGTGGTGTTAGACACCTTGCAACAAATTGAAAGTTACCTGTTAATGCGGCATTATGATGGTCTGACCAAATCCGGCCGTATCAAAGGCCGCTCATCGTTAGGGTATGGGCAGGCATCGATGTAAAAAATGAACGGATGATTATTTTAAAATCCGAAGAGGAAATAGAATTAATAAGAAACAGTTCTTTGCTTGTTGGTAAAACTTTAGCTGAAATAGCCCGATATTTGAAACCCGGCGTTCAGACCTCTTTTATTGATAAAATTGCAGAAGATTTTATCAGAGATAACGGAGGAATCCCCGGATTTAAAAATTACCGGGGTTATCCTGCAACCTTGTGTATTTCGGTCAACGATCAGATAGTACATGGGATACCCGGAACAAAAGAAATTATGGACGGAGACATAGTATCGGTTGATTGTGGTGTGATTTTGAACAGATATAACGGAGATTCTGCCTATACCTTTGCTGTGGGAGATGTGAAACCCGAAATAATGGCATTGTTGAAAAGAACTCTGGAATCACTTTATAAAGGTATTGATGAGGCAGTGGCCGGAAACAGGGTTGGCGATATTGGTTATGCAGTTCAGAAATATGTCGAAAGTTTTGGATATTCCGTGGTACGCGAACTTGTCGGGCATGGCCTTGGCAGACACCTTCATGAGGAACCTCAGGTTCCCAATTATGGAAAGCGCGGATCAGGAGCGAAACTCAGTGATGGCATGGTTATATGTATCGAGCCTATGATCAATCTGGGCAAAAAAGAGATAATCCAGGAACGTGACGGATGGACCATCAGAACCAGAGATGCTAAACCATCAGCACATTATGAACATGTGGTGGCTGTCCGAAAGAACAAAGGTGAAGTTTTATCAACATTTGAATTTATTGAAAATATTAAAAACGATAATTTAAAAACTATTAATTAAACAGCTAAAGATGTCAAAACAAAGTTCAATTCAGCAGGACGGAACAGTTTTAGAATCGCTGGGAAATGCGATGTTTCGTGTTGAGTTGGAAAATGGCCATGTGATCATCGCTCATATCTCGGGGAAAATGCGTATGCATTATATTAAGATATTACCCGGAGATAAGGTTCGGGTTGAGATTTCACCCTATGACCTGACAAAAGGAAGAATAACATTCAGATATAAATAGCAAAACAATGAAAGTACGAGTATCCATCAGAAAAAGAACCCCTGACTGTAAAATCATCCGCCGTAACGGAGTGGTTTATGTGATCAATAAAAAGAATCCCAAGTACAAACAAAGACAGGGTTGAGAATTGTAATAAATATTAACAGAACAAAATATGGCAAGAATTGCAGGTATTGATTTACCAAAAAACAAAAGAGGAGTAATCGGGCTGACATACATTTTCGGGATAGGAAAAAGTACAGCGCAAATGATTTTGAGTGAAGCCGGAATTGACCACGATAAAAAGGTTTCCGACTGGACCGATGCCGAACAGACCCAAATCCGTAACATTATTACCGAAAAAGTGAAAGTGGAAGGAACGCTGCGTTCTGAAGTACAGATGAACATCAAGCGTCTGATGGATATTGGCTCATACCGGGGCATAAGGCACCGTTCGGGATTGCCGGTAAGGGGGCAAAGCACAAAAAACAATGCCCGTACACGTAAGGGAAAGAGAAAAACTGTTGCCAACAAGAAAAAAGCAACCAAAGGATAAGAATTAATGTTTTTTATTAACAGAAAACTATACATATATTATGGCCAAAACACCCGCTAAGACAACCAAGAAAAGAATTGTAAAAGTTGACCCTATCGGTAGAGCTTACGTCTTTGCTTCATTCAATAACATTATTATTTCATTGACCAATACCAATGGTCAGGTGGTTTCCTGGTCCTCGGCCGGAAAAATGGGATTCAAAGGTTCTAAAAAGAACACCCCGTATGCAGGCCAGATGGCTGCCACCGATTGTGCAAAACAAGCCTATGATCTCGGGTTGAGAAAAGTAAAGGTTTATGTAAAAGGCCCGGGTGCCGGAAGAGAATCATCTATAAGGTCGATAAGCGCTGCCGGTATTGAAGTTACAGAAATTATTGACGTGACGCCATTACCCCATAATGGTTGCAGGCCACCCAAAAGAAGAAGAGTTTAATTTCATTTAATATTTTTTCAGATATGGCAAGATACATTGGTCCGAAAACAAAGATTGCAAGAAAATTTAAAGATCCTATTTATGGTCCCGATAGATCATATGAAAAAAAGAACTATCCTCCCGGACAGCATGGACAGGCAAAGAAACGTAAAAAACAATCAGAATACGGAGTACAGCTTCAGGAAAAGCAAAAAGCAAAATATACTTACGGAATTCTTGAAAAACAATTTAAAAATACCTTCGAGAAAGCTTCACGCAAAAAAGGTATCACAGGTGAAATATTACTGCAACTTATTGAGGCACGCCTCGATAATGTGGTTTACCGCCTTGGTATTTCACCTACGCGTAACGGAGCCCGTCAGCTTGTTTCACACGGGCATATCGAAGTAAACGGAACCGTGGTCAATGTGCCGTCATATAGCCTGAAACCGAACGATATCGTCAATGTCAGGGAAAAATCAAAATCGCTTGAAGTTATCGTGGACGCGCTGGTTCACCATTCAAACCGTTACAACTGGCTGGAATGGGATCAGGAAAAAATGATCGGGAAATTTATGAGTTATCCTGAACGCGACCAGATACCTGAAAATATCAATGAACAGCTGATCGTTGAGTTGTATTCAAAATAAAAAATAATTAATAAGATAACAAAATGGCAATATTAGCTTTCCAAAAACCGGATAAAGTTATCATGTTGGAATCGGATGAGTATTTCGGCAGGTTTGAATTTCGTCCGCTCGAACCAGGATACGGTACTACGATAGGCAATGCATTGAGAAGGATACTTCTTTCATCGCTTGAAGGTTTTGCGATCACCAATATCAAAATTGACAGCGTGGATCAGGAATTTTCATCAATAAAGGGTGTCCTCGAAGATGTTCCCGAAATCATCCTGAATCTGAAAAGAATATGTTTTAAAAGACAGATCGAATCGTTTACTAATGAAAAAGTCATAGTCACCATAACAGGAAAGGAAGTTTTCAAAGCCGGTGAAATCAATGCATTCCTTTCCGGATTTCAGGTGTTGAATACTGATGAAGTGATCTGCCATATGGAACCCAACGTAAAGTTGGTCATAGAGTTGACTATTGATAAAGGCAGGGGCTATGTCCCGGCCGAGGAAAATAAGATTCCAAATGCTCCTATCGGAATGATCGCTATCGACTCTATTTATACGCCGATCAGAAATGTGAAATATGTGGTTGAAAATTACCGCGTAGAACAAAAAACCGACTATGAAAAGCTGGTTTTTGATATCACTACCAACGGGTCGATTCATCCAAAAGATGCTTTGAAAGAAGCAGCAAAAATTCTTATTCATCATTTTATGCTGTTTTCTGATGAAAAAATTACGGTTGACACCGAAGAAAAAGCGGTAGTAGAAGAATTTGATGAAACCTCGCTGCATATGCGTCAGTTGCTGAAAACCAAACTCGTAGATCTGGATCTCTCCGTCCGCGCGCTCAACTGCCTCAAAGCCGCTGATGTTGAAACACTTGGCGATCTGGTTTCATTCAACAAAAATGATTTGCTAAAATTCAGAAACTTTGGTAAAAAATCGCTCACTGAATTAGAAGAACTTGTGAAGGCAAAAAGTCTGCAGTTCGGTATGAATATTACCAAATATAAATTAGATAAGGATTAACAGAGATGAGACACAACAGAACAATCAATCATTTAGGAAGAACAGCTGCGCACAGACGCGCTATGATGGCTAATATGGCTTCTTCACTCATACTACATAAACGCATATCTACAACTTTGGCCAAAGCCAAAGCCCTGAGAAGCTATATCGAGCCTTTGCTCACCAAATCAAAAACGGATTCCGTACATTCCAGAAGAACAGTTTTCAGTTATCTTGGTAACAAAGATGCCGCAAAGGAACTGTTCCGCGATGTTGCTCAGAAAATTGCTGATCGTCCGGGCGGATATACGCGTATCTTAAAGACCGGAACCAGACTCGGAGACCAGGCCGAAATGTGCATCATTGAGCTGGTTGATTATAATGAACTGATGACAGGTGAAAAAGAAGCCAAAGCTGCTAAAAAAGGAAGAAGCCGCAGAGGTACCGGTAAAAAAGCTGCTGCTGAGCCAAAAGCAGAAAAAAAAGAAACATCAAAAAAATCTAAACCGGAAGAAGAAACCGAACAAACCGTGAAAAAGACCGGAAAAAAAGCTGCTGAAGAAGAAAGTATCCCGGAAATTGATGATGAAGCAAAGGCAGAAGGAGAAGAAAAAAATGATACCACTGAAGGCAGTGAAGAATCCGAAACAACAAAAGAATAACTTTTAATCATTAATCAAATTAGGATAAGGTATTTGTTGCTTTATCCTTTTTTATTTTTTAAAAACTTATATTATGAGCAGAATATCAGGAATTTATGCGCGTCAGATACTCGATTCAAGAGGAAATCCGACCATTGAAGTAGACGTGATGACCGAGACCGGTATCATCGGAACAGCTGCTATTCCTTCCGGCGCCTCAACAGGCAGCCACGAAGCGGTAGAACTTCGCGACGGTGATAAGACCGTATACGGCGGAAAAGGAGTTTTAAAAGCCATTGATAATGTTAATAAGGTACTGGCTGAAGAACTGAAAGGAATGTTTGTCAGTGAGCAGGCCGCTATTGATAAAGTTATGATCGATATTGACGGCACACCTAATAAATCAAATATGGGCGCCAATGCCATATTAGGCGTTTCTCTGGCCTGTGCCAAAGCCGCAGCGCAACTCACCGGACAGCCATTGTTTCGCTATATAGGCGGTGTTAATGCAAATACCCTGCCCATTCCCATGATGAATATATTGAATGGCGGCTCACATGCCGACAACAGCGTAGACTTTCAGGAATTCATGATCATGCCGGTCGGCGCTGAAACCTTTGCTGATGCCATAAGGATGGGATCCGAAATTTTTCACAAACTAAAGGAAGTACTGAAAAAAGCCAATTATTCCACCAATGTAGGTGATGAAGGAGGTTTTGCTCCCAACCTGAAATCCAATGAAGAAGCTTTACAGCTTATTATTCAGGCTATCGAACAGGCCAAATATAAACCCGGTCATGATGTTTATATCGCATTAGATCCTGCAGCATCTGAATATTTCGATACCAAAGAAAATGTGTACCACCTGAAAAAATCAAGCGGCGAAAAATTAAATTCTGAGCAGATGGTCGATTTCTGGAAAGACTGGTGCCACCGTTATCCCATCATCTCAATTGAGGATGGCATGGCAGAGGACGATTGGAATGGTTGGGCTTTAATGACCAAAACCCTCGGTGATAAAATACAACTGGTAGGGGATGATCTTTTTGTTACCAACACCGAGCGCTTACAGAAGGGCATAGACCAGAACGTTGCAAACTCTATTCTGATTAAGGTTAACCAGATTGGCACACTCACCGAAACCATCAATGCGGTAAACCTCGCTTATCTGAATGGATATACCGCCGTTATCAGTCATCGTTCGGGCGAAACAGAAGATACTACCATCGCCGATCTTGCTGTAGCTTTAAATACCGGGCAGATCAAAAGCGGTTCTGCATGCCGTACCGACCGTATCTGTAAATATAACCAGCTCCTGCGTATCGAAGAATTACTGTATGGATCAGGTAAATATCTCGGTAAAGAATTTAAGTATTATAAGAAAATGTAGTGACAAAAACCAGCATAGTTTTAACCCACTGCCAGAATCTGTCACCATCTTCTGGATTTCAAAAAAAAAGCCCCCTGAGAGGAGGCTTTTTTTATTTACAACCAACCATTATTTGTCAATGATCAGTTTCTGATTCAGTAATGTTCCGGCATTTTTTAATGTGATGACGTATACGCCTTCAGAAAGATCTGAAACATTCATCAGATATGTATTCTGTCCTTTCACCGACGGGAATTTAACCGTGCTCACGATGCGACCTGTCAGGTCATATACATTGATCAATACTTCATCATTATTGTCGGAGTTGAAAGCGATATTGAGGTTGCTGTTTGCAGGATTCGGGAACAGGATCATGCCGGCAGGAGTATCTGTTTCAACATCTTCCTCAAAACCCTTAAAGGCGCTTTTGCTGATGGTTGCATTGAGTGTGTAACAACTGCTTGCCGAGTATGCACCGTTATAACCATAAACTTTGATAATATAGGTTCCTGCTTTCGCGTTATTGTAGGTGATGCTTTCACTGGTTGTACCTGAGTTTTGCGACGTAGCGATCAGCGTGGTGCCGTTTGATTTGTATAATTGTAAATCATAATCAGCAGGCAAATTGGTGAGGGTAACCTTTATGTTCTTTAGGGCTTTTGTGCTTGAAAACTTGAAGTAATCCACATCGGTAGAAGTTCCGATCAGTGCATTAATATTCGTGTTCACCGTAATTGCTTTTGCCGTTGCAGCCGTGTTGTTCACTTCATAGTTATCGGTGCATCCGGCTCCTGTGAGGGTGCTGAATGTAGTCAGGCCGGAAAACGCACTTGTTTCAGTACAAACGGCCTGTACCTGAAATTCATACGTTGTGGCTGCGGTTAAACCAGTAAGTGTTTTTGAATTCGTTGTTGATGTTGTGCTTGTAAACGTAGTTGTCCCTGACTGACGGTACTGTATAGTATAGCTTGTGGCTCCGGTAACGGCAGTCCAGCTTAGAGTTGCCGAGGTTGTGGTGATTGATGATGCTGCCAGGCCTGTCGGTGTGCCGCACGAACCGGCAGAAGGAGGCACACAACCATCAGATGTGGATAAAGAGTACAGCAAGCCGCCCGGTACAAAGAGGGCAGTGATGCGTGATTTTTGGTTCGGGGTGAAGTTGGTATACGAAATATCATCGCTGTAATCCATGAAGTTCATATACATGATACCCGGTGAGGTAGAGGTGCAGGCATCAGTCAAAACTCCGGAATGCGCTCCGTAGGTATAATTGGCCTGGTTGGGAATGTCGGCGCAATAGTCACTTCCGGTACACGATCCGTTATCATCACCCCAGATATGATAAAGATTAAAGCAGTGGCCAATTTCATGCGTGGTTGTCCCTCCTAAATTGTATGGGGCAGTTGCACCGGTAACACCGAAGTATGCGTAATGGATCACTACTCCGAATGTGCTGTTAACACCGGTGGTGGGGAATTGTGCATAACCGCATAATCCTCCGCTCAGGTTGCAAACCCAGATATTCATATACTTTGTTGGATCCCAGGCATTCAATCCGCCACTGGAGTAATATTTTACTCCGTCATTATAATAAGAAAATGATGTCGTCGAGGTTTGCCTTCTTTCAATACCCGTGGTGGCAGCCCCTGCGGGTGTCCGCTGGGCAAGGCAGAATTGCAGTTCGGTATTGATTTTTAAAGCAGACGAAAAAGCCTGCATCGAATGGGTGTTTAATCCTGCATAATCCCTGTTCAGTACATCTATTTGTTCCTGAACTCTTGTATCACTGATGTTTTGAGCCGATGTATTATAAACGATATGCACTACCACCGGAACGGTTATGGTCGCTTTGGAATTATTGATATACTCCTGATTGTTTTCAATCCATTTCTGCAAAGCCTGTTCATAATTCTGCATTTGTAATTCCAGTGCAGGATTATCAGCTTTTTGCTGAGTGAGATATTCCATAGTTCCGCATTTGCGTTGCGCATTGACTGTGGTAGTATAGCTTACGACCACAGCAACCAGAATGATAAGCATAAATAGTTTTTTCATAGATGTAAATTTTTAATTAATATCTGCTAAGATACAACAATACGATGCTCAAATCAAGAGTTTTTTCGATAAATTTAGGTTATCACCACATAAATAAGTGATTTTCTGCGACAAAAATTTTCACTCAATGATAAAATCCGCTAAAAAATTTTGACTTTGAGAAACAGTTGTGTGGGGTACCTCAGTTCAAACCGCAGGTTTATTTTAATTCCTGCTTTGTTTTAGCAGTTCTTTTTTGAGAATAGCTTATCAGAAACAGTACCCCTACAAGGACAAAAGGCAGGGCAACACCGGCAACGGCAAAGAGTCCGGAGGCGACCGACTGATCAGCGTTACGGTTCATGCTGAAAACTATGGGAATGAAAACAAGACCGGCCAGGATAAAGGCAATGCCTCCAAAAAGGTCTCTTTTCCATGCGATGATCAGCATGATCAGCATGACAAAGGACGGTATCAAATGAATAAGAAAGTTTATGATCTTTTGCCAGAAGGTATGGTCGGACGAAAAAGTATCCGCAGCAAAGAGACTGATGAAGATAATAGCTACGATACATAAAATACGGGGCAGCCAGTGTAGTATTTTAATTTTTAAATTCATTTTTGCCATATACGGGTTATTTCAAAAGAGTAATCTGTGTTTGTTTTACAAAAATAGTCAATCACCGGAAGGAATACAAATGTTAGTATATCCTCACATTGTGAATCAACCGGAGGTTTCTGCTATTTATCTTTAATTGCCCGGATAACATTGATCAGCAGCCGTGTTACATTTTCAATATTTTTTTGGAACACCTGCAGCACGGCTTCCCAGGAAACGGGTTCTTCGTCGGTTTTCCAGCAATCGTAATCGGTGCTGAGGGCTATGGCGGCATAAGGTATCCCGGCTTCGTTGGCGAGCATACATTCAGGCGCTGTACTCATATTGATCACATCGGCGCCCCACAAACGGAACATGTTCGATTCGGCCCTGGTAGAAAAACGCGGGCCTTCTATGGTAATTACCGTGCCTTTTTTATGAAAACCAAGTTTTAGCGAATCAGCTTCATCAATTATTATTTTCCGGAGCTCTTCCGAAAAAGGTTGAGCCATGCCGGTATGGACGGGTGTATGGGGGTCAAAGGTTTCATAAAAAGTATTTTTACGAAAACGCGTAAAGTCAATGAACTGGTCAAGCACCACCATGTCGCCCCTTCCGATTTCCTGGCGCAGGCTGCCGCAGGCTGTGGTGGCAAGGATGTGGGTACAGCCAAGATGTTTAAGGGCGTGTATGTTGGCCCGGTTGTTCACGTGGGTGGGGGGGATGGTGTGTTCCTTGCCATGCCTCGATAAAAATACAACCGGCACATCGCCGATGGTTCCTTCAACCAGCGGGGAGCTATGAGTTCCATAAGGGGTCTGGATATCATGTTCCACAGGGTTTTTAAAAATGTCGAGTTTTTCAAGCCCGGATCCGCCGATGATAGCTATTTTCATGCTTGTTTTGTTGTTATTATTTATGCAAATTTAAGAAAAAAGTAAAGTTGCACAATTCAAATTATGCAGATGATTTATAAGTTTATTAGAATTTTGTTCGTTGATAATTTTTATATTTGCTGAAGTATCAACAACGGTTTAGATGTTTGTGAGTTATTGTAAATAGGTTTATGGTAAGATATCAAATAGCAATAATTGAGGATTATGAAAAATAAAGTTTTGATACTATTTTTTTTGGGAATAAACACATTAAATGCGCAAACTCTTAATATTAAAATCGGACCTGCATTTTCCAAAATGCACTTTTCAGCAAATTATAATAGGCAAATAAATTTTGATGAAATTTATACCGGGATAGCAGCATCTTTTAAGATAGATTACTTACAGAAAAAATTTTTTTATTTGAGTTCAAATTTTGGCTTTATTAATATTGGAGGTAAAGGATATATAAATACTAATTTTGATGGTCACGTATTACGAGTATATACAAAAACATCCTTAAACTATTTAACATTGAACTCAAGGTTTTATTTTAAATTTATTGACAGTAAGAAAATTTCACCTTTTATTGGTATCGGTCCAAGATTAGATTATTTGATACATTATAGGGACGATCAACAACTTATTTATCCCTTAAAGGAAGGATTAAATAAATCTCTTTACGGCCTGGATTTAGTGGCCGGAACTCATTACAGTATAAAAAATTTTCAATTAGGTGTTGAGATTGAATACAATCATGTATTCAATAAACTTGTTTCCTTTCCATCTCCATTTATAGAAGGTCTAACTGATAAAATAAGTGTTGGCTATTGTACTATAGGATTTTTATTCGGTTATAAATTAAAGTAACGATTGCAGACTTTAGTTTTCTCCTTGTTGTACGGAGGTTTTGCATCCGCCAGTTTATAAAAGCAGGCTAAGCTTGCAGTAATAGTTACTGCTTGGGCAGAAACCTGAGCCGAAGAGGTGTATCATTGTAAATCTATGCAACTTCTGGTCTGTGAGAAACAGTTTTTTTACAGGCAAAAATACTAAAAAATATATCCTTTAATCAGCAATTTATTCTCAAACGGGTCATAATACAAATAGAAGAAAATTGTTTTTCATTAATTGGAGTTCGTCTATAAGGTCCGATTTCTTCCCTTCCTGAATGACGCCAGTCAGGAAGGGTTACTCTTGTCTTGAAAACAGTCGTCCGCCAGTTGGCGTACTCCTTGATTTTCAAGACTACGAAAGCCTGCCTGGCTGAGCCAGTCAGACAGGCCTCGAACCCGAATATTCTGGTTCAAACGCTGACTTTATAGACAGATACTAATTAATATTTAATTTCAAATTATATTTAGATTTTGTAGTTAATTAATTTATAAAATGCGAAAAATGCAAAAAAGATATAGCGTAAAAACTTGAATAGGTGGGTAATACAAAGAAATGGAGATCGGGAAATTACGTGTATAGATGTAATTTAATAGTTGTAGTAATATACCTGACATAAACAAATATCAATTTGTTGTCTGGAATCTGGCGCCATTGTATAATTGTGAGCTATTAATTCTTATCTCACAGTTTTCATTTGTGAAACGAAATCGCAAATACATGAAATCCAGTAAAAAAATTGAAGTCGGATGATGTATCCGAGGCTGAAAATCTGTATCTTTGAATAAGAAAGATGGTTTTTTATCAGACGGCCAGGCTTTTTTACTGAAAACTAAAAACAGATGGTTATTAAAAACAAACTTGCCCCGCTATTAATCATACTTTTTTTATCAGGTATAGTTAAATCATATTCACAAGATAGTTGTAAAGTCCTGAAACCTGATATTTCAGGGAAATATCAGGGCAAATGTAAAAATGGCTTAGCTAACGGAAAGGGTATTGCGCAGGGTATTGATAAATATGAAGGCCGTTTTAAAAACGGTTTTCCGAATGGAAACGGAATGTATACCTGGGCGAACGGTGACACATACAATGGCTATTGGAGTAATGGCATGAAAAACGGCGAGGGTACTTATAAATTTAAAAAAAATGGCGCTGACAGTGTGTTAACCGGAATTTGGGAAAATGATAAATTTATTAAAAAGATCAATCCTTATCCATACAAAGTTTATATTGCCCGGGACCTGGATAAGTATTCTATCACAAGGGCGCGGGATGGCAATAAAGTATCCTTGAAATTGCAGCAAATGGGTATGACAAATTCAGACATTTCCGAAATTACTTTTCATGCCGATAATGGCTCATACCAAGCCATCGGAAATACCTTTGTGTATTCTCAGGTCATTTTTCCTGTATTAATAAAGATCAGTTATACAGCCAAAAACAAACTGAAAACTGCGGATATAAACCCGGTTCTGGAGGTAATTATTAATGAGCCCGGTGAATGGGAAATTGTTTTAACCAATTAATGAAAATTATTCCCATTATTTTTTGAGGTTTTCCAACGTAATTATCTTCCGGAATTATTTTCTCAGCGCAGCCAGTTTCTTATACAACTCCTTTTCTTCAGCGGATGCATTTTTGGGTACCGCAATGTAAACGGTGACATACAGGTCGCCTTTTACTGCTGGATGGTCATAATCGGGCATGCCCATACCTTTCAGCCGGAACGTTTTACCGTTCTCTGTTTCGGGAGGTATGGTCATTTTTACAGGGCCTTTCAGCGCAGGAACTTCCAATGTTCCTCCCAGAACAGCCGTGCTGATACTCAGCGGCATACTGCAATGCAGGTCGTTTCCTTTAAGTGTAAAAACAGGGTGGGGATCCAATGCAATGATCACATACAAATCGCCGGGCGCAGCATTGCGCTGGCCTTTTTTGCCTTTTCCTGAGATTTTCAGTTTCTGCCCGTCGGTTATGCCAGGCTTAATCTTCAGACGAATTTTTTCATCCCCAAGGTTAATGATTTTGCTGGTTCCACTGAAAGCTTCTTCCAGTGTCAGGGGCAAATGAGTCTGCAAATTGGCGCCCTTTTGCGGCTGTCCGGAAAATGCCTCTTCAGAACGTCTCCCGAAAAACATATTGAAAAAGTCGGAAAAACCGCCTCCTTGTCCGAACAGGTCGCTGAAGTCGCCTGAAAATCCCTGCCCGTCACCTCCTCTGTTGTAATAGGTTTTAGAATAGCCTCCGGGATGTTGTTGCGAATAATTCTGATTCTGGTATTGCTTCCAGTTGCTGCCCAGCTCATCGTATTTTCTGCGTTTTTCGGGATCACCGAGCACGTCATTGGCTTCGGCAACTTCTTTAAACTTTTCTTCAGCCTGTTTGTTGCCTTTGTTTTTGTCGGGATGATATTTTACGGCAAGTTTACGGTACGCCTTTTTGATCTCATCCTGTGTAGCCGTTTTGCTGACTCCTAAAACCTTATAATAATCTTTGTAATCCATTGACAGTTTTTTTCTGCAGAAACAGGTTTTTCAATTTTTGTACCAAGATATAAAAACTGACAATAATACCGAAATCCCGGCGAGAATATTTTCATTATCGTTTTATAAGCATATTTCCACCGGCAGCCAAAGGATTAAGGTTGTCTGAATTTGATTCATTTGTTTACGGGTATAGCTATTGTGGCGATAACGGGATGATAATTATCAATTTATTTTTATCTATAACCGTTGACAAAGAGTATAGGTTCTGATTGCCTTAATTTAAATAGTTTTACCTTTGTGAGGTAACTCAAAGAGCTATGTTGAATCTGCACGTTGAAATTGAGCCTAATTCCGGTTTTTGCTTCGGTGTAAAAAATGCCATAAAAAAAGCCGAGGAAGTTCTCGAAAGTGGCGATGAATTGTTTTGTCTCGGCGAGATTGTACACAACGATCAGGAAATTCAGCGACTGGTTGGCCGGGGGATGAAAATCATCAATCATGAGGAATTTGACACATTAAAGAATAAAACCGTTTTATTCAGAGCCCATGGCGAACCCCCTGAAAGCTATGCGACAGCCGTAAGAAATAACCTCAGTGTCATTGATGCTTCGTGTCCGATCATTTTGAAACTTCAGGAGAAGATTTTCAGATCCTATCTGAACCATGAGGTCATATATATTTTCGGACTTCCCAACCACCCGGAAATTATCGGACTGAACGGAAAAATAAAAAATTCGGCAGTGGTTTTTGAAAAATATGAAGATCTGTACCTGGAAAAAATTCCGGGGAAAATTACCTTGTATAGCCAGACCACCAAAAGTCTGAAGCAATTTTACAACATAATTGAACGCCTGAAAGAACACGGGATTGATGTAAAAGTGGAAGATTCCATCTGCAGGCAGGTTTCGAACCGCGAACAGGAGCTGCGTGAGTTTTGCAGGCGTTTTGATGGTATATTGTTTGTCGCAGGAGCCAACTCTTCAAATGGGAAACAGCTTTACGAAATCTGTGCCCAGGAAAATTCAAATATCCATTTCATCAGCGCTGTTCAGGAAATTAGGAAGGAATGGTTTGGCACAAATCAGACGGTGGGTATCTGCGGCGCCACATCCACGCCCTTGTGGCTGATACAGGATGTAAAAGATCATTTGCTGACCTTATGATAGGGGGGGGGCTTGCATAATCTTCGTTAATCTGCGTTCCGCCATGGCGGACTGAGGAAATTACTACGTTACTCCCGAAAAGTTATACAGTAATCGTATTGTTTTTGGGTACGCTTTATTTATGCAATAAGGTTTGTTTATAGCTTTCCAAATTTCCATCTGTTTTCAACGGACATCAATCCTGATGTGTAAACAGCATAGATGCTGTTATTGCGTCAATTTATCACAGAAGTATTACTTACTACAAAAAACATACATAAATGCCATATTATAAATAGTTTAAACCATATATGCACATGTTGTAAAAAATGTTAAAATGTTTGACTTTTTCACTTCATTGTTATATCTTTATATATTTTAATCTTAAAATATATTCAAACAGTTAAAATACAATTTATTGTAAATAAACGATTATAAAATATTATAAAATAATGATGTTGTCCCATTTTCCGTATTCACTAAAATTTATAATTATGAAAGAAAAAAAACTCTTGAACATGAGGAAGTATTTTAGCATGGTACTTCTTTTAATGGTTTTTATGCTTTATAGTATAAATACCAATTCAACCACCAAAACAATTGCGCCGGTTTCCGGTGCTGAATTGTTTACCTTGTCATCTTCCTATACCCCTGGCGAAAGTTTCGGTATTGCTTTAATGATGCAGGCAAAGCCTGTTGTTCAGGCAACTGTGACAGCTTATGGATACAGCCAGGTGATGACCTCCGGCGCTCCGCCTTATCATCATTCCATCTGCAGCGGACAGGCGGTGACCTGCGGTGTCCCTGCATTGATATCACCGCCGGAAACCTTGTACGGCCCGCTGATGCTTCATGGCGTTTGTACCTCAACACTGCCCAACATTCCATCGGGTGTTGTTGATGTTCCTTTTGCTTATGCCCTGTCAGCCGGTCCGCAGACTATCACTCCTGAAAACCATACCGGCTTATTGCAGACTCTTACTTTTACAGCTACTCCTTATTATGATGCCAATGTGAACGGAATTCTTGATGCCGGCGATCTGGCCGGTGATCCGGCTACCTTTGTGCTGACGGTCGGCCCGGTTCCTGTGGTTGCTGCTACCCTGACGGCTTTGGGTTACAGTCAGTTGGTGACCACCGGTGACCCGCAATATAACCTGACCATCTGTAGCGGACAGTGGTTAACCGGCAGTAATCCGGTATTACTTTCCGCCCCGGCCGGCGTCTGCGGCCCGCTGATGCTGCATGGGGTTTGTACCTCAACCCTGCCCAACATTCCCTCGGGTGTTGTTGATGTTCCATTTGCCTATGCCCAGTCAGCCGGTCCACAGACCATCACACCGGAAAACCATACGGGCTTGTTGCAGACTATTACGTTTACTGCAACTCCTTATTATGATGTTAATGTAAACGGAATTTTTGACGCCGGTGATGTGGCCGGCGATCCGGTAACCTTTGTGCTGACGGTTTGCCCTGTGCCTGTGGTTGCCGGTACCGTGTCTACTTTTGGATACAGTCAGCTGATAACTAGCGGAGACCCGCAATATGAGCTGACCATCTGCAGCGGGCAGTGGTTGACCGGCAGTAATCCGGTTTTACTATCCGCTCCGGCCGGCGCCTGCGGCCCGCTGATGATTCATGGGGTATGCGTTTCTTCTCTACCGGGTATTCCGACAGGCGTTACCGATGTTCCTTTTGCCCAGGCACAATTAATCGGATCACAGACCATCATGCTCGAGAACCATACCGGTATGGCACAAACGGTCTCGGTTACTGCAACACCTTACTATGACGTAAATGTTAACGGTATTCCTGATGCCGGTGATGTGATGGGTGACCAGGCCATTTTTGTGCTGACCGTACAGTCCGATTTGGTTCTGACCTGTCCTGATGCTATTGAAGAAGACAATGCCCCGGGTGTTTGCGGGGCCCTGGTCAGTTTTGCTGCTACCGTTGAGGGCACTCCGGAGCCTGATGTGACCTACATGGCAGAAATGAACCCTGTCAGTTCTCCCTACTTTTTTCCGGTAGGTTCCACTACCGTATATGTCACAGCGGCAAACGACTGCGAAATCGAAACGTGCAGCTTTGTAGTAACAGTAAATGACAATGAACCTCCTAATGCGGTATGCAGGAATATCACTGTTCAGCTTGATTCGACGGGTAATGCTTCGATAGCCCCCGCTGATGTTGACTTTGATTCCTGGGATAACTGTGGCATAGAAAGTATGACGGTTTTCCCCAATACCTTTGATTGCACTAATGTCGGGGACAATCCGGTAACACTTACCATAACAGACATTCATAATAATGAATCGCAATGTATTGCTGTTGTTACAGTTGTTGACAATATTCCCCCTGTATTTACGGCCCCCGCAGACATCACCATTTATACAGATTCATTATGCCAGTATGATATCTCGGTTGGAAATACCGGTGACGTGACGGATGAATGGGATAATTGCCAGATTCCACAGGCAACTTACGCTGATATGCCTGTAGCCGGGCCATGTGCGGGTTCCTACGTTATTTTACGTACCTGGTCGCTGGTTGATGTAAACGGCAACCAGGCGGTTGACCAGTTACAGACCATCACGGTACTTGATCATATGGCGCCGGTTTTCACAGCCCCGCCTGATTTCACGTACACCGCCGACGACTATGATACTTACGATGTATCGGTTGCCAATACCGGCGATGTTACGGATGAGTACGACAACTGTTCACCAGGAATCGAGGCTGCTTATGTGGATAATATTGTTTCGGGCTCGTGCTATGGCGCCACGGTCATTGAACGGACATGGCATCTGGAAGATTACTGCGGCAATGCAGCTCCAGACCAGGTTCAGACAATCACCGTAGCTGCAGGTTATGTGATGCTCGCCAAAGATCTTGTACAGATGAAAGCAACAACGTTAACCAGTGGTGGCGCAGGAGTAAGGAAAGTCGGCGGCAAGATTGAAGTGAAGGATCATTCCTCTGTAACGGCGCCGGGTACATTTGCCAAAAGCGACATCATCACGGTTGATGGAACAAGCGCGGTAACCAACCGTATTTATGATCCGGCTACCGCGGCGCTGCCCGCTTTTGAACTGCTCCAGAGTACGGGAACAATCACGGTTCATGTACCGGATAACGCCAAAGTCACCCTGACGGGATCATCTTATAAAGAAGTGATCGTTGGCAAGAGAGCAACTGTTACCTTTACCCAGACGGAGATCGACATTGTCAGGAAGGTTGTTTTTAAAGAAGGTTCCACCATAAAATTTGCACCCTGCACAAAAGTCAGGATCAAAGAGGGGCTGGAAACCGAGAAAAAGGTCAAAATCAACCCGGACAATGTTCCTTTATGGTTTTATGTTCAGAAAGACGTGCATTTCAGAGCCAGTAACGTGGTCAATGGTATCGTCTGCCTGTTCAACACCAAAGGAACCGACCTGGACTTTACATTGACTGTTGATGATTCACGTCCTAACCGGGACGATGCAGGATTGTTTGCAGGTATGTTTTTTGCCAAACAGATAAAATCCGGAAAGAACAATTACTGGGCTTTGAATACGAATTGCGGTACCTGCCCTGGCCTGAAATCATTGGCAGGGGCGGAGGAACCCTTGTCAGATGTTATGGTCCGGAATTATCCGAACCCCTTCAGCGGCGCGACCCATATTGTGTTCACCCTGCCGGAAGACAGCAAGGTGGTACTTGATGTTTATGATCTTTCGGGTAAAGTGATCACCACATTGTTTGATGGAGAAGCCAGGAAAAATCAGGAGTACAAATCTGAATTTGACGGGCAATCTCTTTCATCAGGCGTGTATTTTTACCGGATGGTCACCGACGATGGCGTATACACCGGGAAGATGATACTGAAGCGGTAGTTTCCATTAACCTGTATTAAAAAGCGCCTTGTGCGTTTATAGTTCAAACCCTGTCTGGCTGTATAGTCAGGCGGGGTTTGATGTTTTTAAGGCTGAAACAAAATGCTGAACAACAACCCCAAAAATATGTTTAAAAACTTTATTTTTCATTTATTTATTTATATATTTGTGCGAATCATTAAAAAAAATTTATTTATATACAATCGTTTATAAACGATTATAAACGGCTTTAATATGAATAAAACACTAATCTACAAATAATTATAAATGCAAAGAGAGATAATAATAATTACAAAGATAAAGCTAAAATAAACGGAATGTAATATCACAATTGTTAGGCACAAGTTTATGAAAATATCGACAATACAAATATTGACCATTCTATTTTTAGCGTCCTTGACAGGTTGTTATAAACAGACAACAATGACAAATCATAGAAATGACTCTAAGGAAATTCAAACTCATAAAAAATGCATAATTGACAAAAGAGTTCACATTGACTCCATAAAAACTGTAAATATTGACACGGCATTGAATCTATTTAACGAAAATCCTTTAATTGGAATTACGATAAAAGGACACATTGACAAATCAATAAAAGATACTATTTCAAAGGCAATTGACTATATTGACAAGCTAATATGTAATGAGAAAATTGTATATTACAAACATAAAATTAGCATTAACATTATCCCAACTATAGACACAATAGAAAAATCCAAGCTACCAAGGACATCAACAAAATACAATTATCTTGCGGACCGGACAGAGTTTGAGTTTTATTTTGTAAGTAAAACAATGCCTCCAAGTAGTGGACACTATAAATTTCACATAACCTGCGGGCAACAAAGACAAAAAATAGTTGTTATGATAAGAAAATAGAACCTGTGCCTAAGGGTTTTCTGCAATGCGCATCTGGCTTCGTAGACATGTAAGTTGTGGACAGAAAAAGTTCGGCTTTTAAGACAATGCAGGGAAGCGCACAGCAGAAAGCCCCGACCGTTATGCGTCATGCTGGAGAAACCACGAACTTCAAACCGACTTAAAAAATTAAATATGAAATCATTTACAGTTAAACGATACGGTAAAAAAGAGAGATTGCATCTTTCAGAAACAGCAGAACCAATTGTGAAAGAAAATGATGTTTTGGTTCAAGTTTATGCGACAGGCGTAAATCTTCTTGATGCAAAAATCAGAAATGGAGAATTTAAAATCTTTCTGCCATACAAAACACCATTTACTTTGGGACACGATGTTGCAGGTGTTATAACAAAAGTAGGTTCACAAGTTAGCAAATTTAAAGTTGGAGATGAAATTTATGCAAGACCTGCTGACCACAGAATAGGAACTTTTGCAGAATACATTTCAATAAATGAGAATGATGCAGCACTTAAACCAAAAAATCTATCAATGGAAGAAGCAGCCTCTATTCCATTAGTTGGTTTGACAGCTTGGCAAGCACTGATAGAAACGGCACATCTGAAGAAAGGACAAAAGATTTTAATTCAGGCAGGTTCTGGAGGTGTAGGTACATTTGCAATTCAGTTGGCGAAACATTTGGGTGCGACAGTAGCAACAACGGTAAGTTCAACAAACATTGAATTAGTAAAAAGTTTGGGGGCAGACATTGTGATTGACTATAAAAATGAAGATTTTGAAACTATACTAAAAGATTACGATCTGGTGTTAAACAGTCAGGATGGTAAGACACTTGAAAAGTCGCTACGAATATTAAAACCAAATGGAAAAGTTATTTCTATTTCTGGTCCACCGGATACAGACTTTGCAAATGACATTGGTTTACCTTGGTTTGTGAAACTAATTATGAAAATGTTAAGTTTCGGAATTAAAAATAATGCAAGAAGACTTGGAGTAAACTATTCATTTCTTTTTATGAGAGCAAATGGAAATCAGTTGACAGAAATTACTACACTTATAAATGATGGTGTCATAAAACCTGTAATGGACAGAGTGTTTTCATTTGAACAAACAAACGAAGCATTAGCTTATGTGGAAGCAGGACGTTCAAAAGGGAAAGTAGTTATCAAGTTGAAATAGAAATGGCACGAAAGAAAGCACGAATGCATAACACATAGAGTGATAGCCGAAAAGCCCCAAACAAAAAGCCCGATAAATCCTAATGTTTATCGGGCTTTTTGGTCTATTCCGCCAACTGGCGGATTCAGCGACACCGTTAGCAGAACTTTCACCTTAGGGGAAAAAGTAGCGATGTTTTTGAGATTTGGGCTATACAGAGATACATATAAAAATTCCGTTTTGCTAAAATTATGTGTTGCTTTTTCATTGGAGCACGATTTTATTGTTGGTGAAATATTAATGTTTTTGGGATTTAAGGTCAATTTGGCGGGAGAGGGCAATATGATAGCGTTTCGCTCCAAAGGAGCAAAGCACATTATTATCATAAAGCTTCAAAGCGTTTAATTTTCGGGTTTCCCCTGATGTTGGGGAACACCGCCCCGACAAGCTGTAACTTAGCTTTCTTGCAAGCAGGGCACAGCATAATGTCCACACCAAACTTTTCAAGAAACCGGATGTAGAAAGGGATTTTTACGTTTGGCGGGTGTTGCTTATTTCTTAAAAAGAAAATACCGCTGACGTATTCACTGAATTTTTTTGTATATTGCCGGGTGGTTTAATCCGCCTATAGAGAGCCTGAGCCGTATGAATTGAAAGGTTCAAGTACGGTTCTTAGGGGACAAGGGCGGAGTAATCAGCCTGAGTTACCCGACAGAAAAATGATACTGCAAATATTAACCATTACATAAAAGGAGATATGAAAAAACAAATTTTTCTTTTAATTGGAATTATTTGTATTGTTTTCAATACAAATGCCCAATGGCAGCAAACAAATGGTCCTGAAGGTGGCAGATTTATCAGTTTTGCATCAAATGACTCTTTGATTTTTGCAGGTACTTTTGGCGGAGGTGTATATAAATCAGCCGATAATGGTGAACACTGGCAATCCATAAATGGGAATATGAATTTTCCCTACATCACAACTTTAACAATCAGGAATAATATTTTGTTTGCAGGAACCTATGAAGGCGGGATTTTAAGATCTTCGGATTACGGAATAACATGGACTACTGTCAATACCGGTCTGTCAAATCTTAAAGTAAACTGCCTGGCTACAAATGACACTTGTATATATGCCGGAACTGAGGGTGGGTTCTTTGTTTCCTATAATGACGGAACAAACTGGAATGAATCATCAACTGGTTTAACAAATCTATATGTCTATTCCCTCTGGATTTTAAATAATACAATATTCGCAGGAACTATAGGAGGAGGAGTATGTAAGACAGAAACAAATAATTTGTTATGGACATCCTGCGGATTTGCCGGGCAAAATGTAGGTTGTGTTATTGGAAAGGATTCTACTATATACGCCGGTTTGAATAGTGGTATTTACACTTCACATGACGGTGGAAACATTTGGACATCTTTAACCGGCATCAACCTTCCTGTTACTTCAATTGGATTAATTGGTTCAAAAATCTTTGTTGCTACTACACAGGGTTTCAGCGTGACAACTGACAATGGTATAACATGGACTTCTCACAACACCGGGCTTGGAGACTTTGATATCTACAGCATGATTATTCTTGGTAACGATGTATTATTAGGTACTGTTAAAAGCGGTGTTTATAAAGCCGATACCAATACATATATCTGGCATCAGGCAAATAATGGGCTGAAATCTTCCTATATTAACTCTGTCATATCAGCTGCAGACAGTATATATGCCAACGACATCAACGGACATGTTTTATTAACAAACAATAATGGAAATACATGGACAATGATTTCCTCAGGAATCTTTACAAATATTAATTGTTATTTAATGAAAAATTCAGGTTTGTATGCAGGTACCAATACTGGCATATTCTATAAAAGTTCCGGTTCGGGCAACTGGATTCCCTTGAATAATGGCATAACTAATATGTATGATTTTAATATTTTGTCACTGGCAAATTATGGAAACATTTTTTTTGCAGGTACTTCCTCAGGCAAAATATTCATATCCAATGATAATTGCTTGCAATGGAATTTGTCGGATTTTGATCAATTTGTCACAACCACGAATATTAAAGCCATTGAAATTGACAGCCCATTTGTTTATGTAGCAACGGATAATGGAATCTACCGTTCCGATGATTTTTGCTTAAATTGGTCGCAAAAAAATAATGGGTTAAGCAGTACCAATGTGCTCACCATTAAAAAATATGATGAACATTTATTTACAGGTATATATTGTACAGGTCACGTCTACGTTTCATCGGATAATGGCGAAACATGGCTCCTTAAAGACAATGGACTGTTGGGATTGCATTTTGCTACTTTTGTCAGATATAATAATGTAATTTATACAGCCGCGCGATATGGCGGTATTTATTCAACAACGGATTATGGAGAGACATGGTGCGATTTTAATGACGGCTTATTAAATAAGAGTATTATCTGTTTGGCTGCAACAGATAGTGTAATGTATTGCGGTACTCACGGTAGTAGCATCTGGAAGCGTCCATTATCTCTAATTACAGGTATGCAGGAAATAATTGAAAAAGGCGATATTTCTATTTATCCCAATCCATCCTCTTCTTATATAATCATAGAAAAACCTTCAAGTTTAGGCTACAGTGAGCTAAATATATATAATATAAACGGACAGAAAATTTTAAAACAAAAAGTAAATAATAAAAAAACACTTGTAAATATTGGTGATTTAGCCAACGGAATATATTTTGTGAAAGTTAAAACCGATAAAAGAATTGAAGTGATTAAATTTATAAAACAATGAACGCAGTGCATAACTTTGTGCTGCTACAAGCGGGAGACTGTATTGCGACATTCAGCGTGTCATCAAAGATATCCCGCCATGCAGCAGCACCTGATCGTTACAAGCGGGGCACAGCATTATGTCCACACCAAACTTTTCAAGAAACCGGATGTAGAACGGGATTTTTACGTTTGGCGGGTGTTGCTTATTTCTTAAAAAGAAAATACCGCTGACGTATTCACTGAATTTTTTTGTATATTGCCGGGTGGTTTAATCCGCCTATAGAGAGCCTGAGCCGTATGAATTGAAAGGTTCAAGTACGGTTCTTAGGGGACAAGGGCGGAGTAATCAGCCTGAGTTACCCGACAAAGTGTCATATATTATCAAAACTTGCAATTTTTGATGGTTTTGATAATTTAATTATCTTTGTACTATGAAAGATTTAATAGAAAGAAAAGAATATATAGATAAATTATTATCGTACAAGGATAAAGACATTATCAAAGTAGTGACTGGATTACGCCGTTCAGGAAAATCCACACTATTAACGATGTTCAAAAATCGTTTGATTTCTAATGGTGTAAAACCCGAACAGACTCAGTTATATAATTATGAATTACCTGAGAATTATCTAAATAAAAAGTGGGATGACATCTATTTTGAGATAAAATCAAAAATAGTTATAGAAAAAGAAAACTATATATTTCTTGATGAAATTCAGAATATTCCGGATTTTGAGAAATTAGTTGATGGGCTTTATGCCACAGAAAATATTGATGTTTATATCACAGGTTCAAATGCCAACCTTTTATCGAGTGAATTGGCTACTTTGCTGAGTGGTAGATATATTGATATTTCTATTTTACCATTTTCATTTGCTGAATATCTGAAATTTAGAGGTATTGATTATAATAATAAATACCTAAATTATGACGCATTATTTTACGATTTTGTAAATGAAACATCTTTACCCAAAGGAGTTGAACTACGTGAAGACGGTTTTGATAAAATTTACGAATATCTTGAAGCTTTATATGCGACAATTATTGAAAAAGATATTATGCAAAGAAATAAAATAAATGATAAACGAGCATTTAATAACGTTATAAAATTTGTCGCATCGAATATCGGTAGCCAAATGTCACCTAGTAGTATATCAAAAGCTTTAAAAGTTGACGGACAGAGTGTTCATCATGCAACGGTAGATAAATTTATACTTTATTTAGTTGAAAGTTTTGTTTTCTATTGTGTGCATCGTTTTGATATAAAAGGGAAAAAACAACTTGCCACTCAAGAAAAATATTATCTCGTAGATTTAGGATTGCTGAATGTACTTGTCGGACGAGAAAGAATATCAAACAGAGGTCATATTCTTGAAAATGTAGTATATCTTGAACTTCTAAGGAGAGGATATAAAATTTGGACAGGAACACTTAGAGATGCAGAAATTGATTTTATTGTAAAGAATCGTAATGGAGACATTGAATATTATCAAGTTGCTTGGGAGATTTCAAATCCTGAAACCGAAAAACGTGAATTTGCACCCTTAGAAAAAGTAAAAGACAATTATCCGAAATATTTGCTTTCGACTGAGTCTTTTACTCAAAACAGAGCAGGAATAATTCATAAAAATGTATTTGAATGGCTGCTAGAAAAAGTAGGATGATAAATTTAAACACATAGAGTGATAGCCGAAAAGCCCTTCCGCCGCGGCGGAGCAAAAAGCCCGATAAATCCTAATGTTTATCGGGCTTTTTGGTCTATCAGGCGGTTGCTGTCAGTTGCAGTACAGTGCTTTTTATGACAGTGTCGAGCATATTGAAACCTTTGTTCTTCGTAGGAAGTATAATAGTATAAGCGCCACCGAAGAGCAACCGCCAATTCGATAGGCTATAGTAACAATCGATACCAGCGATATGAAGCAGAATTATATAAGGGCATCTCTAAAAACCTGGATCGGACGCCTATAGAAACAAAAAAGTTCGAGGCAGTCGAAGTTCTGAAAACCGCAGTGTACATAGCGTATATGCCTGTGCTGAGCCTGCCGGACGCAAGGATTTGAAGAACGAAGACGAACAAAGAAATTTGAAGTTTTTAGAGGTGCCCATAACAAATACAAAGCGTACTATGGCTATATGTTTTATATCGGAAAGAGAATAAAATAATGCCAGCCAATCATCGAGCAGGCTGCCCTACCAGCAATCCGCTTCAGCAGACAGCAGTTTCCGCCCACTGGCAAATGGAGCAATTTCCCCGTAATCAGCATCCCGCCTTAGAGCTTCTATAACTATAACAGTCGAAGGGCATAACTTTCACCCTCTGGAAAAATCACACCGGATTGTTTGTTTCTATAAAATAAATTCGTAATTTTGAAATACTTATAGCGCAGCAGCCGGATCGCAATCGGTAATTCATATACGTGATAAATTCTTAGAAACCTTCAAATGCGAAAATATTCAACCATCAATAAAATAAATCATTTAATTATCGTTTTGTTTAATTCATTCTTCTGTATTTCAGGATATGAATTAAAAGCTCAACTCAGTTATAAAGTGCTGTTCCTTGGGAACAGTTATACCGGGGTTAATAATTTACCGCAAATTGTGCATGACGTTGCCTTGTCAGCCGGAGATACGTTGGTTTTTGATAGTTATACTCCCGGAGGATATCAATTAATAGATCATAGCCTTGATGTTACCAGTCAAACTAAAATAATGACTGGTGGTTGGGATTATGCAGTTATTCAGGGACAAAGCCAGGAGCCTATTACGTTTTACAGTCAATTTAACAGTGGTGGCTCCGCTTTAAATAACCTGATAAAACAATATAATCCATGTGCAGTAACAATGCCCTATATGACCTGGGGAAGAAAAAACGGAGATGCATCAAATTGCGCTACCTTCCCCGTAATGTGTACTTATCAAGGTATGGACACGACCATAAGGAACCGGTATTTAAACCTCACGGCTTTTATTAATGGAGAAGTATCTCCTGTTTCAGTTGTGTGGAATTACCTGCGACAAAATTATCCCAGCATTGAATTGTACCAGGCAGACGAAAGTCACCCTTCAGTAGCGGGTTCTTATGCTGCTGCATGTTGCTTTTATGCAACCCTTTTTAAAAAAGACCCCACATTGATTACTTATAATTTCGGATTAAATGCAAGCGATGCTTCCATTATAAAAAATGCAGTAAAAACACAAGTGTTCGACAGTTTACAATTATGGGATTTTAAGAGACTACCCATAGCTAACTTTAGCTATCAGATAGGTTCTGGTATTAATGAAGTAATTTTTAGCCCAATGAACCAAGGCGTTCTGCAAACATATTTTTGGGATTTTGGAGATGGCAATACTTCTTCCACAACAAATCCAACTCATTCCTATGTAACGAACGGAACATACACGGTTTCATTAACGACAACAAATTGCGATTTGCAAGGGTTGCACACCAGCCTTGCGGATACTATTATTCAATTCTGCAGCCATTCACCAACCATTTATACAACACTTCCCTGGTTGTGCAATTATGATACACTTTGGACACAAGCAGCAGATTCCTATCAATGGTTTGCTTATGGCGTTCCTTTACCTGAAACCAATCAATATTTACCAGATTATTTTCAATATAATATTTCGGGATTTTCCGTTATTTCTACCGTTAATGGTTGTTCTGAATTATCAGAATTATATACAGAAAGTGCTGTATGGCCCGGTTATTACTTTGATGCATTGGGTGACCCTTGCATAGGTGATACTGTGCCATTTGCCGTATTACATATAAACGGTTTCTTATCCGGTTCAGAAAATATTCTATGGTTTAAAAATGATACGCTTTTATCATTTATGACCAATGAAGACACATTGTTTATATCTACAGAAGGAAAATACGAATGTAAAGTCATTAACCCCAACTCTAATTGTCCTTTAGACACTACTTCTTACGTTCTGCAATATGATTGTGGAGTTGTTGGTATTGAGGTAAGAGATCAGGAATTATTCTGGAGTATATTTCCAAACCCTGCATCGGAAACTATTACTATTATATTTGCGAAATACCCTGTACAGGAAGAAATTCAAATTTATAGCGCAACCGGATGTTTAACAAAAGTAATGGATGTATCAGGAGCAACAAGCCTTAGTGTTGCGGATTTACCAAATGGGCTGTACTTTATTCGGCTAAAAAATAATGAACAGCCTCCATTAAAATTGATTAAACTGTAGAAGGTAGCTTGTGATAGGGTGAACAATTAAGTAGCACAAACGCATAAACGAGCAGGCTGCCCTACCGGCTAAGCCTTTAGTGAGAGCCTAAGGAAGGGACTTTCACCCGCTGGAAAAATTACACCCGCTTATTTGCTTCTATAAAATAAATTTGTAATTTTGAAATATTTAAAGAGCCAATCCTTTAGCGGTCAGTGTGAAAAAAGAAAAACATTGCAGAAGTTATGAAATTAGAAGATTTTGGATACAATGACGAACTCCAAAAATTAAGAGTTGAGAATAACCTTTCTGACTTTGAGATTGGAAGAGTCGTTGCGGAACATAAGGAAAGATATATTGTAAAAACCGAAAACGGTGAATATGAAGCCGAAATAACAGGAAATTTACGGTTTTCAGCAAAAAGCCGTATAGATTTCCCTGCGGTTGGCGATTGGGTTGCATTGACAACGTATGATGCTGGATTTTCGGTAATCCATCAAACACTTCCGCGACTATCAATGATTACAAGACAAGCCGTTGGTCAATTCGGAGAGATACAAATAATAGCAACAAATATTGATTATGCATTTCTGATTCAAGCTATTGACAGAGACTTCAATATCAACAGACTTGAGAGATACCTGACAATTTGTTATTCATCTAAAGTAAAACCAATAATTGTATTGACAAAAACTGATTTAATAAATGAACAAAAGGTTACTGAAATTTCTGACAGTATTAAACAACGAATAAAAAACATTGTAGTTTATGCAATTAGTAACGAAACTCAGGATGGATACGGTATACTTAAAATGAATATTGAGAAAGGTAAAACCTATTGTATGCTTGGTTCTTCAGGAGTGGGGAAGTCAACATTATTGAACAATCTCTCAGGGAAAACTTTAATGAGAACGGATTCAATAAGCCAAAGCACAAATAAAGGAAGACACATAACAAGTCATAGGGAATTAATTATTCTTGAAAGTGGTGGAATTCTTGTTGACAATCCGGGAATGAGAGAAGTCGGAATTGCAGATACTTCAAGCGGATTAGAAACTACTTATGACAGAATTATCCGTCTTTCTCTAAATTGCAAATTTAAGGATTGTACACATATAAATGAAGTCGGTTGTTCCGTAATTGAAGCAGTTAAAAATGGAGAAATTGACAAAAAATCCTTTGAAAACTATCTGAAAATGGAGCGGGAAAAAGCACATTTTGAATCAACAATTGAAGAGAGACGAAAAAAAGATAAAGAGTTTGGGAAAGTGATTAAAAACTACAAAAAAGATATGAAGAAAAATAAGTTCTGAACTCGAAATTAAAGACACAACTAAATTGAAAGATATCACAACAAACACCGAACCCCTAAAGGCTATATGCAATAAGGATTTCAGTAGTAATTCAAGCATTCTGCCCCGCTCAAATTTCGGTGTCTGCAGACAGGAAAACAGCTCGCAATCCCTCACTGCATATAGCCTCGACCGTTATGCATTTATTTAAATAAAAAAATGGAATCATTACATAAAAAATATTCAACGACTTTTTGCATCCTTATCATAGTTTTATTGACCGCATGTAAAAATGACATTGACTATGAAAAAATAAGACCAGAAATCCTCAAATTTTCTTGTGCACAATTTGACTCATCAACTGTAAACTCGACTCTGAAAAACTTATTAGAAATTGACACGGCAAGAATTTCAAATGGACTTTATTTATATTATAATGACTTGGGCATGACTTATCAAGGTATGGCTGCGATAGACGACGGACAAAAAGCTTATAACGATTTAGCCATTTCATGTTATAATAAGTGCGTGACCATCGACAAAAATAATGGTGAATCTTATTATCATCTTTGCCTCATTTATTTTTTAAATCAGCAGCATGAAATGGCAAAAAAATATGTCGAACCTTATAAGAAATATACGGAACAAAAATCCTGGGACACAACACTTATTAATATGGTGGAAAAACACAATTAACAATTGCTTACAAAGGCTTGCTATCAGAGGGGCAGCGGGGTTTTAGGACAGTGCAGTTCTTTTATCAAGCGGCGGTGTTATTAGGACAGGAAACGGCTTTTAAAACGACGCCGTCCGCCGTGGCGGATCCCAGACGGGCTCGTTATCTGCAATTGTAGGTAGTCAATAGTAAATCACAATAAAAATATATCATGAGACAACTATCTTTTTACATTATCTTAATTACTTCAGCATTTTTATACGGATGCGATAAAGAAGAGAAACAAAAAATCGAGTATCCTTCATCTGGATTTTATGGAGTAAATATTCTTTCACTTCAGGACTCTGATACAATTACCAGCTCAACAGATTATTCCTTTGCTGCAGAACTAGGAAAAAAGGCTGATTTAAAGATTATATTGACAAATTTATCAGGCCAGGCTGGAGTTGGACCATCAAGTACATGGTTTTATGCAGAAGGCAACGGATGGAGTGTAAGTGACTATAGCAGTGATCAACAAGAATTCATTTCTAATAAATCAGGTTCAATTGATTTGGACATGACATTTGAAGGGAACAATGGGAAATGCAAAATTGATTTTTATGAGAACTCTAATTCAATCACTAATTCAAAAGTAATCTATTGGTGACAAATGCTACCCAATTATGATATTTAAATGCTAATTTAACTGCTTATTGTTACGATATTATCATAATAATAGACATGACATTTAAGCAGGAAAGATTATACATATTTAGACAACATAATAAATAGAAAAAATTAACAACAGCAGATTACTTTGTGTCGGAAAGCCCGCCTGACCGGACAGCGATTTTATAGCATAGGATCATCTTACAAATTCCCGTTACTGATTAAAATATTTCTGTGAGATTATCTCCTATAAAAAATCGCTGCCGCAGTCGGGCAGGGTTACGCTTGCTCCAAAAATGCTTGCTTCGATAAACTCAGCACGGCGCATTTACCCCAGTAAACTCCGCTTTTTGTCGCTTCGCAAGCCTGCCTGGCAGGCCAGTCAGACAGGCCTCGAAACTGAACTTTTCGATTCAGACACTGGGTTTTCGCTCAAACACTAAATAGAAATTGTAAAAGAGCAGGCTTACGTCATTTTGCTGCCATTTTATATGTTCAGGAAGTCAGATAAGGGGTTGTTATTGTTTTGGATCAGCCGGAGCCTCCGCATCCTTTTCCTCTTTGCTATGGTAAATATCGAGCGCTACGATAGCAGCTGTGAATGCCCAGAAGGGCACCGATGATTTATCGGTATCTAAGAAATTGTTCAATATTCCATGAACAAAATAGGTGACAAGTCCCAGAAAATACACCAGGGTCAAAAGTTTTATTTCCGGTTTTTTTGTCTTGTGATACAGGCGAATGGCTGTAATACTAATTGCGATTACCAGGGCAAGTATACTGATCATTCCAGGCAACCCGGATTCCGATAACGGACCAATATATTCGCTGTGAGCGGTCCCTTTGTTGCCGGCATTGGTGCTGATGATGGTTTTATCCCTTGTTCTCTGAAAAGGTGCGTAAACAAACTGGTATGTTCCGGGACCCCAGCCGAATACCGGTCGTTCTTTGAACATTTTAAGTGCAGATTGCCAGCGGTTTATACGTTCAAGATTGGAAGCATCGGATGAGATATTTGAAATAGACTGCACATGTTCTACGAAATCTGCAGAAGAATCCTGTTTGTTTTTTTCCAGTTTTAATAAAATATCGTTCTGGAAATAGAAAAATACTGAAAGGAGAATTGCACTTATCAAAAAAACCCATCTGAATTTAATTTTCAAAAAAATCAATATCGCGACAACCAATGCAGTAAGTACGCTGATCCATGCGGCCCTGCTGTAAGAGCAGTACAGCCCGGTGAGAAGAAATAACAATAAGATACCGGCATATAGTCTGTTGGTACGGTTGTTTTGTTTGTTGATGACAAATCCGGTAAAAACAGGTACAAAAAAAGATATGGCAGCGCCATAGGCGGTATGGTCATTGAAGAAAGGGGACATAACCCAGTGGGCTGCCTGTTCATCAAAACCCCATAAAACCAGGTTATAGGTTGAAAAAATGATAACTGCTGCCAACGGTATAACATATAGCCAGCTGATAGTCTTAATGTTTTTAATATTTTTAAACAGGATGACGGCAGCAAAATAAAAGGGGATAACAAACCACAGCCGTGCGATCAGGAACTTGAAGGACACCAGGGGCATTTCGCTGGTGAGCGATGTAACAAACATCCAGCACAAATTAATAAGAATTAAAATAGTCACAGGATGTTTGAGTACTTTAAAATCATAGGTACGTTCAAAAAGCAGTTTAATAAAAAACATCAGAAGCACGCCGAGCAGTAAGGGTTCTGTGGGTAGTGACAGGGATATCCTGTCGTCAACATTCATGATATTGATGGCCAGTGGCGTACAAAAAACAATCAGATAAATCACTTTGTCGAGGGCAAAGAAAAAGAGCAGAAGAATGATCAGGGCAACCGGTACCAGCGAAAACCAATAAAACTCCCGGGCGATGAAGAATATGTTCAGGGCAATAAAAATTGCACTAATAACATAAACCCATATTAGTTTTGATTTGTCAGTCAAGTTGAGAATTATTGAGCAGTTTTTTCTGATTTTTTTACACCACCAATTATTGAAAAAATCAACAGTGATAGTAATAAGGCAGAAAGTGTTGAAATACAAACCACGAGCCAGCGTATGGGATATGATTTTTTATCGGCAGGTTCAGGGCTGGTGACCACGTTTGCATAGGTAAGCTCCTTTTTCAGGTCGGCCAGAGAGTTGTCATATTCTTTTTTCAGGGCAATGTAAGTTTCGAGGAGGCCCCAGAGGCTGGCATCCAGTTGTCGGTATTCCCCTCCATATTGTTTCAGGTTGTTCAGCGTGACGGCAATGTCGTCTTTTTGGTTTGCCCTTCCGTTGTTGATGTTTCTGACATAGCCTTTGCTGTATTCTTTAACCTGGATATTATAATCGAGAATATTATATTCATTGCGAAGAAACTGCAGCCGTTTTTCAATGCTGTCAATTTCTGTTTTTTTATCGGTCATCTGGTTGTAATACATAGAGGCGATCTCGGCTGTTTTGTTGCGCTGGAGATAGCGTGCCTTGGCATTCATCAGGTTGATAAATTCATTGACCATGTCGCAGGCCTGCCGGGGATCGTGGTCGTATACTTCAATGATCACGGATTCATATTCTGTTCTTTTGATATTCACATTATCTTCCAATGCCTTGATAATCTTATTTTTATAATATTTTACCGTGGTGTCAATTTTGTATTCTTTATAAAGATCAAAGCGTTTGACAATATCAAACAGGATATCTTCGGATTTCAGTAACTGAAGCATCTGCTCTGTATTGGTTTCGGTAGAGTAGGGGGAGATGTTTGCCGGATATATCACCGCGTATGACCTGTATTTTGGTTTGATAAAAGCAGGTCCTGAAAATATGGCAGACAATGCAACAGCCAAAACAGCAATTATCATCAGGTGCCATTTCCATTTCAGGATAAGCTTGATGATAAAGGTGCTTTTAAAAAAATTGTTCATGTTTTCTTCAATATAATCAATTAGCGGGTATTCTTGTGCTTCAGGGATGAAAACTGTTTCATAACGTTTATCTTTTGCTGCAAAAAGTGGCTGTATTTTTACATCATCAATGTCAAGGGTTAAGTTAAATCTGGCGTATTCATCTTGCTGTGCGTCGGAAATTTTTTTTTTGAAAAATTTTCAAAGACGATCAGCGTCATCACAAAAAGCAAAAAGGCTGAAATAGTGGCTATCACCACGATAAGCCATCGTACAGGAACCGACTTGCGTTCTGCTTTGTATGCTTTGTCGACAACAAATTTAGCCGGCAGTTCTTCGTTGGCGTCCACTTTTGCTTCTTCATATTTGGCTTTGATAGCGCTCAGCTGTTTTTTTTCAAGTTCCAGTTCGTCACGCAATGACACATAGGCGCTGCCATAATCGCCCAGCAGTTGGAGCCTTTCTTCAATAGCACGGACGGCGGCCGTGTTGTTTTTGGATAATGCAATGGCCAGCTGGGTATTATAGGCCTCTGCCTGTGTCTCGTAATCGTTGATGCCTAATTTTCTGAGAACGGTCAGGGAATCTTCCAGAAATTTTATGTCATTGACCAGTTTTTTATACTCAGTTTCAACAATAGCAAATGCCTTTATAGCACGTTCTTTCTGCATTTTGTTTTTGACAGAGTCGAGCTGGTCAGAAATGTAGTTGGCGATATCGGCAGCAATCTGCGGGTCTTTATCCAGTACCGTGATCTCCACAGCCATGTATTCGGTACGCCGGTAAGTAATATTGCCGTTATATTCTTCGAACAGCCTTGTCATCTTGTACTTGGCATTTTCATCGATTTCGTAATGCTTCATCAGGTCGAATTTTTTTATTACCCGCGACCTGATCTCATTCGAATTTAAGATCTGCAACAGCTGTTCAGTCTGGGCTTCTTCGCCAAACTCCAGGATGTCGAGTTTTCCGCCGTAATTATCGGCCAGCAGCGCTTTAGAAATGGCATTGGTGGAGGTAGGAAATAAGATGACCGTTGATTTATATTTGGGAGCGATCAAAAAAGACACCGCTGCTGAAATAATTGCTGTGGCCAGACAGACGATTATCAATGGCTTTCTCCATTTATAAAGAAAAATAAAAAAATTGGTCGTATTAAAACTTGCTTGTTTTGATTCCTGTTCCGTCATAAACCGATAGCTATCCTGTATGAAAATTAAGCAAAAGTAATTTTTTTTTATTAATCAATAATAATTTTTTTTGAGAGAACGGGTTTAGCTTAGGAACAAGGCAACTGCATTTACTGTTTTTTAAGTAGAATCTGTATAAATGCTTTGATGTTCAACAGTTTACTAAAGCCTGCGGCCAGGATGGTCAGCATCAGCATGATCAGGAACGACATTTTCCAATCCATGTATTTTTCGGATGAAATGGTATGGGTGAGATAATTGAACAGTATCACAAGAAGGACGAAGGCGGCAAGACGCAGGAGGTAAGGTGTATTCAGTTTGAATTTAAAAACCCTGACGGCCAGAATCACCTGGCAGAGTGCTGTCAACGCCTGGGTGGAAAGACTGGCATACGATGATCCAATGGCCTGATGTACAGGTATGAGGAGGAAATTCAGGCTCAGATTCAGCACCATACCGCAGGCAGCCATGATATTAAGGTATTTCAGGTTGCCGTTAGCCGTTAATAAGGTACCGAAGATATAGGTAGTAGAAATCGGAATAAATCCAAACATCAGCATTCCAAATATCCATGATGTTTGTTCTATACGGTTGGTATATTCAGCCACCGATTCACTGATGTGCATGGGATAAAGCATCGTCATGATCTCAGTTCTATAGAAAAACGAACTTACAGCAACGGTCACAGCAAGCAGAAACACCAGTGTAAAAGCCAGCTGGGTGAGTTTTTCGATATTATCTTTGAATTTGATCATCCGGGCAAACATGGGAAGCAGTATCACAGAAAACAAAAAAGCGATCATGTTGGTGGCATCAAGCAGACGGTATGCCGAGGCATACAGGCCCGACTGCTGTTCCCCGACCTGGTCGGGCAAAATACGTTCAATCATCACAGAATCGATACGGTTGTAAAAAGCCATCAGCAGAACGAGGATAGCAAACGGAAAACTTTGTTTTATGATGACAATAAAAAACGGGAAATTCCATTTCAGATGGTTGAAATGAGCTTTCCTGATCACAATGGCCAGAGCGATCAGCGTCGTTATTATATAAGAACCTGTCTGGGCCAGTATAAACCACTCAATTTTAAAGGGCTGTTGTGTTACATTTCCCCAAAGCAGAATTCCGCAAATTACGATCATGATAAAACGGTCGAGTACCGAAATTATACTGTCTGTTTTGAAAAAGTGAAGGCCTGAGATATTGGAACGCAGGTACAGGATGAACGAAATAAGAAACTGGTTGAAACATAAAACAGCTAACATCAGCATCTGGTCGGCATTATAGCCGATGATCAGTCCCGCTGATAAGGTAATAACGGCATATAGTAAGGCTAAAAGAAATTTTAAAATCACAATACTCGAAAAATACTTGTTGAGCAGGTGATGGTTCTGTGCAATGTTCCTGTTGTTGAAATTGGTAATCCCCATATCAAGCAGGATGTTGAACAGAAAAGTGAAATTGAACAAAGCAAAATAAAATCCG
Source organism: Bacteroidales bacterium (assembly GCA_035389045.1). GTDB lineage: Bacteria > Bacteroidota > Bacteroidia > Bacteroidales > CAIWKO01 > CAIWKO01. Next base: position 26,031 of record DAOORA010000016.1, on the reverse strand, counting down.
TATTCTCCGGCACCCACAGCATTTTGCACACCCCGGTCAATGCCGAGTATCCAGAACGGCTTGATGAGCAGGTTCAGGAACAGCAGTATGATCAGGTTTGTAATAAATTTCCGGTTCATCCTTGGATTTTTTGCCCTTTATCTCGGTGTGAAGAAAAAATTCTGAGTTTTATGCACAGAACCATCGTACGTGCAAAGTTTTTTTTCGCTAAGTATTTTTATTTCATATCCGAGGGTTGTCAGTAGTGTGAAACAAGCCTGGCGGTTCTGGTTTTCCCACAATTCACAGTAAATGAAGGGTTTGTATTTTTTGATGGTTTCTGTAGCCCCTGTTAACACATAATATTCATAATTCTCGACATCAATTTTTATGGCGGTTACCGCTTTGTCAGGGAAATTTTCACTCAAAAATTCGTCAAGTGTGGTGACCGGTGTTACAAATTTTTCACCGGTATTGTTTTCGCTGATGCTTTGGTGCAAAACATGGCTCAAGCCGTGTAATCTTGCTGATCGCTGCACCGGCATGACCATTTCGATGGTTCCTGTTTTATCACCGAGCGCACTTTCTGTAATGGTAATATTATGAACCCTGTATTTACTGATAATTTTTTTCAGGGTGTTGATATTGTATGGTATCGGTTCAAAAGCACATATCTCAGCTTTTTTATGTGTCCGTGCCAGGTGAACAGACATCACACCGATATTGGCGCCGATATCCAGTATCAACCCTTCATCAGGGATCATATTCCTGAAAAAAATAAAATCACCTTCATTTTTATTCCATTTCAGGGTACGGATAATATAAAGGGCAAACAGATAAAGATAATTTTCAAATCCCAGAAGTTTCTGTAAGATTACTTTAACAGTGTTTTTCATCCCCCGCTGATCAAATGTAAAACCATAACATCATCGCCATCGTTAATTTCGGCGCCGGCATAATCTGCTTGTTTCACCACCTTGCCGTTGATTTTGACAATAAGCATCCTGAACGTGAAGTTCTTTAACCGGAGCAGTTCTGCAACGGTGAGCTTCTCTTCATCGATGACTTCCTTATTGTTGTTTAAAGTAATATTCATGGATTTAAACAGTATTATTTAAAAGTATTTCAAGCACTGTGTTGGCCTGCATGTTTGCAGCTATTCCAACGCGTGGCGCTAGGGGCGGATGATCTTCATCAACCTCGCTGATGCCATCACCACAGATATATAAATTGCCAATTTGTATTACACGGATGCTATTGCTGTTGCCCCAGCCGGCTATTCCGACGCCGGTGATCAACGGTATGCCCGGTATTTTTTCCAGCACCGTTTCGATAAGCATTTTTTTCATTTCAGCATGGTCGAAGGCTTCAACAATAACATCGCAGGGCTTAAACAACTCCACAGTATTTTCAGGATCTATTTTTACATCATGGGCTTCAATAATAATGCGAGGGTTGATACGGGTGATATTTTCTTTTAACGCGCCTGCTTTTTTCATACCGATCTGGTCGTAGAAAAAGTACTGACGGTTGAGGTTGCTTTCGGCAATGATATCGAAATCACATATAATGAGTTTTCCGGTACCTGCGCGTGCCAGGGCAACGGCGCAATTGGAACCAAGCCCGCCACAGCCGGCAATACCGACAGTTTTGGTTTCTAATATTGATTTGATTTTGTTGAAATCCATAAAAAAAGATATGCAAAAGTATATAAAAATTGCCACTAATATGGTGTGCCCGCAAAATCAAAATGAATAAGAAACTGTTTTGAATTTAATAAGAAGGCCACTCCGAAAACCCTGTTTCCTTCAGAAATCATTCTTTTTGGGGTGGACTCAATAAATGGTTTTTTGTAAATTATACATAGTACAAAGAAAATCAATACTATAATGAATTTATTATTCAAATTCCCAGCAGATTCTAACCGTGCGAATTTATTCTTCGTCTTTCAGCATACGCCTGATATCATTCACAGAGCCGTAAATCAGCATGATATCCCCTTCATAAATGACCGTTTCGGAAGTCGCCACATCATTGACCACTCTTTTTTTGCTTTTCAGTCCTAACATGTTCACAGCATTTCTTGTTTTTATGGTGGTAAGCACCAGAATGTTGTATTTTTTGGTGAGATTCAGTTCTGAAAGTTTTTTTCCGACATAGGATTGTGGTGCGACAATTTCAATCACATTATGGTCGCTGGTAACTTCGAATGAATCCACATAACCCGGAAGATTCAGTTTTTTTGCCAGCCTTATGGCGGTTTCCTGTTCGGGGTGCATAATTTCTTCAATTTCCATAGCATCCAGCACCGCAGCATGTAAGGGTGAAATGGCACGGCTTATCAGGCGTTTGACTTTCAGTTGTTTCATCAGGGCTGTGGTCATAATGGAGGCGCCGACGTCTTCACCCACGGCCACTACGACAACGTCTGCATCTTTGAGCGGCAGGGCGTTTACTCCGTTGACTTCAGTGCTGTCAATACATATGGCATGTGTGATGTCGTCTTTGATCATCTGTATTTTACCCATGTCTTTGTCTACTCCGATGACTTCGTGGCCCATCTGCGTGAGCCTGATGGCAAGTGTGGAACCAAAATTTCCAAGTCCGATCACAACTATTTTCATGTGTATAATTTTTTGCTTGTTATTTGTATCATATATGGTTGGTAGACTTTAGTTTATGTGGTTTCTATGTTATATATTTCTGTATAGTTTAGTTTATCAAAATGTTCTCAACCGGATAATGGTATTTGACATGCAGGATCTTTTTGAAGAATGCAATAAAAATGGTGAGTGTACCTATCCTGCCCAGAAACATGGTAACAATGATGACAAACTTTGCCGGCTCCGAAAGATGAGGGGTGATACCGAGCGATAAACCTACCGTGCCGAATGCCGAAAAACATTCGAAGGCGATATCGAGCAGGTTTTTCTCCGGGTCAAAGAACGAAACAAAAAATATAGATGTTCCGAGCACAATAAACGACAGAAATATAATGGCTGATGTCCTTCGCAGCGACGAATCGGATACCTGCCGGCGATAAAGTTCCACACGGTCTTTTCCTTTACTCAGGCTGATGACATTCAGTATGCTTAAAGCGAAGGTTGTGGTTTTAATACCACCGCCGGTTGAAGATGGTGAAGCGCCTATCCACATCAGGAAAATGATGAAAAGTATGGTGGAGACATGAAGTAATCCGTAATTTATCGAATTAAATCCTGCCGTTCTGGGCGAAACGATACTGAAAAAAGACGTCACCACTTTTCCCATTCCCTGATGTTCACTAAGGGTATTATGGTATTCCAGAATGAAAAATATCAGGGTGCCCGCCACCAGCAGTACGAAAGTGGTCACCGTCACTATCCTCGTATTGATATTGATGACCCAGGCTTTATGAATAAACTCCCTGCGCTTGTTAAGGCGAAATATGCGGTTGACAAGTAAATGACGAAGGTACTTAAAAAAATTGAAAATGATCGGGAAACCGAGGCCGCCAAAAATTATCAGAAAAGAGATGACCAGGTGGACAGGGTAGTTAAATCTGAAGTTTATATCATTGAAATTGTCGGATAAAGTGGAAAATCCGGCATTGCAAAAAGCTGATACCGAATGAAAAATTGAAAAAAAGATCATTTCTCCGGTATCCGTGAACACCTCAGCGGGAATATAGAAAAAAATCAGTAAGGCCCCGACGGCTTCAATGATAAAGGTAACAAGGATTATCCTTCTTAATATAACAAACAACTCCCCCAGTGATTCGGAATTAGCCATATCGCTGAGCATGAGCTGGCTGTGAAAAGTAGGCTTTCCTTTGAACAGAAAGGTAAAATAGCTGGTAAAGGTCATTATCCCAAGTCCTCCGGCCTGAATAAGACACAGAATGATAATTTTCCCCGTGAGGGTGAAACAGGTGGCCGTATCCACCACAGTCAGCCCGGTAACGCATACGGCGCTGGTTGATGTAAATAAGGCGTTCATCACGCTGATGCCGTTTGCAGTGGCATTGGGTAAAATTAAAAGCAACATGCCGCTCACGATCAAAATCAGGAAACTGACTACAAAGATCAGGGCGGGGTTGAACTGCCTGCTGAATAAGCTGAAGCCAACAAGGGTAGCGTCTTTGAATAATGAAAAAAAGAGTAAAATGAAAAGCCAGGGTTTATAATCAACAAAGTGCCAGAAATAGTTGGTTGAACCGGGGAAGTATATTCTTGCAATTATTAAAACAATGATGGAGCAAACAAACATCATGTCGAACCCCCACAACATCAAAGGTTGTCTTTTGGGAAAGAAAAACAAATAGCGTACAAGGCTGAAAAATAACAGAATAAATAAAGCGGTGCGATAATAAAATTTTATGTCGGAAATATGGTGCTGCGGTGTGGAAAAGCCTATTTCGTAAATGATGAGCAGGACAGCGGATAAACTGACTAAAAAAGAAATCCATTGAAACGATTTTTGTATGATATCTTTCAATGTTAGTTCAGTATTAAATAGATTCCTGCCTTTCATAGGTTGATTACATAATGATCCGGGTGATTAATACAGCGCCATTTAAAAGACAAAAATAGTATAAAACCCAGGGTTTTAAAAAACCGCATCGATAATATTTAATTTTTCAGGTAAAAAAAAATCCTGCTTTTAAAACGGGCAGGATTTTTTGTTAAAGGATTTATTACGTTATTTCTGTGGTTCCTGAGGAGCAGTTTGTTTTTCAACGTTGCCCTGCAGATTCAGTGTAATGGTAGAATTTGAAGGGTCGTTGGTGATCACGGTAACGGTTTTATATTGCTTGCCTTCTCTGCCTGAAGTATTGAAAGTGGCCGTAATTTTGCTTTCTTCGCCTTTTTTCAGGAGGGTTTTTTCCGGGTTGGTTGCAGTACATCCGCAACTGGCTTTAACCTTACGTATGACCAGATCGTTTTCTCCCTCGTTTTTGAAGGTAAAGGTACATTCCACTTTATCACCCTGTTTTGCTGTGCCGAAATCGAAAGTGGTGTTATCGAATTTAATTTTCGGGGCTTTGGCAAGTTCTTCGGGTGTCATCTTTGAAAAATCTTCATTGATACTCTGGGTAATGTTGATGGATTTTTCGGGTTGAATACTGTCATTGGTGGTCATCAGCAATCTGTCGAAAACATAACCGAATTCATCTCTTTTGGTAACATCATAACTGAGAATGATCATGCCGTCCTTGTTGGGTTTGAGTGTTTCGGGAATTGCTTTTACATTGATGTATACCGGTACATCCTTGAACCCGAGGGTTATATTTTTATTCCAGATATTAAGAACTTTTATGGTATCGGTACGGACCTCGGTATTTTTGGTGTTTCCGAAATTAAATTGTGAAGATTCCATCCGAAGGTTGCCGAGAACAACCGGATAAAGGTCGGTCACGCTTTTGGGTTTCGGAGTCACATTGCCTTTGACGATCAGGTTGATCATCTGCTGTGAGGGGTCGTTGGTGGTAACAGCAATGCCTTTATTGAATACTCCTGGACGCTGAACGGGATCAAATTCGACATCCACATAACCGGACTTTTTGGGTAGAACTCCGGTTTTCGTCCATTCAACGGCTGTACATCCGCATGTGGGTTTTACATTAATAATTTTCAGGGTATCATCACCCACATTTGTAAAGGTGTACCTGCCTTTTACCTTACCGCCTTCTTCTTTTACGGTTCCAAAATCAAGTTCTGTTTTGTCAAATTTAATGGCAGCTTTTTTCTGCGCATATATGTTACCTGCACATAAAAATGCAAGTATTGAACTGAAATAAAGTAACTTTTTCATTTGATTTTAGTTTTAAACTTTGCAAAAATACGATATATAACGGATGAGTATTGGGTTTATTTTATTTTTTTACAATTTTTTTTCAATCCCGATTTTATCAGGCTGTTGATATCCGAAGTATCTCTTTTACAGGATAATAGATACATTTCAATAAAAGGATCCTTGTCTTGTACTAATTCGATCAACACATCCGTCGACGGCGTCTCATTCAGCCGGCTGTACTCTTCATAGGTGAATTTTAAGAATGCTGAATTCGGGCCAATGCCTCGGTTATCCAGAAGATACCCGCCATAGAGCAGGGTAGGATAGGCAAGCTCCCCCTCGTAATAGACATCTTTTTTATCTGGATACGATACGATCAGTGTTTTGTCGCCGGATAAAGTCACCGGAACATTTTTGAAGTAATCCTTTGTCGTTTTATAAATAATTATGGGCGGACCGGGAAGCATCTGCTGATCGCCCGAAACAGCATTATTTGCAATATCTTCTTTGGTCTTACCGGTTTTCCGTTTTTTTGCCATATCGCATGAAAAGATAAAAAGAGTAAAATAAATTAATAGGGAAAGATTAATTATTTGCCGCAGTTTCATTAATTCTGAGTATTCTTAAGTTTTCAACATTAAATTAAACATGCAAAATTAAAAAAATATTACCTTTGAAGTTTGGTTAATGAACAATTTTTCATAAAAAACAGGCGTAAAAAATAATACAAGAACCGGCGCCCTGAGATTTCGGAGTATTTATCTGTTATCATTCAAAATGCAACATCATCTGAACCATATAAAACTGCTTGAATCCGAATCTGTATATGTGATCCGTGAGGCTGCTGCCCAGTTTATTAATGCTGTTGTGCTTTTTTCAGGCGGAAAAGATTCCGTGGTTTTGTTGCATCTTGCGCGAAAAGCTTTCTGGCCGGAAAAAATTCCTTTTACCCTGCTTCATATTGATACCGGTCATAATTTTCCGGAAACCAACGCATTCCGTGATGCGATGATGAAAAAACTGGAATTAAAGCTCATGGTAGCTTATGTTCAGGAAAGTATAGATTCAGGCAGGGCGCTTGAAGAATCGGGTTATTGTGCCAGCCGGAATGTTCTTCAGAGTGTTACGCTGATGGATGCCATCACGAAAAATAGCATTGATGCAGCCATAGGAGGAGCACGCCGTGACGAAGACAAGTCGCGGGCCAAAGAGAGGTTTTTTTCGTTTCGTGATAAAGCCGGACGTTGGGATCCCAGAAATCAGCGGCCGGAATTATGGCGTATTTATAATGGCCGGAAAAAACCGGGCGAACACTTCAGGGTGTTTCCATTGAACAACTGGACAGAAATGGATATCTGGCATTATATTTTACTCGAAAATCTTGAGATATCGCCTTTATACTTTTCGCACAACCGCGATTGTTTTATCCGTAACGGGATGATTTATACCTATTCAGATTTTATTAAATTGAAAACAGGGGAAAAAGTCCAGAATTTAAGAGTGCGTTTTCGCACTTTCGGCGATATGACATGCAGCGGGGCAATGCTATCTACTGCCGGCACGGTAAAAGAAATAATTGATGAAATGGCTGTTTCTCAAAAAGCAGAACGAAGCAGCCGCCTGGATGACAGACGTTCGGACACCTCTATGGAAGAACGGAAAACTACAGGATACTTTTAAAAAATTATGTAATGGCTGCGAAAACAACTGATAATTATTTGGGCAGGGAGCTTCTCAGGTTTGCCGCTGTCGGCAGTGTTGATGACGGGAAAAGCACCCTGATCGGCCGCTTATTATATGATTCAGGTTCGGTATATGAGGAACAGCTGGAAGCCATCAGCAGCCCGGGTGAAACGCCTGGAGATGACCAGATAAACTTATCCCTGCTCACTGATAGTTTGCGTGCCGAACGTGAGCAGGGTATAACGATCGATGTTGCTTATCGTTATTTTCTTACTGCAAAGCGAAAATTTATTATTGCTGACACCCCCGGACATATTCAGTATACCCGCAATATGATTACAGGAGCATCCAATGCCGATTTTGTACTGATACTGATTGATGCCCGAAAAGGGGTTGTCGAGCAAACACACCGGCATACTTATATTTCATCCCTGTTGGGAATAAAGCATTTGGTGGTTTGTGTCAACAAGATGGACCTGGTGGATTACCGTGAAGATATTTTTGAACTGATAAAATCAAATTTTAATAACTTTTTATTCAAACTTGATTATACGGATGTATTGTTCATACCGGTATGTGCCCTTTATGGCGACAATGTGGTCAGGCGTTCCGGCAAAATGCCGTGGTACAAAGGATTGACACTGTTGAATTTACTGGAAACGATTCCTCTATCCGGAGATGAGAACCTGAACGACCAGCGGTTTCCTGTTCAGCATGTGGTTCAGGACACTGAAACCGGTCATACGTCTAATATGGGATGTGCAGGTACCGTTGCTGGCGGTATTTTCAAGCCTGGAGATCACGTGGTTATTCTACCTGCGCAACTGCACACAACCATCATGTCGATCGATTCATTTGACGGGCCTGTTGAGCAGGCTTTCCCACCTATGTCGGTCCGGATTATTTTTACTGATGATGTTGAAATATGCAGGGGTGATATGATTGCTGGTGAAGACAACCTGCCCTTCATCAGCCGGGACTTTGATGTGATGCTCTGTTGGTTAAACAGTAAAAAACTGCTTCCGGACAATAAATATATTATAAAACACACTACCTGCGAAACCCAGTGTTATGTGAAAGAAATAAGGTATAAAGTTGATGTAAACACCCTCAGTCCGATTGCAGGGATTACCGAAGCAGGGCAGAATGATATTGCAAGGGTGGCATTAAGCGCCACACAGCCCCTGGTTTTTGATAAGTTCCAAAATAACCGGATTACCGGCAGTATTATTCTGATTGATGAATTGACTAACGAAACGGTTGGGGCGGGGATGATCATTTGAGATTCAGGGTGCCTTTGATGATATTGACCTGAGCAGGATTTATTTTGTTGACATCCCGTAGAATACCGGTCTATATTATTCGATAATTCTTATAACTGAAATCAAGGCCGAGATACTTTTCAAGCATGTCTTTCACCTTACTTTTGAATGTGCGGTGGTCATAAGCTGGATCGTACTCAAATTTCCAGTTTTTTGCATTGATCCGGTCTTCCATCACCCGGGGATGGGTTTCTGTAAAGGGAACCAGATAATCAGGGTTTTTCGAATAATCGAATTTTTCTGTTTTTTCAATATGACGTTCTATCCAGTTATCGTCGTGCCATAGTTTATTGAAGTTTTCCTGTTTGCGCTGCATGGCCACAGGCTCTTTTACCCAGCCGTAATGATAGATATATGCGTCCAGGGGCTTTACCCGCAGCAACTGGTTGTCGCCTTTGCGAAATCCCTGGGCGTCTCGGAACGAATATATCGTTCTGTCGTTTCTGATAATGCGCACTTCGTTACGGTACCACCTTGGCGAAGCTCCCACATAATCGTATGAACCATAAAAATGTTTGTATTTAAACAATAGTCCGTCCACTTGCTGCTGATCTTTATATTTCTGTAAACCCTGACGGATCATATCATAGTATTTTTCATGGATCACTTCATCTCCCTGGATATAGAAAGCCCAGTCCGAATCGCCTGGTATTTCTGCAAAAGCTTTGTCGGTTTCACGGGCAAGTACTTTGCCGCCTTCACGCAGGGTTTCGTCCCAAACGGTTTCAATTATTTTTATTTTGCTTTTATCAATATTGTTGATCAGTTGACAGGTGTTGTCATCAGATTTACCGACCGCCACTACAAAAACATCGCATAAAGGCAACACGGAGCGAATGGCTTCTACCACCGGGTAATCGTAGATCAGGGCATTTTTAATAAAAGTAAATCCGCTGACTTTCATGGGGTGTCGAGGTATTTTAGTGCAAACCTACATAATATTTTTTAATTCACTCCGGCTGTGATATAAGGCTAAATCATTTTTTGAGGTGTTTCGTTTAAGTGTAAAATCAAAATTCTATGCAATTCTTTTGAAAAGCAGAGTGATTTGATATTTTGTAACTATTTACCCCATAGTAAATATCATAAATAAATTGTATGCGGTTGTTATATACTTATTATTCAGAATGTTTTATTTTGTCTCATGAATTAAAAAAGATTCCTCCCTCCCCAATAACAAACCCTATGTCATTCCGATTATTAACATTTGGGCCAAGTCTGAACATTTATAATTGTGGGAGTGGAATAAAAACTATGTTACGGTGCGGTGCACCTTGCTTTTTTAAGGTGTAACTTTGCTTACAAATATTTCGGTGCGCAGCCCCTTTTGACAATTATTTCCCATGGTGTGATTGAATAAAACGCTGTTATTTTTCTTGACTCATCCCCCTCCATTTTTTCTAATAACACCTCCAAAAAAGAAATCACCTGGCTTACTTTTAAAACTTTTCATATATAAAAAATGACTAATTTTATCCGGTATAAAACACACACATTATGAAATCCGACATCGAAATTGCCCACGAAGCCAAAATGCTGCATATCCGTGAGATTGCATCACAGCTTGGGATCGCAGAAGACGATCTTCAATATTATGGAAAATATAAAGCGAAACTACCGCTGAAATATATTAATCCCCAAAAAGTCAAAAGCAGTAAGCTGATCCTGGTTTCAGCCATATCTCCGACGCCTGCCGGTGAGGGGAAGACCACGGTTTCTATCGGTCTGGCACAGGGGTTGAACCGTATCGGTAGAAAAACCACGGTGGTGTTGCGTGAGCCTTCTATGGGGCCGGTATTCGGCGTAAAGGGAGGTGCTGCCGGAGGGGGGTATTCGCAGGTGCTTCCTATGGAAGATATCAACCTGCATTTTACGGGCGATTTCGGTGCTATTGAAAAGGCACATAATCTGCTTGCGGCTATTATCGACAATAATATACAAAATAAAAGGAATAACCTTTTTATTGACCCGCGAACCGTTTTATGGAAGCGCGTGATGGATATGAACGACCGTTCGTTGCGAAAGATCATTGTGGGCCTGGGAGGCACCATGTCCGGTGTGCCCCGTGAAACAGGCGTTGATATTACCGCCGCATCCGAAATAATGGCGATACTGTGCCTTTCGGATAATTTGCTGCATTGTAAAGAAAAAATGGGGAACATTTTTGTGGGATATACCTACGACAAAAAACCTGTTTATGCCCGCGATCTGAAAGCCAACGGCGCTATGGCCGCCCTGCTCAAAGATGCCATACTTCCCAACCTGGTGCAGACTATTGAAAACACACCTGCCATCATCCACGGCGGGCCTTTTGCCAATATTGCCCAGGGGACCAATTCAGTAATTGCCACACGTATGGGATTATCGTTGTCGGATTATGTGGTTACCGAAGCTGGTTTTGGATTTGACCTCGGAGCCGAAAAATTTCTGGATATCAAATGCCGCTATTCAGGCCTGGATCCGGAAGCTGTCGTATTGGTGGCTACCATCCGCGCACTGAAATATCATGGTGGTGGCGACCTTAAAAAATTAAAAGAACCCGATACCGGCCTTGTACAAAAAGGTTTGCCCAACCTGGAGAAGCATGTCGAAAATATGAAGCTGTTCAACCTGTGCCCTGTTATTGCTATTAACAGGTTTGCAAGCGATACGGATGAGGAGATAGATATCGTGAAAAAACGCTGTGAAGAACTGGGTGTCCCGGCCTGTGTGGTAAATGTATGGGGTGAAGGAGGGGCGGGAGCCACCGTACTGGCTGAAACAGTGGCCAGAGTAGCGGATATGTGTACAGCAAAGTATAAGCCGTTATATGAACTTGACTGGTCGGTTGAAAAAAAGATTGAAACGATATGTAAAAAGATCTATGGCGCCGAACATGTTGACTATACCCCAAAAGCCAAAAAAGACCTGGAGAAAGTATACAGCCTTGGCCTGGATAAATTGGCGGTCTGTATTGCCAAAACGCAGAAATCATTATCGGATAATCCGGATCTGCTCGGAAGGCCAAAGGATTTTGTGGTTACAGTAAGGGAGATTGAGATGGCGGCAGGCGCCGGATTTATTATTCCTATTACCGGGGAAATAATGCGTATGCCCGGGCTGCCGGAAATACCCTCGGCAGAAAATATTGATATTGACGACAACGGCAATATTGTTGGATTGTCTTAGAAACTGTTTTGATTTTATGTTACATAAGATTTATGATGGATTTTTTAGCGAAACGAGGCAGATTTTGCAGACATAGTTTATCCTATGTCGAAAAATCTAACGAAGTTGCAGCCAAAAAGACGCATAAAGATATGAAAAGATAAAATCAAAACAATTTCTTAAACAAAGCCGCAGTTTTTATGCGGAATGCCGTTAAACCTTTATTAATTCGTAGTATTTGTCACGAATGCTGCGGGTAAAGGATTCATTGTTTTCTTTGCTGAAGATTCTGATCAGGTCGGTAATGCCGGTATCCTTGTATATGAATGCCTTGGCGGCATCAAAACTTTTTCCGTTCCAGTTATTCCTGAGCAGGTCAATATGTTGTTTCAATTCGTCCCAGCTTATTTCCGCGGGGATGGCGAAATAGGAAATATCCGGACGTTCTGTGTCGATATATACACCGCCCGGAAATGGTTGCAGCCTGAAAAACTTTCGGATATTTATCAGTGCCGGTTTGTTTTCAATGTTTTTGATTTTTTTCTTTAGCACCATTCCGTTATCCCTGTATGTTTCCTGCAACGATTTTATCAGGGAATAATCATTAATATTTGAAATGCGGATAGCACAGCAGGTTTGTGTCCGCATTGAAATCTCGCAAAAGGCGGCATCAAAATCATGTGTGTAGCTTTCTTTGACTTTTTGTGAAACCCTTGTTATTTGCTCTAATGAGTATTTTTCACCCAGCATAATATAAACAAACTTCGGGACATTTATTTTCGGCGCATCTCCATAATATCCGGGAAAAGCGTCGAGTGACTCGAGCAGGCAGGTTTGCGGTATGCCAAGTTCGCTGAGGCACCAAAGATTTTCAACCTTGACAAGGTTGCCGTAACATATTATATTATTTCTCATAATTTTTTTATAAGATTTCTCTTCTCAAAGATAATATATTTTTTAAAAAATTTCTATTTTTCGTAAAAAAGTAAAAGGTTTAACGGGATGAGGAATCCATAGAATAAAAAGCTGTCTATCTATATTCAAGCCTTAATGTTTGGTTCTTGTTAGAGCAGGGTTTTTATTGCATACAAAAGGCGCCAGTCAGGTCTGAAAGTCAGTAAGGATGCAAAATCAAAGAATGTTGATCGGGTGGTATAGATATTTTGTGGTACGGTTTAATACTAAGCGTTATCTTCTGCATACCATTCAGCCGATGAAGTAACAGTTTCGCATAACTTCAGACTGAAAAGTTTCAGATTTGGAGGCAATTTTTTCTGAAGACGTGCAGCAAAGTCCTCCAGCATGTTCTCGCAGGTGGGCTGGTAAGGCATCAGCACCAGGTTGTTCATTTCTTTTAACGATTGAAGCAGGGTTTCCGGAGTTTTGTCATAAAGCACCAGGGCGTGGTCGAGTTGATCAACGATTTCTTCCCTGACGAGTTGTTTCAGTTCGCCGAAATCCATCACCATGCCGTTTATGGGAGAATGATCATCACTGACAGGACTGCCGGTGACCGTTACATAGAGATAATAGGAGTGCCCGTGAATATGACGGCAGGGGCCCTCATAGCCCAGCAGGGCATGCGCCATTTCAAACTTGAATTCTTTGGTAAGCCTGATTTTTGACATAGTTATGGATTCAAATGTTCGATCAATATTTTTAAGCCTATTCCTATCAGCACAATGCCGCCGATTATTTCTGCTTTTCCGGCGCTGATAAAGGTAAATCTTTTACCGATATAAATGCCGGCAAGGGAGATCAGAAAGGTTACGATTCCGATAATGCCAACCGTGACTAAAATATTTAATTCGAGGACAGCAAAACTGATCCCGACGATCATGGCATCGATGCTGGTGGCCACCGATAAGCTCAGAAGCACTATCAGCCGGGTGACCTGAAGGTCTTTTTTTTCTTCATCTCTGAAAGCTTCGATCAGCATTTTAATTCCAATGATACACAACAATCCGAAAGCAATCCAGTGGTCAAACCCAGTTATCATATCTTTGAATGAAAGCCCCAGCAGCCAACCAATAACAGGCATCAGTGCCTGGAAAAATCCGAAAGAAAAGGCAATCTTTAAGGCAAGTAGTGATGTGATCTTGTTTTTTCCCAGGCTGCATGAAACCGAGACGGCAAAACAATCCATTGCCAGTCCGACACCGATTAATATGATCTCAGGGATTCCCATTTTCTGCAAAACTATAAATTATCCACAAGCTGCGGAGTAAAACTTTACCGGTTTCTTACAAAAATCAATAAATAAAGCGAAAATATTTTTTTTATCATATTTTTGTTGTTATATTTGTGTGATTAACCCCAAAAAATAATTTTTATGTTAGAAGAGTTATTAAAATTAGTAAAAGAAAATGCGGGCGATGCTATTATTAACAATCCCGATGTTCCGAACGAAAATAATGATGCCGTTTGTGAAACAGCTACCAATTCGATAATGGAAAAACTGCAGGGGATTGCTGACAAGGATGGACTGGATAGTGTTCTCAACCTTTTTGAAAAGGGAGGTGATGTGGAAAACCATCCTGTGGTCAATTCTGTATCGACAGGGGTTGCCGGTGACCTTATGAAAAAATTCAACCTGGATGGTAATGTGGCTGGAACTATTGTAAAATCATTGATCCCGATAGTGTTAGGTAAACTGGTCACCAAAACCAACGATCCCAACGACAGCAGTTTCAATCTGGAGAGCATTCTGGGTATGTTGACCGGTGGCAAGCAGGGTGGGGGCTTATTAGATAAATTAAAAGGAATGTTCGGCGGTTGATCCTTTCAATATTTCCCTTTATCTGCTGTATGTGCGTTTGATATCATTTGCTGGTGATCTCCGGTGATCACTGTGTTTGATTTGTTATACGTTGGAGATATCTTATATTTAAAAAGTATGATATGGGTTTTCCTTTATCCGGCCGGATTCCCCGCCTGCCTGTGCAGTCCTCGTTCAGGGCGGGCAGGGACACGAAACTCTTTACAATCACGTTTGAGGAGTTACAGCTCGGGCTGTGCGGGGAAATATAATTTTTTCCTGACAGAAAAAATTTAAAAAGTTTATTATTATATTTATAAAAACATAATTCATGCGATCATTATTTTTTGTTTTAATAGTATCAGTTATGCCTTTTGTTGCAGTATCGCAGACTTGGCACCAGGCTTATATGAATGATAACCAGGTGATGTCGGCACGCCGTGTTAAATCGCCGCAAAACGGACATGACAAGACTTTGTACAGTCAGATGCCGGGTTTTCCCGTGACGGTGGTTGGAAATTCTGTGTTTAAAAATATGCGGGGACTGGCGCTTGCCGATATCGATAATGATAACGCATCAGATATTGTCTTTGCTGCAAACAGTACCCTTTATGTTTATTCCCATTCCGGGCTTTTATGGCAGCATCCGTTATCAGGAACGGCCATATATCCCCCCTCTGTCGCAGATATGAATAACGACGGACATCCTGAAGTGGTTCAGGTCACCGGTGGCAGTCCCGATAACGGACATATTTATGTATTTGACAAAGACGGAAATGTCCTGACCGGCTGGCCGGTAAATTTCAACAACCACTGGATAATATGTGCTCCTGCGCTTGCCGATCTTGATAATGACAGTATCATGGAGATCGTTGTTTGTGAACGAATGTCGCCTGCAGGGAAAGTTCATATTCTGAAACTCAACGGAACCGAGTTCAGCACGGCCTGGCCGGTCACCCTGGACGGCATCCCTGCGGTTACTCCTTCGGTAGCCGATGTGGATAATGATGGTGAAAAAGAAATCGTCGCTTATTCAACCAAAACACGTTATATTTTCGGTCTTAATGGTTTGCCGCATAACGGTTTTCCCGATGTCACCGATCCGCTTCAGAAATACAGTTATCAATCACCGGTTATTGCCGACATTGATAATAACGGTCAAAAGGAAATTGTCGGTTCTACTCACGGTGATGCACCGATGTTTTATGTGATGAATAATGATGCCGGCTCATATCCCGGATGGCCCTGCGGTGTGCCTGACAGCAGCTGGACTTATTCGCCGCCGGCAGTTGTAAAAATCAACGGTGCATGGAATATTTTTATGAGCCGTCCCATTGGCAGCGATGCCGATGATATGCTGTACGGTTGGGTCGCCGGCGGCAGCCTGCTTGCCGGGTTTCCCATTGTTAAACCGGGCGGGCTCGAAGGATTTATTTCGGTTGCCGATGTGAACAATGATAATGGGTTTGATCTTGTCTTTGGCTCCAATCTGCTCGATTCAACAGGTTACGGTTTCGTACATGCCTATAGTATCGCCAATCCGAACCAGCTTGCCGGGTTCCCTTTGCGTCCAAGGGGCTGGACTTTTATGAACGGTGTCAATATCGGAGATGTTGACGGTGACAATATGATGGAACTGGTGGTTTTGTCATACACCAACTCATTTGGAGGCAGTACCGATTCGGTTTACATCAATGTGTATGAATTAAATGTTCCTTATAGCCCTGAAAAAGTCCTCTGGGGAACGTATAAGGGAACTAACGGGCGGACCGGTAACACAGGAGAGATGATCAGCGGGCTGCCTGAAACGGCACCGGAAATGCAGATATCAGCTTTTCCCAATCCCGTGAAAACCAAACTGAATTTGAGCTGGAACAATTCCTCTTCAGGAAAAGCAACGATAGAAATTAATGACATCACGGGAAGAACGGTACAGTCATATAGTTTTTCTGACCTTACTGTCCATAGGTGCACTGTCGAATTAGATCTTTCTGCTCTAAAGCCCGGTTATTATTTTGCAGTAATTGGATCTGGTGAAGTAAACTCCTGCATAACACCAATCATTAAACTGTAAATTGCTTAAAATCGGTTCGGGTTTACCCTTCAATTTTTTCCAGTCCTATGGTAAAGTGACGCATAATTGGTAATTCGTAGGTGATACGGTAGCCGTGGCTGATTTCCATGCGTCTTTCGTAAACGTTACCCAGGGCAGCCGCTACATAATCCATATGGTTGTTGGTATATACCCTTCGGGGTACGGCCAGCCTCAATAGTTCCAGTTTTGGGAAACGCGGTTCGCGGGTTATGGGGTCGGGGTCGGTCATGATGGCGCCGATTTCCACGCCACGCACACCGCCCTCAATATATAGTTCAATGGCCAGCGTTTGTGCCTGGAACTCTTCTTTGGGAACATGCGAAAGGAATTTTTTTGCGTCCACAAAAATGGCGTGGCCACCAAAAGGTTCCTGCAAGGGTACGCAGTAATCCTTTAATTTCTGTCCCAGGTAAGCTATCTGTTTGATACGGGTATCGAGGTAGTCAAACTCGGTCCCTTCGTCCAGTCCCTGTGCCAGGGCGTTCATGTCGCGTCCGGACATACCACCATAGGTTACAAAGCCTTCATACATGATGTTGAAAAAACTGGCTTTTTGAAACAATTCCTTACTCTTCATGCCGATAAACCCGCCCATGTTCACGATCGCATCTTTTTTGCTGCTCATCGTAGCGGCTTCGGCATAGGTGTACATTTCTTTTACGATATTCTTGACGGATTTATTTTCGTAACCTTTTTCACGGATTTTAATGAAATAAGCATTTTCGGCAAAACGTGCCGAGTCGAAAACCACAGGGATGTCGTATTTTTGAGCCAAGGCATGCACATCCCTTAAATTGGCCATTGAAACAGGCTGTCCGCCTGAGCTGTTACAGGTTATGGTGACAATAATGAACGGAATCTTTTCTTTGGGGTTGTTTTTCAGAACATCTTCCAGCTTATTCAGATCGACATTTCCCTTAAAAGGATGGATCAACGTGGTGTCAAAAGCTTCGTCAATAGTGCAGTCCACAGCTGTTGCCTTACGGAATTCTATATGTCCTTTGGTGGTGTCAAAATGGGAGTTGCCAGGTATCAGGTCGCCTTCCTTGACCAATACTGAAAAAAGCACATTCTCGGCGGCGCGTCCCTGGTGGACAGGCAAAAAATACTCAAAGCCCATGATGTTTTTTATGGCTTCTTTGAGTTTGTAATACGATGATGCACCGGCGTAACTTTCGTCGCCCAGCATAAGGGCCGACCATTGTTTATCACTCATGGCACCGGTACCCGAATCAGTGAGCAGATCAATAAAAACCTGTTCACTGCGAAGGTTGAAGACATTGTAGTGAGCATCTTTTATCCATTTCAGCCGTTCTTTTTTGCTGCTCCGGCGAATGGATTCGACCATCTTTATTTTGTAGGATTCGGTGAAAGGAAGTTCCATATAGTATCTATTATTTCATTTAATTTAATGTGGTCAAAAGTAGAAATAGTTTCACTCATTAAAAAATTTTTTTTCAAAAACTTACCTTGTCCATGATTTATTTATTTAAAAGAAATCATATTTCACTGATATATAAGCTGAACCAACGTATCAGCTTGATTAACTGAAAAAAAATGGTTAAAATATAGGATTTTGAATAAAATGTTTGTATTTTTATTGCATGTATTGACAAACTTTAATAAGGAGGGCTGTTATGGATAATATTTTGTATAAATATATGGTTGAACGGTTCAACAGGGAACTGGAAGGTAAAAAAGCTGAGCACAGGAAACTGCCTTTTATCACCATATCCAGGGAATACGGCTGCCCTGCCAAAGACATAGCCGGAAGAGTGATAGACCGGCTTAACCGGGAAAATGAAAAGGACAAACAAGCACAAAGGTGGACTGCATTAAGCAAGGAAATACTTCTTACAGCGTCGGAAGAGCTTAATGTGAACCCGGAAAGGATACGAAAAATTTTCAACGATGAAAAAAGAGGTGTTATTGATGAGATTTTAAATGCTTTTTCAGAAAAGTATTATTATTCCGACCGGAAAATTTTGAAAACCTTAGATAAAATCATTCTGGATTTTGCACTGCATGGTAACGTGGTTATTATTGGCCGGGGGGGCATGGCTGTGACACGCCACCTTCCGCTGGGAATTCATGTGCGCCTGTTTGCACCTTTGGAATGGAGAATTCAGCGCCTGTTTAACTCCGGCTTGTGCAAAACGATGGAGGAAGCAAAAAAACTATCCAACCAGATTGACTTTAAACGGAATGCTCTTTTAAAAAGCAAGACAAAAAGTGAAAATTACGAAGATGATTTCGATATCTTTTATAATTGCAAATACATGACTGAAGAAGAGATCACAGACTCCATCATCCAGATTCTTAAGGGCAAGCGGTTGCTTTAACTTTTACCTGCCGGCTGTTGAAAACTTGCACACCGGCAAATCATGGAAAAAACTTTTTTCGGTAATTTTGCTTTCATGAATATACATTTTATTGCAATAGGCGGTAGTGTCATGCATAATATGGCGCTGGCCATGGTTCAGAACGGGCATAACGTTACCGGGTCTGACGATGAGATCTTTGAACCTGCCAAAAGCCGGCTGGCGGCTAAAGGAATTTTGCCGGATGCACAGGGCTGGTTTCCTGAGAAGATCCATAATGAGCTCGATGCCGTTATCCTTGGCATGCATGCGCGTGAAGACAATCCCGAACTTGTTAAAGCCAAACAACTGGGGTTAAAAATATATTCTTTTCCAGAATATATTTACGAGCAATCGAAAGATAAAATCCGTGTGGTGATCGGCGGAAGCCACGGCAAAACTACCATTACCGCCATGATCATGCATGTACTGAAAACCCTGGGAAAAGATTTTGACTATATGGTCGGAGCTCAGCTCGAGGGCTTTGACACTATGTTCCGCATTTCTGATGCTCCGGTCATTATCCTTGAAGGTGATGAATACCTGACTTCCACACTCGACAAACGTCCGAAGTTTCATCTTTATAAACCTGATATTGCCCTGTTGAGCGGGGTGGCATGGGACCATATCAATGTATTCCCGACTTTTGAGATTTATGTTGAACAGTTCCGGAGGTTTATAGAACTCATAGAGCCCGGAGGAAGCCTGGTGTACTGTGAGCAGGATGAGGAACTCCGCCGCATTTGTCCTGAAGCACGGAACGATATCAGCCTGTTCCCTTACGGAATTCCGCAACATTGCATAAATAACGGAACCACTAATGTAATTATTGAGAATATAAATACGGATATCCGCATTTTTGGCAGGCACAACCTGATGAACCTTAACGGCGCCCGGTTGGTTTGTCAAAACCTTGGGATATCTGCTGAAGATTTCCTGAAAGCTATTGCAACATTTAAAGGGGCAGCGAAACGATTAGAACTGGTGGCAAAAAATGATCATTCAGCTTTGTACAAAGATTTCGCCCATTCGCCCTCAAAGCTGAAAGCTACTATCGAAGCTGCTAAAGAACAATACCCCGAAAGATGCCTTGTTGCATGTATGGAATTGCATACCTACAGCAGCCTGAACAGCGATTTTCTTGAACAATATAAGGGCTGTATGCAAAAAGCCGATAAAGCCATTGTTTTTTACAGTTCACATGCACTTGAGATTAAAAAGATGCCGCCATTGCACGAAAAAAAAGTTAAAGAATCATTTGACCGCGACGATATTTTAGTCTTTACTAATAAAGAAAAACTTGTTGAATACCTCGAAAGTTTCGACTGGAAAGGTAAAAACCTGTTGATGATGAGTTCAGGGAGTTTTGACGGGATGGATTTGAAAACTTTATCTGAAGAACTTGGAATAGATTAATACATCGGCTGTTTCAAAGTAGTTGTGCGAAGTTTGCAACTTCGCACTTGATAAATTGTAGTTTGCAACTACTTTACAAAGAATGTCAAATAATATGCTTGAGACTGATCGTAAATTTTATATTTGAATCTCATAGTTCAAAAATAATATTTTGTTAGTCAGAGACTAACTTTTATTTGGTGCGAAGTTGCAAACTTCGCACAACGGGGGATGAGTTCATGTACTGCAATTACTTTTTTGAATTAGGCACTTAAGCAATAAGATTTTTATAGGCTTGTGGTGATATGCTGAATAGCTTTGTTTTTAGAGCTTTTACAATATTTTTTCATTCCGTAGGAATGTAATGTTGGTAAAAAAATAATTCATTTAAAGTTCCGCTCCTAAGGAGCGGGATGTTAGTGCTATGTGTTAATTTTACCAACGTTAAGCTCCTCCGGAGCTAACGAACACGTTTGGGAATTTTTGCTGAAACTCTAATATCGTAAAGCCCTTAAACTTTTGCCCCACATATTTTAGTGTTGTGTTAATTATGAATTGACGGATAAAGACGTTTTAATTTTATTCTTGCATTTTTAGTTGTAAATTGCCAATTTATTTTACACTTTTTTATTGTTTCTTTCTGATTGCCAGGCATTGACTTCTTGATCAACTGTTTCTATTTTGTCAATATGCCTGTTTAGACACTGGCTGTTCAATACATGAAGTTCTATTTCTGCCATATTTAACCAACTTCCGTGCTTTGGAGTATATATGAACTCAAATCTGTCCCACAATCGCTTTGCCTCTTTTGGCTCAAAGGTTTCATAAAATGCCGCAGGTACATGAGTTTTAAAATTATCCATGACTAAAGTTATTTTTTTTGCTTTAATATACCTACTTGCTATCATTTTTATAAATAAAGCCCAATCTTTCATGGTTTTGAATTCTGTCACCTGAGTATACCGTTTTCCTCGTAAGGGTTCATTGGCCATAAAGATATTAACAACACCATGACGAATATATTCATAATCGACACGAGCTTCTTGACCAGGTATCATCTTCTGGCTCGGTTTCCCCTCGGATATTAGTTGTTTGGGCGATTCATCCATGCAGATTACAGGATTTTCCGGATTATACGGACGTTTATAAACATCCAATACCCGCTCCATATTTGCAACAAATGCGCTATTCGCATCAGGTGGAATTACCCAGCCCTTCACTTTCCAAGGCTTAAGTTCGTTTTTTTTAAAACCGATCTAACTGTCACATGGGAAATGCTCTCTATATATTTTAACTCCACCATTTTGTCGGCCAGCAGTCGTAAGGTCCACCTGGCACGGCCTTTAGGAGGATCACTGCAACATAGCGTTACTAATTTTGCCTCCACATCTCCATCAACCTTCTTCTCATATACTCTGCTTGTCAGCTTTCGCTCTAAAGCAGCTTCCATACCTTCTTCAAAGAACTTTTTCTTAACCCGATCTATCGTCCTCATTCCTACTTTGAGCACTTTAGCTATTTGCTCATTTGTAACAGGATCTGCGTATTTCCCTTTATCACAATTAAGCAAAATATACGCAGCCCGGAATGTTTGCGAGGTATGAGAACCCTTGTCTATTATTTTTTGTAATTCTTCAACCTCGGCTTTTGTCAATTTGATTGTGTATCGTATCATATGTAGTGGTTTTCTGCAAAGATACGAAAATTTCTTTTATTACGTCATATTATAATTAACTTAACATTAGTATACTTTCCACAATATGACTCCTTTTTCGGTTATTATCTAAGCGCCTAATTCAATTACTTTTTTTACTCGGTATTATTCAAAAAAAATATCCGCTCTATATATTCCTGATTAGCTGTCATTATACGAATTAAATAAACCCCGCTTTCAAGGAGCGAAAGGTCGAGTTGGACATGATGGTTAGTTATCATGGTATTAACATGTATTTGCCTGCCGCTGATGTCGAAAACATCAATGACAGCGCATGACGGCTGGTCAAGTTCGATAAAAACCTTCCCGGAAGCGGGGTTGGGATAAATCAAAATGTCAGCAGAAGTTTTTTTATCAGATTCAGCAATATGTGTGCTGCCGCTTACCTTAAAAAGCATCAGCCCCGGTGATCCGGAACTATGCAGCAGGTAATGACCTGTGATTTTCAGGTGGCTGTGATTGGTATTGCTGCCGATTTTTACGCGGGAATGAAACAGGGGTTGTGCCGGATTACTGCAATCCAGGACAGTAATATGTCCAAAAGCCGATAAACAGCCTTCGGCCAGATAAACATAACTATCAGAAACCGACAGACCTATGGTACGGTTGCCATTAATGCCGGTTTGGTATTCACCTGATAAAACAGGGGCTGAGGGGTCATCCAGTGAGAAAATCT
This sequence comes from Bacteroidales bacterium, assembly GCA_035389045.1. Lineage (GTDB taxonomy): Bacteria > Bacteroidota > Bacteroidia > Bacteroidales > CAIWKO01 > CAIWKO01. Next base: position 3,127 of record DAOORA010000016.1, on the reverse strand, counting down.
TAAGTCCGTTAAACTGTGCTAATGACGAAGTGCCCCATGCACATAAAATAACCGGCTGCTGATCCAGCGTTGTTATCTCAAGTTGTCCTGCCCGCGAAGGCAATTGAGCCAGTATCGAGGGTTGCGATTTATTACTGACATCAAGAATATGCATACTCCCTTCAAGTGCGTCGTTCCAACAACTCATCACCAGAAGGCTGTCCCGGACACTCATGAATATCAATGGCCTGTCGTAGGGAAAGTTCTGTGTTGTAATATTTGTTTCACTTATAAACACAGGATCACTGATGTTGCTTATATCCCACAAAGAGAGAAGAACAGGTCTGCTCAAAAAGAAATAATACGACTCTCCTGCAAAAAGATAATTACCGGAAATTTGTAAAGATAATGCTCCATTATTATTAGGTTTTTTCAGAGAATCAATCAGTATAGGTAGCTCTTTATTGGTAATATCAAATACTAATACACCACTGGCATCAGAAGCAGCAAAAAGGTAGTTATTTTTTACGGCGACATCTTTCAGGTTCGGAAATTGCGGGAGCATTGTTATCTCCTTCAGTGTATCCGAAGGCTCGATACTGCATACAGCCAATCCTTCACCATCCACAATAGTGTACACATAATTTCCACTTACTGCTATACCGGAAACATCGCCATAAGTGTCAATAACATGATATGTGTCAAGGTTGTGTGTGTTGATATTTATCATTTCCAGCCCGTAGTCATACTGTGCAATGCCAAGAATTGAATCGTTAATTAAATCAACCCAAAGTGAATATTTTGGAGAAGGTATAATGGCAACTTGCTGTGGGTTAAGCATATTCGAAAAATCAACAACCCTGACACCATCTTCCCAGCAAGCCAGGTAAGCGGTATCATTTTTTACTGTTAATGATGCGGCAGGTCTTGAGAGAATTTTGTATGTGCTTACAATATTCATAAAAGCAAGCGGATTCAGGTCGTAAACGATTATCCCCAGCGAATCATTGTAAGGTACTGCACTTCCATAACCGTACAGCCAAAAGTAATTGTTCAGGGTATCTATATGAAACTGATGCCAGGAAGTTATAGAAGGATGTTTCACTGTATCAAAAACCGTCAGTTGATTGTTTTCGTAATTCAGCAGGAAAATCCCGTTGTTACGGTCGGCAGCATAAATGGTGTCCCCTTTTTTACCTATACTAAGCATAAAATCGGGTGTTTGCCAACCGCAAATCTCAACAGGCTGCAGCGTGTTACTTAAATCAAGCACTTTGATGCCGTAAGAACCGTAAGAGAAAAAGCCTGTGTTTCCATCAATGGCAGGCGGCTGGTGACCGGGGATCAGAGAATCATAAAGCAGTCCGTGAAAAACCGGTACAGCAGGATGGCTGACATCAAAAACTGCAGTGCCTATGCCATTATTCCCTGCATAAACGGTATTCCCTTTTTGTGCAACAGAAGTAACAACATCAGTTGAGTGTTGTTTGCCTACATACTGTATATTATCAATATTGCTTATGTCAAATATTTCAAGGGCGCTCCCTGCACCCAGATAAAGCGTGTTGCCTACAGCTTTAAAAGTAAAAACAGGACCACTTATAACTACATTCCTATATTCAATACTTTGTGCTGCAATATGACAGCTCAGGCTGATAAAAATCAGTGTCAGAAAAAGGATTTTCATTTTCATACAAAAGCATATGTTTTGTAACACTTTCGCATCCTATCCCATTTTCGCAGTTTAATTTACATCCCCAATAAGTGGCTGTTTTTCTTCTAATACAGGAATTTCTTTAACCATTTTCTTCAAAAATACGGGCAGGTTTTCTTTTTAGGTATTGTTATGATATGCTGTCTCTTTTGACTCGGACTGTTGATAATGATGTTCCGATACTCTAAAGCAATTTCAAAAATACAAATTTATTTTATAAAATTAAAGAAACAGCTGTGTTTATTATGGAAGAAGTACCAGGTTCTCAAAATGAATTTATGCTTGAAGTATATCGGAAATTGCACCATCCGCCAATTAGCGGAACCCGCTGTCCGCCTTGGCAGAACGAGAACCATGAACACAGCGGCGCTCCTACAAACTCAGCGGAACTGTGAGAGGTGCTCCCCGACGGTTAATCATCGGTGGGACAAACTACCCGATCATAGCTGGTTATTATTTACTATTAAGTTTAAATTTAAAACCTATGTTTATACTCATATCGCTTAAAAATTCATGTTCGTAATAAAAAATTCCACCTGGAGAGCGATGTAATAGTTTGTATATTGGTGTCAGATCTCTGTCATATTGCAGTTTAAAAAATAAAGAATACGTATCGTTAAGTCTAAACCGAAATCCTATATCAGCAAACGCACCAAATTGAAAATGCAAATGATTATCATAAAATTCAGGTGTTTCAAAAAGAAGTGATTGTCCATAAATCCCAGAACCAAAGAAAAACTGATTCTTTTTTCCTATAAGAAAATCTATTCCAACAGGGATATCTGCTGAAGATTTCCTGAAAGCTATTGCAACATTTAAAGGGGCAGCGAAACGATTAGAACTGGTGGCAAAAAATGATCATTCAGCTTTGTACAAAGATTTCGCCCATTCGCCCTCAAAGCTGAAAGCTACTATCGAAGCTGCTAAAGAACAATACCCCGAAAGATGCCTTGTTGCATGTATGGAATTGCATACCTACAGCAGCCTGAACTGCGATTTTCTTGAACAATATAAGGGCTGTATGCAAAAAGCCGATGAAGCCATTGTTTTTTACAGTACACATGCACTTGAGATTAAAAAGATGCCGCCATTGCACGAAAATAAAGTAAAAGAATCATTTGACCGCGACGATATTGTGGTCTTTACAAATAAGGACAAACTTGTTGAGTACCTCGAAAGCCTTGACTGGAAAGGCAAAAACCTGTTGATGATGAGCTCGGGGAGTTTTGACGGGCTGGATTTGAAAACTTTATCTGAAGAACTTGGAATAGATTAATACATCGGCTGTTTCAAAGTAGTTGTGCGAAGTTTGCAACTTCGCACTTGATAAATTGTAGTTTGCAACTACTTTACAAAGAATGTCAAATAATATGCTTGAGACTCCTGGGTTTGACACTTGAACCGCCCATACCCCTCTGAAACCCTTATTCAGCA
>DAOORA010000015.1:0-77323 GCA_035389045.1 Bacteroidales bacterium | reverse complement strand
TAAATATACAAAATCAAATTACATGAAAACAAAATTATTCTCTGTGTCTATAATGCTCGCATTTGTTTGCTTGAGCAATATTTCTTTCGCCAAGGTGTGGCGTTTAAATAATAATGCCGGTATAGATGCCGACTTTGTCAACTTCACCTCTGCCCAAACAGCAGCTACGAATGGCGATACTATTTATGTGGAAGGATCTCCTGCATCCTATGGAAATATTACTATTTCAAAACAATTAGTAATTATTGGCACTGGTTATTTCTTAACTGAAAACCCACAAACTCAGGCAAATTTAAATTCTGCAAAATTAGGCACGGTGACATTTAATAACGGCAGTTCAGAAACCTTATTAACTGGTTTCGAATTAACAGGGACAATAACGATTAATGTTGGCACCATTAAAATAATAAGAAATCGTACAAAAGCTATTAATATTAATAGTTCAAGTTCTATTGGAAACATATTGATTTCTCAAAACTATATAAATGGTTCAATTACAAATTCGAGCGGCTCATCACAAGTATTTAATTTAATAATAAGCAACAATATCATTGGATGTGGTTTGTATTGTGATAATATTGGTTTAGGTGCAAATTACTCCGGTGCTGTATCAAATAATATCTTCATTTCAGGCGACAATAATGTGTCTAATTTTATTTTTTCAAATAATATCATGACATGCTGTTCAATAAATTTAAGCAATAATACTTTTTTTAATAATATATGCAATGCTTCTCAAATCCCTGCGAATAATGGTAATCAACAAAACATAAATATGGCGGATGTTTTTGTTGGAGCAAGCGGCAACAGCACAGATGGTCAATATCAACTAAAAAATGGTTCGCCAGCCATTGGTGCAGGCAATGAAGGAACAGACTGTGGGATATTTGGCGGAGTCACTCCCTATGTGTTATCAGGTATGCCCGAAATACCCGCAGTTTATGAAATAAACATGCCATCAACCGGGACCACAGGAAATGGAATTAATGTAACGGTTAAGGCAAAAGCACATTAATAATTTATAGTTTTTACCTCAAAATAAGAGGCATATTATATGAAAAAAATTATTTTGTTGTTGTTTTTATTTATTATAATATTTGAAATCCGCGCACAAAGGGTTTGCGGTACAATGGAATACTATAAAGATCAGGTTGCCAAAAATCCAAACATTGAAATTTCAATGAATGCCTTACAGAATTATACAACAAACTGGATAAATGCAAATCATTTAAATGTTAAAACCGACACTGGATTTATAACAATACCGGTTGTTGTGCATGTTGTCTGGCACTCTGCGAATGAAAACATTAGCGACCATAGGATTTATGAGCAGATGGCTGTCTTAAACAGGGATTTTTCAGGTCAAAATCCACATGGTATGGGCGCACATAGTTCAGTATTAAAAGTGAATACAGGCATTCGGTTCCGGCTGGCCACAATTGATCAAATGGGTAGGCCAACTAATGGAATCATAAGAACATTTACAGATAGCCTCACTTTTGCCAGAATGGATCATATGAAATACGCTGCATCAAGCGGAGATGATGCCTGGGATGTTAATAAGTATTTAAACATTTGGGTTTGTAATTTAAAGGGTAATTTATGTGGCTATGCTCAATTACCTTACGAACATTTTATTGGACAAGGTGTCAATTCTACTTTTGGATTGGTTATAGATTATGAATATTTCGGAATTACCGGAACAACAGCTCCTTATAATGAAGGAGGAACAACCTCACATGAAATAGGTCATTGTTTTAATTTAGCCCATATATGGGGTGATGACACTACCTGTAATGAAAATGACATCTTTCATGGTAGTGATCTTTGTGGAGACACTCCTAATCAAGCTCGAGAAACTTACGGTACACATTCCGGAATCTTAACAGATAGTTGCACCACCACAAGTCCTGGTATTATGTACATGAATTTCATGGATTATTCTGATGATGGATGTTTGGCAAATTTCACACCTAATCAGAAAGAAAGAATTCAATCCTGTTTTGCCAATGGGGGGCCTTTGCACTCTTTATCCATGTCAGAAACCGCTGATTTACAAGAAATACCCAACATTATTAAACTCGAATATTTCATTGACGCCGACCCCGGATTTGGAAATGCAACACCCGTAACTATTTCTGCTGAAAACGACATCACTTCAAGTTTTAATATTCCATTAGATAGTGCTTCAACAGGATTTCATATCTTGTACGTTCGTGCAAAAGACGAAAATCTAAGATGGAGTTTATGTCATTCATTGCCATTTTATAACTTAACGATTAACTCCCCCTCCCCAAATATTTCAGAACTTGAATATTTCCTCGATAACGATCCTGGTTTTGGCAACGGAACCGCGCTTTCGCTTGTAGCTTCAGCAAATATTATTAAAAACTTCACCATTGACCTCAACAATTTTTCTACCGGATTTCACATTTTATACATTAGGGCAAAAGATAATTATGGAAACTGGAGTCTGATACAAACACAGGCTTTTTATAATACAACTATTACAAATACTGATATCACAAATATTGAGTATTTTATTGATACTGATCCCGGTTTTGGTAATGGTACGAGTGTAAATATTATACCATCTGCAAACATCACAAAAAATCTGAATATTCCTTTAACCGGCCTCAGTGATGGTTTTCACGTTTTATACATCAGGGCAAAAGACAGTCATAATAAATGGAGTTTAACCCAAACACAATCTTTTTATAAAATCACACCGGCAAATAAGGAAATATGCGGTTTGGAATACTACTTCGATTCAGACCCCGGCTTTGGAAATGGCGTCCCTGTGAGCATTATACCTAATTCCGCTAATCCGACAACACTATTTGATGTGGATTTGGCCTGCCTTTCTACCGGCGAGCATGTTATTTACCTGCGGGCAAAGGATACATATAATAAGTGGAGTTTAATAAATGTAAAATCAATCACAGTAAGCGCATCTTCACCCATGATAACTTATTCGGGATCTACAAGTTTTTGTCAGGGCGATTCTGTAATTCTTACAGCCCCATCACATCAGGGGACCAGCTATCAATGGAAACTAAATGAAACAGAGATTTTGGGCGCAAACGATTCCATTTATATTGCAAAAACAAACGGAACTTATAAGGTAATCATGAGCCATTCTGCATATAATACTTGTATCGACAGTACGATATCTGTCGATGTAACGGTTCATAATTTGCCACCGGCTCATATCAGCGCTGTCGGTTCCACACAGTTTTGTGAGGGTGACTCTGTATTATTAATAACTGAGGTGGGTTCTGACCTGGCATACACATGGAAGTACTATGAAACCCCGATAATAAATGAAACCTTGCATACCTATACAGCAAAATATCCTGGCATATATAAAGTGATAGTCGTGGATACCGTCACCGGATGTTCTGATAGCTCTAATCTCATCGTAGTCAATGTAAAACCAGCCCCAACAGTTGAGGCAGGCGAGAAAATTTCTTTTGTTTGCACACCGGTCCAAGTCGGTTCAGCAATGAACGGTCCCGGAACTATTAGCTGGCTACCACAGGACGGCATGAATAATCCATCACTTGCTCAACCATTGGTATCTCCATCATCCACAACAATTTATACCATAACTGTTGATTATGACGGATGTGTCAATACAGATACTGTTACCGTAATATTTGACGGAGGTCATTCAATAAGTGGCAAAACACGTTATACGGGGAAAGCAAATGCCGGAAATTTACCACCATATATACCATCGTATAATGCTGCCATTTATAATATCGATAATGTAATTGTGGTTCTTAAAGAACAAATGTCTGGCAACGAAATAGCACGTGATACAAGTGATGCTGATGCTAATTTCCATTTCAACTGCATTGCTAAAGGGAATTATATTTTATCATATGATAAGTACTCCTCAGATACAATGCAGTCAGGTAATGGTATTGATGCAATCGATGTGACTTTACTGAAATATTATATCGGTATCGATACACTGGTCGATCCTTCAAGGTGCTTTTCAGCAAAATATAAAAAAGCTGCCAATGTGGATAACAACACTGCTATCTCTGCTATTGATATTTCCAGAATAAAAGCAAAAATCGGCTCTCCTTATATTCCAAATAAAAACTTCCCCAAAGGACACTGGGTTCAACTTGATACAATTATAACTATTACAGATAACGATTTAAACATTACCCTGAAAACAATATGTTATGGCGATTATAATGCATCCAGTTATAAATATCGTGACTCTGTTATCAATTGGAGTTTGGTTAAATCTTATCCTAATAATATTATTAATGTAGATGAAGATTATATTACAACAAGTGATGCTTCTTATTTCGAAATTCCATTACGTATCAACACGAAAATAAAAGATTACTCTGCCCTCGGTTTGGAATTATACTATCCAAATGCGGAATATAATCTTGTATCGGCATGTATTCCAGGTCATGTAACCAAAGGTCTTGTGAAAATCAATCCTTCTTTGGAAGAAATATTAACTACCAATAATGATTTACTTGTCACCGATGAAAATGGTGTAATCAGAATAGTATATACAACAACCAATCACTATGATGTTAATATCAACGATTCATTGATTATATTAGGATTCTCAGCAAATAAAGGCGTACAGTCCGGCATGCTTGATTTTTCATTGACCGGCTCCGGCATCGTTGGGGATCAATATGGCAATGAAGTCCCTGATGCATACTTTTCAATACCTAAAATACTAGTCAGTAACGATTTCTATTCCGCCGCCACTTTAGAATTCTCATGTTATCCCAATCCGTTCAGTGATAAAGTTTCTGTCAGGTATAATCTGCCGGAAAATGGCAATGTGATAATTAAAATCCTCAATACCCATGGAAATCTTTTATCCATACCCATTAAAAAATCACAGTGCAAAGGCTTCCATACTGAAGATATTTCCGGAATGAATTTGCCTGCTGGATTGTATGCCTTAATACTTGAATTCGAAGGATCCGAGAAATCTTCTTTCGGTGTGGTCAAATTGTTAAAACCAATGCCAAAATAAAACCTTAATGACCCGGTAAAAGTTTTAAAACCGGTGCCTCTTACACCCTACATAACGCGACGTATAATAAGGGCTGGTATTATATTTTTCGATAATCACACCGCTCATGCAGGTAGAATGCATCATGGTCACCTGCCCTGAATCGGCTTCAATGATCAGGGCTACATGCCCTACACCTGAGGATTTCGAGCTTCTCCCCTTGAAAAAAATAAAATCACCCTTGCGGGCTTCTTTCAAATCAACTTTTTGTCCTAATGTGGACATCGCCGACGAAGAATGTGGAAACGAATAACCAAATTTTCCGAAAATATAGGAAACATAGCCCGAACAATCAAAACCCTGCGGCGACTGTCCGTGATATTTATACTTCAGCCCCAGAAATTGTTTTCCGAAATCTATCACGCTGTCTATCAGCGCCTCATTATAGTCGGTGGGTTTTACAGAGTCTGCAGGAACCGTGTCCTTCTTCACTGCAAAAACAGAATCATTGGTCTGGTAATCAGCTCCCGGCTGACTATGGATGCTGGGGATAAGCACAGCCATAAAGGCCACAAACAACAAATTTAATATATATTCTATTTTTATTTTTCTGTGCATCAGTTTTTTCTCCGAAGAAATCTTCGTAAAATCCCATGAGACTAAGAATTACAGCCTCAAAATGGCACAACACATAAAGTGTTGCAGAACAAAGATATACATAATTTTTTTACCGGCCAAACTTTTTTTAAGTTTCCGTTTTGGTAAGCCTACTGTGTTTATACCCATAAACAAAATACAAGCAAAGCCCGACCACCAGCCATATCAGGAAGCGGAGCCAGTTGGTGATGCCTAATTCTGTCATCAGGTAAAAATTGGTAAGCAGACCCAGCACGGGAATCAGCGAAAACTGCCTCACAACAGCAAACACGCTCAGCACCATGGCTAGCAAAATAAACATCAGCAGGGGAATTTTATCAATAATAGTATTCCATTCGGCCAACAAGTCCTGTTTTGCAAAATTTTCGAAAAAGGTTTTATTCAACAGGTATACTGCCAGCAGTACAATTAGCCATACCCATGGAAGAAAATACCTCGAATTAAAATAAGGTATTTTAAATGATTTTTGGTTGGTCAGATGTTTGTTTTTCTTTGGATCATCCAGTATCAGCACACCACCCGACACCAAAACAAAAGCGAAGAGTGTTCCGATACTGGTCAGGTCAGTCACTTCAGTAAGGTTCATAAATAATGTAGGAATAGCGACCAGAAATCCGGCAACAACAGAAGAAAAGGCCGGGGTTTTATATTTGTGATGTAATTTTGAAAATCTTTTCGGCAACAGCCCGTCGCGGCTCATGCTCATCCAGATTCGGGGCTGGCCCAGCTGAAAAACCAGCAACACACTGGCCATAGAGATCACAGCACTCACAGCTATAAGTCCCGAAAACCCGGTCAGGTTCAGCCGTGCAAACACATAGGCCAACGGGTCGCCCACGGCCAGCTCGTAGTAAGGCGCCATTCCCGTAAGCACCAGGCTGATCATAATATATAATACCGTGGATATCACCAACGACAGCAGGATAGCACGGGGTAAATCCTTTTGCGGCCGCTTGCACTCTTCCGCCGTAGTAGAGATAGCGTCAAAACCTATATAGGCAAAAAACACCGCTGCCACCCCTTTCAGTACGCCTGATACTCCGTGAGGGGCAAAAGGACTCCAGTTCCCTGTATCAACATAAAAAACACCCACACCTATGATCAGCAACAATATGAGAATCTTCAACGCCACCATCAGGTTACTGGCAATTTTTGATTCGCGGATTCCGACATAGACAAGACTTGAAATAAAAACAACAATAGAAAAAGCAGGAATATCGGCAATAATTTTCACACCGAAAATTTCAGGAGCACTGATCCAGGCATTATAGGCGTCGCGCATACCCGCTGTCATACTATCCAGTGAAGCCCCGGCTGCAAGTTGCTCTGTCACGGCATGATAGCCGCGGGAAGCGCTCAGGTAATCTATCGTAAGACATGCCGGAATATGGATATTAACACCCTCGCACATACCCACAAAATAATCCGACCAGCTGATCGCCACGGCTATGTTACCCACGGCATATTCCATGATCAGATCCCAGCCGATGATCCAGGCGATCAGCTCGCCAAAGCTGGCATAAGCGTATGTATAGGCGCTGCCGCTGATCGGGATGACCGAAGCAAAACGAGCATAACACAAACCCGACAAACCGCAGGCCAGGGCAGTAAAAACAAACAACAACGAAACTGCGGGCCCGCCACTGGCAGCCGCATTGCCTATGGTGCTGAAAATACCGGCTCCGATGATGGCTGCAATACCTAAGGCCGTCAGATCAACCACATTCAGGTTTTTCTTCAGCCGATGAGTGTCATGCGTCACATCATCCGCATGACGAAGAATATCTTCCACTGACTTTTTTCTGAATAACGTATTGAAGTTCGTCATGTTATGTATACATGGAAACACCCTGAATCAGAACAAAAAAACTATAATGCCGGTAAAGATAATTTATTTTGAAATCAGCAAGCTTTTTGCAGCTTCATAAATACCATCCTCATCATAACCACATTCCGCATAAAGCTGAGCCAGGGAACCCTGCTCCACAAAACGGTCGGGAACACCAAGTTTCACTACTTCAGCCTCATAATTATGCTGGTTCATAAACTCGATGACCGCAGTACCCAGCCCGCCGACAACCGTGCCGTCTTCGACCGTTATGATTTTCCTGAATTTTTTAAAAACCTCATGTAATAAGGATTCATCCAAAGGTTTAAGGAATCGCATATCAAACAATGCCGGGCTGAGGTTTTCGGCATTCAGGCGCTTGATCACATGGACGGCAAAATTGCCCACATGCCCGATGGTGATAAAAGCCATATCCTGCCCGCCAATCACCATACGTCCTTTACCGGTCTCCATTTTTTGTAAGGGAGTCTTCCATTGCTCCATCACACCGTAACTCCGGGGATAGCGGATAGCAAAAGGCAATTCAACGTATTGAGCCGTGTATAAAAGATTCCTGAGCTCCTCTTCATTCATCGGAGCTGAGACGATCATATCCGGGATACACCTGAGGTATGCCAGGTCAAATGTGCCATGGTGCGTAGCGCCATCTTCGCCCACCAGGCCGCCACGGTCGATGCAAAACACCACATGCAGTTTCTGCAGGGCTACATCATGAATGATCTGGTCGTAGGCACGCTGCAAAAAACTTGAATAGATATTACAATAAGGTATCAGTCCCTGTGCTGCAAGCCCGGCGGAAAAAGTTACCGCATGTTGCTCTGCGATACCCACATCAAAAGTACGTTCCGGAAACTTCGCCAGCATCATATTCATAGAACAACCGGTGAGCATGGCCGGAGTAACCCCTACGATCTTCGGATTTTGTTCCGCAAGTTCCACCAGGGTTTTCCCGAAAACAATCTGATATCTTGTTAATTTCTGAGGTTCGGGTTTTTCCATGTTGATACCGGTGTCCGGATCAAAAATTCCGGGAGCATGAAACCGTGTCTGGTCCTTCTCCGCCCAGGGGAACCCCTTACCTTTTACCGTAATGCAATGCAATATTTTCGGACCCCGGATATCCTTAATATCATTGAACAGTTTGACAAGACGCACCACATCATGGCCATCCACCGGGCCAAAATACCGGAAGCCGAGCGATTCAAAAAGGTTGCTTTGCCTGACAATGGCAGACTTTATGGCGCCAAGAAACTTGTTTATCAGCTTCCGGAGGGTTTTACCGGTGATAATATTCCAGATATTAAGCTTGAGTTTATTGTATATCCGGGAAGTAGTAATATTGATAAGGTACTCTTTCAGTGCACCCACATTTTTGTCTATGGCAATACCGTTGTCGTTGAGGACGACCAACAGGTTTGATTTGGCCACACCCGTATGGTTAAGGGCTTCGAAAGCCAGCCCGGCTGTCATGGAGCCATCACCGATAAATGCAATATGATGCCGGTCGTGTTGTTCCTTCAGCTCCGAAGCAATGGCCATACCCAGTGCTGCCGAGATGGATGTGGAGGAATGTCCCACCCCGAAAGCATCGTATTCACTTTCGGCCATGCGTGGGTAACCGCTGATTCCCTTATACCTCCGGTTGGTGTCAAATACATCTTTCCGCCCGGTAAGGATTTTATGGGTATAGGCCTGATGCCCCACATCCCACACCAGTTTATCATATGGCGTACGAAAAACATAATGAAGAGCAACCGTAAGCTCCACGGAACCAAGATTGGCTCCAAGATGACCGGGATTCAATGACGTGGAGTCAATGATAAACTGCCTGAGGTCTTCGCACAAAGCCGGTAATTCTTCAACCTTCAGCTTCCGTAAGTCGGCTACTGAATTGATTTTGGATAATATGGGACCCTGTTTTACGATCACGGGATAATTAACATTCTTTTTATGAAAATCGTGTGCGAAAATATAAAAAAATTATGGCATCAACCGGATTAAATCTAAATCACTTATCCTTATTAGCTGATATTTAGAATATTAGCTTTTTTATCCGTGTTTTATGTTGTAATTCCGCCTGAAAAATGCTTTTTTTGCATAAAAATTAGATGTTATGGAAGAACAATATACGTCATTTAAAATAAAAGAGCTTCTGAAACAGACCGATTATGGAAAAAATGTAAACCTGAAAGGATGGGTACGTTCCAAAAGAGGGAACAAACAACTTGCCTTTATCGAAATGAATGATGGTTCCATAATTCACAACCTGCAGGTAGTTGCTGAACTTGACAAGTTTGACGAAGAAACCATGAGACTTATTACCACCGGCGCTTGTCTTTCGGTGAACGGCATCCTGGTCCAATCACCCGGGCAGGGACAACATGTGGAAATCCAGGCGGTTGCCATAAAGGTTTACGGAACAGCTGATGCGGCGACCTATCCTCTGCAGAAGAAAGGTCATACGCTCGAATTTTTAAGAGAGATAGCCCACCTGCGCCCCCGTACCAACACATTTGGCGCTGTATTGCGTATCCGTCATGCCATGTCGTTTGCCATTCACAAATTTTTCAACGACCGCGGGTTTTACTACCTCCATACTCCGCTCATCACCGGCTCAGATGCCGAAGGCGCCGGCGCTTTGTTCCAGGTCACCACACTCAATATGGAAAACCCGCCACGCATGGATGATGGCAGCATCAACTACACCGAAGATTTTTTCGGAAAACGCACCAGTCTTACAGTTTCCGGCCAGCTCGAAGGCGAACTCGGCGCCATGGCCCTGGGGCTGGTATACACTTTCGGACCTACCTTCAGGGCCGAAAACTCCAATACCCCGCGGCACCTGGCCGAATTCTGGATGATCGAACCCGAAATGGCGTTTTATGACATCAACGATAACATGGACCTGGCCGAGGATATGCTGAAATACCTGATTACATACGCACTGGAACATTGCAGTGACGATCTCGCCTTCCTGCAAAAAATGTATGATAGCGAACTGATCGAACGGCTGAACTTTATACTAGCCCACCCTTTTGAACGACTTGCCTATGGTGAGGCGATTGAGATATTGATGAACTCGGGAAAAAAATTCGAATATCCCGTCTCTTGGGGCACCGACCTGCAGGCCGAACACGAAAGATACCTGGTGGAAAATCATTTCCGGCGCCCGGTAATACTTACCGATTATCCAAAGGAGATCAAAGCCTTTTACATGAAACAAAATCCCGATGGCAAGACAGTCCGAGCCATGGATGTGCTCTTTCCGAAAATCGGTGAAATCATAGGCGGATCACAGCGTGAAGAAAACTATGAGTTGCTGCTGAACCGCATCCGCGAAATGGATATCTCCGAAAAAGAAATGGCATGGTACCTCGACACAAGAAAGTTTGGTACGGCGCCCCACAGCGGATTTGGTCTCGGTTTCGAGCGGCTGATGCTGTTTATCACCGGTATGGCAAACATCAGGGACGTGATTCCGTTCCCGCGCACACCTAAAAATGCAGAATTCTGACATCTGTTTTTTTCCGGGTTTTACATATCTGTATTTTATTGCATTTTTTATTGCATAAACCAACTAAAAAGATTATATTCGTATCAAATTAAAAAGATTGTTTTCTATGCTCAACCAGAAACTTCAGCAGAAATTACAACAAAAGCTTTCGCCTCAGCAGATACAACTGATGAAATTGTTACAGCTGCCCACCATTGCTATGGAACAACGCATCAAAGAAGAACTGGAAGAAAATCCCGCACTCGAAGATGTTAACGAGTCGGATGAAAAAGACGAAGCCCAGAATATAGATGACAATATTTCGGATGCTGATAATCAGGATACTGAAGAAGACGAAGAGGATGAAATAGAAAAAGAACTGGATGAAGTTGAAAAAGACCCCGAAGAAGTTTCCTTTGAGGATTTTTTAGAAGAAGACGACACACCCGCCTACAAGCTGAGCTCATACGAATATAACCCCGACGAAGAAGACCGGAAAGAAATTCCCTTCTCTGTCGGGCAGACGTTTCATGAGAATCTTATCTCCCAGTTGGGCATGCGCAAACTCGACGAACGTCAGAAACAAATTGCCTATTTTATCATTGGCAACCTCGATGATTCAGGATACCTGCAAAGAGACCTGTCGGCAATGGCAGACGACATTGCATTCGCTCAAAACATCACCACCAACGTCAAAGAACTGGAAGAGCTGTTGTTACTGATCCAGGAATTTGAACCATACGGTGTGGGTGCGCGCAACCTTCAGGAATGTCTGCTCATCCAGCTCCGCAAAAAAGAAACCATAACTTCATCGGTAATGCTGGCACAGACCATATTGTCCAGATTTTTTGTGGAATTCACCAAAAAACATTACGACAAGATCAAAAAACGCCTCGAAATCTCCGACGAACAGCTTAAACTGGCTATGAATGAGATACTTCAACTCAACCCCAAGCCCGGTAACTCAATGATTGACAATGCCAAGCCTAACCAGTACATCACCTGCGATTTCATCATCACCAATAACGACGGGCAACTGGAACTTTCCCTGAATGCTAAAAACACGCCCGAACTCCGCATCAATAAAGCATACCTCGACATGATCGAAACCATGTCGGCCGATAAAAAAAGAAAAACAGGCCAGGATAAAGAATTGGCCTTATTTGTGAAACAAAAACTCGATTCTGCCAGATGGTTTATCGACATGATCAAACAACGTCACGACACCTTATACAAAACCATGAAGGCCATTATGGATTTTCAAAAAGAATACTTCCTTGAGGGTGACGAGACCAGCCTGAAACCCATGATATTAAAGGATATCGCTGAGAAAGTAAACCTCGACATATCCACTATTTCACGCGTGGTGAACAGCAAGTATGTCCAGACCCATTTCGGCACCTTCCTGCTGAAAAGTTTTTTCTCCGAATCGCTGCAGACCGAGTCGGGCGAAGAAGTCTCCACCCGTGAAGTTAAAAAAATCCTTACCGACTGCATTGAAGCCGAAAGCAAGAAAAAACCCCTTACCGACGAACAGCTTACGAAAATCCTCAAAGACAAAGGCTATAACATTGCCCGGCGTACGGTGGCCAAATACCGCGAACAACTAGATATACCCGTGGCCCGGCTCAGAAAGGAACTTTAGTTTTTATGGCACACACCTTCGCTAAAGTGGTTTCGGTCATCTTTCACCCGCTGATGATGCCGATGTATTCATTGTTACTGCTTTTTAATGTCAATATGTATTTTACTTCAGCGCTTAATCCTTTGGCCAAAGGCCTGCTGCTAATCATGATGTTTTCTGCCACCGTATTCATGCCTGTGTTACTGTTTTCGGTTCTCAGATGGAAAAATATCATCAGCAGTTTTCAGATGGAATCAAATGAAGAAAGGAATTATCCCTATCTGATCACAGCCATCATCTATTTTCTCATGTATATGCTGCTATCGCAAACTGCCATACCTGTTGTGTACAGCGTTTTTCTGATATGTGCCACCGTTTTGTCGCTATTGTTGCTGCTGATCAATTTTAAATTCAAAATCAGCGCCCATATGGCCGGAATCGGAGGAGTGACAGGCCTGTTGACAGGAATCGGTATCCGAATGAATATAGATATGACTTTCCTGATAATTATAGCTATCGCTATTGCCGGACTGATCGGTTTTGCCCGTTTAAAGCAAAACGCACACAAGCCCCCCGAAGTCTACCTGGGATTTCTCACAGGAGTGGCGGTATTTGTGATTTTAATACTGCTGCTTTAAAATCAATATGGAGAAATAGTTAAACCCACCGAAATAGGATACATATCAGGCCCTTTGTCTTTTTTGAAAAGATGGGATAAGGAATAGTAACCGTAGACCTGTATCCATTTCCAACCCGTACGCAGGGTAATGCCGTAACGGACTTTGTTCACATTGTCAATCTTATATTCCTTTATCTTAATGGTCGGTGTCGGATAAGCTTCCGTAAAATCATCGCCGCTGTATTTGGTATGATTGCCCAGCATCAGTCCAAACTTTCCGCCAAGATAAAATTTAAACGCATTATTTTTCAGGCGAAAACGGAATTCCAGGGGAATATCGGCATAGACCACCGTAAATTTATTGTTTTTATAATGAATGTCCTGCGATCCGTCAGGCAGTTTTGAAGGGATTTTTTTGAAGACGGTGGTCCCGTCAAAAACTTTCGCCCCCAGGGAGTCAAGTGTATAGTTTTTGATGGGCATCGCATCGCTGTATATATTATGACAGCTTACTCCCAAACCCACAGCAAAACTAAAGTTGCTGGTACCAAAAGGAAACTCTTTCATAACATACACATTAGCGCCGCGATTGATCTGTTTGGTATCAATGGAATCGCTGGCCGCGCCCTTCATGATCCACATATCGGTAAAAACATCAGCAACCAGCCTGTCGGCCTGTGAAAGCTTGCCATAAGTGATCTTTTTCTGATCTTCTTTATCCTGCGCACTCAGACTAAACGAAAAGGCCAGGCACAAGGCAACGAACATTATCTTTTTCATGAATCAAAAATTTATTTGGTGACAAAGATAGCATTTATACAAATATCGGACCTCAAATAATCACTCTTACCTTAAAAACAATAAACCATTTTTTATAAAACAAAAATCCCAATTTAATATTCACATTTATACAACGATAAAATAACGATGTTTTCAAAGCTTATGATATGTATATTCAGAGAAATTGAATGTTTTTTTTCAAATGATAAATTCAGAATTACATAAGTCCAAAACAAAAAAATATTAATTTTGTGTTCAATAATGAGGCAGTTTTTACACTGATCGGATTAGGCCCCGTCTTCTAGTGGTCAGGAAAGTAGATTCTCAGTCTAAGAACATGAGTTCGATTCTCATCGGGGCTGCAATAAATTTGTAAATCAAGTATTTACAAAACATGTTTTCAACTCTTCCATTCCCTTCCCGTACATTTTTAAGAATAGATTTCAACTGCAATGCTGATTTTTTCTATTTTAAACAACCTTATTAAAAAAAAGGCTGTCTTATTAGTTGCCCTTATGTAATAGCAAGTATTGCAAGTATTTTAAATAATATATTTTGTGTGCTAACTCAGAAACATATTTCGTCAAGATAAATTTTATCGGTTTATTTTGGGATACTAATTATTTATTTTTATAACTTTGTAGGTAGTTTTAATTGTTTGATATGTTATATTTTTTCTTTGATTTAATAATTTAATTTTTTATATACAATTATGAATATGAGAAGTTTTTTTTCGTTCATCCTGACTTTTTCCATCCTATTCTTGTTTTCTTTAACCGGAAAATCTCAGTCAGCAAGCAACTGGTCTATTAGCTGGTCGTATCCGAAAGTTTTTCTTGAAAATAAAGGACAATTTGATAACCGCGACAAATTAAGTGGTTCTCAGATTCTGTATGGTATTGACCATACCTATTTTCAGGTTTATTTTACCAAACAAGGCCTCACCTACCACCTGAACACCAAAATCAGAAATCCTGAACGGAAAAAAGGCGACACCACAAAACCCAAAAAACTGACTGTCAGTGATTTTGTGCGCATTTCGTGGCTTGGCGCCAACCCCAACCCCGAAATTGTTGCTGAAGAAATGATGCCCGATTATCAGACCTATTCCATGCTGGGCAAAGACCGGAAAAGTTATTACGATATCAGAAATATCAAAGGGTTTAAAAAGATTACCTATAAAAACCTTTACCCCGGTATTGATGTAGCCTATACCTTTCATCCGGAATCCGGGATAAAATATACGCTGATATTACACCCCGGAGCTGATATCTCTGTAGTAAAAATGAAATATGCTTCCGACAGAAAAATGTTTATTGACGAGAACGGAAATCTTAAAATCGCAACACTTTATGGCGACATCATCGACCATGCCCCGTTGACTTTTTATGAAAAAAACGGCAAACCCGTAAAATCACATTTTCAATTATATGATAATAACGAGGTCGGTTTTATTCTCGGCAATTATGATCCATCACAAAAGATCATTGTGGATCCCTGGGTGCAAACACCTTCGCTTCCCAATTCAAACTGTGTCTGGGAACTGGATAAAGATGCCGCCGGGAACATTTACGTCATAGGCGGGGATATGCCGATGAAACTGCAGAAATACAATGCTTCGGGTGTTTTACAATGGACCTACAGCACACCCTGGGATACTACCAACAGCTGGCTGGGCACGCTGGCCACCGATCTGAACGGAAATTCATACGTCACTTCCGGTTCTACTGCTGCCATTCAAAAAGTGAATTCAGCAGGCTCCATGGTTTGGAGCGCCACCGGCGGAGCGATGGACGAATACTGGATGATATCGTTCAACTGCGACCAGACCAAGCTGATAGTCGGCGGCACACGGCTTGATCCTATCGTAATACCTAATAGCCATGGCGTTATTTTCGATATCAACACCACTACAGGAAGTGTCATATCTCTGGTTAATGTTGCCACCACCCGAACCAATACGGTAATGGGTATGCCGATCACGGAACCTAACGAAGTAAGGGCGCTGTCTTCTTCAAGAGATGCCAAATATTATTTTCTCACCCTTGATTCTGTAGGGTCTATAAATCAGAACATGTCGTTATGCTCCTCTAACGGCCCTGTTTTTAAACATATTTCGGATTATAACTTTGCTTATAAATCTGAAAATTACAGGCCCAATAACGGCAATGCGGGTATCCGCGCCATCAGGGCAAATAATAACTTCGTATATACCCAGAACGGAAATACCATACACAAACGCTCACTGGTTGACGGCTCAATAATTACTTCGGCGGCCATACCGGGAGGTATTTCCACACTGGTATCCCCGCTGATGAATTTCTATCAACCCGGAAACAACGGCATCGCTGTTGATTCCTGTGGTAATGTCTATGTGGGTTCCGGTGACCGGGTCATTAAATATGACGCAAACCTTAATATATTATCGCAAACCAACCTTCCTTTTGCCGTTTATGATGTAGTGGTGACGCCCGGAGGTAATGTGGTTGTTTGCGGCGGCACCGGTACCTCTTCCAGCTCATCACGGACGGGTTATATTCAGTCTATAAATATGTCGGCATGTCACCCGTTTGCTTTGATCTGCTGTAATACCAGCATTTGCCCTGCGGGGCCCTTCTGTCAGACAGACGCAGCTGTTACTCTCGTTACTGAAACCTCCGGCGGAAGCTGGAGCGGGCCGGGAGTTGACCCGGTAACCGGGGTTTTTGATCCCTCAGCAGCTGGTCCCGGAACACATACCATTACTTATACCTTACCCTGTGGCAGCAGCTCCATAAATATCACCGTAAACAACTGCATGGCTCTTTACGTATGCCAGGAACCCAACGGCGACTTATCCGTTTCCGGAGGTTTTGCCCCGTATACATGGCAGACAGGTTCCGATTCGCTCGACTGCAGCAGTTGTTACATGGGAGTATGTATGCCGCCCATCTGCAACGGAGTTATCATTACTGTATGGACAGCTTTTGCAACAGGAAACACCGTCACCCCCCCCGTAGGAGATACTATGAGGGTGATTGATAATAATGGAAATTTTTATATAATATACGATACGGCGTCACTGCCTGCCTGTTCGGCTTGCCCACACTTCACGTTCAACATGACTAATGTAGTCAATGTGTGTCCCGGACAGACCAACGGAGGATTTACCGTAACGACAAGCGGAGGCGCTGCCCCCTACAGCCTGGATCTCAAAAACAGCTCAGGGGCAGTCATTGCATCATTCAGCAATGTCAGCGGCGCCCAGACTTTCACAGGACTTGCTGCCGGAGTATATAACCTCGTGGCCACCGACAACGACACCTGCCGCGACTCAACCTATGTCACCATAAACCAACCTACTGAAATGACCATCATGCTGACCCCTCAGGATGAACATTGTCCCAACAGCTGCGACGGCGCTGTCAGTTCGTTTGTCACAGGCGGCGACGGGCCATATTCGTATGCATGGAATCCTCCGCAGGACACACTCCCTTCCCTAACCGACCTGTGCGCAGGAACTTATTCCCTGACCGTCACCGACGGAAACTCCTGTACAAAAACGGCCTCCACCACCGTGGAAACATCGGTGACCGTAAGCGCCGATTTTACAGCCAATCCACAGTCGGGAAATGTCCCGCTTATCGTCAGTTTCACCTACACCGGATCCGGCGCCGTGGCATGGTTCTGGGATTTCGGCGACGGAGATGTTTCTTCCGATCAGAACCCGGGACACGTGTATGACACCATAGGTTCGTATACCGTCACCCTTATTGTAACTACCGGAATACCAGACTTTTGTGTTGACACATTCCAACTTGTAATTGAGGTTCAGAAGCCCTCAATACTTGTCATTCCCAATGTGTTTACACCCAACAACGACGGCCATAACGATGAATTCATCATGGAATCCAGAGAGATCAGAACCTTTGCTGCCACCATTTTCAACCGCTGGGGTAAAAAAATATTTGAATGGACAGACGTCAGTAAGGGATGGGATGGAAAAACCAACAGCGGAAATGATGCCGCCGACGGAGTGTACTATTTTATCATCAAAGCAGTCGGTAACGATGACGTGGAATATGATTTGACCGGAACCATCACGCTTATAAGATAAGAATGGTTGTGACCAAATTAAAACAGGATGTCCGGCGTTTTTATTATAGTAAAAATATTATCTGATCATGTATTATAAACACTTTACATTGAATGAAGTTCTGCTAAAAATCCCAAAAAAAATGCACACAGCCTTGTTAGGTTTTGCTTTTATAGTGTGCATCACCATTATTTCGGGCACAGAAATTTTTGCACAGACCAACTGGTCGGTAACCTGGAATTATCCAAAAGTTTTTCTTGAAAATAAAGGACAGTTCGATGTACGCGCCAAATTACCCGGGTCGCAGATTTTGTATGGGATTGACCATACCAATTTTCAGGTATATTTTACAAAACAAGGCCTCACTTATCACCTGAACACCAAAATCAGAAATCCTGAACGGAAAAAAGGCGACACTACCAAGCCCAAAAAACTGACTATCAGTGATTTTGTACACATGTCATGGCTTGGCGCTAACCCCAATCCGGAGATTGTGGCTGACGAACTGACTCCTGATTATCAAACCTATTCGATGTTGAGCAAAGACCGGAAAAGTTATTACGATATCAGAAACATTAAAGGATATAAAAAAATTACCTACAAAAATCTGTATCCCGGTATTGATGTAGCCTATACCTTTCATCCGGAATCCGGGATAAAATATACGCTGATATTACACCCCGGAGCCGATATTTCTGTAGTAAAAATGAAATATGTTTCCGACAGGAAGATGTATATTGACGGGAATGGAAATCTTAAAATCGCTACACTATATGGTGATCTCATCGACCATGCTCCGGTAAGTTTTTATGAAAAAAAGGGCAACCCTGTAAAATCTCATTTTCAATTAAATAACAATAATGAGGTCGGCTTTGTTCTTGAAAACTATGACAATACACAGAGGGTCATAATAGATCCCTGGGTGCAAACACCTTCACTGCCCAATTCGAACTGTGTATGGGAAGTGGATAAAGATGCTGCCGGCAACGTATATATCATAGGCGGGGATATGCCGATGAAACTGCAGAAGTACAATGCTTCGGGAGTATTGCAATGGACATACAACACCCCCTGGGATACGGCTAACAACTGGCTGGGAACCCTCGCCACAGATCAGAACGGGAATTCTTATATCACTTCAGGATCTGTGGCGGCCATTCAGAAAATCAACAGTTCCGGTTCCATGCAGTGGAGCGCCAACGGCGGCCCCCTGGATGAATACTGGATGATATGTTTCAATTGCGATCAGACCAAGCTGATAGTAGGCGGCACACGCATCAACGATATTATCAATGTAGCCAACAGCAACGGCGTCATCTTCGACATCAGCACAACTAACGGCAGCGTGCTTGCCATGACAAATGTTGCCGCAAGTAAAACTTTTACGATCATGGGCATGCCTACCGTATACCCTAATGAAGTAAGAGCCTTATCATCGTCCCGTGATGCCAAGTACTATTTTCTCACCCTCGATTCTGTGGGCGCTATCAACCAGAATATGACACTGTGTTCCACCAACGGGCCTGTGTTTAAAGAATTCACCAATTACGAATTCTCCTATAAATGCGAGAATTACCGGCCCAATAACGGCAATGCCGGCATACGGTCCATCAGGGCCAACGACAATTTTGTATATACTCAAAACGGGAACACTATAGAAAAACGCTCTTTGACCGATGGCTCAGTAATCAGCTCTGCAGCCATTCCGGGAGGTATTAATACCACCGTGACCATGACCAGTTATCATCAACCCGGCAACAGCGGAATTGCTGTGGATGATTGCGGAAATGTGTACGTCGGTTCAGCAGACAGAATCATTAAATATGATGCTGATCTGACTATTTTATCTCAGGTCAATCTTCCGTTTGCTGTTTATGATGTAGTGGTAGCTCCGGGAGGTAATGTTGTGGTAGCCGGTGGCACCGGCACATCTTCCAGTACTTCACGTACAGGCTACGTACAGTCGATCAATTTATCGGCCTGTGCGCCGTTTCAACTGATCTGCTGCAACACAACGATATGTCCTGCCGGGCCTTTTTGTCAGTCAGATCCTCCCTATGCACTCATTTCCGAAGTTCCTGGGGGCACATGGAGCGGCCCGGGAGTCAATCCTTCCACGGGCGTTTTCGACCCTGCAGCAGCGGGTGCCGGAACACATACCATCACTTACACCATGGCTTGCGGATCAAGTTCGATTGTCATTGTTGTCAACCCATGTATACCACTGGATGTCTGCCAGGAGCTAAACGGCGATATGACGGTTTCCGGAGGAACCGGTCCCTATAGTTGGCAGGAATATGCTCCACCGGCGACCATTAACATTACCAATCAGGCAGAATGTCAATCCTGTGGCTACACCTGGAATGCCCTGATCAGTATATGCATGAACGGTATGATGCCGGTGACCACCTGTACCACGCCCGGCGGATGGTCTACCGTAGCCACCGGAAATACCATCACTCCGACAGGTACCTGGCCCATACGGGTTATTGATGTGAACGGCGATTCTGCCATAGTTTCCAGCTTCTCATCCTTACCGGTATGCTCCCCATGCCCGACCCTGGTGATCACTCCTTCTAACATCGTGGATGCCTGTAATAACGGCGTCAACGGCAGTTTCAGCGCAACAACCAGCGGCGGTGTCAGCCCTTATGATTATTCCCTATCCCTCGGAGGCACCGTGGTGGCCACATTTGATGATATCGCAGGCTCCCAGTCCTTCACAGGACTTGGCGCCGGAACGTATACGCTTACCGTGACCGATGCCGATAACTGCTCCGGCACCATCACGGTAACCATCGGTTCAGTACCCGACCTGACTCCGGTCATTACAGGCCCGGCAACCATCTGCGCCGGGGGATCTGCTGTACTCGATGCCGGTGCAAACTATATCTCCTATTCCTGGTCTACCGGTGAAACCACCCAAACCATAACCGTTACTTCCGCCGGAACTTATACCGTCACGGTTGCTGATGCTAATTGTTCCGGCGCTGGTTCAATAACGCTCACCCAGTCGGGTATGATCAACCCGGTAATCACTGGCACGACAGATATTTGCCCGGGCGCCTCCACGGTTTTGGATGCAGGCAGCGGTTATATATCATATCAATGGTCTAACGGCGCAACGGGACAGACGAGTTCGGTGAGTTCGGGCGGACTTTTCTCTGTCACCGTAAGCGATGCAAACGGCTGTACCGGCTCTGCCTCTGCAAATGTTAATGTCATTCCCACTTTACCGGTATCGGCATCTGCTGTTCCAACCACGGTATGCCCGGGTAACCCGGTCACTCTGACGGCAACAGGCGGAGGCACTTATGTATGGAATACCACGCCACCGGATTATGATTCTGTGAACGTGGTAAACCCCATGACTACGACCACATATGTCGTCACCGTGACCTATAACGGATGCGAAAGCACCGCTTCGGTCACTGTGATCGTTGATGCAAGTCTTCCTGTGGTGACCTCCTCAACCAATACAGGGTGCATTACCAACGACGGAACGGCTACCGTTGAAGTGACAGGATCCGGATACACTTTTGTCTGGAACACGGTTCCGCCTCAGTATACTCAAACTGCTACAGGCCTTGCTCAGGGCACGTATAGTGTTACGGTAGGTTATAACGGATGTTATGGAACAGGAACGGCAACCGTAGGCATACCGACCGGGCCGGAGGCTATTTTTCAGATTCATCCGCGTAATCCTATGATTGATGACGGACCTGTTCTTTTCTTCGATCATTCCTTTGGAAGCGTAACACAATGGCACTGGGACTTTGGCGACAGCACCACGGCTGACGGAAATCATGTTGACCATGCATATGCTGATACAGGTACCTACCTGGTCACGCTGATAGTTACCGATGTCGATGGATGCAGTGATACCGTCAGCCGGTATATTCATATAGCACCCTTGTTCGCGGTATGGATACCCAATAGTTTTACGCCCAATGATGATAATACCGTTGTTGCACCTCAAAATGAGGTTTTTAAACCTGTCGGTGTCGGATGGGATACCGAAAACTACATGATGGTTATTTATGATCGCTGGGGACGCGAATTATTTCACACCACAGACGTTAACGAAGGCTGGAACGGGACTTATAATAATAATTACAGTACCTCTAAAGGGGTACAGGATATCTTCATATACCTGATCAATATAACGGATCTCAAAGGTCTTGTACACGAATATAAAGGTATCATTGTTCTGGTACAATAAATGTCTTCTTCTGATCAGGTTTATAGCTAACAATTTGATTTACTGTTCGCAAGTTAAAGAAACTGTTTTGAATCGGTAAAGAGAAAATACTATCAACCTGAGTTCGGGATAAATAAATCATTTTTGTTTTGTCAAAACACAGATTCACTTGATATTAATTGCCAATGAAATATCAATAGAAAATCAATAATGTGCAGAATATTTGTCCGAAGACATTAACCATTTTCAATGTTAATCTCCTGACAGAGAATAAATGTTTTTATTATGGGCACCACTAAAAACTTCAAAATTCTTCGTTCGACTTCGTTCTTCAAATCCTTGCGTTCGGCAGGCTCAGCACAGGCATGTACGCAAAGTACTCTGCGATTTTCAGAACTTCGACTGCCTCGAACTTTTTTGTTTTAGAGGCGCCCGATCAAGGTTATTAGAGATGCCCTTATTTCTTTTCTATTGATATTTAAATCATTACGGATTAAGATAAAATGTTGTTAACCCGAACTCAGGTCATCAGTTTTTTTGAACAGCATCGGTAAATGTCAGTGTGTGTAAAACTTCCCCTGAATAATCTTCTCATGTTTTAATATAACAATAAGTTAAATTTAAGTTAAAGGCTTGTCAAAACGATTAAAAATGCCTATAAATGATTATATTTGTTTAATTATCAATCATAAAAATCATAACTAAAACATCGGGATTATGAAAAAAATATTGCTCCTGTTTTCCGTTATCCTTATATCCGTTTCAGTCTTTGCACAAACCTACACCGGAAGCTCTGCGCGTGCGATAGTTCCCGGAGCTGAAATGGTTGTAAAAGACACTCAACTAGACATTCCTACATTCATTAGATTTGCAAAGGTCTCAGAACCTGAGTTCAAAGACCCTCAATTATGGCTTGAGGATCATTTCAAGATCGGCTCTGATCTTAATCTCAAACTTATTCACTCTGAAAAGGATGACCTGGGTTTTACACACTACCGTTACCAGCAAACCTACAAAGGTTATCCGATCCATTCAAATGTGTTTATCGTTCATGTCAGAAACAACAGGATCTTCAGTATGAACGGCCAGTTGTTCAGTAAACTCAATGTTCCGGCTAATGCCATGCTTACCGAAGCCCAGGCGCTGGATAAGGCTCTGGTTTATGTGGCAGCCGAAACTTATAAATGGCAGATACCTGGCGAAGAAAAGTTATTAAAGTATATCATGAACGACGATAAGGCGACCTATTTCCCGAAAGGCACACTTGTTATGATCCCGGCTGAACACCTTTTTAAAGGCGACAATTACAGGCTCGCCTATCAGTTTGATATTTATGCTCATCAGCCCATGAGCCGACAGTGGGTGTTTGTTGATGCTGCCACAGGTCAGGTGGTTCACACGCTTCAGCGCATACATTCAGAAAACCATGACGCACAATCTGTTGCTACCGGTACCGCCGCAACCAAATACAGCAATACCAGGACCATTATTACCGACTATACTGGAACAACATATCGTCTGCGCGATGCCACCAGGGGACTGGGTATTGAAACCTATGACATGAACACCGGAACAAGTTACACTTCTGCTGTTGATTTCACAGATGCCGACAACAACTGGACAGGCACCAATACCGCCCAGGATGAAGTTGCCCGCGATGCCCACTGGGGAACAGAAACAACCTATGACTATTTCTATACCAAACACGGGAGAAACAGTATCAATAATGCCGGTTTAAAATTATTAAGTTATGTTCACTATGATGTGGATTATGCCAACGCTTTCTGGGACGGTACGCGCATGACTTACGGTGATGGAGATAACACTTACTCTCCGCTGACGACGCTGGACATCTGCGCTCATGAAATAACACACGGGCTTACCGAATACACTGCAAATCTCAACTACTCTTATGAATCCGGCGCATTGAATGAAGGTTTCAGCGACATCTTTGGCACCAGCACCGAATTTTATGGAAAACCCACTTCGCAAACGGGTAACTGGACTGTCGGGGAAGAGATCGGGGCGCCTTTCAGAAGCATGTCAAATCCCAACCTTTACGGCCAGCCCGACACCTATCTCGGTACCGACTGGTATACCGGGACGGGTGATAACGGAGGCGTTCACTATAACTCCGGCGTCATAAATTTCTGGTATTACCTGCTTTGCCAGGGAGGCAGCGGAACAAACGATAACGGTAATGCATACAACGTTACTGCTATTACGATGGCTAAAGCTGAAAAAATTGCGTTCAGAGCGCTGACGGTATACCTCACCAGCTCTTCACAATATGCACAAGCACGCACGTACACGATTCAGGCCTGCGCAGACCTCTATGGCGGTTGTTCACAGGAAATGATCTCAGTCACTAATGCATGGTATGCGGTAGGCGTTGGTGCCGCCTATTCCTCATCGGCTGTTGATGCTGATTTCACCGCTTGTCCTGCCGCACAATGCACGGCAGCTCCATTTACGGTTCAGTTCACCAACCAAAGCACTAACGGAAACACCTACCTGTGGTCATTTGGCGACGGCAGCACCAGCACTGCTTCAGCTCCTTCGCATACCTATACGGGTAATGGCGCTTATAACGTCAAACTCGTTGCTTACGGAGGAACCTGCGGATCAGATTCTATTACCAAAACAGGTTTTATCACTGTCGGACCTTCCTATCCGTGCGAGGTGGCACTACCTGCCAGCGGAACCGGAACCACACAGACAAACTGTACCGGAAAACTTTATGACAGCGGGCTGTGCAGCGACTATGGCAACCTCACCGACGGCACCATCACGATTGCTCCCACAGGGGCTTCATCGGTCACTTTGACTTTTTCTACATTCGACTTCGAAGCAAATTATGACTATTTATATGTTTATAATGGGCCAACAACTGCATCAGCCCAGGTAGCAGGCAGCCCGTTTTCAGGAACAACGATTCCGGGGCCGGTTACCTCAAGCGGCGGAGCGATAACGATAAGACAATACAGCGACACCTATGTGGTCGGGTCGGGTTTTTCATTGCAGTGGACCTGTACCTCCAGCGCGGCACCCCCCGATGCCAATTTCGTTGCAAATGTCACCTCAAGTTGCACCGGAACGATCAATTTCACAGACCAGTCGACCAACACACCCGCCTCATGGCTGTGGAATTTCGGCGACGGCCAGACATCAACACTCCAGAACCCTTCGCATACCTATTCTACAAACGGAACATTCACTGTTAAATTAAGAGTAACCAATCAGTACGGCGCCGACTCGCTGATCAGAACAGATTATATCACCATAGACATGCCGGACGGGCCCACCGCAACGGGGGCAACAGTCTGCCAGGGCACTGCTGCACAACTGACTGCCAGCGGAAACGGAACGCTGAACTGGTTTGACTCACCGACAAGTAACACAAGCCTGTACACAGGAGGTACATATACCACTCCGGTACTGAACACAACAACAAACTATTATGTACAAAGCACTGCAGGAGGATCCGCTTATACCGGATTGACCAATAAGGTCAACACCACGGCCTCTAATATTTCTGCCGAACAGGGGCTGATATTCACGGCGCTTCAGCCCTTTGTTCTTAAATCAGTGAAAGTATATTCCGTGTCAACAGGCGCCACATCAAAAACCGTCACATTAAAAAACTCAAGCGGAGCAACACTCAGCACCATTACCGCAAACAATGTCCCCAACGGTGAAAGCCGGATCACACTTAACTTTAACGTCCCGGCCGGCACCAATTTACGGCTTACAGCTCCTGCCAACAGTTATCTGTTCAGAGATAACAACCTGCCGACCAGCACCTTTCCTATAACATTACCCGATGTTTTGAGTATAACATCAACTACCGCCGGTTCAAACCCGCAGACCTACTATTATTATTTTTACGATTGGGAAGTTGAATTACCATCCTGCAACAGCTTGCGCACCCAGGTTACTGCTACGGTTATACCTTCTCCCATTGCCCAGTTTACATATTCTCAAAACGGAGCTGTTATAAATTTTACCAACACCTCCGCCAACGGCGTATCACACTCATGGGATTTCGGCGATGGCACAAACAGCACGGCGACCAATCCTTCACATACATACGCGGCTAACGGCAATTATAATGTACGGCTGATTTCTTCCAACAGTTGTTCCACCGACACCACCTATCAAAATATCATCATCAGTTCGTTGGTAACCCGTTTTAACATAAGCGGCAAAACACGTTATGCCGGCAAGGCCACTGCCGGTTATCCCGCACCGAATCCACCAGTGTACAGCCCTGTAAAATATAATATCAGCCAGGTAGTCGTAATTCTCAGGAACTATCCGGCAGGAACCGAACTGGCAAGAGATACCAGTGACGCTCTCGGAAATTACCAGTTCACAGATGTTATGGACGGAAATTATATATTGTCTTATGATAAATACAATGCCGACACCATGCAATGGTGCAACAATGTGAATATAATTGACCTTGCGAACGTCAAATATCTTATCACCAGCGACACTAATAACGACCCTTCGGCAAATTTCTCCGCTATCTGCAAAAAAGCAGCTAATGTTGATAACAGCGCGGCTATCAACGCTATTGATGCCACCCGGATCAAGGCCAAGATTGGTTCACCCTATCAGCCCAATAAAAATTTCCCTAAAGGCAACTGGGTATCGCTGGACACCCTTATCTCGGTATCCGGTTCTGATTTAAATATAGGCCTTAAAACAATATGTTATGGCGATTATAATGCCTCTAGCAGTGCCTATCTCGATTCGGCGACGACCTGGGCCTCTACAAAATCAATTCCCGGGAATATTATTGTCAGATCAGAAGAGTCTGTCACGGCAAATGATAACAGGTATTTTGAAGTTCCCTTGCGGATCAGTACCAAAATGAATGAGTTTTCGGCCCTGGAACTCAAACTTAATTATCCGGAAACTGAATACGAGCTGGTGAATGTCACCTTGCCGAAAGCCATGAAGAAGAGCGGCCAGCTGAAAATAAATCCCACGCTGGAAGAACTTATGGCCAACGACGACGACCTCTTAGTGACGGCCGAAAACGGGGTAATAAGAGTTGTATATGTCACAACACAATATTATGATGTTGCCGCCAATGACGTGTTGATCATCCTTGGTTTCCGCCCCCTGAACAATATCAGTCCGGGAATGTTTGATCCTGACCTGTCCGGCACCGGAATAATGGCCAACCGTTATGCGGAAGCATACGAAGATGCCTACCTGCTGATGCCCAAAATCTTCATTCAGGGCGATATGACTGATGCCGGGTTTAGATTTACAGCTTTTCCCAATCCATTCTTCAGTGAGGCCACCCTTACATACAACCTGCCGGAAAACGGAAGTGTAAAACTTATGGTTTATAACAGTATTGGCGAACTTGTCGGTGAACTGGTGAATGAACCTCAGGTAAGTGGAAAGCACATGATTGACTTTCCTTCGAACGGCCTGCCCCGGGGAATGTATACGTTTAAGCTGGAATTCTCAGGACAGCATAGTTCAAAATGTCTGACGCTGAAAATGATGCACTGATGAGTTTACGGTGATGACCTGAAAGCTATTTCTTCAAAAGCCATTCCTGTATTTCCACTATTGCAGGTGTTTTGCGGTCTGATTGTTTTAAGCACAATAATCATCTTCTTAACGTCGGCAAGATATCATTCAAGCGGGCCATCGTGACAAAATTCTTTTCGTCTGCATTTTTTACAGAAATCACCCCTCCAGACGCTGTCGAACTGTTCCATAAGCCTTTCGATCAAAACTGCGTCATCCGTAAAAATGCCGTTCTCAAAATTACGGCTGTTTTCGTTTTTCGCACCAAGGCCGGCTCCGGTGAGATTTGCGCTGCCGAAGTACGCCAGTTTGCCATCAATGATCACCATCTTAAAATGAACTCTCGGGCAGAGCATGCGCTCCAGTCCCCCGAAAAGAACGGGATACCTGTCGAAGTCCTTACGGAAATTCGGACCGGGCTCTTTGGCATGGATCAGCCGGACTTCGGCTTTTTGTTTTATCAAGCCCGCAAGAATCTCCAAAAAAGGCAACATTTTAGTGCCTTTCATCACATAAACATCCTTGATATCAGAAGTTCCTATCCATAAAAAACGTTTTGTTTTCGGAATGGATTCCAGTATGACTTTCTCGTATATTTCTTTATCAGTAAGAAGTTGGAGCATTGTTATATGTTATTGCATAATACAAATTTATGATTTACTACCCACATGGAAATTATACAAAACTGAAATATTCCGCCATATTATCTAATACAGTTTAATACAGGCCTAAGCACCACTGATGAACCACTTATTGCTCAACAACTGTGCAATCGCAAAGATTATTCATTATTTATATGCTTCAACAAAATACATATCGATCAATCCTTTGTTTTTAGCTTCAATTTTTCCGCGGTATGTGCATGCAAATTTGTCTTTCACCATTCCGTAGGTAGACCCGGAGATATTTACCTTACCTGTTTCGCCGCAACTCTGCATGCGTGATGCAAGATTTACAGTATCCCCCCAGATATCATATGCAAACCTCTTCACCCCAATTATGCCGGCGACAGCAGAACCTGTGTTTATACCGATTCTGATCTCAAGGGCCTTTTTACCGGAAGCCTCACACTCTTTTTTATTATTTATGATGAAATCTCTTATTTCCAGGGCTGCTGCCACAACATCTTCGGGGTGCGTAAAATTCATTGAAGGCAACCCGCCTGCACACATATACGAATCTCCTATGGTTTTGATCTTTTCCAATCCATATTTGTAAATGATCTTGTCAAATTCTGCAAAATAAAAATCCAATTCCTTGGTCAGTTGTTCCGGTGTAAGAGCTTCACTGAAACGGCTGAAATCCTTAAAATCAGTAAACATCACTGTTATGGATGGATAGCGTAAGGCCTTCACTTTTCCGGTTTTTTTTAACTCCTCTGCAATTTGCGACGGAAGGATGTCTGACAGCATTTCTTCACTGAATTTTTTTTCCCTGATGATAATTTTATTCGCTTTGTTCTTCAGCCGGAAACGGTTATAAAATATAGCTGAAAGGCAGGCCAGCAAAAATAACCCCGCAACAAAATACCACCGTTGACTCTTAGGGATTCCAAATGCCTTTGAAATTTCCAGGTCTTTGATATCCATTTGTTTCTGCCTGAGCTCTTCATTATACTTTTTTTCCAAGTCAGACATTTTCTTATCGACGACATTTTTTATAACGGAATCCCTGACAGACATATATTTATGATAACTTCCCAGGGCGCTTTTGTAATCTCCAAGCATTTCCTGTGAAACACCTAAACTGGCGTATGCCGTTTCCATGATCTCCCATGCATCAATCTCTCTGCCTGTTAAAATTGCGCTGTCAGAATAAATCATGGCTTTCCTTAAAGCCGTTCGTTTGCTCCCGGAAAAAAGGTGGTATAACTGCACTTTGCTGCTATCCAGAGCTACTGCTACACAGATCCTTCCGATAGAAGCAAAATTTCCGGCTATCGCTTCTTTATCTCCGAATCCTTTATTAATTTTCAGCGCCTTATACAGGTATTCCAGCGCTTTCTGATAATCAGACCGGGAAATGTAAAGAGTTATAATATTTCCGAGGGCGCTCAATGTTCCTCTCAAATTTTTCGTGGTTTCAAAAACTTCTAATGCCTTTGAATAATATTCCAATGATTTTGTATAATCGGATTTTCCATAATAATTCATCCCGATATTGTTGTTTGCTTTCGCGATTCCTTTATCCCATTTCAGTTTCCTTGCAAGTTCCATGGCTTTTGTACCCATTTTGATACCTTCATCAGGGTTTATGCATTGATAAGCACTGCTAAGGTCATTCAACAGGTTCACCTTATTGGTATCTTCCCTTGTTTCAGTCAGTCTGGCGAGCAAAGAATCAATATTTGACTGACCCAGCACCTGAGCGCTTTCTAAACCCTGATATAGCACAAAAAAGATAATGGTCAACAAAAAGAGATTGCCGGACTTTTTCATAACTAAAAACAATTTAATACTTTATATTCACGGTTTGTCATGGTATATGCATTTCGCCAGATAAAGATAAACATAAAAATCCTTCTGCAAATTACATTTCACTAAATCCTATGTTCATTGATTATTTTATTCATTGTTAATGGCCGAATGATGTATTTCAAATGTGATAGCCTGGCATATGTTTATCACTCAATTGAGGCGCTTCACGGAATAAAAGCCCGCAATCGTTTTCAGGGCAAGATCTATAGTTGTTTTGCCAATATGATTATCATTACATCACTATTCAATTACTATGTTTATTATGTGAAACATATCTACGAAGACCAAAAAGGGAATTTATAATTTTGTACCCTGTTCTTTCATTTTGAAACACCGTATTGGATATTTGGAGCTTGTAAAAATGAAATCAGCCCTGAAAATCAATATTTTAAAGACTCCCCTGTGTTCCCATTTTAACCACTGATTTGGTTGAAAATAAGCGTTGTTTTCAAAAAAATGGATAATTTCAACAGAAATCACCTTAAAAAAATTTTCGGGTGATTATTATTCAAAATTTGATGATCAGTCTCGTTTTGTACAATAGATTTTGTTTAATTATGCTGTGTTTACAAAGCTATCCTGGCTTGAAACGGAATAAAAAAAAATAAATTTGAAACAAGAAACAAGTAATTGCCAACCATAGAAATGCTTGACATTTCGATGAAATATGACACGACCTTGCATCTTGAGAAAGTTATGCACTATGGCTTGCTTGTGTATAGTTGAAAATATATACTCTCCAGTGAAAAGTGAGCCCATACATGAAATTATTATCTTGTATATTGCTGATAGATATATAGATGGGGAGATAGATAGTGATAAAAATTCCGATTTTTTAGAAAATCATTTGATATGTTTTGTTTACTTTTGTGAAAATTTAAATAAGCTTTAAAAATAAAACAATGAAAAAAGTAACATTATCATTAGCCCTATTGAGCTTATCAATAGCTCTTTTTTCGCAAACAAATAAAACCAGCAACACGAACATTGCAGCCAATAGCATTGATTTGAGCAAAGTTGGCATCAACCGAACTATAGAAGTGCCAAAAGGTGTGGAATTAAGAGATGGAAGTAAAGACAACAATATCAAATTTTGGTTGGTTAATGATGATAAAACATTTAGTGTGGTTGCCAATAATCATCCAAAGTTCAATACCATTGATAAAGTTGAAGCAAATATTAACGGTGACTACAGTATGAAAACTTTAATAAAAAAAACAGATAGCTATGTGATATATTCTTTAAATGAAAATACACAATACGGTTTTGTGTTTATTTATGAAACACCTAAGGATACTTTTGAATTCAACGATAATTCATTTGATCTCAAATATACCCAAACCGATTGCGAAAAAATACTTAGCGTCCTCGAAAACATCTTAACCCCTGAAGATAAATTAAAACTGAAATCAAAGGGAGAAGCCGATAAGAATTTTAAATATTTATCGGTTTATAAAAATAACAATGTTGAAGTTACAGCAACCGATACGCTTAACATCAATGATAAAGAATTGTCGCTTTCTGTTTCATTTACCGATAACGATAAATTAAAAAAATATGATATGATAAGAATATCATTGGTATTAAATGAAAGCGCAGTAAACGGTAATTATTTCGGCCCGGCTTATATCAATATTAAAAAACAAACCGATGGCGATTTTCATGATAATAAAACTGAAAATTATATTTTGATAAACCCTAATGGTATAGGCTCCTTTAAATATTTTGATGTAAATAGATATCCCTGCAGTGGCTTAAAAGAATCGAATACTATCACAAAAACCGCATCAAATTGTAAAATTGTAATTAAAGGATACAACTACATCAGTCGTTTTGATGAAACTTTGATAAAAAAAGAAAATGGCGATTACGGCGATGTTATTTGTACGTCAAGACCTTTCTATTTAATAAATAAAAAAGTGAATAAAAATAATTGAGAAACAAAAAATAGTAACAGTTTTAAAATAAAAATGAAAAATCAGTTTTTAATTCTCGCATTACATGCATTTTTTTCATTTAAAAATCAGGTACAAGCATTAAGAATTTTATTTGAATTATTTTAAAATTCACACCTTAACTTAAGTACCTAAATGGCGAAATTTGGCCTGACGACACACATTTTAAGATATTGAATGTGATTTGAATTTTCCACCCAAGTACTTTACAATTATCAAGTTAGAATAAAAACAAAAGAATGCTTTTTAACGAAACTTGTTGGGTTAATAGGTTATATATTTAGAATATTTTATTACGAATTTCTTATAATTCTGACCCATTTTTGCCACCATAAAAAAGCAAAAACGCCTGAATATCAATTACTTCAGGCGTTTTCTGTGGTCCCACCTGGACTTGAACCAGGGACCACCTGATTATGAGTCAGGTGCTCTAACCAACTGAGCTATAGGACCTATTGCGTTTTATGCAACATTCTTGGTTTTGTGGCTGCAAAATTACATCTTTGCAGCAAATTTTCCAAAAAAAATTTTCATGCCGGACAAAAATATTAAAAACATCATCTTCGATTTCGGTGGAGTCATCATTGATATTGACTACCAGAAAAGCATCGACGCCTTTATCAGACTGGGAGGCAGCAATTTCGACCAAATATATTCACAGGCAAAACAAAACGACATCTTCGACAGGCTGGATACCGGACGTATCAGCCCTGACACATTCAGAAATGAACTGAAGAACTATCTCCCCACTGAAACGACAACTAAAATGATTGATGAGGCCTGGAACGCCATCTTGATTGGGATTCCGGAACACCGCATACGCCTTCTTGAAAATATCCGTACAAACTATCGTATTTTCCTGATGAGCAATACCAATGTGATACATTACCACGAGTATATAAAAGAACTGAAAAATAAGTTCGGGTACGACAATCTTGGTTGCCTGTTTGAGAAAGTTTACCTCTCATTCGAGATTGGAATGCGTAAGCCGGATAAAAGAATCTTCAACCTGATCTTAAAAGAAAACAACCTTGATGCCGGCGAAACACTTTATATCGATGATTTTGAGAAAAACCTGCCGCCGGTAGCCCAATCAGGCATACATACCCTTTTGTTAGACAATAGATTGGACGTGACTGACCTTTTCGAAAACGGATTCCTTAAAGACAGAGTGGAACTTTTTTAGGATTAGCCCAATCCGAAAAGTATGATTTTTGAAAATCAGCATTACCCCGGCCCAAAACCTGCCTGACGTGCTACGCACTGCAGCAGCCTGCCAGGCTGCGCCATGCAGACAGGGCAGGGGAGCCTGATTTTCTGCGACTTCCCTTTGGGATAAAGGGCTAAAAGTCGCAGGATAAGAAAAACAGGGCTTTTTGGAGAGGACTTAAGGATTATTTATAAAATTCAGCTACTTCTTTAAAAATATCCTTCACAGCCTCAAAAGAATCTGCGGTGACAAGTTTCATGCGAAATTGCCGAAAATCAGGCAACGCTCTGAATATGTTGCTGTAATGTTTCCGCATCTCCAGGATAGCCAGGCGCTCGCCTTTATTGTTCACTGAACTGGCCAGATGCCGGAGAGCCATTTCGAGCCTTTCGCTGATCAGAGGAGGCGTAACGGTTTGCCCTGAGTTCAGGTATTCTTTTATTGCCCTGAAAATCCATGGGTTTCCGATAGCAGCCCGTCCTATCATCACTCCATCAATGCCATAGCGGTCTTTCATTTCCTTTGCTTTTTCAGCCGAGTCCACATCACCGTTTCCGATCACCGGGATAATGATCCGTGGATTATTCTTCACTTCGCCGATCAGTGTCCAGTCGGCAGAACCTTTGTACATCTGCACTTTTGTCCTTCCATGTATGGTGAGTGCGCTGATGCCGGCATCCTGAAGCTGTTCGGCCAGCCCGGTGATCACAATGCTTTTTTCATCCCAGCCCAGGCGTGTTTTGACAAAAACAGGTTTCTCCGTGTTTCTGACCACATCCTTAGTTATTTGTATCATCCGGGGAATATCCTTCAGCAGTGCCGCCCCTCCGCCTTTATCCACCACTTTCTTTACCGGACAGCCAAAATTCAGGTCAATGAAGTCAGGATCTGCCTCTTCGGCAATCTTTGCGGCAGCAACCAATGATTCGGCATTATTACCAAATAGCTGTATTCCTATGGGTCGTTCGTCTTCATCAAAATGCAGCTTTTTCCAACTCTTTTCTCCATTGCGTAGCAGCCCGTCGGCAGCGACAAATTCAGTAAAAACCAGATCGGCACCATACGATTTGCATATCCTGCGGAAGGAGGTATCGGTCACATCCTCCATGGGCGCAAGAGCTACTATGAACCGGGAGAAAATATCATCAATAAAATTCTTCAAAATAAATTTCCTGTTATATTTAAACGATGTAACAAAAGTACCTAATTTAGCGTATTCAAGCAACCAATTTAAAGTTTAACCTGTCTAAACAAATGTTCCGTCTTAACATAATAATAAAACATCAACATAAATGAAAAAAATTATAATCTGCATTATCTGCTTAACAGCTTTTTCCATAACCTTAATATATAAGGCTCAGGCCCAATTAACGGTGACACAGGGGGCAAGCCTTTCCATGACTCCACTGCAACTGGTCCAGCAGATACTGGTGGGCAGTGGTATCACGGTCAGCAATGCCACCTTTAATGGTTCAGCAGCCA
Source organism: Bacteroidales bacterium (assembly GCA_035389045.1). GTDB lineage: Bacteria > Bacteroidota > Bacteroidia > Bacteroidales > CAIWKO01 > CAIWKO01. Next base: position 42,340 of record DAOORA010000015.1, on the reverse strand, counting down.
GTATTTCTTCCGACATGATCGGTTCTTTTACCACAGCAGGTCCGGCCACCACACAGCTTGGTTTTACAGGGGGGATAATGCTTACTTCCGGAAAAGCGTCGTATGCTATCGGGCCGAATAACTCGGGCAGCTCTGGTTTTGCCGCCGGCACAGGCAGCGACCCGGATCTTCAGCTTTTAATACCCTCTCATACGGTGAATGACAAAGCTGTTTTGGAATTTAATTTTGTACCCATATCGGATACGGTCCGGTTCAGGTATGTTTTTGGTTCTGAGGAGTTCGATGAATACTGCAACTCCAGTTTCAATGATGTTTTTGGGTTTTTTATCAGCGGCCCGGGCATTAACGGTACATTTTCAAATAATGCCATCAATATTGCCTATATGCCCGGCACTACAAATTATGTGACTATCGACAATGTATGTGCCTGCAGCAGCTCTTGTTCCTGGCAGAACACCAGCGGCGTTTATTATCAATACGACAGGCTCACCCACGTGTATACCGCATGGTGCGTTGTTCAACCCTGCCAGCAGTATCACATCAAGCTGGCTATAGGAGATGCTGGCGACAGTTCTTTTGACTCAGGCGTATTCCTTGAAGAAAACAGTTTTTCTTCTTACGGGCTTTCCTATAACATGTCTTATTCATCCAATGTGGACACTATGGCTGTGGAAGGATGCAACAATGCCATTGTCACTTTCAGCCTGGGCCAGCCAATTACCACCAATGTGGTCATTCATTACACTATTGCAGGTTCGGCTGTTGAAGGTGTTGATTATCATAACGTGCCGGACAGCCTTATCATTCCTGCCGGACATGATTCCGCCATACTGACGATCAACCCCATCCTTGACGGAATTACCGAATCGCCGGAAACTGTTCAGATCATTTATGTAAACACGGTCTGCCTGACCACAGATACCATACAAATCGTCATAATGGATTATAACCCGGTGACCATAGCTTCCATCACACCGGAAGTAAACAATTGCAACGGACAGCCGGCCACGCTCACCGTGACAGCCGGAGGAGGTTATACCACATCAAGCGTCAGTTATGGTTATGAATGGAGTAACGGCGCCGGAAACACGGCTTCGGTGGTGGTAAACCCATCAACACCCACCATGTATTATGTTACCGTATCCGACGCCTGTTATTATTACAGCGATTCGGTCACCTATATGGTAACGGACAGTGTCATGGTGAATATCAGCAACCTCACCAACCAGATCACCAGCGTGGATTCCGTAACGTGTTACGGCTATCAGGATGGTTCTGCAACCGTTACAGCAACAAACGGACTTCTCCCATATCATTATTTATGGTCGCCTACCAATGACACGAACGCCACGATTGACAACATCGGTGCAGGCACTTATTTTGTCACCGTCACCGACAACATTGGCTGTACATCAACCAATTTTGTAATCCTTGAAAGTCCTCCGCAGATCGGATTAATACTGACGCCCACAGATCAGACCTGCCTTAATTCATGCAACGGGTACATCACTTCCCAGATAACAGGCGATTATGAACAGCCTGTAACTTATGCCTGGAGCACCTCACCCATGCAGGATTCGGCAGATGCCAACAATTTGTGTCCGGGGAATTATACACTTACTTTTACTTATTCAGCCCATAACTGTTTTGTGATTGCCAATACGGATATTTCCACGCAAACACTTGTCAGCGCTGATTTTACGGCAAATCCTGCCGAAGGGTTTATCCCGCTTTCTGTTGATTTTATTTATACCGGCAGTAACGCATCAACGTACCAGTGGGATTTCGGAGACGGCACTACCAGCACGGACATGCATCCTCCGGCCCATATTTATAATTACATGGATACTAATATCGTAGTCATACTCGTGGTCAACAGCGGCCCGCCCAATAACTGTGAGGCGGAATACCAGCTCATCGTCAGGGCTATGCAGCCATCGAGCATGAAAGTTCCCAACATCTTCACACCGAATGGAGATGGCAAGAACGATGAGTTCCAGATCGAATCGGAAGGGATCAGATCCCTCGAAATAGCCATCTTTAACCGCTGGGGCAAAAAACTCTATTCAAACAGTTTCTCCGATTTTTCAGTTGTGAAAACCAGGGAAAGCATCTGGGACGGAACGAGCAAAAGTGAAGGAAAATGCGCAGATGGCACCTACTTTTATTTTATTGACGCCATCGGTTATGATAAAAAAGAATATCATCTGCAGGGCAATATCAATCTGCTGCGGTAGCTAAATCTTTTGAATGATCATCAACCCGTCACGAAAGGGTAGTAATAAATTGTCCACCCGTTCATCATTCCGGATATATTCATTAAATTCTGAAATTGACTGCGTGCCCCGGTAATTTCGTCCGTCATCCTCAAAGATTTTCCCATGCCACAAGACGTTGTCGGCGATGATGAATCCGCCATGGACTACCTTATCAAAAACAAGTTTATAAATGTCTAAATAGATATCTTTGTCACAATCAATATAAACCAGATCCAAAGGTTCATATATGCTTTTTATCACCTCTCTGGCATCACCGGTCAGCAGTTCGATTTTTTCCTGCAACCCGCTTTGTGCGATATTTTTCCTGCAAATATCCTCCAGTTCCGGATCCGATTCTATGGTGAACACCTTACCGCCTTCCTGCAATCCCTGTGCAAGGCAGATAGCAGAATACGCCGTATAGGTACCCACTTCCAGCACAAACCGCGGCTTTTGCATGGAACTCAACAGGCCAAGCAACTTGCCCTGAAGATGTCCTGAAAGCATGATCGGATTCATCACCTTAAGGTGGGTTTCCCTGTTGATACGCCGGAGAATCTCCGTTTCGGGCTTGGTGATTCGTTCAGCGTATTCAATGATCTTCTGTTCTGTATGACTCATTGGACTGATAAATTATCTGCGAAAAGCTACCGGTGTCGAAAATCTCATTTGCAATAGCCAGCAATTCACTAGCGCCGATCTTTTCAATTTTGCTGTTTATCTGTGCAACGGTATCCACCTTGTCGAAAACAAGATAGGTTTTGCCTATCGACAACATTTCCGATATCTTGGATTCGTAGGATAATGCAATATTTCCGATCAGTTGTTTTTTCACCCTCGTAAGTTGAAGGGCGCTCATTTTGTTTTCGCGTAACTTCCGTAGTTCATTATATATTAATCCCAGTGTTTTGTCCATGCTGCCGTTCTCAGTGCTCACATAAATCCTGACCAAACCGGTATCATAGAAGGCGCTATAACTTGATTCGATGTTATAAGTCAGGCCGTGTTTTTCGCGGACCGCCATATTCAGCCGGGCATTGGAGGCCGGCCCGCCCAGCAGGTTGTTCAGCAAGACCAGACCGGTTCTCCGTTTGTCAAAAACAGAATAGGCCGGCCGGCCCATGACACAATGCGACTGGAATATTTTTTTTATATAGTGCTTTTTACGGGGTTTATATCCTTTATATAGCTCACGCTTATGCGAGGTCTTCACAGTCATGGAATCCTGTTCAAAATATTTTTCCAGTATTTTTAGTACTTTTTTTTCATCCAGATCGCCAACAAGGCTGATGACCATCTTTTCGGGAATGTAATTCTTTTGAATAAAGGTCAGTATATCTTCGCGGGTAAACTGCTTTACCCTGGCCGGCTCGCCCAGAATGTTCCATCCCAGGGGGTGCCGGGGAAACACCAGTTCATCAAAATCATCAAGGATAACCTCTTCGGGGATATCCTTATAATAATAGTACTCATCAATGATAATGTCCTTTTCCTTTTCTATTTCCTTGTCAGGAAAAACAGAGTTGAAAACCACGTCGGAAATCAATTCAGCAGCTTTTTCAAAATGCTCCTTCAGCACCGAACAATGAATGCAGGTTTCTTCTTTTGCCGTATAGGCATTCAGCTCACCGCCCAGGTTTTCGATGCAGTTGAATATCTGGTAGGACCGGCGTTTTCGGGTTCCTTTAAAGATCACATGTTCAATAAAATGAGCCATTCCCTTCTCCGGCGGTGTTTCATCGCGCGATCCGGCATTGATAAAAAAACCCAGATGAACAACTGGGGTATTACTGCTTTTATAAACAACGCGTATACCGTTGCCGAGAGTAAAAAATCTGAATTCCTTTTCATTATTCATAAGGTGCAAAGGTAGAATTAATTTCAGAATTCAGATTTTAGAATTCAGAATTACCTTAGTTTTGTGAGGTTAAAATACGATCATGAAAAATATTGCGGTTTTTTGCGGTTCTTCGGCAGGTGGCCGTTTAATTTACACCGAAAAGGCAAAAAGTATGGGTAAATTGTTTGTTAAAAACAATTTTTCGCTGGTTTACGGCTCAGGAAACATAGGATTAATGGGCGTACTGGCAGATTCCATGCTCGAAGAAGGCGGCGAAGTGATTGGCGTCATCCCTCAGCGGTTGGTTGACGTGGAGGTGGCACACAAACACATCACCAGAACTCATATCGTGGCCTCGATGAGCGAACGCAAAACCCTGATAGAACAACTTTCTGATGCTTTCGTCATCCTGCCCGGAGGCTTCGGCACCATGGACGAATTTTTTGAAATGCTGACCCTGAACCAGCTGGGAATAATGAAAAAGCCCATTGGCGTCTTCAATATTGACGGATACTTTGATAAGATGTTCGAACTGATCGACCATTTTGTTGAAGAACACTTTATCCGCCAGGAACATAAAGAACTTTTTTTTGCAAGTAATGATGAAACCGAATTAATTGAGCGTTTAAAAACATTTACGCCCAAAGAAACCATCAAATGGCTCGAAAATTTCAAACATACCAAATTCTGAGATGATCGTTACAGACAATAAACTTTTAGGGGAACTGTCGGCCAAAGCCAGCTGTTCGGCCCGGAAAAGAAAGAATTATAATTTTCACAAAGGCAATGAGGATCTGCTCCAGCGAATGCTTAACGCCTTAGAACCCGATACTTATATCCGCCCTCATAAACATGAAAACCCGGATAAAAATGAAGTTTTCATCGTATTGCGCGGAAGCATCCTGGTGCTGGAATTTAATGACGAAGGCGGCATTTCGGAGTTTATTATCCTTGACAGGGATTGCGGGAACTTTGCTGCTGAAATCCCCCCCGGACGCTTTCATTCGATGATATGCCTCGAACCGCAAACGGTGGCCTATGAAATAAAAGAAGGCCCTTATCTTCCTGATACGGTTAAAATATTTGCTTCCTGGTCGCCGGAAGAAGGAAGCCCTGAAGTTGAACTCTTTCTCAGGAAAATCAAAGATGATCTGGGATTATAATGAACAAAACCGAACTTTCCCACATGGAAACGAACTACACGAAAGACGCTCCCTGTAAAAAGCCCCTGGTGGTGGCACATCGCGGAGGAGGTCTTCTGGCGCCTGAAAACACGATTGCGGCCTTTAAAAATGCCATCAAACTTGGCGTGGATCGCATTGAACTGGATGTACAACTTAGCAAAGACAATGTTGTTGTAGTTATCCATGATGAAAAAATCAACCGTACCACAAACGGCAAGGGTCGGATATCCGATATGACTTATGCAGAAATGGCCGTCTATGACACGGGGTGCAAATTTTCAGAAAAATATCGGGGTGAACACATCCCTGTGCTGGAAGAGGTACTGGAACTGGTAAACGGAAAATGTACCCTGCTCATCGAAGTAAAAAATCAGGAAAATATGTATAAAGGACTGGAAAAAAAAATTGCAGACCTGATCAGCCGGTATAATGCCAAATCATGGTGTGTGGTGCAGTCGTTCGAATATGAATCATTATACAGCCTTCACAAGATTGACCACGAAATTACCCTCGGGCTGCTTATGGCTGATGCAAGACCGGGGCGTCCGAATTACAACAATATTAACATAAGTTTTATTTCAGAAATAAATATCAACCAGCGCTTTGCAAACCAAAAATCCATAGATTTCCTTCATGGGCTGAATAAAAAAACTTTTATCTGGACAGTCAACAAGTGCAAACGAATGCAACATCTCATCCGATATGGCGTGGATGGCATCATTACCGACAATCCGGCGATGTTACAAGAATTAATGCGCCTATAATTACACGGATTTGTCTATTTTTACAAAAAATTTAAGATGGGAGTAAATGTTTCAATACCCAAGGGGACACGCGATTTTTCACCTGTTGAAATGAGCCGCCGGAAATATATTTTTGATACTATCGAAAATATTTTCAGGTTATATGGCTATTTGCCGATCGAGACCCCTGCAATGGAAAACCTTTCGACACTGCTCGGAAAATATGGCGAGGAAGGTGATAAATTGATTTATCAGATCAGGAGCAATAAAAATCTGAGAGATCATTTATCCAAAGAAAAGGCTGCCATACTTGATAACATCTATCCGTACTGGCTTCCGCAAAAATCAGAGATCGGGCTGAGGTATGACCTTACCGTGCCTTTTGCCCGGTTTGTAGTGATGCACCAGAATGAGCTTTCCTTCCCGTTCAAACGCTACCAGATTCAACCGGTGTGGCGGGCCGACAGGCCACAAAAGGGACGCTACCGTGAGTTCTATCAGTGCGATGTGGATATTATCGGCAGCAACTCCCTTATTAATGAAGTGGAACTGATCCAGATCATTGTTGATATTTTCCAAAAACTCGGCCTCCAAATTATTATTAAACTCAACAACCGGAAAATACTCAGCGGATTAGCCGAAATCATCGGCGAGCCGGACAAAATGATGGATATAGCCATAGCCATTGATAAAGCAGAAAAAATGGGCTGGGATGAGGTCAAAGAGGAACTAAAACTCAAAGGGCTCAACGAAAATAGTATTTCAACGTTGTTTGATATTTTCAAAATCGGAGATGTGACAGGCCGGAAAGTTGTTCCGGGCGAAACTGCCTCTGAAGGAAAAACAATTCTTGAGAAGCTGGCCGGAACACTGGAAAAATCCTCAACCGGTAGTTTGGGTATAAATGAAGTATCTCAGATCATCAATTTGTTGGGTGAAATTCAACCCGACATAAAAATTGACTTTGATCCGACCCTTGCCCGCGGCCTTGATTACTATACCGGCGCCATCATAGAAGTAAAAGCAAAAGATGTGTCCATGGGCAGCATCTGCGGCGGCGGACGTTATGACGACCTTACCGGGATCTTCGGACTGCCGCATGTTTCCGGCGTCGGGGTATCATTCGGCGCCGACCGTATTTATGACGTGCTGGATGAATTGAAACTTTTTCCGGAAAAAACAGGTATCTCAACACAACTACTTTTCGTAAATTTTGGTAAGGAAGAAGAAAAATATGCATTACTTGCACTGGCCAAACTCCGCAAAGCCGGCATTTGCGCCGAACTTTATCCCGACGGCACCCGGCTGAAAAAACAATTTGCATACGCCGATGCAAAAAAAATTCCCTGGGTGGCGATAGCCGGAACAACAGAAATGACGGAACAATGCTTTAAACTGAGAGATATGACCAGTGGCGAGGAAAAAAAAGCAAGTGTTGACGAAATAATCTGTATGATAAAAAAATAATTATTTTTGTTTGTTTTTTTTCACACATGCACAACTGGAATTTAAAATTCAAAATTAAGATTAACCGCAGCGGCCTTTGCTGACAGTTCTTCTTTCGTGCATTATTTTTTATTCTCTTTTTCTGATTTTTTATAAATTTTAAAAACTTTAAATATAAATAATATGGCTATTATAGTAACAGGAAAAAACCTGACCATTGAAGACGTTGTTAATGTAGCCCGTTACAACGAAAAAATCGAACTGCATCCCGATGCTGTTGAACGTATAAAAAAATGCCGGGCCATGCTCGACAAAAAGATCGAAGCCCATGAAATCATGTATGGCATCAACACCGGTATTGGTGAATTTTCAGAAATCGTACTTACTGATGACCAGGTACAGGATTTTCAGAAATATCTGGTTTACAACCATGCTGCGGGTATTGGCGAACCCATGCCTGTTGAACATGTGCGTGCCGCCATGCTCAGCCGCATCAATGTGCATGCTAACGGCCATTCCGGCTGCCGTCCAGAGATCACACAAACTTTTGTAGAGATGCTCAATAAGGGTGTCACACCTATGGTTTGTGTAAAAGGTTCCGTGGGAGCCTGCGGCGACCTGGCGCCTATGTCGCAGATTGCTTTACTACTGATGGGCGAAGGACATGCGTATTATAAAGGGGAACTGCTGGAAGGTAAAGAGGCCATGAACCGCGCCGGTATCGTGCCTCCGGGATTACATGCCCGCGACGGCCTGGCTGCCATTAACGGCTCCAACTGTATCACCGGTATTTCATGCCTGATACTTCATGATGTGAACAATTTTCTCAAACAAGCCGAAATAGCCTGCGCTATGACCCTCGAAGCCCTGAAGGCCAACCTGAAACCTTATAATCATAAGATTCTCGAAGTCCGTGGTTTCAAAGGCGGTATGCGTAGTGCAGCATCCATCAGAAAGATCACACAAAACGGAGATCTTGCCACAGGAAAAATCAAGGTGAAAGTACAGGATGCTTATTCCATGCGTTCCACACCGCAGGTTATCGGCTCAGCACATGACCAGGTTGCCTGGGCACGCTCTCAGGTTGAAACAGAACTGAACGGCGTGGCCGACAACCCGATCTTTTTTGCAGAAGAAAATCTCCAGCTTTCCGGAGCCAACTTCCAGGGGACGCCCATCTCTGTCCCGATGGATATGGTCGGCGCCGTGGTTACCATGGTGTGTGTCCTTTCGGAACGCCGTATGAACCGTTTGAACAACCCTGCCCTCAGTGTAGGACTTCCGCCATTCCTTACCAAAGGCGCCGGCATGTTCTCCGGTATGATGCTCAGCCAATATACAGCTGATATGCAGATCGTAGAACAGAGAATTTTGTCTATGCCCTCCTGTGTTCAGTCAATTCCTGCTGCAGCCGACCAGGAAGATTTTGTTTCTATGGGTATGAACGGCGTCCTGAAAAACCTTCAGATACTCGACAATGCCTATGGCATACTGGGTATTGAATATATGGCTGCGGCTCAGGCTCTTGACCTCCGCGAAAAATTTGATGAACAGAAATTCCAGCAGGGCGACGGAACAAAAGTGGCCAAGGAAACTATCCGTAAACATGTCAGTTATCTTGATATTGACCGCCCTCTGTATCCTGATCACAATAAAATGAAAGCACTGGTTAAATCCTGCGAAATCCTTCACGAGGTTGAAAAAGCTATCGGAAGCCTGGAATAAAAGATTTCGTAATAACAAAATGCCGGATGAAATTCATCGCTGGATGTACTTCTTCCGTATTTTCGTTCAGAAGAAAACGACAGTTTGGATATAAACCGGTAAAAAACTTCAAAAAAAAGAGGCCGTCCCCAATAAGGATGGTCTCTTTTTTTGGAAACATCAAAAATCATTGTCTCAATAGATCATTTTCAGCACCAGACATTCCGATCGTTCTGCACCATAAAACTCAAGCCTGAACGTATAGATACCCTGTGCCAATCCATCAGGCGAAAACACAGCAGCATGTACCCCGGCACGCTGAGAACCATTTACCAATTCCGAAACCTTCTCGCCAGTGGTGTTGTATACAGACAGTTTCACGGTTCCGCTTTCGGGAAGGGAATATGTTATCACGGCATTTCCGTTAATAGGATTGGGATAACCTGAAAAACCAAATTCAGTATCCGGATTGTCACCCTGAATAAAAATTTTTGGCATTAACAAATAAGCACCTTCATTTTCCACACCGTATTGATCGGCCAAAATACCCGTACCGGACAATTGAAAATCAAGTTCGCCCTCATCCAAAGCCCTGAGCGGATGAAAGCCCAGGCGGATTACTTCATCATTGGCAGCGACATCAAAATGCCTGGTTGTTGCGAAAACAATCCGTATGATTCCCTTTTCATCGGTCACCAGCAGATCATTGTCATCAGCAATGATCTCTTCCAATGAGGGATTGATCTTTACTGTATTGCCGGACCCTGTCTGAGGCAGGGAAGCTGTTGTAAGTTTGTATTCATCTGCAGGATAATTCAATTCCAAACCCATTGCTGAAAAATCATTTATTTTGGCACTTATCCGCAAAGGAATTTCAAAATATCCGCTGTTGCCCGTAATTATTGATTCGTCCGAGCCGATAATAATATTCTCAGAAAATGATTTTGCCGAACCCCATGTGGTGGCAGAATCGCGATACTTGCTGCTCGAGGCATCGTAATCGCCATAGCAGATCGTTTTGAGATCAACATTCAAATCAGAACCCGCCACCGTAACCAAAGTATCAAGTGCTACCCAGTTCCCCGCCGGAAAGTTTTTTACAGTCAGTGAAGGTGAGCCAATCTTTGCCTTAAGCCGGGAAACATCAATGGCATTGATACTTGAATTATTATCCACATCAATCGCTCTCTTATATTTTGCAGTAAAACTTCTTGAAGGATCCATTAATGTATCACTGCTTATTAAATATTTCGTCAGGGTTAGGTCAATAACGTTTGCTTCATTGCCCCAAAGCATCGTGTCGGGGGTATATTTATCATAGGACAACAGATAAGTTCCATTGAGGACATTATTCAACTGAAAAGCCCCCGATGCGTCACTGGTATCTCTTGCCAGTTCTGTTCCTGCAGGATAATTTTTCAACACAACGACCACCCTGTCGATTCTGTATTTTGCTGCATTGAATGTAGGAGGATTGGGGGCCGGGTTGCCGGCATTGACCTTGTTGGCATAAAGCGTGTGTCCGCTGATAGTAAATCTGGTGGGTATGGTAATAATAGTCACATTCTGATATACGGTATCTGAACACAGTCCATTATTTGCAATTAACATAACATTGAAGGTGCCGTCGGAAGCATAGGTATGCGATGGACTTGTTGCTGTGCTGGTGGAGCCATCGCCAAAGTTCCAGTAAAAGGAAGTCGCCCCCGTAGAAGTGTTGGTAAAATCAGCAGTGGCAGCCACGACAGCGCTTGAGAACGAAGCAACGGGCGGCGTATTCACCGTGGCAATGACCTCGGTACGTGAGCTACTGCATGAAAGAGTCTGAACCTCCCAATCATAAAAATAGTAATAATAAATTTGCGGGTTTGCACTGGCGGTGGTGGTTGTAATGCTTACAACGCCCGGAAGCGTGATAGGATATGTGCCGGTCGGAACCGAATTATCCCTTTGCAGATAACTGTTCGCCGGTGCAGTCAACCTGAGATTGGTCCCCACAGGAACATTAATATTCAAAGTAATGCGGCTTTCACCCGTGGGTACATTGTTTACAGTGACCGTACTAAGCGTGGTGCCAGAAGAATTTTTTAAAGTAACCGTTTTGGATGAAGCGCTGGTAGATAACGATCTGACTTTAACCGATTTTAGCACAAAAGGCTGAATTGCCGTAAACACCAGCCCCTGTTCGGCGTTAATATTGCTGGTGTTGGCCAGGATTACGTTTGTCAGGCCGGTATATGAAGTGGTGCCGGGTATCACACTCTCGACAAAATAAGAGGTGGTAGCAGTTAAATTCGGTGTTACATAGGCGGTGCCGGTAGTGAGCAGGTTACCTCCGCTGAGCGCATCGTACCAGTTCAATGTACCGCTGCCGCTGACATTCAGGATTACACTTCCGGCGCCGCAACGGGAAGCATTGGTTCCGACAGGCGCATCGGATCCGACCGTAATATAAGCTGTTTTTGTTTCGGTATCGGAGCCGCAGACACCTGCCGAAGCAGTCAACACTACAGTATAAGTTCCCAGAGATGTATAATTATGCGTAGGACTGGCATCAGTGCTGGTGCTTCCGTCGCCAAAATCCCATAAATATGAAGTCGCATTACTGCTGCTGTTGGTGAACACAACCGAAAGCGGGGCATTGCATGAGGTTGTCTGGTTTCCGCTGAAATCAGCGCTGACAACAAAATTGTTTACGGTGATGGCTTTGGTTTTGCTGTCGTTTGATGGATTCTGATCGGCAGACCCGTTGGGCAGTGAAGTTGCCGCTGAAAACGTAAACGATACCGAAGGAAGCGTAATAGCCGGCAGGTTGATATTGACCGTCTGGTTACTAGCCAGGCTGCCGCTCCAGTTGTATATCTGCTGGCTGCCCCCGGTGATCTGGTACGTAAGCCGGAAACTGGTGAGTGTTGTCGTGCCGGCATTACGCACGGTAACCTGAGGGACAACACTTATGCCTCCGCAGTTGTATGAGACATCAGGACTGTTAATACTTACCAGTTCGGCATCCAGAGGAATACTGGCGTTGACAACGATCAACGTCCCGATGTAGGGCTGCTTGTTTTGCTTGGTAACAACAACATCGAGGGTGTCGGCCTGGTTGATGGGGCTAAAATTCAGGGTGGTAACACCGCCAACAGGAGCAAGTTCGGCATCCAGCAAAACACCGGCATGAGAGATGGCCACGTAAGCATCTTCCACGGTATTGACCACCAGTGAACTGACGCCTGCATTTTGAGGGCTCGTATAAGTAACAGTCATGGGATCGGGCACCGAAAAGTAATTCATCACGGAAGGATCTCCCATCAGGTGATATTCTTCCCAATAATACTGCTTCATGGTGGAAGAACTCTGCTGTACGGCAAGTAATCCGGCATAGCGCATCTGATCGTTGGTATAATACCATGAAGTTTTGGGCTGGCCCTTATCGTGAAAAATACAATCATACGAACCCAGCGCGCTTGCTGAATATGTAGGGTTTGCTGAGATAGAACTGCGGGCTCCTACGCCCCAGTAATAATCTTCATCCCAATAGGAATAATCTGATGCGCCAATATACCCCACAGCGCCTTTGTTCGCATATGCCCTGAGCAATGCTTCTCCAAAACATTCCGGATCATAGAACGTATTCGACTGGCAACAGTTTCCCACCAAAAGGCCGTATTTGTTGTTGTTGTACATGCTTGCGATCTGGCTAGTCGAAAAAGCAGGTGTAGCCCAGCCCGATGAACTGCAATGTGCCGTATAATTGGCATAGCCGACACCTTTGTATAAGTTGGCCCTCATGGCAGCCCCTGCAATGGCTTCGGTATTATTAGGATCCAGGTAGGTATACGAATAAATCCCATGAGAGGCATTGAAATAATTTGTTGTTCCGTAATTGATCTGCCCATTGCCATAAGTGGCATCATTTCCATAACTGTCGTAGCCGGCAACCATAACAACCGTATCCATATACGTAGCTGTTGGCATGAGGTATTTTTCGTACAACAGCGTTTTATTTACCTGGTTGGTCACATGGGTGGTGGTTGTGGCGCTGAATCTGCCATAATACATATCGGGAATATAATCACCACTGCCATCCAGGGTACAGAAATACAAATCGGTTTTATGAGCGTTGTCAGCGACACCTGTATAGGTCGGTATTTGAGCCACATCGCCAACCAGCAGGACAAATGTAGGAGCCGGATCAGCGGGGGTTCCGGCATCGTAAAGCCCCTGTAAATAGGTCTTGACCGTTGCCGTGGTGGGCGCTGAAGAATAATATTGTTCTATTACATTGAACCCTTTTTGTCTTTTCCAGTATACAAACGGCTGTAATGCCTGCTGGAAAGTAGTCAGGGATATGATCACATATTTTACCGGATATTTGGTAAGTGCATCTTTAGCTGCCGGCTGGGTATGATTGATCATACTGTTCAGCGAAGACTCAAAATAAGGAGAATAGTACTTAGATTTCATCTGCTCGGTAAGCACCACATCGGGATGATTGAATACAATCTCAAAAACAATGTCGTTATATACTTTCAGTACATTGGTCACAGGATTATACCTGAAAGGCGCCAGGGACATTTGTGCCATCTTAACACCACGAATCGTGCCCGCCATGCTCACAGTAACCATATCATTCGAATTAAAAGCATTGGTCTGATAAAATGCCTGATCGTAATAGAATGGAACATCTGTCAGGCTGATATTTTTTGAAATACTGGGTTGCGAAGGCATGATTTTCTGTACGATCCCTTTGCCGGCCAGTTCAATGACCTGTTCATTGTAACTGATAATATTTACCTGAATATCTGCACCATACGGAACTTCTATTAATTTATTCAATACGGGCAACTGCGGCTTTCCGGGGTCATATATTTTGGTAAATCCGGAACAACCAAGTTCTATAAAATTACCCGATACCGTTGATACATTCATCATTTTCAGCTTGTCAATAGAAGCTTTGGCCTTTAATTTATACGGGCTTTTTTCGAGTACGGTCAGTTCATTTTTGGCCGTATTCAGTTTTAATTCAACCTGGGCAAAGGTATCACAAACCAGAACCGACAGAGTTGCAACAATAATTGATTTTATTATATTCATGGGTTTAAGCATTATTTGAATAATAGTGATTTTTTTTACAAATATAAATAAACAGACGATACATAACAATGTTTAGAAATATCTTTAACAGTAGATTAACACAAAGATATATTAAATACGAAAAAAGAAAAAACAATGACAAATAACAATAATAAAATAGATAAACATCTTAACACAATTGACAGGCCGGGTCTTTTTTCAAATCATATAATAACATGCAATATTGTTGCATAAGCTTTAATGATGAAAGAATCATAAACGGTGAGGAAGACCGGACATGTTTTTTTCAAATAATTTCCGGGAAGAAAAAAGGTTTAATTTTTAATTATCTTTGCACTTCATTTTAAGCAATTCAACACATGAATAAAGGTACTGTAAATACAATTATCGGATTACTGCTGATCTTTGGGATATTAATAGGTTATAGTTTGCTTACAGCTCCGTCAAAAGAAGAAAGGCTGGCAAAGTTCAAAAAAGATTCCGCCGCTTGGGCACAGAAAAACCTTCAGATACACCAGGACTCTATCGCCAAAGGAAAATCAGATAGTATTAATAAAATAAAACAGGACTCCCTCAGTATGACTCAGCCTGATGATACGGTAAAAGGAACTATCAGCGACACCATCAATGAGTTAAATAAAAAATTCGGAAAATTCTCCGTTTCCGCCAAAGGCACAAAAAAGCATTTTATTCTTGAAGATTCATTGGTAAAGATCAAACTCTCATCGCTCGGCGGAGGTATATCATCGGTTGAACTGAAAACATACAAAACGCATGACGGAAAGCCTTTGATACTTTTCGACACAGATACCTCAAACTTCTCATTGACATTTCTCTCTGGTTATAAAGACATTAACACTTCCGGGCTATCTTTTGAGCCTTACTGCACTGATAAACGCTTTTCAGGAAAAGATTCCATTGTGATCAGCGGCAGCGATTCAGTGAGTTTCGCACTTCGCCTCCATCCCAATGGCTCAGACTCAGCAAAAAACACAGGAAAATATATTGAATTTCTGTATACACTGCGGGCTGATAATTATATGATGGGCTTTGATATAAACATCGTTAACATGCAGGATGTGATCGACGAAAACTCCACTTATCTCGCATTCGACTGGAAGCTTGACCTTACCCAACAGGAAAAAAGCCTCAAAAACGAACTGATGAACACCAACATTTATTTTAAACCTGCCGAGGATAAAGTTGATTACCTGAAAGAAAATAGTGACGACAAGAAAGATAAACTCCACAACATCAAATGGGTATCTTTCAAACAACAGTTTTTTTCTTCTACCCTGTTATCCGATGCCAGTTTTAAAGAAGCTTCTTTAGAGATTGTCCAGCAAAAGGATACCCTTTTTCCCGGTTATCTTAAAACACTGTCCGCATCCATCACTTTTCCCTACGATAAAGGCCCGGAACAAAGCTACCCCATGTCGATGTATTTCGGACCAACCAAATATAAAATCCTCAACTCCTATGACCTTGGCCTTGAACGGCAAATACCGCTGGGCTGGGGTTTTTTCCTGCTTCACTGGATCAACAGGCTTGCAGTCATACCGGTATTCAACTGGCTCGAAAGTTATGGTATCAATTATGGCATTATCATATTAATTCTGACCATATTATTAAAAATAGTTTTATTACCTATTGCCTATAAGACATATATGTCATCGGCGCGCATGAGGGTGTTGAAACCAGAGGTAGATGAGATCGGCCAGAAATTTCCGAAAAAGGAAGACGCCATGAAAAAACAGCAGGCCACCATGGCTTTATACAAGAAAGCCGGTATCAATCCCATGTCAGGTTGTGTGCCTATGCTACTGCAAATGCCTATACTTATTGCACTGTACCGCTTCTTCCCTGCCTCTATCGAATTAAGACAACAACCCTTTCTCTGGGCTAATGACCTGTCGTCCTATGATTCGGTCTGGGACTTCCCCGGTGGATTCAGTATCCCGTTTTATGGCGACCACGTGAGCTTGTTCTGCCTGCTGATGACGATTTCCACCATCTTATACACCAAGCTTAACAATCAGATGATGGGCACACAGTCGCAGCCGGGAATGAAATTTATAATGTATGCCATGCCGGTTATGTTTCTTGGGTTTTTTAATGACTTTGCTTCCGGATTGAGTTATTATTACCTGCTGGCCAACCTGATCACCTTCCTGCAGATGTTCCTGTTCAGGAAATTTGTCAATGAAGATAAGATCCATGCCCGCATACAGGAACACAAGAAAAAGCCCGTGAAAGTCTCCGGTTTCCAGAAAAGACTGGAAAATATGGCAAAACGGCAGGGTTACCCGGTAAAGAAAAAATAAGATGTGGATTCGTCCTGTTATTCTGACTCCAAAAGAATCAGTCATTCATAATAAAGACCTGAAAAGATCTTTTAGCGCATAAAGGATAGTTTTCAAGTATCAGTAAATGGTCAAAAAAAAATACGGCGCCACCTTGACAAACTGGGGGATTCTTTTGCTCCTGATGTTGGTATGGGGAAGTTCATTCATCCTGATGAAACGCGGGCTTGAACATTACTCCGCTGGCCAGCTTGCTCTGCTTCGCATTGCTTTTGCATGTATCTTTTTGTTTCCTTTTGCTGTCCGATCCGCGAAAAAAATCAACCGGAAAAAACTCCTTTACATCGCCATAACAGGTATTGTGGGAAACGGCATTCCCGCCTTTCTTTTTGCAAAAGCCCAGACAGGCATTGATAGCTCGCTGGCAGGCATATTGAACTCCCTCACCCCCTTGTTTACATTAGTCATAGGCATACTGTTTTTCAGCTATCAGGCCAAATGGCTCAATATAGCCGGAGTGTTTATCGGGCTGGCCGGAACCATAGGCCTGATGAGCATCAGCGGACATAAAACCCTGGAATTTAATTTTAGTTATGGCATCTACATTATAATAGCAACCATTCTTTACGGTATAAACCTTAATATTGTCAGGAAATACCTTGCAGACACCGATGCCACTACCATCACAGCTTTTGCTTTTCTGATCATCGGGATTCCGGTCATCTGCATTTTATTTTTTGCCACCAATTTTATAACGTTGTTGACCAAAAATCCGGGAGCGTTGACAGGCTTAGGTTACATTGCCATTCTGGGAGTGGTGGGCTCGGGTATAGCTGTCATACTTCATAATATCCTGATAAAAAAAGGAGGTGTGCTTTTTGCAGCCTCGATCACCTATCTGATACCCCTGGTGGCCGTTTTCTGGGGCGTGGCAGACGGAGAAGCATTCGAACCCTTCTATGTTTTTTGGATCGCATTGATTTTAGCCGGTGTGTTTATCGCTAACTATTCGAACGGGAGAAACAACAACAGGAAAAAAAAGAAGGGAACACTAACAACAAACAGCATTTAAATGAATTCAAATGCTGAAATCAGAATATTTTTAACTTATTTTGTACACAGGATAAAAGCAAAAACTCATTACTATGCAGGAATATAAGATATGCAAACGATGTATCATGGATACATCCGATCCGGAAATTGTTTTCGATGAAAACGGTTACTGCAACCACTGCGCCAAGGCAATGAAACTTCTCAACACCCCTCCTGTTTCACTGAACAGTGAAGAAAAAGAAAGAAGCCTGAAAACCCTGGTGAATAAAATAAAAGCAGAAGGTAAAAATAAAAAATACGATTGTATCATTGGCGTAAGCGGTGGCGTCGACAGTACCTATGCGGCATATTTTGTCCGCAAAAACGGCCTGAACCCCCTGGCAGTTCATCTGGATAACGGCTGGAATTCGAGGATTGCCGTTACCAACATTGAAAAAACTCTCAAAAAACTGAATATTGACCTGTATACATACGTGATTGACTGGGAAGAATTCAAAGACTTGCAGCTGTCATTTCTGAAAGCCTCCACGCCAGACTCGGAAGTGCCTTCCGACCACGCCATCACGGCGCTTCTCTATAAAATTGCCGCTAAGCACCATGTAAAATATATCCTTGCCGGAACCAATATTACTTCGGAATCCATACTGCCCAAAGCATGGTCGCAGGGGCACAGCGACTGGAAATACATTAGTTCCCTTCAAAAAAAATTCGGCTCTGCCCGCTTAAAAACTTTTCCGCATTTCGGTATTCTGCGCCTGTTTTATTATATCGTAATCCGTAAGATTAAATATATCAGCATCCTGAACTATACCGACTATGCCAAAGAACAGGCAAAAAAGCTGCTCATCAGTGAACTTAGCTGGGAAGATTACGGGGGCAAACACCACGAATCGGTTTACACACATTTTTACCAGTCGTACCTGTTGCCCAAAAAATTTGGATTCGATAAAAGAAGAGCCCACCTGTCGAGCCTGATCATGGCCGGCCAGATAACCCGCGAAGAAGCCCTTGAAGAAATGAAAACTCCGGCCATCAGCGATGAAATGGCCCGTTCGGAAGAAGAATATGTGATCAACAAATTCAATCTTACCCGCGAATCCTTTGACCGGATCATGAATGAGCCACCCAAAACATTCCACGATTACCCGTCGTACTTCAATTCCTTTTATTATAAACTCTTCTTCAAAATTTATAAAGCATTGGGCGTGTTTGGTGTGAAAAAATCGGATATTTGATTTCCTATTTTCAATAAAACGTGTCACATTTTTATAATTACTTATTTTAAATTTCCCTGTAAATCGTTTTCTTCGAACACATGTATTTTAACAATCAGCAACTTGATTTTATTTAGAAAAGAAAGAAAGCAGATACAAATACAATATTTGCCTGAGTCCATAAGATCAGAGAAAAAATTCATATTGGTTTGCAAATAGATTATTTACCAAAATTTCACAATGATGAAAATAAATATATTTTTATTCCTGGTTTATATATTAATTGCCAGTTTACCATGTTTTTCGCAGGGCAGTTGGACACAAAAAGCGAGTTACCCTCTGACGGCACGATATTATGGCAATGGGTTTTCCATTGCTGATAAGGGTTATTTTATTTTCGGAGCCAGCAACGGAGTGCCCAACACGGTGGATCTTGTAGAGTACGACCCGTCTACAAATGCATGGATACAGAAAGCCAATTTCCCCGGAGGCCAAAGGCCCCAAACCCATACCTTTGTTATACATAATATTGTCTATATTGTAAGCGGAGTTTACTGGACAGGCGCCCCACTGGATTATACTGCTTACAATGATGTCTGGAAATATGATCCGGCAACAAACATCTGGACCCCGTTGAATAATTTTCCGGGGACTGGCCGTCACGCAGGTTTTGCATTTGAATGTTGTGGTAAAGGATATTTTGGGATAGGTTTTGATGAAAATAATAATTTTTTATATGATTTTTGGGAATATAATCCGTTGACAGATACGTGGACTCAGAAAAGCAATTATCCGGGCCCGGGGCGTAAAAGCGGATTTCAGTTCAGCCTGGGTGAGTATGGTTATGTCGGTATGGGAATTATGTCGGGCACAACACAATTAAATGACGTTTGGCAGTATAATCCTTCTCAGGATTCATGGACACAGAAAAATAATTTCCCTGCAAGCGGGCTAACTTGGGAAAGCTATTTCACCATGAACGGCCGGGGATATGTTGTTACTGGCAGAAAGGTAAATTTAGGAATTAACTCTCAGGAAGTATGGGAATATGATCCAGACCAGGATACCTGGACTAGTATGCAGACTTTTCCAGGTGCAGCGAGATATGCTGCAGCTGGTTTTTCGATTAATGGAAAAGGTTATACCGGCATAGGATATTCAACTACTTACCAGAACGACTTTTGGGAATTCACACCAAGTATTACAGGCTGGTATCTGCCGGATGAAAAGCAAATTGAAGAAGTCAAAATCTATCCCAACCCATCAAATACCGATGTAAATATTTCTATAGTGAAACCTCGAAATAAGGATATTTCCCTGGCTATTTACGATGCATCTGGTAAATGTGTAAAGCGGGTAGATTTGGAAAGAACTTCGCAACTGATCACAGTTGAACATTCCTTATTCTCTGTGGGTGTTTATTATTTTGTAACTGGTTTTGGCAATAAAACTATTGTAAAAAAATTAATTATAAAATAGAAATGAAATCATGATATTGGTTTCATAACGACCTAACAACCTGTATGTTAAGTGCATGAATACGTAAAACACTCAACGACTTTCCCTGGTATTCAACGTGTCAGATAATAGACTACGATATTAACGACAACGCTGATATTGCATCGGCAATAATTATCGATGTTATAGTTCTTATCAAAAGCAATTTTTCTACGGTTTAAAGACTCGCGTATATGGCCGGGGTAACCGATTCCGTTTGGGAACGGGATAGCACCAACATAAATTTCTAAACCCTGAGCAATGTTATCGTATAGCACATTGATTTTTATTTCTGTGCTTCTGTACATTAGCTTTGTATTATTGCGTAGTTTTGTTTTATCAGATACATTCATGATGAAAAAATTAATTGCCTTTTGTATATCATTTATATTTATTTCAGCCTCCCTTTTTGCACAAGTTTACGGATGGACACAAAAAGCAAGTTTGCCCGCACCCGGCCGTTATGGGGCCGTTAGTTTTGTCATTGGTAACAATGCCTACATTTGTAGCGGAACAGGCAGTGGTGTCCTTAATTTTCAGGATATGTGGGCATATGATAAGTTAACTGACACATGGTCTCAAAAAGCAAATATGCCTGGCACATCCAGAAGAAGAACCAATATTGAGGTTGTGAACGGGATTGCCTATATGATGGGCGGGGTACATTGGAATGGCGGAGCCGGAAATAACACCATCTTAGGTGATTTTTGGTCTTATAACCCAGCCACCGATTCATGGACACAAAAAACCAATCTACCATTTGGCCCATTGGGTGGAGCAATTAGCTATACCATAGATAATAAAATATATGTTGGAATTGGTTTAGATGTTAATCAAAATCAACAAAACATCTGGTGGATGTATGATCCTGCAACTGACACCTGGACTCAGAAAACAAGTTTTCCCGGTGGCGCCAGATTACACGGAGTCAGTTTCAGAAGTAAAGAACGGTTTTTCTTTGGGCTCGGGATTACACAGAATTCCTTATACTGCAGTGACTTGTGGCTATACTACTCAACATCGGACACATGGATTCAAAAAGCGAATTTCCCGGGTGGCGGACTTTATTCCCCGGCAAGTTTTTATGTTGGTGATGATGGTTATGTCGTGGGTGGATATGCAGGACAATTGAAAAAAGATGTTTGGCAATACAATTATAATGGTGACAATTGGAACTGGATTGGAGATTTTACAGGCGGATATAGAGATGACAATACAGGTTTTTGTATTAATAACACGGGGTACTGTGGTTTTGGAATATCAAATATCACCAATTTCAATACTGATTTGTGGGAATTTACAATAAGTGTTGGAGTCAAAGAAAATAATTCAGAGTCCGTCCGATTTCAGGTTTATCCTGATCCGGCAACAGAGATTATTAATATCGAATCAAACGCCATTCAACAAATTGAGATTTTTGATATTGCAGGAAAATTTATCTTCTCTGAAAATTATAAAAATGCAAGAAATATCAGCCTGAATGTTCTAAGTTATCCGAAAGGCTTGTATTTTATTAAAGCATATTCGGTAACCGGGATAAAAGCAGCAAAATTCATCAAATACTGATTTTTTACGTTGATAATTGCCTTGTCGTTCATGCCTTCCCGGGCCTCCATTATTTTCGGAACAAAACAAAGATCCAGTAAGGAACTTTCCTTGAAATAACCATATTGAACACATCAATAATGAATGCCACTATATTGAACTTATAATTGTGTACAAATTTATGTTCACAGAAAGGGCACATGGTCTTTTCATCCCTGACCTTTTGGGCGAAATAAGGAAACCACGATGCCGGAGGGCATATCTTCATCTTCAGCTTTGCCAGCGTATTGTTATATCTGCGGACGGAAGCGCCGTAATAAAACACCTTTTTAACCTCAGCCCCTGGAAACAATTTTATCATTTTATCTGCGGTAAAACTCTGCAGATGATAGGAATGGTTATAATTTTTGCCACATTCGGGACAATGTATCTGAAATTTGTTCAGGTTTTCATTGTTGGGCACGGTGATAAAAATATATTTTTTCGATAACCTTTTTATTTCCCCGATAGTTTTTTTCAGGGTTTCATCGTCAAGGTGCTCTATCATTTCGCTTGATAGCGCCATATCAAAAGAGGCATCGGGCAAAGGAATCTGATCGGATGAGGCCTGCAGTTTTTCGGTTTTTACGTGTGCAAGGGCATTGGCGCTGCGGTCTACTCCCAATACACGGTATTTTTCCCCCAGTTCGTTGGTGATGATCCCGTTTCCGCAGCCTACATCAATAATTGAGGTGACATCTTCGGGTATGGTTTCCAGAAATTTGGAAATTTTTCCTGAAAGTCCCGATTCTTCGATGACATCCCACTGATACTGCTCGTAATATTCTTTGTTGTCGATCATCCGAAGACTTTTTTCATGGCATTATTGAAAACGAGTTTGTTGATAAAGCGGGCTTCTTCCTTTGTCACCACCGGTTTCTCCTTTCCAAAAAACATAATAATATAAGTTCCCAGCGCAATAAAAGGCCCGATAATAATCGGCCGGTACTTGATTCGTTTAGAACAGGAAATACATGCTGTCCAGAAGTTAAAACCCTCATAATAGCAACCGCGGCCTGTCATTTTGTGGGCTTTCAGATGGCCGGTCTTCTTGTCGGTGGGCCTGTGATGCAGCACTTCAAGGGATTGGTCGGCAAGAATGGTATACTGGTGAAATTTAGCCAGCATTTCGTCCACGGCATCCCATCCGTCAATTTCTTTAAGCCCGCCGATCAGGTCAAGAAACTCCTTGCGGTATGCCTTGATAGCCCCCCTGACATGATCTTTATTGGTTATCTTTTCGCGTATCCATTCGCCATTTTTCTCAACCAGACAAATCCCGCCGCAAACAGCCAGCTTTTCGTCGGAGGCAAAATGCGCAGCCACCGCTTCGAAATAATCGGGTTTCAGGCTCAGATCGGCATCCAGTTTTACCACAAAATCTATATCGGGAACTATATAAGTTCGGTAACAATTATTAAAAATGCGGGCAATATTGGTTCCCGCCATGTGTTTGTCCTTGGCCTTGTTCTGAACAAGTTTTATCCAGGGGTAACGGATGATATACCCGTTGATAATCGCTGCAGTATTGTCCGTTGATCCATCATCATAAATGACCCACTGCACCGGTTTGAGGGTTTGCCCGGTTACGGAGTCCAGCAGGTTTTGTATGCTTTTCTCTTCATTAAAGACAGGGGTGATGATGGCGTATCTCATTGAATTATTTTTTACAAAAATATGTATAAATTTTCATCCCTATGTTTCAGATTCAACATAAAATCATGCTGGCCAGATGCTGTTTACCCCCTGTACTTTTCGGTTAATTTTTGATGGATTGTCAAACTTTCGGTTAATTTTGTGCAAAACATCATATTTCTGTGGGTGTAATAAGAAGACAAAGCATAAAAAGCACCATAGTGGTCTATTGCGGCATGATGCTGGGCTATGTCAATCTGCTGCTGCTTTCGCCGATAATACTGAAACCGGAAGAAATAGGACTGGTAAGAGTTTTGTACGACGGAGGATATATGTTTGCCGTCATGGCTCAGCTTGGGATATGGAGCGTTGCCACTAAATTTTACAGCTATTTCAGGGATAAAAAAAACAAGGATAACGGGTTTCTTTTTTACCTTATCACAATACCCATTATAGGCTTTACCATACTCTGTACTTTACTGGTAATCTTTAAGGATCAGTTTGCAGGACTTTTCATTCAGAAATCACCCCTCATCGTTGAATACTACTATTATTTTATCCCGCTGATCTTTATCACGATGTACTACCAGATCTTTGAAACATACAGCAGCCTTCAGCTGAGAATAGTCGTCCCCAACCTTTTGCGGGAAGTGTTGAACAAATTTCTGTATTTCATCATTATTTTGCTGCTATTATACAGCGTTATCAATATAAAAACCTTTATCAACCTGTATGTTCTTTCGTTTGGTGTTGCACTGGTTGTACTGGTATTTTACCTGAGATCACTGAATGTCCTGCATTTCAAACCAGATTTTCATTTCCTCAAATCCGGCCTGAAAAATCAGATGATCACTTACTGGATTTTTGTATTTTTCGGCAGCCTGGGCGCTTTTGCTCTCGCACGCATGGATGTCATCATGCTTAGTTCCTTGTCGGGATTGTATTTTGCCGGAGTTTACAGTATTTCATACCTGCTTGGCAACGTGATAGAGGTGCCGCGCAAAGCCATTGCGCAAATATCCGTCCCTATCATTGCTGATGCCTGGAAAAACAACGATCTGGACAAGATTGACGAGATCTACAAAAAAACTTCCATAAACCAAACCATAATCACCGGACTTATCTTCCTGCTGGTATGGATAAACGTTGAAGCTCTTTTATCGCTGATCCCCAACAAGGAACTATACTTACCGGGAAAATACGTTGCTTTGATTATTGCCCTGGCGCGTTTTGTCGATGCTGTCACCGGCGTCAATACCGAAATTCTGATGAATTCACACAAACATTATAAATTTAATCTTGTCCTGTTGTTTGCCATAGGTATGCTTACCATCGGGCTGAACCTGATCCTGATTCCATTACTTAATATGTATGGCGCCTGTCTTTCGGTTCTGATCTCAATAGTTCTGTATAATTTATTCAAATATATTTTTATATACACTAAATGGAGAATACAACCATTCACATTTAATTCACTGAAAGTAGTGCTGCTCATTTCCGCAATGATCATAATCTCGTATTTCATTCCGAAACCCGGCCATCCCATACTTCAGATACTGGTAGTATCGGTTCCTGCCATTATTATCTATGGGCTAAGCTGTTACTATCTGAAGTTTTCCGCCGATGTTAATGATCTTGCAGACCTGGCAATAGATAAGCTAAAAAAAATACATACACGAAAAAAATAATTTGCTGCCAACCGCATGATAATCTTTCCTTGTTTCAGGTATTGAAAAAGTTTTTTTTCTGTATCCTTAAATATCCTCAGTAAAAAAACCTATTAACAAAATCAGCATATGAGCAACATATCACTTTTATCGGACACCAAAAGGTTTTTGGCCTTTGCCTTTACGATAACCAGTTTACTTTTAAGCGTATCAGCGCAGACAGATGTACTTTATAAAGAAGATTTTGAAAATTATACTTCAGAAGGAGCTTTCGGTGCCTTAACTCCTGTCAATGGCTGGCTTCAGAATTCAACCGACCCCAATAATGCCATCCGTAATCTCTGGTGCTCATTCAGCGGCGCCAATTATTGCCCATCCTGCACATACCAGACAGCCGGAGTGCGCATCATCAATGGCATCCGCTCCGCACAGATATGTTATATCAATGCTTCCAATGTCATTGCCTGGGACGGATCTTATTATGGAGTAGGAACTTATAATACCGCCACTACGACTACCGATCGCCATATCTATCATACTGTAAATTCCACCGGGTATCAGAACATGGTACTCACATTTAACTGGAAATGTGGCGGTGAAATTTACGGTGGAAATCCGGTAGACTATGGCCAGGCAGGATACCGGACCGGCACGGGCGGTACCTGGACCAAACTGACTTCAGGTGGTTATAACAATACAGGTAAGTTATGCAATACAGGACAGGCTGTTAATACCGCAACTTACAATCTGCCGGCAGCTTGTAACGACACCATATTTCAAATTGCATTTTTCTGGAATAATGATATTACGGGCGGTAGCGGACCTGCTTTTATTGTGGATGACATCGTAATCACCGGAACCAGGATCATAACCAGTTACTGCAGACCTTATCATCAGTATGGCAACTGTTCTCCATGGAATGATTGCCAGTATGTGGGGATTACCAATGTGTCGTGCGGGAGCATAAATAATACAACCACGATCACGAATGCTCCTCCGGCTTATTCGGATTATACCGCATACTCCACCAACGTTGATGCAAACAGCACGTATAATGCCGGCGTGAGATACACCGATAACGGTAATCCTGTAAATTACGGAAAAATTGCCGTATGGATCGATTTCAACGGCGACTCCGATTTTCTGGATGCAAACGAATATCTTGGTCAGCAGCAGGCCATTACAAACAACCAGGTGGTGAATTTCAGTTTTACGGTTCCCCCAAATGCCTATAACGGCAGCGTGGTAATGCGTGTACGATGCGCCTATAATGATGAAGGATTCAGTAGCACCGATCCCTGCTCCACGCGAGATTACGGTGAGACGGAAGATTACACCCTGAATATTTCCAATGTCAATACACAGATAGCACAGCC
This sequence comes from Bacteroidales bacterium, assembly GCA_035389045.1. GTDB lineage: Bacteria > Bacteroidota > Bacteroidia > Bacteroidales > CAIWKO01 > CAIWKO01. The sequence continues at coordinate 15,742 of DAOORA010000015.1, read as the reverse complement.
GGAAAAAGAATACGGCACCGTAATGCCAAATCCGGCCAGTGATGCGATCTACATAAAAAACATTGATCCCAATGACCCCGTCATGCGCATCAGTCTTACTGATCTTAAGGGCAGGGTTGTTTTTCAAAAAGAAGGACTTCAGTTCCAGGAAGAAACTATTTCTCTTGACGGTATTTCCAATGGAATCTATATCGTAAGACTTTCTACTGTCAGTAATTTACAGTCCGTTATAAGACTGGTTGTTTCAAGATGACCCGAATCGCCAGCCAAAACGCATAATGTCTTTTCACATAATTCCAGTCGCGTAGACGTATTAAATAAAAATATATGATAAAAATATCAACTAAAAATTTCTTTCAGAGATTTTTTATCCGGATAGGTAATAAGCACAGCCCTGTGAGGCCCGTAAAAAATGAAAAAACTGCCTGCAGCTACCGCTGAAGCCCCGTTTTCGACGGCAGCAGCAAAATGGCTGATATCGCCGGCGCCGCCCGCAGCAACGACAGGAATAGAAACTGAACGGGATACCTTTTTTATCAGTTCCGTATCATATCCCGAAAAAGTGCCGTCGCGGTCGACCGAATTGAGAAAGATTTCGCCGGCACCCCTGTGCTCCACCATTTGCGCAAATTCCACAGGATCCAGCGAAGTGGATTTTTGCTGTGTATAGTCATAAACACGATACCGTCCCAACATATCCTTTTTCACATCAATAGATGCTACCACACTCTGCGAACCAGCCACTTCGGCGGCACGGGTAATCAATTCCGGGTCATTCCTTGTACTGGCGTTGAGAGATACTTTTTCAACTCCCAGCCGGGTAAGTTTTTTTACCTGCTCCACGTTGGTGATGCCACCGCCATAGCCAAAAGGCATAAATGCCTCGCAACTGATGCGCGAAATAAGACTATAATCAGGCCCGCGGCCTTTTTTGGTAGCTTCGATATCGATAAAAAGCAGCTCATCCACTTCTTTATCGTTAAAAATCTTTACAGCATTTATCGGGTCTCCGACATAGGTCGGATTTTTGAACTTAACGGACTTCACCAGTCCGTCATTTTTCAGAAGCAGGCAGGGTATCACGCGTATCTTAAGCATGACAGGCCTCCGCAAAATTTTTCATGACGAGCAACCCGAATTTATGACTCTTTTCCGGATGAAACTGCGTTGCATAAATATTCTCGTGCTGCAGACTCGATGTAAATTCATATCCGTATCCTGTGGTAGCGGCCACATCCTGTGCATCATGGCAAACCACATGATAGGAGTGCACAAAATAAAATGAAGCATCCTCATACATATTCCGGAAAATACCATCTTTTTTTATGATATTCACCTCGTTCCAGCCCATGTGGGGTATCCTGAGATGACTGTTATTATCATCAAACCGGAATTTTTTACAAACGCCGTCTATCCAGCCCAGGCCCGGCAAAACACCTTCTTCGCTGCTTTTTGCCATAAGCTGCATTCCCAGGCAAATACCCAGTATGGGAACTTTTTCTTCCAGCACCTTTTTGTTCAGTACGTCTATTAAACCGTATTCGCTGAGGTTTTTCATCCCGTTATCAAATGCTCCGACGCCGGGAATGATAATTTTTTCAGCCTTGTCAATAATCACGGGGTCTGAGGTGACCATACTTTCGCTACCTGACTTTTTTATCATATTGACTATCGAGCCAATATTTCCCATACCATAATCAACAATTACAATCATTTTTCTAAATTCTCTCAGGAGTTATTTCCTTTTTGGTTTGGGGACTATATTCTGCTTTCTTTTGTTGGCCGGCGATGCATCTGCTTTTTCTACATTTTGGGAAAGAGGTTCCGCCGGTGTTTTCTTTTTTTTGCGGTATTCAAAAAATAAGGCTCCGGCAACAAGCAAAACCAGTAATACAGAACCTGCCAATGATATTTTTTCTCCTGTAACATACGATTTCGGCTCAAATTTAAATTCAATCTTGTGGTTTCCTGCCGGTATCACCATAGCGCGAAGCACATAATCCGCACGGAAATATGGCGCTTCTGTACCGTCAATATATGCTTTCCACCCTTTATCATAATAGATCTCTGAAAATACCGCAAGCTGGCTGTTGGTCAGGTCTTTGGCTTCATAGGTCAGGTGATTGGGCTTGTAATCCGTGAGTAAAATGCTCGCCCCGGCTTGTTTTCCTCCGCTGAATGCGCCGGCTTCCTTTTCAAAACGTTTATCCACTATGGCTGTATTGGAAGGAATGAAGTTATCCAGGGCTTTGATTTCCTCATCCGGATTTTCAACCATCCTGACCTGTTCCACAAACCATGCATTACCAAGCGCTGCAGGATTCCTTAACGGCCCTGCATCAGGATTATAGATGAAATATTTTGTATTAAGCATATTCAGCGAAGTAAGCCCATATAATGTAGCCATCAGAACCGAGTCGGGGACATTGGCCTTAAGCGTTTTTATCAGACGGTCATGCTCTTTAATAATGCGGTTTTCGATAAGGTCTTGGTATCTTCTGAGTTTTGCGGCATGGTATCCGCCTATGGATTTATGATAAAAAGATGTCGTTGCATCTGTGGTAAAGTTGCCTGCCGTCAGGTTCAGCACCCGGTATGATGCGGCGGTATCTTCAAGAATAGCCTTGTCCGCCACAGAAAGCGTAAAGGGATTTTCGTTTTTATTTTTTTCAATAAACTTTTCATTATTCAAATATTTTTTATCTACCGGAACCATATCAATCAACACCAGCAGGGCAACACCAGCATAAAGGACGTATTTACTCATCTTTTTCACCGAGGCGTACATCCAAAGCAATCCGGCACCGAGTACAATAAAAGCAATGGTCCGCAGGCATGACATCCTGAAAATTGATATACGGGCAATCTCCAGGTTACTCATAAAATCGTCGATCTGCGACTGCGCTGCGCCCTGCTTCAGATACTCATCAAACTGTGTTTTTTCAGTGTCCTTAATAAAATCAAAAAATGTTGCAGGCATCGTAACAAAGATCAGGGTTAAGCCCGCTGTCAAACCCAGAGCGGTAAAAAACACAGATTTCTTTTCCTTTATCAGCCCCGGATGATCAGCAATTTCCTTTAAGGCAAGCATGGCCAGCAAAGGAATGGTTAATTCAACAATAATAAGTATGGATGAAACAGCCCTGAATTTATTGTAAAACGGAACATTACTAATAAAAAAATCGGTCAGCGGCATAAAATTATGCCCCCATGAAAGCATTATGGCAAGTACCGTAACCCCAAACAACGCCCACTTTAACTTTCCCCGTACAATGAATAGTCCGAGTATGAACAGGAAGCAGACAAACGCTCCGGCATATACAGGACCTGCCGTAAAAGGCATATTGCCCCAATAATGGTTCATTTGTGCAATTTCCTTGCGGTAATTCCTGTCCACTTTATCCAGAGCCGATTTGGTTTCACCAATCGCTGCGTCGCCTCCCCCCTTTACATTGGGAATCATGAAACTAAATGTCTCACCAATTCCATAACTCCATTGCGTAATATAGTCTTTATCCAGCCCGGAAGATCTGACCTCGCTGTTGGAAGTAAGCTCCGGTTTGCCCCGTATGGTTTCTTCCATATACTCGGACGAAGTCCACAGATTTGAAATATTGGGAATAATGGAAATTCCTGCCGCGACAACTAAAAATGCAGAAGCTTTCAGGAAATTAGCCAGATTTTTCTTAATGATGGCGTATATAAATTCAAAAAGGACCACGAATCCGGCGATCATCATAAAATAATAGGTCATCTGGACATGGTTCACCGATATTTCGACCGCCATGAATAATGCAGCAAGGGCAGCGCCAGCCAGATACCTTCCGCGGTACGCCAGAATGATGCCCGCTAATATGGCCGGCATATAAGCAATGGCGAGGGTTTTGGCATTATGACCCACACTGATCGTGAGAAAAAAATACGATGAAAAGGCAAAGGCTATAGCACCGACCACCGCAAGCCACGGATCCGCTTTCATGGCAATAAGTAAAATAAAAAAACACAAAAGAAGTACAAATAAAATGCTGGCCGGATGCGGAAGCCAGAGTTTGAACATGTTGTTCAGCACTTTTGCAATATTGGTTTTAAAAGAAACATCGATCTGATAGGCCGGCATACCTCCAAACATGCTGTTGGTCCATAATGCCTCTTCGCCCGTTGCGTTTCGAAAATCCTTGATTTCCTGGGCAGAGCCGCGGTAATTGACAATATCGCTCTGGTAAAGTTGCTTACCCGCAAGCAGCGGACTGAAATAGATCAGAGCAATGGCAATAAAAACCACAATGGCTACTGCATAGGGAATCAGTTGTTTATAATCAATTCTATTCATAAAAAATAAGGTTTATTTATCATCAATTTCTTCGTAGTCTACATACTCTCCCGGGGCTTCTTTATCACTTTTGTTTTCGTTTTCAGGGATATAGTCAATATTAATAGTACCCTCTTCTTTTTTCGACCTTTCCTGCTGCTCCGCCTGCTTTTCAAATTTTCCATGAAGCCGCTTCAAATAAAGCCTTACAAAGAATGGAAGAATATATATGAACAAAAACCAGGAAATGAAAACAATCAAAAGAAACCACAAAAAGGCATTCATGAGCAGCTTATTAAAAAAAAAGAGGAGACAAACTCAATTATCTCCTCAAAATTAAATGTTTTTATTAAAACACTAAGATTTGCGTAAAATTATCTTTTGTGTTGTTTTTCGTCAGATACCGTTAATTTTTTTCTTCCTTCAGCCCTGCGGTTAGCTAATACCCTGCGACCGTTAGCTGATTCCATTTTTTTCCGAAATCCGTGTGTGTTCTTTCTCTTACGCTGCGATGGCTGAAATGTTCTTTTCATTGCGAAACTTTTTTTTAGGGAGTGCAAAGGTATACATATTTTTTATTCCCGCAAATAATTTTGAAATTTTTATTCAAAAAATAATGTTTCAGGTGTTTGGTAATGATTTTTTGCATATCTTTGCAGTCCATTTTTAAAAAAATCTTTATAATGTACGCAATAGTTGACATAGCAGGACAACAATTCAAAGTTGAAAAGGAACAGGAAATATTTGTCCACCGCCTCGAAGGAGAAGAAGGATCTGATGTGACCTTTGAAAAAGTTTTGCTGATTGATGAATCAGGAAATGTTAAAGTAGGTACTCCAAATGTTGAAGGAGCCAGTATCAGTGCAAAAATACTTAGTCATCTAAAAGGCGATAAAACCATCGTTTTCAAAAAGAAAAGAAGAAAAGGATATCAGAAAGCCAACGGTCACAGGCAGTATCTGACCAAAATTCAGATTGAAAATATTAATATTTAATATCCATTAAAAAATCATAAGTTATGGCACATAAGAAAGGTGCTGGTAGTTCGACCAACGGTCGCGAATCACACAGCAAACGTTTAGGAATAAAAATATTTGGTGGCCAGTTCGCAACAGCAGGAAATATTATTGTCCGCCAGAGAGGCACCGTTCATCATCCGGGGCTTAACGTCGGCATGGGCGTCGATCATACACTTTTTGCAACAACCGACGGCATCGTCGAATTCAGGAAAAAGAAAAACGATCGGTCCTATGTTTCTGTTGTCCCCTTGGAAAATCAAGGCAACGAGAAAAATTAAACTCGTTCTGTTATTACAGATCTCCGGTTGCTTTTTCGTGGCCGGAGATTTTTTTTTATTCATAAAGAACATTTATTTTTGTAAAAAAACCAATATATGTTACAGATCACTAGCCTGCGCAACGACACTGAAAATATCATCAACGCCCTGGCAATAAAAAATTTTGATGCCGCTCCCATTGTGGCTCAGATACTGACACTTGATGATGAACGCCGCAGCACACAGAAAAAAATGGACGACCTGCTCGCCGAAACCAATAAACTGGCAAAAGAAACCGGGGAACTGTTCAAAAACGGCAAACAACAGGAGGCCAACCTGCTGAAAGACAAATCGCTGGAAATTAAAAAAAACGCAAAAGACCTGGAAGAAAACTTAAAAGTCATTGAAGAAAAACTCACCGGCCTGCTTTTACAACTTCCCAATACCCCTCATCACTCGATCAAACCGGGTAAAACAGCAGATGACAATGAGATCGTTATGACCAAAGGAGACATTCCTGTTTTATCCGAAGAAGCCTTGCCCCACTGGGATCTGGCCATTAAGTATAAACTGATTGATTTTGAACTGGGTAATAAAATTACCGGTGCAGGATTCCCGGTATATACCGGCAAGGGAGCACGGGTGCAACGAGCCCTGATACAGTTTTTCCTGGATTCGGCCGTCAACGCAGGTTATACAGAGATACAACCCCCGCTGATGGTCAATGAGGCATCGGCATTCGGAACAGGGCAACTTCCTGACAAAGACGGGCAGATGTATTATGCCGCTGTCGACAACCTCTACCTGATACCCACTGCTGAAGTGCCTGTTACAAATTTATACAGAGATATGATCCTGAAAGAAACCGATCTTCCTGTAAAAAATGCAGCTTATTCAGCCTGTTTCCGAAGGGAAGCCGGTTCCTACGGAAAAGATGTCCGAGGATTGAACCGCCTGCACCAGTTTGATAAAGTTGAAATAGTTCAGATACAACATCCCGACAAATCGTATGACACCCTGAAAGAAATGTGTGACTATGTTGCCGGATTGCTGACACAACTTGAACTCCCCTTCAGAATACTGAAACTCTGCGGAGGAGATATCAGCTTTACCTCAGCCATGACTTACGACTTTGAGGTTTTTTCTGCTGCACAAAAAAGATGGCTCGAAGTAAGCTCTGTCTCAAACTTTGAAAGTTTTCAGGCCAACCGAATGAAACTGCGTTTTAAAAACAAAGACGGAAAAATAAATTTCGCCCATACACTAAACGGCAGTGCCTTAGCGTTACCAAGAATTGTAGCGGCTTTGCTCGAAAACAACCAGACCCCCGAAGGAATAAAAATGCCCACTGTACTCCGGAAATATACAGGGTTTGAATTAATTAACTGATCATTTTTATGAATATAAAAATTTTCTCTCTTCCCGGAATTGTAACCTTGATAATGTTATGTTCATGCAACAATGCCGTCAGGGAAAAACAGCTTGCTAAAATTGACAGTCTGATGGCAGTCATTGATTCTGCCGGTAAAAACCTGAATAAAATAAATAAAGATACCATAAGCAAACGTTTCGACACCTTCAGAAATACCAATAAATCAGTTGCCGAGCATTACCAGGAATACCGCAATGAAGAAAACTGGAATTATCTATGTGAATATCAGAATGTGCGCAAACCTTTTAAAACAATGGTCAAACGCTATAATTCATATATCAATGATTTAAAAACCTCAAAGGAACAGCTCGAAAACCTGAGACACGACGTTGAGAAAAAACTTATCAGCGAAGAAGAATTTAATAATTACTTCATTATCGAAAAAAATTCTGCCCACGAGATTACGTTCAAAATTAACAAACAGATAAATGAAGTCTTGTCCCAAATGAAGAATTTCGATACGATTCAACCATATTTGTTAAAATTGATAGATAGTTACCCTGAAAATAAAAACAAAAAATAATTTAGCTGCGAATGTTAAACAGAGTTAAAATCTCATATAAACCTGATTTCTTCATACGCGGTAGCCGCATTTTTTTTCTGTTTTTACTGGTGTCTGTATTCAGCCTCCGGGTTTCTGCCCAGCCCGGAACCAACGAACAATTGGCTATACAATATTTCCAGGATAAAGAATTCGAGAAAGCATTGATCTTATTTGAAGAAATCTACAATAAAACGCCCACCCCATTTATATATGATTACTGTCTGAAATGCATGATCGAACTTCAGGATTATAATAAGGCCGAAAAATTCGTTTCGAAAGTCATCAGGAAAAGTCCGGGAAATTTTGCGCTGCTGGTGGATCTTGGTTATGTTTACCAGCTCGGAAATGAAACCGAAAAAGCCAAAAAGCAATTTGAAAATACAATTAAAACATTGAGTGCCGATAAGGATCAGATCAATGCTATTGCCAATGCTTTTTTGTTACGCAACCAGCCCGACTATGCAATAAAAGCTTATGAGCAGGGCCGTAAACTTTTAAGAAATTTCTACCGTTTCGAGTTGGAACTGGCTGACATCTACCTGAAAAAAAACGATTTCAATGCCGCACTGGAACAGTTTCTGGAATATGCAAAAAACAATCCTTCGTCATTTGACCAGGTGCAATCAAAATTACAGGATCTGCTGGTTAATGATCCTGAAAATGTCAGGAACAATCTTTTCCGGTCTGTCCTGCTTCAGCGGATCAAAAAAGAACCGGATATAAAAGCTTACCCTGAACTTTTGCTCTGGTACTTCATCCAGGAAAAAGAGTTCGGGGCGGCTATCATCCAGGCAAAAGCCATCGACAAACGGTTCAATGAAGATGGAGGCCGTATCTTTGACCTTGCTAAAATTGCCGTTTCCAATGCGTATTATGACGATGGTATCGCCTGCTATGATTATATTTTAAGCCAGAAAGATGCGTATTCCCCTTATTATCAGTCATCATTGGTTGAAAAACTGAATACAAGGTATCTGAAAGTCATCAATACACCGGGTATTAAACTTGCCGAACTCGAACTGCTGGAAAAAGAATACTACGATCTGATAAATAAAAACGGGCAAAACAACTATTCGTTGCAACTTATTAAAAATCTTGCACATTTACAGGCATTTTATTTGGATAAAGCGCCACAGGCGATTGAATTACTGCAAAAGGCCATTCAGTTTATCAATGTATCGGTCGCAAATGTGGCACAATGCAAAATTGAACTTGCCGATATTCTGCTGCTTACCGGTGACATTTGGGAAGCCAGCCTGCTGTATTCACAGGTGGAAAAAGCTTTTAAAAACGATGTGACCGGATTTGAAGCCAAATTCCGTAATGCAAAGCTATATTTTTACATCAACGAGTTTGAGTATGCCAAGGCCCAGCTCGATATTCTCAAAGCCGCTACATCAAAACTTATCGCCAACGATGCCATGGAACTGTCGCTGCTGATCAGCGACAACCTTGATGACGACAGTACCACCACCGGTCTGAGGTTATATGCACGCGCTGAACTCCTGCTGTTCCAGAATAAGGACGAACAGGCCTTTACAACCCTTGATTCAATAAATATGCTGGGACTGTATCATTCACTCTTCGATGAAGTATTATACAAAAAAGCCCAGATCCGAATACGTCAGGGCCGGTATGCCGATGCCGACACCCTGCTGGTGAAACTCGTCAGTTTTTACCAAACGGATATCCTTGCCGACGACGCCCTTTTCAAACTCGGCGAGCTGAATGAAAACATCTTTAAAAACACGGCAAGAGCCATGGAGTTCTTCGAAAAAATACTGACGGATTACCCGGGAAGCATATATGTGGTGGAGGCACGCCGGCATTACCGCATCCTCAGGGGCGATAAAATAAACTGAACATGAACATTGTTCATCCCAAAAAACACTTTGGCCAGCATTTTCTCAAAGATGAACAACTTGCCGCCAGGATTTGTGAAAGCCTTACCTTGCATAAGAATTACAGTCATGTACTTGAAATTGGTCCGGGCACCGGAGTGCTGAGCAAGTACCTCTTTGAATCAAAAAATTTTCATACCACCCTTATAGAAATTGACAGGGATGCATACCATTTTTTAACAGAAAAATTTCCCGGGCAAAGCCAGAACATAATCTACGGCGACTTTTTGAATTTCGATATAAACACACGATTTAATGAACCTTTCGCCATAATTGGAAATTTCCCTTATAACATTTCAACACAAATTCTTTTCAGGATTCTCGAGCATCGCGACAAGATACCCGAAATGGTGGGGATGTTTCAGAAAGAAGTGGCACAGCGCATTGCATCACCACCCGGGTCAAAACAATATGGCATTCTGAGTGTGTTGCTTCAGGCATTTTATAACATTGAATATCTTTTCACGGTGAGTGAACATGTTTTTTACCCCCCTCCGAAAATAAAATCAGCCGTGATCAGACTTCTGCGTAATGAAGTGAAATCATTGGATTGTGATGAAAAACTTTTTGTTGAAATTGTAAAAAAAGCCTTCAACCAAAGACGCAAAACGCTGAGAAATGCTCTTAAGTCATTTAAAAACGAGGAATTAATTTTTACGGATCCCATTTTCAATAAAAGGGCTGAACAGCTTGGCGTTGAGGAATTCGTTCGTCTGACACAAATTCTGGATAAAGCTTTGTAGTGGATTATTATAATAAATTAAATGGTGCCTTCTGTTTTTTTCATGATATTGTACAGGAATTCCCTTGCCCTGAACAACTGAGCTTTGACTGTTCCGATCGGAATAGACATTTCCTGTGCTATTTCCTCGTATGAGTATTCATTAAAGTAACGCAACTGAACCAGCCGGCGGTAGTTTGGTTTCAGTTTTTCAACAACTTCGTGCATCATCAGGATCTTTTGCCGTTCAATAAGTTTTTCTTCAGGATCCGGCCCATGTGAGGGCAGTGCCTGTGACATGTCGGTACCCTCATCATCAACAATTGTTTTATTAATGGAAAGCAATTCCATCTTTTTGCGCCGTATATAATCGATGCAGTTGTTGGAAGCAATTTTAAACAACCAGGTGCTGAAAGCATAATCGGGTGTGTACTGATCGAGCTTATTAAAGGCTTTGCCAAATGCTTCAATGGTCAGGTCATCAGCATCATCGGGGTTATTGGTCATTTTCAGCAGCAGGAAATAAATGGCATCCTTATAGTATCCCAACAGTTCAGCATAAGCTTTCTGGTCGCCCTCTTTAATGGCAAGTTGTACCAGCCTGTAATCACGTTGAGCTTTGTCGGTCAGGGTCGGTTTTACTTCCATCGGCTTTGCTGTTTTCCTGTGTTAGATAGCATTAATACCACATTGAAAAAGATCAGAAATATCTCAAAAAGTGACGAAAATAATAATAAATTCTTTTCTTTCAACTTATTCATCGCTTTTTTAATTATCAGCAACTGGGTTAACCACCGTAAAAATAGAAACGTGCATACGACAATTATAGTATATAGATGCTTGTTAAATACTATTAAAAAAACCGGTAAAACATAAAAGGCAAGCGTTGTAACCGGGAAAAAGGATAAAATTATCTTATGCCACCATTTATAGTATTTTCCGGTTGTGAGATGTCTTTTTTTCTGGAATATCCAACTTCCGAAACTGGTCTTGGGCTCAGACATGGTATGGCTATCCGGTGTGAAAACCAATGCCGTGTTTTTTCGGGTGGCATTCTGGTTGATAAATAAATCGTCATCACCTGAATTTACATGATAATGACTGACAAAGCCTCTGGATTTAATAAACAGGCTTTTCCGGTAGGCGAGGTTTCTTCCTACGCCCATGTATGGCATCCCGCTTTTTGCCCAGGAAAAGTATTGAACCGCAATGGATAATGTGTCGAATCTGATCAACTTATTCAGTAAACCTTTGCCCGGCTTATAAGCTCCATAGCCCAATACGATCTGGGTGCCGGGCCTTGAAAATGGCGCTTGCATCTGCCTGATCCAGTCCTTACCCATCGGATAGCAATCGGCATCGGTCAAAAGGATTATTTCATGATGTGCAGATTTTATTCCCAATGCCAGTGAAAACTTCTTGCCATTAAAATAATTCTGGTTTTTCCCCGTGTTTAATACCACAAGGTTGGAATATTTTCTTGACAGGTCGTTCAGCAAATCTCCGGTATCATCATCGGATTCATCATTAACAACAAGAACTTCAAATTTGGGATAATCCTGCTCAAGAATTAAGGGAAGATTTTTTTCGAGATTAAAGTATTCGTTACGGGCACATATTACAACAGAAACAGGCAATATACTTTCAGGTTGTTTTTTTTTTCGGCTAAAAACAAATGTTGTAAAAACACCCCAGAAATAAACCATCTGAATAAAAAACAGGCAGAAAAAAGCAAGGTAGAGGTAAAACTGAACAGGATCAGCCATAATTGTATCGAAGAACATAGTGCAGCATTATACTGCAAAAGTAATTTTTAATCAGGAAACAGAAAGGCGCCGGATGAAAACTTATACACCTTTTTTTGTTTATTACTCAGGTTTGGCCGGATGATGATGATGATGTCAATATATTTGGTGTACGCAGGAAAACACGTGTTTGCGTAAAGAAATGCCAGGTATGATGATTGCGAAACTACGCGGTGTTATTTCCATGTTTATGCGGGTCTGATAAAAAACCATTAAAAAATATACCTTTGCGATATGAAATACACACTGACGGCTAAAGATCCCGGTTCTTCGGCGCGCGCCGGCATCATTGAAACAGCTCATGGTCTTATAGAAACGCCGGTATTTATGCCTGTAGGCACTGCAGGCAGTGTTAAAGCAATACACCAGAAAGACCTTCATGAAGATATCAAGGCAAGGATTATTTTAGGAAACACCTATCATTTATACCTTCGTCCCGGACTTGACGTACTGAACGCAGCCGGCGGCCTGCACAAATTCAACGGATGGAATAAACCCATACTTACCGACAGCGGCGGATACCAGGTATATTCACTTAAAACCATCCGAAAAATCAAAGAAGACGGTGTCGTATTTCAGTCGCATATTGATGGATCAAAACATATATTTACGCCGGAAAACAACATCGACATACAACGAAAGATCGGCGCAGATATCATGATGGCTTTTGACGAATGTACACCGTTCCCCTGTGAATATGATTATGCTAAAAAATCAATGAAAATGACACATAAATGGCTCGAACGCGGTGTACGCCGTTTCAGGGAATCAGAGCCTTTATACGGTTATGAACAATCGCTTTTCCCTATTGTTCAGGGGAGCACTTTCAGTGATCTGCGAAAAATTGCTGCTGAAACCGTTGCATCATACGACCTCGATGGTAACGCTATCGGAGGGCTGTCGGTTGGCGAACCGGCCGATGTCATGTATGAAATTACCGGACAGGTTTGTTCCATCTTACCTCACAATAAACCCCGCTACCTGATGGGTGTCGGCACACCGGCAAATATTCTTGAAGGGATTGCACTGGGCGTGGACATGTTCGACTGCGTGATGCCAACACGTAATGGGCGCAACGGATGGCTTTTTACAAAAAAAGGACGTATCAATATCCGAAACGAAAAATGGAAAAACGATTTTTCTCCCGTTGACGACAAAGGTTGTTCTTTCGTTGACACCCACTACAGCAAGGCATATTTAAGGCATCTTTTTGTCTCAAATGAAATTTTAGCTTCTATGATCGCCAGCCAGCATAATCTTGCATTCTATTTGTGGCTCGTCACAGAGGCACGTCATCATATCCTGAAAGGTGATTTTTTATTGTGGAAAAACGAAATGATCAGCGGGTTAGAACGCAAATTATAGATTTTTCCCTTTTTATCTGCATTTGCACACCTGTTTTTTTTAATCTTTTTAACCCAGCCATGATCTTATTGATCATATCATGAACCGTCAAACAGATAAATAACTACAAGACAAACCAATCATTTTAATATACAAATGATTTTTTTTCACATATATTGATATTGTAATAATATGTGGTGTTTTTATTTGTTAATTTATATTAATAGAAATATTTATTAAAAAAATTTTTCATTTAAAGTAAAACCGATGTATCTTTATGTGTTTTTATGGTTTAACAGAGCCTGATAATGTTTTGAAAATAATGGGAAAAGTAAAAACAACAGGGTGCATCAAAATGGCTTTTCGCCTGCTTATTTTCGGTTTATCAATGGTCCTTTTTTCCTTGTCTGCTAAGGCGCAAAAAGACTCGACGGATATTTATGACCTGACCCTTGCAGAACTATCCAAACTCCAGATTTCTTCAGCATCAAAAATATCACAGAACATCAATGAGATTCCTTCTACCATATTTATTATCACCGCTACCAGGATAAAAGAAAGAGGGTATTTAACCCTTGAAGAAGCATTGTCTGATTTGCCCGGCTTTCAATTCAGAAACATACTGGGGATGAATAGTTATGTTTTTCAAAGGGGAATACCCAATCAAAACAATCTCACTCTGATACTTGTTGACGGTGTGCAGATCAATGAACTTAATTCCGGCGGATTTTATGCCGGAGGACAGTATAATTTGTCGAATGTGGACCGTATAGAAGTGATTTACGGGCCTTCTTCGGTTGCTTACGGTACAAATGCTGTGGCGGGAATCATTAATATTATTACTAAAAGCGCCCGCGAGAAAAAAACAGGAATAAATGTTCTGGCCGGTAACTTTAAAACCACTGCCGGTGATTTTGTTTACAGTAATGTGAATAAAGAAAAAACATTTGGCATCTCTGTGTCAGGGATGTTCAAACGGTCTGATAAGGCCGATTTAAAAGGCGCTGCCGGGTCCAATAACTGGACATCCCTGCTGGATAATTTTGAAAACGATTATGCTCTGGATATTAAAACCGAATACAAAGAGTTCACTTTGGGGTTAAATTATATACTGAAACAGTCGTCTACGGCTACAAATTATAAATCCGTCGGTACGATATACAAAGATTTCGGAAGTCTCTGGAATATACAGTTTATAAACAGCTATTTGAAGTACAATAAATCTATCTCTGAAAAACTTAGCTTATCTGCAGTTTTATACAACCGTAATACTACAGTTTTGAGGAATTCAGTATATTATGTAGTGGATACAGCCCGTATTGGTTATTACCGGCCCAACAACCTGATGGGATTGGAAAATGTACTGAACTATAAAGCAAACAGGTTTTTTTCATTGACGACCGGACTGACTTTTGAATTCGACCAGCTGGCCAAACAGGCTTCTTTGTCGGTTAGCCCATCGCTGGAAGATAAACCTCCCAGACCTGCTGATCCGGAAATGCTTAAAAACTATCTGTTAAGTGTCTTTGCCGAACCGCGTTTTACACTGGTGCGTAACCTTTTTTTGTCAGGAGGCATCCGTTTCGACTATAGCAGCGTTTACGAACAGGTTTTTACACCCCGGGCAGGAATCAGCTATCAGTTTCGGAAACACCTTATGCGCATATCGTATGCCGAAGCGTTCCGTGCACCAAAACCCTGGGACTTCGCCGATGGACTTGGAAATTCATCACTGCTGCCCGAAAAAATGAGATCGCTGGAACTTGCCTTTACGTTCTCGATAATCGATAAAATTAAAATTGATGTGGTTGGATATAAAAATTTTCTGCTGAACTCCATCACCAAAGAATTGACCGATACCATCGGCAACTACAGATGGGTAAATAGTGGAAAAATAAACACATACGGAGCAGAGTTTTCCATAAGGGTAGAATTCGGAAAATTCAAATCCACGTTGAATTATACTTACACTCAAAGTAAAAGCGAACCCGGTGTTTTTGTCCCGGAAATAAGCAGGCACTGCGGAAATGTCAGTATGACGTATTCATTCAATGACAATATAAAGGTCAACCTGCGTGCAAACTATGTGGGTAGGCGGCAAAACCCACAATTTATTGCTGCAACAAACAGCTTTAATGTTGACCCGTACTTCATCCTTCATTCAACGGTATCCCTGTTAAATTACAAAGGTATTACAGTACAGGTATCGGTGAAAAACCTGCTGAACACAACGTATTACCATACATCCAACCGATTACCCGACAGATACCGGCAACCACAAAGCACGATATTGTTAACGGCCGGATATTCTTTAAATAAATAACTCCATGCCCATTTTTTTAAAAATTTTTAGTAGTTTAGAAACTGTTTTGATTTTATGTTACATAAGATTTATGATGGATTTTTTAGC
>DAOORA010000014.1:0-81791 GCA_035389045.1 Bacteroidales bacterium | reverse complement strand
GCAAAAAAGACGCATAAAGATATGAAAAGATAAAATCAAAACAATTTCTAAGTTATTATTTATATTTTTGCCCTGTAAAAAATGGATAATTTGGTTAGATCAATAAAATAAGTAACAGACCATCTATTTATAAATTTATAATTATTTAATAATGAAAACAACTGCATTTTGTAAGATTCACGAGGCAGCCGGTGCAAAAATGGTTGAGTTTGCCGGTTTTTACATGCCCATTCAATACGAAGGTTTAATTGTTGAACACGAAAATGTCCGTAAAAAACTGGGCGTTTTTGATGTTTCGCACATGGGTGAGTTTTGGGTAGAAGGCGCCATGGCACTTGATTTTGTTCAGTATGTTACTTCTAATGATGCCTCGAAACTGGTGGATGGCAAAGTACAATACTCATGCTTCCCCAATGGTCAGGGTGGCATAGTAGACGATTTGCTGGTATACCGGTTTAGCCCTGAAAAATATTTACTGGTAGTAAACGCAGCCAACATTGACAAAGACTGGGCATGGGTAAATAAAAACAACAATGTTGGTGCGAAACTCACCAACGCTTCTGACGAGACGTCACAACTGGCTATACAGGGGCCTATGGCGCTGAAAGCCATGCAAAAACTGACGGAGACATCAGTTACCGATATGGAATATTATACATTCAAAGTTCTGAAATTTGCAGGTGTGGATGATGTACTTTTCTCAACAACCGGTTATACCGGCTCGGGCGGATGTGAGATTTATTTCCCGAATCAGTATGCCGAAGTGATGTGGAATGCCGTGATGGATGCCGGAAAAGAGTTTGGAATCAAACCTACGGGCCTGGCTGCCCGCGATACCTTGCGCCTCGAGATGGGTTTCTGTCTCTATGGCAACGATATCAACGATACCACTTCGCCAATTGAAGCCGGACTCGGCTGGATCACCAAATTTACCGATGAAAAGAGTTTTATTGATAAGGAATATAACCTCAAACTAAAAACAGAGGGCGTAAGCCGCAAACTGGTGGGCTTCGAAATGATCGACCGTGGTATTCCCCGTCATTACTATGAGATTTGTGATGCCAACGGCAATAAAATCGGCGAAGTAACCTCCGGCACTATGGCGCCTTCATTACAGAAAAATGTCGGTATGGGATATGTGAAAACAGCATTTTCGAAGTTGGATACCGAGATTTATATTAAGATACGTGAAAAATTAATTAAGGCAAAAGTAGTGAAAATGCCTTTTTACAAAGGATAATCCACAGTCATGACTTACTCTTCAAAAAGCCGTTTCTCGGTTGAAGCGGCTTTTTGATTTTTGGTTAGTGGACATTTGGTCCGGGTGCTTTATCCATTCTCTTTTTTAGCGTATCCCAGGTTTTTGTGATCAGAAAACTTTCTTCCATGTAGCCGATCATTTTTTTGAATTTTTTCATGGGAACTGCAAAAGTAAGTATATCTGAAGTTACATAGGGGCGGGCTGAAGGATCAAACATGCCGATAACAGCTTTGGGGTTTTCAGAAAGGCTTTCAAGATAGGGGTAATGAACGATAGAACCACAGCCCGCACCAAACGGGGCGATCACCTGGTTGTGCTCTGCATGGTCATAATTGGCCAGGGTGAAAAGCCCCGACAAAACGTCCGGTCTCGCAAAAAAAATAACCACTTCCGGGTTATCGGTTTCAATCAGTTTGTCCCACCTTTTGAAGACGATGTTTTTTCCGTTAACCGGCAACTGTCGCTGGTTTTTCATTAGCTCTTTTACAATCTCCGGCGTACGCTTGTATCGTTCACCTTCCATTTGTTCATTACCGCACGAAAGGAAGTACTCAAAATCTGGACGCATGGTATCAGCATAGCCAAGATATCGCTGAGCACCGCCACAGCCAAGTGAATCAGTATTGAAATACAGCGGTTTTCCCATCCTTACCTTAGAGAGCTGGCCAATAAGGCAACTCCATCCTTTTTGTTTCTCCTGTTTTTCAGCTCCTCCATCTCCTTCAGTGTAGTAAAAAACTATCGGTAGTTCGGCATCACCGAAAAACCCCTGCCATAATTCAAGAAATTTGTTCTTTAAGTTTGTTTCCATATAAGGTTATTCGTTTTTTTCTTTTATTTGGTTTTTCTTTTTCAGGTGGTGGCTTAAAATAAACAGAAAACCAGTGATGGCGAAAGGGATGGTCAGGGCCATTATGATCCCCAGGCTCATCCATACCGAATGATTCATCCGGTAATTAATCATAAATACGAATGGGCTCAGGCTGAGGCCAATGATCATAAAGAGGATGCCACCCCAATATTCCCATTTCCAGGCGACTAAAAGCAGTCCCGTCAAAATAAAAGAAGGTATTAAATGTATGATGAACCCCACGATCTGTTGCCCTGTCGTCAGCCCGGGGTCGAATGAATCAAATGCAAACAAACTGACAAATAGTATGGCGAGGATACATATGATCCTTGGTACCCAGTGAATAATAAGAATGGATTTTTTCATCTCCTTTATAATTATAATGATGTAATCATATACAAAATTAAGATTTTTTCATCATGAAGGGAAAATTTTATTTTCAAATATATTGATAAACAGCAAGATAAAACAATTTCAGAAATTTATTTGAAAAATTATAGTACTTGGTATTGCATAGTACTATAAAATGTATTATCTTTGTATCGGAATTGATATTGAATTAAAATATGACAATGTACCAACAGTCTGCAGTCAACCGCCAATGGCCAATAGCCAATGAAGGGGCTCATGGGTTATGGCTCATGGCTTATGGCTCATGGCTTATGGCTCATGGCTTATGGCTCGTGGCTTATGGCTCGTGGCTATTAACAAACTGAATATATAAAATACTAACAATGGATGTTGAAAATTCAAAAGCGCAGATGCGGAAAGGAATACTGGAATATTGTATTCTTTCCGTCATAGCAGAAAAAGATGTATATGCCTCCGACATCATGGAAAAACTCAAAGAGGGTAAACTGATAGTGGTAGAAGGCACTTTATATCCGTTGATGACACGCCTTAAAAACGACGGGCTTCTTAATTACCGATGGGAAGAGTCGAAGACAGGTCCGCCAAGGAAATATTATACACTTACCGAAACTGGTCGCATTTTTCTGAAAAATCTTGATGAAAGCTGGGAAGATTTGGTTAAATCAGTAAAACTCATAACTAAAAAATAAAAACAATAAATATAATAGCCATGAACAAAACAATTTCAATTAATATCGGTGGACTGTTCTTCCAGATTGATGAAGAAGCCTACAAGTTGCTGGATAATTATTTCGATTCACTGAAGAAACATTTTGAAAATACCGAAGGCAAAGAGGAAATCCTTCAGGATATCGAGAGCCGTATCGCTGAAATTTTCCAGGTAAAAATCGAAAATGGGGCGCCACTTATAGTGCCTGCTGATGTGGAAGAAGCCATAAAAATTTTGGGTAAACCCGATGATATAGACTCTTCGGGCGATAACAAAGAAGCGAAAAAAGAAAAAAGTCCCGCGTCCAAAAAAAGACTGTACCGTGATGTGGATAACAAAGTGCTGGGAGGTGTTTGTTCCGGGCTGGGGCATTATTTTAATGTAGATCCTGTGTGGTTCAGAATTGGCTTTATTGTGGCCTTATTCATTTTTGGATCCAGTGTGCTTATATACCTTGTGCTATGGATAATAATCCCCAAAGCTACCACCACCGAGGAAAAGCTCAATATGAAAGGCGAGCCTATGACTATATCGGAGATACAGGAAAATATCAAAAGTGAATTTGAAGATCTGAAGGCACGTTTCAAGGAAATGAAAGGCGACGCAAAGAATCATACACGAAGGGAATACAACGATATGAAACGCAGGATGCGACAGGCAAAAAGAGAAAGTGCCTATAGCAAAAGGCAAAGGCAGATGGCCGCCGCCATAAGCAGGCAGCAGACAACAAGAGAATCGGGTTCGGGCATTGGCAGTGTCTTTGGGGAGATCATATATTATTTTCTTCGCGCCTTGCTGATCTTTGCCGGGATTGTACTTCTGGTTTTAGGTATTGTACTAACAGTATCGCTGATCTTGTCTATTGCCGCCCCCGACAGTTTTTTGTTTTTCACCAAATGGGGAATAAGTTCGATCTCGCTGCCGGCCTTCAGCCAGAT
Organism: Bacteroidales bacterium; assembly: GCA_035389045.1. GTDB lineage: Bacteria > Bacteroidota > Bacteroidia > Bacteroidales > CAIWKO01 > CAIWKO01. The sequence continues at coordinate 77,661 of DAOORA010000014.1, read as the reverse complement.
GTTCTTTGAAAACCCATGGCAACAGCATATGGCCTTACTGACATTGATGTTATTGGTAGGAGTGCCGCTGCTGATGCTTATTTTCAACAGTATCCGGATGATTGCCGGAATTAAGACTAAAATCAAAGTTGTTTCCATTACCGCTTCGCTCTTTTGGCTCACAGGATTGATACTAGCGATATTTTTGACAATTAATATTGTCGGCAGTTTCAGTGAAAAGAGCGTAGTTAAACAGGAGGTTATGTTGCCGCAAACCCGCGAAACACTCATCATAGATGTGGCGGACAACCTGCCGGATATAAGTAAAACCCACTATTTTGATGATGGTTTTTTTGACAGTGATCCCGGCGACCATGATCATTTTGTTTTTAATAATTGCTTTTTTTCGGATTATGATGATAAGCTGGTGGTATATGGATTTCCCAAACTGAAGATCATTCCTTCAAAGACCGGAACTTATAAGCTTACGGTGATAAAATTTTCACGGGGCACCACGCTGATGAATGCCCGCCGGCGCGCAGAAGCAATCGGATTTGAAACCACCATGGCTGACTCTATGTTGTTTATCAATAATTATTTTCTGCTTGCAGCCGGTGAAAAGTGGCGTAACCAGTCCGTGAAGCTGATACTGGAAGTGCCCGAAGGAAAAAGTGTGTACCTGACAAAAAACATGGAGAATCTGGTTTACGACAGGAATAACCTTGACGGCAGCTGGGACTTTGATATGATAGGTAAAAAAATGTACATGTTAAACGGCCGGCTTACCGGCGATGTAGTGGTAGTGACCGATACGGTAAGAAACACAAAATAATCCGCAGTTTATCCCGAATAAATCGTAAAATATCCGCAGTTCACTGCGAATAAATCACAAATAATCCGCAGTTCACTGCGAATAAAATTAAAAAATGAACGGATATTTTTTTGAATAATGTACGTCGGATAAATTCATGAATTTATCCGACATACAAATAAAAAACCTACCCGTTACACCGCCATTTTTTTCAATTTGTACTCTTCTGCCATTTTTAATACCAACTCAACCTTTTTCTGTTCCGTAAGATTAGTATCAGCAAGGATTTTTTGAGGTGTATAAGTTCTCACAAAATCCATGATGACGACCTGCACGGCAAAAGCCTGTTTTTCCATGCGGGAGGCCTTATAGGCCTTTTCGTGCGGCATTCTGAGTATCCATTCCCTGAATTTTATTCCAAACTGGTCGAAAAACCGGATAATACAATCCGGAAGTATGCTTTTAAAATACTGGTATTCGTGAGTCAGTTCATGTGCCAGGGTGCCTATCCATTGCGGGTCATCGGCATTTACGTAACCTTCGGGATTGATCCTGATGCGGTTCACACCCCAAGTTTCCGCTTTGTTTTTTTGACGCGCATTGAAGCTAAAAACTAATGTTTTCAACCTTGCTTCAGGAATCCCTGTCAGCGAAGAATAGAGGGAAGCCAGGGCCTCTTGTAGTCTTCCTTCTTTGCCGATCAACCATGATGCAATCATGTATGTTTCTTAACGAGTTTAAAAGTGTTCATTACAAGGTCATATCATATTATAAATCATTCAATAAAAAATCTTCAAGCTGAAAATGCTCTATACCTTCATCATTATCAATTTTCCAGGGTGTCATGGTCACCACATATTTAGGGTGATGATCCCTGATCGCTTTCAGGTTGCCAAATTCACGCTCGTAAACTTTTTTGTCGCTAAGGCTGTAAGCAACCTGTATGTATTTTCTTCTATGGTTCTTCTCGCAGATAAAATCAATCTCTTTTGTTCCCGATGAACCGGTAAATACATCGTATCCATGATATTTGGCATGAAGAAATACTGCATTTTCAATAATTTTCCCTATGTCATTAAATTTATATCCGTTAATGATGTTTCTCAGGCCGAGGTCTTCAAAATAATATTTTTCGCCGAATTCAAAAATCTTCTTCCCTTGTATATCTGCCCGTTTACAGCGGAAAAGAACAAAAGCATTCACCATATACTTCAGATATTCTATGACACGCACCGGGGAAATATTGATTTTTTCAGACCGGAGGAAATCGCTGATTTTTTTTGCAGATACTATTGATCCGGTATTGTCAGCAGCGAACGATAGCAAATTTTCTACAAAGCCCGTATTGCGTATGTTCTGCCTGGCTACTATATCCTTGAACAGGATAGTGGAATATATCCCTTTGAGGTACTCGAAAACAAGTTCGTCTTCCAATCCGATATTATGAAGGAACGGCATGCCTCCATACCGTAGGTATCTGTCAAGTGCATCATTGCCTTGTGGTAAATTATGGAACAGCAAAAATTCCCTGTACGACAAGGCATATACATTGATGGTAATGGAACGGCCGCTCATCAAACCCGATATATCATCTGAAAGCATAGCCGCATTGCTTCCAGTACACCAGATATCGTATTTTTTCTGTGCCATTAAGCTCCTTAATGCCTTGTGAAAATCTTCTATCTCCTGTACTTCATCAATAAATAAAAAATTTATTTTTCCTGAAAAGCACGAATGTACAAAGTCAATCAGATCTTTGTCATTTCTGATTTCACGAAATTCGGGCAATTCTTTATTGATGTAAATAATGTTTGGTTTTTTATAATGCTGTTGCACATAATTGATCATTTGGAACAGCATATAACTTTTTCCCACACGCCGCTGCCCGGCAAAAATTTTTATCATATCCTTTTCCAGAAACTTAACGCTGCTTGCGAGATAATGCTGACGGGGTATGATCTTTTCAGGGATAGATGCTTTGTAATTCATTTTATATATACGTTAAACTTTCCACAAATATATAAAAAGTTTTCTGTATATGCAAAAATATTTGCACTAATAATGAGAATTCAACAAATGTCCTGAGTTAGCTAAAATCTACTTTCGTAACTTTTGGCTCACTTTTCAATCCGTATCCTTGCATCCACGGCCACCACCTTCTCCGAATTGCCCAGCAAAGGATTGAAATCAAGCTCCTGTATCTCAGGTGCCGTCTGTAATAATGCAGACAGCCGCATAATGATGTCAACAAGTATCTCCTGGTTGATGCCTTTTTGTCCGCGGACACCTTCAATGATTTTATAGCTCTTCAGGCTTTTGATCATGATATCTGCTTCAGATTTTCCAATAGGGGAGAGGCCTGCAGAGACATCTTTCAGTACTTCGATGAAAATGCCGCCTAACCCGAATAAAATCATGTGCCCGAATTTTGGCTCGAACTTGGCGCCCACAAACAACTCGGTACCGCTGAGCATGGGTTGTATCAGTATGGCGGTGGTGTCTTTGATCTGCATCATGCGCCCGAATTCTTTTTCAACGGTCTCGGCGTTTTTTACATGCAGCACCACGCCGCCGACATCGGATTTGTGAACCGGACCCACCACTTTCATCACAACCGGGAATCCGAGTTTCTGTGCTTCGGCTACCGCGCTTTCTTTAGTGGTAACAACGGCCTCGCCGGCGCGGGGAATGCCTGCTGCATCCATCAATGCCTGAATTTCAGCCGGGGATATGTATCCCTGGGGCGCCTGATCTATGATGCTGCGTATTTTTGCCGTGTCAACCGCTGGCACGACAGGGGCGAGCTCATAGGGTTTACGGGTATGATAAGTTTTGGCGATGGCTCTGGCCAGCACGACTTCTTCCGGAAAATTGATTCTGCCTTTGGCAATAAAATCGCTGACTTCTTCACCTGCAGAAATAATCGAAGGCAAGACCGGGAAGATAGGTTTTTTGCTGGTCTTCATTTTTTTGTCCAGCACATCATACACATCAAAAATCCTGAACAATCCGGGTGTCCCGAAAATGACGATCATGGCATCTATCTCGTCGAATTTTTCATTTACATAATCAATGATGATGCCCAGTTGTTCTGCGGTTCCGGTGGCTAAAAAGTCGATGGGGTTGGCCACGGAAGAGCCTGCAAAGAGTTTTGTCAGGAGTTCTTTGGATGCCGGAGAGTCAATATGGGGAACCTCCATGCCGTTGTTCGACAATGCATCGGTGCACATCACAGCCGGTCCGCCGGCATGAGTGATGATGGCTATACGTTTGCCCTTTAGTTCCGGATGCATAAAAACCGAGGCAACAGTAATCAATTCTTCCCTGCCGCTGCAGCGCACGATGCCTGCCTTGCGGAACAGGGCGTCCACGGCCACGTCGGAACTGGCCAGGGCGCCGGTATGAGACGATGCAGCACGGCTTCCGGCCGCCGAGGAGCCGGCTTTTACGGCAGCTATCCTGCACCCCTTTTGGATCAAGGATGCGGCATGTTTGAGCAGCTTTTGCGGATTACTTACGTTTTCGATGTACAACATCTTTACTTTTGAACTCGTGGCAGGGTCAAAGGTGTTGTCGAAGTGCTCCAGCATTTCTTCCACGCCAAGTTGTGCGCTGTTGCCGACCGAAATGATGTTGGCAAAAGTCAGTCCGTTGGTAATACCGGCTTCCAGAATAAAACAGGCCGTGGCGCCCGACCCGGTGATGAAATCGCAGCCCTGAGGTTCTAATTTTGGAATCGGGAGCGTGAAATAACTATGATGTACCGGGGTGCATATGCCTGTGCAATTCGGCCCTATCAGGCATCCGCCCACGCTGTGGATCGTTTCCACGATTTGTTTTTCCAGGGCAGCGCCTTCTTTGCTTTCTTCGCTGAATCCGGCGGAGAGGATGATAAATGCCTTGGTTTGTTTTTGTTTTGCCAGAATTTCTACGGTTTCAGGGCAATATTTTGCTGCTATGGCGATGATGGCCAGATCGGTCTGAGGCAAATCGTTGATATTTTGAAAACTTCGTATCCCCTGTACTTCCGCTTCTTTAAGGTTGGTAACATAGACCTTCCCCTGAAAGTTTCCATCAAGCAGGTTCTTTAATACTTTTCCGCCGGGTTTCGTGATGTCATTTGATGCACCTACTACAACAATACTTTGGGGGTTGAATAATTTTTCGTTTATCATCTCTTGTTTTTTTGATTTAAAGAGTGCTAAGTTAAAAAAACCTGAATAAAGAACAGGAAAATGATGATAAAAATTTGTTTTTTTATTATTTTTGCCGCCTTTCCATGGTAAAAATTATATATGATGTCAGCGGTTAGAAAAAAGAAAAAAAGAAAGATCAAATACAAAAAATTTGAGTTCAAACTTTCTGAAAAGCAAAAAAAGATCATTGATAAATTCTGCCATGCTAAGAAGGTAAGCCCTAATAAAATGATGAAAACAGCCATCCGGGATTATATCACCAGATTTGCCGGCTCGCTGCCTGAAGAAGACTATATCAGCGAAAACCAGCTGAAATTATTTGATGTGGAAGAAGAACAGGAGTTGTATGAAAAGCCACAAGCTGAAAAAGAGTTTAAAGAAACCTTATTCTGACAAAATGTCGTGTTTAGCTTTATTGGCAAAAATATTGCTGATCATTGGCTCCGAAAACGAATAAAAGCGCTATGAAAAAGAAAGGGAGTACTCACATGAAGACCGAACCTGTTGATCGTGATGAAACAAATGGAATAGAGGAATCTGAAAATATTCAGGAAAATGAAATTATCCGGGAAAAGCAGGAGCCTGATAAAGATGCCATTATTACAGAGCAGAAAAACAGGATAGAAGAGTTAAATAATAAATATCTATATCTGTTTGCCGAGTTTGATAATTACCGCAAACGAACTTCAAGAGAATGGCTGGAACGTCAAAAAACAGCATCTGCTGATATTGTTTTATCTATGTTACCGGTGCTTGATGATTTTGAACGAGCAATAAAAGCAGTGCCGGACGATGAAAATGTAAAAAGTCTGAAAGATGGGCTGTTGCTGATCTATGAGAAATATCGTGCTACGCTTACAAGGGCCGGTCTGGAAGAAATCAAAGCTATAGGCGAAGAGTTTAATACCGATATTCACGAAGCTGTGGCCAATGTTCCTGCACCGAACGAAGAACAAAAAGGGAAAATCATTGATGTAACGGAAAAAGGATACTACCTGAATGGTATTGTCTTGCGTTTTGCAAAAGTAGTGGTTGCCATTTAATATTTTTTTATGACCAAACGTGATTATTACGAAGTTCTTGGTGTAAACCGCAATTGCACTGATGCAGAACTGAAAAAAGCATACCGCCAGATGGCCATCAAATATCATCCTGATAAAAATCCCGGTAATGCGGAAGCTGAAGAAAAATTCAAAGAAGCCGCTGAAGCTTATGATGTGTTGAGCAATCCTGAAAAACGAAGCCGTTACGATCGTTTCGGACATCAGGGAGTGGGCGCCAATGGCTTTGGTGGCGGAGGTATGAGCATGGATGACATCTTCAGCCATTTCGGCGATATTTTCGGCGGAGCATTCAGCAGCTTTGGAGGTTTCGGCGGGGGCTCGTCACACAGGCGCAAAGTGAACTACGGTAGTAACCTGCGCGTAAGGATAAAACTCTCACTCGAGGAAATTGCCAACGGGGTTGAAAAAAAGATCAATGTAAATAAATATGTTACCTGTAACGACTGTAAAGGCACGGGTGCCAAAGGCGGGAGTTCCTATAAGACCTGTTCTGCCTGTAACGGCAGAGGCCATGTGGTTAGTGTTACCAATACGTTTTTAGGACAAATGCAAACCACCTCTACCTGCCCGACCTGCGGCGGTGAAGGCCAGTCCATCACTGAAAAATGCACCTCATGTTTCGGAAACGGAATTGTCAAAGGTGATGAGGTCATTAGTATAAAGATCCCTGCCGGTGTGGCTGAGGGAATGCAACTGTCGGTCAGCGGCAAAGGAAATGCCGCAGCACGTGGCGGGCACCCCGGAGATCTGATCGTACTCATCGAAGAAATTGAACATCCCGAACTTAAACGGGAAGGAAATAACCTGCTTTACACGCTATACATCAGTTTTCCTGAAGCCGTATTCGGAACAAGTATAGACATCCCTACCCTTGAAGGCAAGGCACGTATCAAAATCGAACCCGGAACACAATCGGGAAAAATCCTGAAATTAAAGGGGAAAGGGCTTCCGTCGCTGAATTATCATGGCCGGGGGGATATTCTTGTCGGCATCAGCGTTTGGACGCCGCAACGCCTGTCGAAAGAAGAAAAAAACATGATCGAAAAGCTGATGAATTCCGAAAACATAAAACCCGAGCCGAACAGCAGGGATAAGAATTTTTTTGAAAAGATGAAGGAGCTTTTTCAGTAAACAGTTATCTGTTATCAGTTTATAGTTATAAGTCAGCAGTTATTAACTATCATTAGATAACAGTTTTTAGTTATTAATAAAGATTTGTCATATATAAATGAATTTGCTTGAAACCCGTAATATTACCAAACGGTTTGCTAATCATGTGGCATTGACCAGGGTATCCATCAGTGTGCCGGAACAGAGTATTTTTGGACTGCTTGGACCTAACGGAGCCGGAAAAACCACACTTATACGCATTATCAACATGATTACAGGGCCCGACGAAGGAGAAGTATTTCTGAACGGCGAAAAACTGAAAAAAAACCATATTGTACATATAGGCTATCTGCCCGAAGAGCGTGGTTTGTATAAAAAAATGAAGGTAGGCGAACAAGCTGTTTATCTCGCACAGCTCAGGGGGTTGTCATACAGCGATGCGATAAGGAAACTTAAATACTGGTTCGAAAAATTTGAATTGATGGGTTGGTGGAACCGCAAGGTGGAAGAGCTTTCCAAAGGAATGCAGCAAAAAATTCAGTTTATTGTTACCGTGTTGCATGAACCCAAACTGCTGATATTCGACGAACCCTTCAGCGGCTTTGATCCGATAAATGCCAGCCTTATAAAAGATGAAATTATCCGTTTGCGTAATAATGGTGCTACGGTGGTGTTTTCTACCCATAATATGGCCTCGGTGGAGGAACTTTGTGATGATATCGCGCTGATCAATAAATCGAATAAAATTCTGGAAGGTAAGGTCAATGAAATAAAATATTCTTTCAGGTCTTACAGTTACCAGGTGGAGATTTCGGGCACAGACACTTTGTTAAAAGAGAAGCTGGATAAGAATTTTCAGGTTTGTGATGAAACCCTGCAGGATGGGCTGCTGAAAGCAAAAATAAAAATATTGAACAACAGAACTACCAATGATATGCTTTCGGCCCTGATGCCACATGGCACTATCCATGCGCTGCACGAAATAGTGCCCACGATGAACGATATTTTTATTGCTAAAGTAAATGCCGATATTAACCAAAATCATTCATCCTCCGGCCTAACAGAATAATATATGAACAAAATTTTTATTATTATAAAAAGGGAATATCTGTCAAGGGTAAAGAAAAAGTCTTTTATTGTAATGACCATACTCGGTCCGCTCCTGATGGCCGCTTTGATGATTCTTCCTTATTACGTTACCAAACTCGACAGCGAACAAAAGGTTATTGAAGTCCTGGACGAAACCGGCATCTATTACAAGATGGGCAGTAACGAAACTATCAAATTCAATTATATATATACCGATCTGGAGACCGCCATAGCCGGTTTTGACGGCGACAAATCCACCGCACTGTTGTATATTCCCAAGCCGGATATGATTGAACCTACTAATGCGATATTGTATTATTCTGACAAACAACCCGGGAATACAGTTACCTCCTATATCAAAGATAAAATGAAATATATCTATGAGAACAGGAAACTAATGGAATTATACGGCATAGATAAAAAGCAAATCGATGACGCCAAAGTACGTATCAGCATTAATTCACAAAACATTGAAACCGGTGAAACCAACCTGCCGATAGCCACTACCATATTGGGTATTTTTGCAGGATTTCTGATATATTTTGCTATTTTTATGTATGGCAACCAGGTGATGCGGGGGGTAATAGAAGAAAAAACAAGCCGGATTGTAGAGATTATTGTGTCGTCGGTCAAACCTTTTCAGCTGCTGTTGGGAAAGATTATCGGCATCGCCCTCGTAGGCTTGACGCAATTTATGTTGTGGATCGTGCTTACCCTGACGCTGGTTGGGGTATTTCAGTTGTCGGTAGGGTCGAAGAATATGGTGTCAAAACAACAGACCGAGATGGTGCAGCAGGGCAAAGTGCTTCTTCCTGAAAACACCACGTCTGCACCCGTTCAGGATTACGATGATGAAAACATACGCACGTTAATAAAAAGCTTTGGCGATTACAATTACACGCTCATAGTTTTTTCATTCTTTTTCTTCTTTTTATTCGGATATCTGCTGTATGCGGCCTTGTTTGCTGCCATTGGCTCTGCTGTTGACAACGAGGCAGATACGCAACAGTTTATGCTGCCCATAACCATTCCGCTTATATTGGCCTTTATACTTGCTCAGCCGATCATTGAAAACCCTCAGGGGCCGATAGCTTTCTGGTTTTCTGTCATCCCGCTGACTTCCCCTATTGTCATGATGATCAGGATTCCTTTCGGCGTTCCGGCTTATGAACTTGTACTTTCCATGGCGCTGCTCGTGCTTGGTTTTCTGGCGTGCACATGGCTTGCCGCAAAAATCTATCGCACCGGAATCCTGATGTATGGTAAAAAAATCAGTTACAGGGAACTATGGAAATGGCTGAAATATTGATTTATCAGCCACTCAATCCATTTTATCCTATCTGAAAAGTGAAATGTATTGCTTAGGAAGAACACGCCTTTTTGTTTGTTACATTACATTTATTGAATGTGCATTTTCCCTGTTTTAATAAATACTGGCAATCGTTCTTAATGTGAACATTTGCTCTTTATTAGCCTGGGTGGTTTTCTTTATTGTTGTTTTTATGCACCTCTGTCGGGGTTTTATACTTCCTGCCTTTTGAATTGGGATGCAGATGAGTACCGCAGATTTTACAATAATTGGTATCATCGTCGTGCTTGTCGTACATGCATCGGGAGCACACCTGCGTATTGCTCACCTTTCTTTTCCCTAAGAGGGTGGCAGTAACTATACCTGTGGGTACGGCAATTATGGAATATCCGAGTACCATCACCATACTGGCCGGAAACTGTCCTATCCCTGTGCTGGGCGACAAATCCCCTTATCCAACGGTAGTAAGTTTTACCACAGCCCGGTAAATGGAGATTGGAATGTCGTCAAATCCGTTTTGTTCGCCTTCTATCAGGTACATCAACGTGCCGGTGATGGTGGCTATGGTAAACACAAACAAAATAAAAACGATGATTTTTTAACGATTGCTCCACACCGCCCATACGATGATCAAGCCCGCTTTGATGTAGCGACTGAGCTTGAATATCCTGAATATTCTTAACAACCGCAGCGTGCGTATCACAATCATATTGTGCCCGCCAACGAAGAAAAATAGCTGTTGTTTTAAATACAGGTATGGTTATTGGGCAGAATAGGTAGTTGCATAAGTTGCTCATGCGAAATTTTCCGTTTTTTTCTTTGTCTGCAGAAACACAAAAAAGTACGGTATCATGCTTTTTGCAGTGTAAAGCCAAAGGTGGTCCCAACGCCTATAGTGCTGCGGACATTGATCGTTTGCCCGTGGGCCTCAATGATGTGTTTTACGATGGATAAACCCAGTCCGCTGCCTCTGTTTTCAACATTTTTTCCTTGAGCCGTGCGGTAAAAACGTTCAAAGATCCTGGGAATATCTTCCTTTGTAATTCCAATGCCATTATCTGAAACCTCCACCAATATCATTTCATCCATATCATAGAACGTGATCTTGACCCGGCCATCCTGTTTACCGTATTTGATTGCATTTTCCACAAGGTTGTTCAGTACCTGGCGGATCTTTTCCTTGTCGGCAAAAACATTTACAGGGCCGGTAAGTTTATTGTGGATATGACTGGCAATGTTTTTCTGTTGTGCTTTTATCTCATATGATTCCATAACATCATGAGCTAAATCTGACAAGTCAAATTTTTCTTTTTCCGGTCTAAGTGTTTCTGATTCTAGTTTTGAGATCACTTCAAGATCATTGACAATGGCAATCATCCTTTCTATATTCTTTTCTGCACGCAGCAGGTATTCACGGTTGATGCTCTGATCCTCCAGCCCTCCGTCAAGCAGGGTGAGCACATAACCCTGTATGTTGAAAATAGGTGTTTTAAGTTCATGGGAAACATTCCCCAGGAAATCGCGCCGGTAGTTTTCTGATATCCTGAGACTCTCTAACTCGTTTTTTTTGTCTTCTGACCACTTTATCATTTCGGCTTCAGCATTCTCAAGCCAATTCTCTTCGATTTTTTCTTTCTGCCTGGGTGACTTTAAATTATGGATGGTCTTATAAAGGACTCTAATCTTTTTATAAATGAATTTTTCAACAGAATACTTTGTAAACAGGTATATAGCAAAGAAAAATAATATACCGGCAAGCACTATTGCCATCCATCCGTGCGGCCAGTCTGAAAAAAAAAGATAATATCCGAGAAACAAGGTATAAAACACAAGAAGCGCAAATAGCGCAATATCAAAGGAAATATTCTGCGGGCGGTACTTTTTCATTCGGTTTCAAACTTATATCCGATGCCCTTAACAGTAAAGATAAACTCCATACCGATTTTTTCACGGACTTTTCGTACATGTACATCAATGGTCCTGTCACCTACAATTACACTGTCACCCCAAATTTTAGAGAGGATTTCTTCGCGGGTGAAAACCCTGCTTGGCTTTGATGCCAGCAGATATAAAAGCTCAAATTCCTTTTTGGGCAGAACTATTTTTTGCCCGTTTTTTATAACAACATATCTTTCACGGTCAATAAGCATGTCGTGAATTTTGATGATTGCCTGCTCTGATGTTACCTGATCAGAATATCTTCTTAACAGCGCATTGATACGGCTGATAAAAAGCCGGGGTTTGATCGGTTTTGTCAGATAATCGTCGGCGCCTGCGTCGAGGCCGGCTATCTGTGAGTAATCCTCCCCGCGCGCGGTGAGAAACATGATCAGCGTTTTTTCGAGGGCGGGTATCTTTCTGATTTCCGAACAGGTTTCTATTCCGTCCATGCCGGGCATCATCACATCCAGTACTATCAGATGGGGAAGGGTTGTTTTTGCGACTTGTATCCCGTCTTTACCATTGCTGGCAGTATATACGGTAAAACCTTCCTTTTTTAAATTATAGCTTAAAAATTCAACGATGTCAGGTTCGTCATCGACCAAAAGAATAGTATGCTCATTTGACATATGCGGGTACTGTTTTTACAAAGATATGAAAAGATAAAATCAAAACAATTTCTAATACTATTACATACAAAAGTAACACCGCTTTGTGTATTTAATGTTAAGTGAACATTAATATATGGTTAAAGGGGAGTGGTAGAAATAAAAAAAGAAGTGGTCTCAAAGTACTGATCGTACTTTAAGACCGTCTCGGGTATTGTTTTAATGTTATCCGTGGTGAATCAGAAGTTTTTTGGTGGAGTAGCCGCCGGGTGTAGAAATTCTGATGAGCCAGACACCGATGCACAAATCGGAAACATCAAAAGTAATATGGTGCAGGCCTTTATATAAAAAACCATTCTTAATAATCATGGCACTGCGGCCTGTGATGTCGAGAATTTCAATTTTTACATTTACGCTGGCAGAGAGAGTAAAATCAATAGTTGTCATGCCCTGGGAGGGATTGGGATATAATCCAGTTATGTCAGTTTTAATCAGATCTTCGAATCCTGCAGGCTCACACGATAACCATGTCCGGTTCAGTAAGGGTGATCCTGCCTCTGGGAGGAAGTTGGGGGCTGAGGCGTTGAAGGGATCGGTAATGAAAAGTTCCGCATTTTCTGATAAGGTGTCATTACATTTTGAGGCATTTAGAAACCAAACGCCAATGTTCATTGTAACACCTGTACCTGCTACAAATTCACTGCCGCTGATACCGGCGATATTGCAGTATTGCAAATTAAGTTGGTTCATTTGTGCCAGGGAGTCGGTGGTGGCTCCTTCAATTTTTAGTCCATCCTTGTATCCTGCAAAAACAGAATGAAATATTTTTATGGCAGTCGACCGTCTCAGGTGCAAAGCGCTTTTATAATTGGTGTTGATGGTGGCTGTTTTGGTAACTTTCGGGCCAAACATGCTGAAGTTGCTGAAGACAGCTTTTGTTACAGGCTGATTTACGGAACCGTTAGCGTCATTATCCGATTCAAATCCGTTAGAACCCGAACCGGGGTCAGCAATAGCGGGGTCGCGCAGGGCAACACCAAACTGTAACATGCCGCTGCATCCGTTATCCGTATCAAAGTCATCATCCCATGTTCTGAATGACACTAAGTGTTTGCAATTAACATTACCGCCGAACCATTCAAAGGCATCATCGCCACTGTAGGAAACCTGTATATAATCAATTATTGTTTTATTTCCAACAGCTCCGAAAGTTAACCCGTTGATTTCTTTATCCTGAACAAAGGGGACCCCTGGGAATTCTATTCGGATATATTTTAAAACGCCCGAACTATCGTCGGTCAGTGGGTTGGTACCGCCGCCATAAATGGAGCCGGGACCACCTTCAATAACTGATGTGCCGCCCGTGATATTTAATATTGATTTGCCGCATATAATAACACCACCCCAGTCACCATAATCTCTGTTGCCAGGATCTTCGTTTGAGGTAAAAACAATGGGTTGCGAAGATGTGCCTTCTGCAATCAGTTTTGATCCGCGTTCAATAATCAGCGCACCTTTATTGGTGTAATCTCCCCTGATAACCGTACCCGGCTGAATGGTAAGCACTGCATTGTTTTTCACATATATCCACCCGTTTAGAAGGTAGGTGTTGTTGCTGGTCCAGGTGGTATTGGTTTTTATGGTATCTCCGCTGTTGATGATGACATTGGCTGAAGGATAAATTGTATTCTGAGGATCCCAGTTACACCAACCGCTGGTCCAGTTATCATTGCCAAAAGCGCCAAGGTAATTGACCTGCTCAAAAAACGGGTCGTTGATTGATTGTGATCTTGTGCTGAAAATTGCTGAAAGAATTACAGCAATAAGTAAAATTGTCCTTTTCATAATGGTTCGTTTTGTTTTACAGCAAAGGTATATCGCTTTGCCTGCGGCGCTGTTAACCTGGTTTTAAGTTTATAATACCGTTATGTTAAGAGGAATTATTTTGAAAAAATAGCGAGACAAATGCAAAAAAAATCATTATTGTCCGGTTAATTTTTTAAATATGTAATATTTCGTACCTGCGACGCTATCATAAATTTGTAAATTATTCATTATGATAATATTATAGACATTTGGAACTTTTTTATCCTCGTTAGAGGCGGCATATTGGTAGAAAAAACATTACAATGAAAAATAAAGCCCCGCCCGCCTGAATAATCCGCCGGTTGGCGGATTGGGCAGGTAGGTGGCGATATGTTGTAAATGTTTTGAAAATAAAGCTATTCAGCATATTTAAAATATTTTTACCGGACAACAGTGAAAAAAAATCAAAGAGTCAAACTAACTCCGAGCGAATAATACCTTCCTGTTTTAAATTGCCGGGTAACCTGCTGATGCGAATTTGTCTGATCGCCATTACCATCGCCATCGGTATCTTTTTGGTATTTTTCTGTTTGTACAAGGGTGTGTTTTTGATTGAGCAGGTCATTGATACCGAATTTAATTTGCACATATTTGCCGATAAATTTGGAAATTGTAAAATCAAGGATGTTTCGGGGCATTTCATAGGTGTGTGGGTCGTTTACATTACCAACGTAAACGATTCTTTTGCCAATGACATTGTAAAGCAGGCTGATACCAAGACCTATGGTGTCGTTTTGATAATAAATACCGGTGTTTATTATAAAAGGCGATTGTCCTTGCATGGGGCGGACTTTTTCCCGGGCAAAAACATCATCGGTTGTCACTTCACTCTTGATTACTGACAAATTGAGCACTACGGTGAAGTCTTTAAAATTTCTAAGGAAATTTTCTTTTTTTGCAAGATCAGCGAACGATTTCCGGAGATCGAGTTCTGCCCCGAAACTATAAGAGCTTATGGCATTGATAAAAGTATAATCCCAACCCGATCCGGCCGAATACATAGCGGCCTCAATAGGATTTTTAAAACTCTTGTAAAAGGCGCCAATGGTCAGCATCTCTGAAAATGAAGGGTAATATTCGTATCGGAAATCAATGTTATGGATGTAGGCACTCTTTAATGCCGGATTACCTTTATAATATGCTTTAAGCTCGTAAACATAAAAGTTAAAAGGTGCTACTTCCCTGAATTCAGGATGGTTGATAGTGTGCCCGTAGGCAATGCGAATCAGATTTTTTTCGTTGATGTTGAATGAGAGGTTTGCAGAAGGAAAAAAATTCAGGGTGTCGTTTTCAACCGACACAGGTTCGGTTTCGGAACCGGAAGAAAGTTTTAACTGATATTTTTCCATCCGTACACCGGCATATAAATTGAATCTCTGCAGAAAGGGTATTTTCAGACCGAGATAAACCGCCAAAAGATTATTTCCGGCAGCATACCTGTCCAGGGAATTTGTCTGCTCGTCAATTTTTATGCCTGTTGTGGCATTAATATTCGTGTCGGCAAATATCTCTGCGATGGGCATATATGGGATATCCCAATTAAAGGAGGAGGATCTGGCAATGGCAAACCCAAGAAGGCGGGCATCAAATGCACGGTTTTTTGTTTCATAAAACAAACCGGCCTTGATTTCAGGATGAAAGTTTCCGATACGTATCTTTTGTTCAAAATTTCCCGTCACAGAAATAATCTGTTCCCTGGTATCCATAAATATCCGGCCGTTTTGGTCAGAGTTGGCGGCAAAATTAAAATTTATCCCGTACATGTCGTAGTAAGGGCTTTCAATGTCTTCGTTCAGCACGGAAGTTATTCGCCTGATGTCGGGTTGATTCTTACGGGCATAAGAGTAACCTATGGTCCAGTCCAGTTTGGAACGATCTTTTTTTATCGGGTGTTTGCCTCCTATCTGTCCTGAATATATAGTACGTGCCGTATAATCCAGCTCATAAGATTTAAGTGTCATACCGCCGTAATTATCTTTGCCTTCAGACAGGGTGGTCTTGGAGGAGCCAACCTGGTTAAAAAGGTTACACAATATTATGGTATGCCCCTTGCTTGTCTGAAACGACCAGTTCATCAGCGCGCTGACCTTTGAGTTGTGGACGTATTGATGGTCGTTGAAATAATAGGCCGTATCACTCACCTCGTTTATTCTGTCGAAAGCCAGGTAATTTGCCCTGAAAAGTTCCTTTGATGAGTACGAATCCGAATAATTAATAGCAGTGATGTTACCAAAAGTAGATTTTCCTGCTTTGAATTTCTTTGCTAAGGTTATTGAGGCTTTGTTGTCATTCAGGGCTGTTTTTTTTTCAGGCTCCCATATTTTGTTCAGCATACGTCCCACTTCTGTACGGTATTCTTTTCCGGCTGCATCACGTGGTATTTCATTAAGATGATAATCCGGAAAGCTTTCGGGTAAAGCACGGGTACCATCATCCGAGCCAAGAGCATCCCATTTGCCGCCCTCATATTCATAAAAGGGTTTGAAAGTTGTCGCTTCTATAAATGACGTCCCATACGATATAGTGATATTATCTTTTTCAGGAATATTCTTTGTGAAAATTTCTATGGCCGCGCCTGCAAAATCACCTGGAAGTTCCGGCGCTGGTGTTTTATAAACTAGAATATTGTCGATCAGCGAGCTTGGTATCAGGTCAAAAGAAAATGCCTTTACATCCGATTCGAGACTGGGCGTGGATGAGTTGTTCAGCCATACCGTATTATAGCGTTCATTGAGGCCGCGCACCACAATAAAACGGTTGCCGGTGATGGTAATGCCGGGAATACGTCTGACGACCTCGGCGGCATCTTTATCCTGTGATTTACTGATCTGCTGGCTTGAAATACCGCTGACAACCATATCGGAAGACTTTATGGAAGTTATCATGGATATTTCACTGTCGTGCCTGCGTGTTCCAACTATGGTAACTCCTGAAATTTCTGTATTCACCTGTTCGAGTTCAACAAATATGACGACCGGCTTTCCCTTATCCACCTTTATATTTTCAATAAGCTGTTTTTTGTAAGAAATATAGGACACCACCAAAGTATAATTTCCAGGTTTTAACGGACCGAGTTTGAAGTTGCCGTCAAGGTCGGAACTAACCCCGGTTGTGCTTCCTTCAATCATTACCGTGGCTCCAACTATGGTTTCTCTGGTTTTCAGGTCGGTAATGGTTCCGGTGATAGTCTCGTTTTGCGAAAAAACAGTGCTGATGCTCAGGCATTGGAGACAGCACAGCAGTTGAAACAGAGTTTTCAAAGAGTTCATAATCATTCAGTTTTGTGCATGCGGTTGTCCTACCTGGATAGTATTGGCAAGTGAAATGGCTCTGGATGTGCTAGTCATATTTCTTTTCCTTTTTTAACTCTCCTTTTTCATTCCACATGATCCAGGTGCCTGTCTTGTTCCCTTCTCTGTAATGCATTTCATAACGCTTAACACCGTTTTCGTCCCATATATACCAATTGCCATCCTTAAGATCATCCTTATAGCCGGCTTCTGCTGTTCTGGTACCGGTTTCATTCCATGTACACCACAGGCCGTTTTTTTTGCCCTCGGAATAGCTCCTGAGCTCTTTTTTTGCTCCGTTTTCATAATAACTGAAGTATTCACCATCAATTTTCCCTTTGATGATAGGTATTTCTGCTTTGAGTTTTCCGCCGGGATAAAACTCCTTATAAATTCCGGTATAAAGAGTCATTGTATAGTACAGGCTGTCTTTTAGAACTATTTCCTGAGCAAACGAAGCTGTTGAAATGGTCAGAAACAGAGAGAACAGTAATTTCTTCATTATCGCATGTATATCTGGTGATGAGGTTATATAATGAAACCTATTGTATTAAAAGTCATAATACGATTAGCCTGGAACGAATTCAGAGTTTTAATTTGTTTTAATCCCGATGTTAATTCGTGTTTCTTGTCCGGCTTTGCAGGTAACTTTTGGGATTTCATCAACGGAATAGGAGATGTATTTTACTTCAATGATGTACGTCCCCGGCTCAATGTTGTCAAATGAAAAATTCCCGTCAAAATCGGTGTAGACATTTAACCCCGAGTCTTTTATTGACACCAAAACGCCTGCAAGACTTTCGCCTGTTTGTTTATCAGCAACTTTTCCGCTTATGCTGGACTTTTGAATGTTGTGGGCAACGGGTTTGTTTTCGTGCAGACAATAAGCTGCTGATGAAAACAGCATTGCCACCGCAAACACTAAAATCGTAATAAATGTTTTTTTCATTATCGTTAGTTTTTTACACTGCAAAATAACTATGGCAAGATTAACTGAATATTAAGCCTGTTTTATGTTTGCGTTAAAATCGTCAAATGGGACAGGAATAATCAAGGGTTGTCCTTTCCTGTAAATTGGTTAAGGGTTGATGATGAATATCTATGCACTGAAATATTCATTAGTTGCTTCGAAATTACTCATAACATATTATTATATCTATGTTGCCGCTTTTTTATATTCACACAGGTTTTGAGTAGTGTAAAACACAGATAATCAGATGTATTAAACTCATGCTTAACATTAACTTAATACAACCTTAACCCAAACATAACTCCATTTTATTGGCTATGGCTGAACATTCATGTAATTTTGTCATTGAGAAAATTTATCGTTCAATCTTAATTTAACTATGGTACTATCCAATATTCTAAATTTGTTTACCCCTAAGGAACAAAAGTTTTATCCGATGTTCGAGGAAGCAGCGGAAAACCTGGTGCAGGCAGCCATCCTGCTCAATAAATACTTTCTGATAAGCGACGCAGCCGTAAAAGAAAAAATTCTTGTTGAAATCAAACGTCATGAAAACATCGGCGATGAGATCACACATAAATTGTATGAAACACTTAACCGGACATTTATTACCCCATTCGACAGGGAGGATATCAATAAATTAAATGGTTCTCTGGATAATGTCATCGACCTGATCAACAGTTTCAGCCAAAAGGCACGTAATCACCCTCCTAAGCGTGAACCCGAGTGTTTTCTCCGGATGAGCGAACTTATTCTTCAGGCTACCCGTGAAATCAAAAATGCGGTTGTAAATCTGAAAAACCTCAAGAATCCGCAAAAAATGATGGATGCCTGTATTCGTATCAATGAAATAGAAAATCAGGCGGATGAGGTTTATCATCTTGCACTTTCTGAGCTTTTTAGAAATGAAAAAGACGCCATAGAACTGATAAAGATTCAGAGCATGCTTTCTTCTTTGGAAAAAGCAACGGATATGGCCGAAGATGTAAGCGATGTTATCAAGGCAATTATTGTAAAAGCAAACTAAAAATATTTCACAAATGGATGTAAATTGGACAATCGTTATCATTGGAGTGATACTAGCTTTGGGATTTGACTTTTTGAACGGGATGAACGATGCCGCTAACTCGATAGCCACTATCGTTACCACCAAAGTGCTTTCTCCTTTCACTGCTGTGCTGTGGGCCGCCTTCTGGAACTTTGCAGCTTTTTTCATTTTCAAAACCCATGTAGCAACCACCATTGGGAAAAACATTGTTACCCCTGAAGTTATTACACCTCTTTTTGTTCTTTCGGCCCTCGTGGGCGCTATTGTCTGGGTTTATTTTTGTACCCATTATGGATGGCCTATCAGTGTTTCACATGCCCTGATCGGCGGACTGATCGGTCCGGGATTGGTTATCGGAGGCCCCGGCGTTTTAGTGGCTTCAGGGATTTTTAAAGTGGCTATTTTTATTGTATTATCTCCACTTATTGGATTTCTTCTGGGATATATTATCATGGCAATAACTTTATGGATATGCCGAAGTGTTACCCCCAAAAAGGTCGATGGAGTGTTCAGGGTAATGCAGCTCTTTTCTTCGGCCATATTCAGCCTGGGCCATGGCAGCAACGATGCGCAAAAAACTATGGGCGTGATAACCGTATTGTTATTCAGTGCCGGTTATTTTGGTACTGCCTACCCTGAAAATGTCCCGACATGGATCATGATTGCCTGTTATTCAACTATTGCACTGGGCACTATTTCTGGCGGTTGGAAGGTTATCAAAACTTTGGGTGTCGGACTAACTGACCTCAAACCGGTTCATGGCTTTGCCGCCGAAACAGCCGGTGCTATTACCGTTATCGGATCTTCTTTGTTTGGAATACCCGTCAGTACTACGCATACCGTTACCGGATCCATCATGGGGGTGGGCTCTACACGACGGCTTTCGGCTGTCAGATGGGGACTCGGAAAGAATATTGTCATCGCCTGGCTGTTGACCATTCCTGCCACCATGTTAGTGGCTATGGGCGTGTATGCGCTGTTGCGCTTGTTCTGATGACTCAACCGCAAAGCAATCAAAAATCCAGCAACTTACTCAATTCAGTTGCAATGGAATCTGACTTTGATTTTATAGGAGTGGCTGATAAAGGTATCTTTACTGGAATGTCAAGATTTAACGGTATCTTGCCCGAAATGGGTAAGAGGTAAGGAAAGGTGATTAAAGCCTCGCTTTTTACCGGAATATCTATCGGAACATTGATGTCAACAGGTATGGTCAACTGTATCTTAACTGGGATAGTCTCTGAAATAGGTATTTTTATCGGAATGTCGGCAAGGACATTGATAGGATCCTTGATGTCGAGACTGATGGTTTGTTTAAGGGGAATGTCCGCAACAATAGGAACATTGATACCCTTTTTCTTTTTGCGGTTAGTCGGGATGGTGAACTTCTGATCAACAGAAATAATCTCATCAAGCGGCGCCACGATCTTGTTTTTAAACATAAAAACAGTGTCCAAATGTATGACCTTATCCACCGTCAGGGTGATCGGGGTTTCTATCTGCTGGTCTACAGGTATCATAGCTTTGAATGGCAGGTCGTATTTTACCTTCATCTCCACCAGTACGGGCACTACCTCCTTGATGCTGAACGCGGTAGATATTTCAATAGTGTCTTCCACATGAACCGTATAATCAATTTCTGAATTCCCAAGCCTTACAAGCATGCCCGAAACTCTGGCAAGTCGTGTTTCAGCTTTCGATTTAACGAATAATAAAACACCAATAATCCCGACGTTCAATATCAGTGAAATGATTACCAGAAGTTTAGTTTTGTCTTTCATACCATTAATTAGGAATAATCTTAATTTTGTATTGAGTATTAAAGGCCCGAAATTATGAAAAAAATAATTACATATTTGGTAATGAATTGTGTTTTTGTCATAAATCTGTTTTCGCAGCTCTTGATACAGCCAACATTTGTTGATTCAGCAATAATGCGTGACGGTAAAAGACTGGCTGTTGATATTTATGTTCCCGATAACGGCGGCGGTAATTCGTATCCGGTTATTCTTGTGCAAACTCCATACAACAGGTTGTTGTTCCGTACTTATGGTTTACCGATTATCGGAAATAATATCGCTGCATCAGCATATGTTATGGTGATTGCAGACTGGCGTTGTTTTTACGGTTCGGCTGCTGCCTGCAGCGGCAATTATGACCGGGCTAATGATGGATATGACCTCGTGGAATGGATAGCTGCCCAACCCTGGTGCAATTCAAAAGTCGGTACCTGGGGGCCTTCGGCCCTGGGCCGTATACAATACATGACGGCACGCAAGCGCCCGCCTCATCTGGTATGTGCCATTCCTCTGGTGGCGGGGCCGCAATACAGTTATGCGGAATATTATCCCGGAGGTGTTTACCGTACGGAGTATGTCCAGCAGCTAGATGCGCTTGGTTTTGGAGTGTCATCCACACTGCTCGCTCATCAGACCTATGATATACTATGGTCATACAGCGAAGCTGTAAATTTCTATCCGGATTCCATAAATATTCCTGTGTTCATGATTGGTGGCTGGTACGATCATAATATCAATGTGATGATGGACTTTTTTGCAGGACTCAGGCAGTCGTCATTCACCGCGGTGCGTGATAAACACCGTTTGCTGATAGGACCGTGGACTCATGGTGGTCATGGTAATGCCGGTGTTGGTGGAGTAACCCAGGGCGAATTGACCTATCCCGGCGCTGCCGGATGGAGCGATTCTCTGGCTCTCAGTTTTTTTGATTATTATTTACGTTCAGTGCCGAATAACTGGAACTTAACACCATATATTCAATACTTTCAGATGGGTGAAAATACATGGCAGAGCTCTGCTGACTGGCCGCCTGCCGGCGTTAATGAACATACTCTCTATTTTCAAAACGATGGCGGTATTACTGAGGTATTACCTGTCAACGCCGGCGCTTACAGGACATTTCTTTACGACCCGTACGATCCTTCACCTACTATTGGTGGGCCGACACTGCGTGCCGATCTCCTTCAGGGTCCTTACGATCAGGCGTCCCAGGTCGAAAGCCGCAGCGATATTTTAGTATTTACTACAAATGTCTTGACTGACAATGTGATAATGAAGGGCAAGGCACAGATACATTTGTTTGTTTCGTCCGACAGAAAAGATACAGACTTTGCCGTGCGTCTTACCGATGTTTATCCTGACGACCGGTCAATGATCATCTCCGACGGCATCATCCGTATGCGTTTCCGTGACGGATATGCAGCAGCCGATACTTCATTAATGATACCTGGAAATGTTTATGAAGCAAACATTGAACTGCCTGATGTAGCCATGACATTTCTTGCCGGACATAAGATACGTGTTGACATCAGTTCTTCGGATTACCCTCGTTTTGACTGCAACCTGAATAATGGTGGCCCCATGTATATGGCCGGCGACACATTAGTACCCACAAACAGGATATATGTGGCTTCGGATTATGCATCCTGTATAAAGTTGCCCGTCAATGGTTTTTTTACAGCTGTTGCAGAAAGCAATGGTATAATAGTCCCCTCTTTTTATATCTGCCCTAATCCGGCTGTTGATTTTATGAATGTTGAATTTACAAACACACCAGATAAAAACGCACATATGGATATTTATGATGTCAATGGGAAAAACATATTCTCAAAAAAATATACAGTGGGTGAATTGAATAAAAAAATGCTCCATATTCCTCTGAACGGATTTTCTGAAGGGATTTATCTGGTAACCATACAAACGACAGGAGAACAGTACTCACGAAAAGTCATCATTAAAAAACCATAGCGGCCAAAAACTGATATTTCTTTTGAAACATATTAATATCTCTTGATTTATGTTCCTGCAAAAAATATTGAATCCGATACAAAATGTTTATTATATTTGTAACCTTATTGAAAAAAATCAGTAATAAATTACTTTACATCATGAGCATTGAAGTCAATGTTTTAAGGTGACAATTTTATAAATTAATATTAACATTAAAATTATGGAAAATAATGAAATGAAAGCCCTGGGTATGATTGAAACCAGGAGTTTTGCGGCCATGGTTGAGGCGTCAGACGCCATGGTAAAAGCAGCCAAAGTAGAACTGATCGGTTTTGAAAAGATCGGTGGCGGGTATGTCACGGCAATTGTTCGCGGCGATGTTGCAGCTGTCAGGGCTGCTGTTGATGCAGGGATACGCGCAGCCGAAAAAGTCGGTGAAATTGTTGCGTCACATGTTATACCAAGGCCTCATGATAATGTGGACAGCGCCTTACCTTTAGGTTGTAAAACAAACAAAAAAGTGAAATAGCCATGGTAGATTTAAGAACATATATCTTTTTAGACTCGCTGCAACTGCAGATGGCCTCTTATTTATCAACGGTTTCCAGGGGATACCTGCCCGTTGGCGGCCAGGCCTGTTGCATCATAGAAATCGCTCCGGGTATTGAGATCAATACGTTGACCGATGTTGCACTGAAGGCGACCCATGTTACTCCGGGAATGCAGATCGTTGAAAGAGCCTACGGGATGCTGGAATTACATTCCGACAGCCAGGGCGATACACGTATGGCCGGACAGGCCATCCTGAATGCTATCGAAAAAAGTGAAGATGACCGGATAAAACCGCGAATACTGACCAGCCAGCTGATTAAAAATGTGGAAGACCATCATGCACAGCTTATCAACCGTACAAGGTATGGAATGATGCTTTTGCGCGGTGATACTTTGTTTGTGCTCGAAGTGGAACCGGCAGGCTATGCCTATTTTGCAGCTAATGAAGCGGAAAAATCTGCTCATATCAATATTATTGATGTCATAGGGTTTGGGAAATTCGGCAGGGTTTATCTCGGTGGCGAGGAAGCCGAAGTGCTGGAATGTAAAAGGGTGGTCGAAAAACGCCTGGCTGAAATTACAGGAAGAGAAGATTATAAATAATAATATTATAAATTTAAGGAAATTTCTATGTCTGAATATAATACAGAAGCCCTGGGAATGATAGAAACCATGGGCTTTACAGCAATGGTGGAAGCTGCTGACGCCATGGTAAAAGCAGCAAAAGTTGAACTTATTGGCTATGAAAAGATTGGCGGCGGATATGTTACCGCTATCGTTCGTGGCGATGTGGCTGCGGTTAGGGCTGCGGTAGATGCAGGACTCCGGGCTGCCGAAAAAGTTGGTGAAGTTGTTTCATCCCATGTGATTCCCAGGCCGCACGATAATGTGGACAGTGCGCTTCCATTAGGACGTGGCAAAACAAAGTAATAGTTTCTTTGTTTCATATTAATTCAATGAAATGATTTTAGCAAGAGTTATTGGAACCGTAGTGGCCACCCAAAAGGATCAGAAAATTGAAGGGATAAAATTTCTTCTGCTCGAAAAAATTGACCCGGTAACCCTCAAGGGAAAAAATGATTTTGTAGTTTCGATGGACACGGTGGGCGCCGGACCGGGCGAAATAGTTTTTTACGTTTCGGGCAGCAGCGCCAGGTTTACCAACATCACTGAAGGAAAACCTGCCGATTCAGCAGTAATAGCCATCGTGGACTTTATTGAAAAAGATGGTAGCTATACCTTCCGTAAAAGTTAAACCTGAAAACGTATGATACTGGGTAAAGTTGTCGGAACAGTTGTGAGCAGTACCACCAATATCGGTATTTCTGATCCGCGTTTTCTTCTGGTCGAAAAATGTGATCAGCGGGGCAATAAAAAAGGTGATTATGTGGTTGCACTTGACCTGGTGGGCGCCGGACATGATGAACTGGTGATGGTCTCGGAAAGTTCCTCCGCCCGTGAAACAGCGGCCACAATAAGTAAACCCCTTGATGCTATCATCATTGGCATTGTGGACATGATTGATGAAAACGAAACGGTTATTTACAAGAAATGAGCGGCCAATGAGTCTGGTAGTCTTAGGTGTTCTTGAATTTTACAGCATTGCTTCCGGGATAAAAGCTTTGGACGACATGGTGAAAATGGCGCCTATTCATATTATTGAAGCCAGGACTATTTGCCCGGGAAAATATCTGATCGTTTTCAGCGGCGATGTGGCTTCAGTTGAATATGCCTTTAATAAAGGCCTGGAAACAGGCAGGGAACAAATCGCCGACAGGCTTTTTTTACCTTTGATCCACCCCGGTGTCATACCTGCCATTGGAAATGTTGTTAAAACCGACGAATGGGATGCAATAGGCGTCATTGAAACCTTTTCGGTGGCCTCAGGTATTGAAGCCGCCGACCTGGCCGTCAAAAAAGGTGGCGTGACCATCATCGAAATACGTCTTGCCATAGGGTATGGAGGAAAATCATATGTGAAAATGATCGGAAGCCTCGACGCCGTAGAAGCCGCCATACAGGCAGGAATTACCAAGGCTCAGGAAAAACAGTTGCTGTGTATGCATACCATCATCCCGCAACCCCATAATGAAATCAAACCATTTTTCATGTAAAAGGAGGAGCTCAAATTGGATAATCTCGAACAAAACATAAGAAAATTAGTGGAGGAAGTGGTTAAGAGTATTAACCAGAACCCTGTGGCGGAAACAGAAAAAAACTTGTCAGGTGTTTTCTCCAACCTCGGTAATGCCGTTACGGCTGCCGAACAGGCATTCAGAGAATTGAAAAACCTGAATCTGGAAGTCCGTAAAAAGATCATCGAAAACCTCAGAAAAGTCTCCCTCGAGAATAATGAAATGCTCGCCAAAATGGCACATGATGAAACAGGGATGGGACGCTTTGTAGATAAAATTTTCAAAAACGAACTGGGAATATTTAAAACACCCGGCGTGGAAGATATACAACCGGAAGCTTTTTCTGACGACTGCGGACTGACGCTGGTGGAAAAAGCTCCTTATGGCGTGATCGGCTCCATCACTCCGAGCACCAACCCTGTGGTTACCATCATCAGCAATGCTATTGGTATGGTCGCTGCCGGAAATGCTGTGGTCTTCAATCCACACCCCTCAGCTAAAAAGACCTCAGCCTTCCTGGTAAAAATCCTTAACAATGCAGTCATCGAAGCCGGAGGTCCTGCTAATCTTGTTTGCTGCATCGACGAGCCTACAATCGAATCTGCAAAGGAACTTATGACGCATAAGAAAATTGCGCTCCTCGTTGTTACAGGTGGACCAGCTGTGGTGAAGGTGGCGATGAACAGCGGAAAAAAAGTCATTGCCGCCGGTCCCGGAAACCCTCCCTGTGTTGTTGATGAAACCGCCGATATCGCAAAGGCCGGTAAAGATATTGTTGACGGCGCCGGCTTTGATAATAATGTGATCTGCATCTGTGAAAAAGAAATTATCTGTGTCGCTACAGTAGCAGACAAGCTGAAAGAAGAAATGAAAAAGAACGGCGCTTATGAACTCAACAGTGAACAGATAAAAAAAATTACGGAACTCGTGATTGCCGACCCCGGCGGCCCGGGCAAAGAAGGCGCTCCGAATAAAAAATATGTCGGGAAATCCCCCGCCTTTATTGCGAAAGATATCGGACTGAACCTTTCGGATGATGTACGGCTGCTCCTTTGCGAGGTCGGTCGCGACCATCCCCTGGTATGGACCGAACAACTTATGCCGGTCATGCCTCTGGTACGGGTAAATCATGTAGATGAAGCCATCGACCTGGCGGTGGAATGTGAACACGGATTCCGGCACACGGCCATCATGCATTCGTTGAACATCGCCAAACTAAGTAAAATGGCCAAAGTAATGGACTGTTCCATTTTTATCAAGAACGGTCCCAGTTATGCCGGACTGGGTAAGGGGGGGGCAGGATTTGCTTCGTTTACCATTGCCAGCCCGACAGGCGATGGCGTTACACGGGCCAGGACATTTACCAGGGAACGAAGATGTACGCTGGTGGATTATTTCAGGATTATTTAAAATATTTTCATAAATAAATTTTTAATTTTGCATCAGGCATCAACAATTTAAACAAACATTAAATGAAGTTAGGAAGAGTCGTCGGCCGCGTGGTAAGCACAGTTAAGCTTGAATCATTGGAAGGGGTGAAGTTGCTTTTATTGCAGCCACTTGATGAACAACTGAATGATGCAGGAAGTGCCATTGTTGTTGCCGACACTATCCAATCCGGTCCCGGCGATCTTGTATATTACGAAACCAGCAAAGAGGCAGGCAGGGTGATCGAAACCGTGATGAACCCTGTGGATGCCGCAATAATGGGAAAAGTTGATGAAATCTTCATAAAAGATAAAAAATGATACTCGGAAAAGTTATCGGTAATGTAGTTTCCACCATCATGGCCCCCGGTTATGAATCGAAAAAGATAATGATCATTCAACCTGTTGATGGAAAAGGAAATGTGACTGGAAAATCTTTTCTGGCGATTGATACGGTTCAGGCAGGCATAGGCGATACGGTTTTTACCATTGAAGAAGGAACGTCGGGAAGAATACTCATCAATGAACCGGAATCATTTACCGTAAAAACAGTAATCGCCGGAATCGTGGATGAAATTAATATAATCGAATAAGCCATGGTGAAGGAAAACAATACTGATACAATGAACAGTACTGATCATGTGAAACATATTGCTATTGGCGCTGACCATGGCGCTTATGAAGCGAAGGAGCTGCTTAAAATATTTTTGCAGAACCTGGGATATGAAGTGGTCGATGTGGGAACCAACAACGCTACTACAAAAGTGGATTATCCTGATTTTGCCGTGGCTGTTGCCAAAAAAGTGGCACGTGGTGCATGTGAACGAGGGATTATGCTTGATGCTGCGGGAATAGGTTCTTCAATGGTTTGTAACAAGGTACACGGGGTCAGGGCTGCCCTGTGCTGGAGTGAAAAAACAATTATCAACAGCCGCCAGCATAACAATGCTAATGTGCTGACATTAGGCACCGCACAACATAAACCCGGCGAACTTTGTACAATGGCAAAACTATGGCTGGAAACCCGCTTCGAAGGCGGCAGGCACTGGCCTCGAATAAATAAAATGATGTCTGTTGAAAGAAATGGAGGTAACTATGGATCAGAATGAACTGATTGACAAAATTGTAAAAGAGGTGATGGATAGGCTTAGAAGCCAGATGCCTGCAGGGCAAACAGAAAAACAAAGCGCTGAAAAGCTGCCCGTTTCCCGGCCATCCCTGTCGCCTGTCGAACTGGCAGGATATATTGATCATACCTTACTAAAACCCGAGGCCGTTCAGGCGCAGTTCAAGCAATTATGCGAGGAAGCTGTCAAATATCAGTTCAAATCGGTTTGCGTGAATTCGGGCTGGGTGCCTTTCGTTACGAAAAAACTGAGAGGAACAGGCGTAAAGATATGTTCGGTCATAGGGTTTCCCTTAGGCGAAATGGACAGCCGCAGCAAAGCATTTGAGGCGCGAAGCGCTATTTCAAGCGGCGCAGACGAACTCGACATGGTTATTAATGTCGGCGCACTGAAATCACGCGACCTGGATCTGGTCGAAAAGGATATCATGGCTATACGCAGGGCTTGCCGCAGTAATACAGTGCTGAAAGTCATCATAGAAACCGTTCTCCTTACGGAAGAGGAAAAGATTCTGGCCTGTCAGGTTTCTAAAAAAGCAGGCGCAGATTTTGTAAAAACCAGCACAGGCTTTCTCGGCGGCGGAGCCACCGTTGAAGATGTCATTCTCATGCGAAGAATAGTTGGCCCGGCCATGGGCGTTAAAGCCAGCGGGGCAATTCGGAGTTTTGATCAGGCTGTGGCGTTGATACAGGCAGGAGCAAACAGGCTCGGTTGCGGCTCCAGTGTGGCTGTTATCACCGGCGCACAGGTAAAAGGAAATTATTGATGGATTGATCATAAATAGCTGGCTATTTCATGCTGATTCCCAAAATGCTCTGTTAGAATTGAAACTCATACTTCTTGCTATAATTATGCTGGCGCTGGCTTTTGCCGGTTTTGCAATCAAATTGATTGTGAAAAAAAACGGTGAATTTAAAAAAAACTGCTCCACTGTCGATCCTAAAAGCGGCAAGCCTGTTGGCTGTACATGTGGCAGTGATGGAAAAGATCAATCCCAATGCGAAAGCTACAAAAAACACCACTCAGGGGACACCAAAGAATACTAAGCTTTTTAAAACTATGGAATGGATTTATCTCATTGTTGCCGGAGTCTTTGAAGTGGGATGGCCGCTGGGTTTCAAATTATCGCAGATGCCAGCCAACAATAAATGGTTGTGGATCGCCTTTTCAGTGATTTCCATGGCTCTTAGCGGTTTGTTTCTGTGGATGGCTCAGCGCCATATTCCTATCGGAACAGCCTATGCTGTCTGGACCGGTATTGGCGCTGCCGGGACTTTTATTATTGGAATAGTATTTTTTAAAGATCCGGCTACTTTGCTCAGGATGTTATCGGTATTGCTGATAATGATTGGAATCGTGGGGCTGAAACTGGCAAATTAATTACGCTGCTTAACCGCCAAAATCGTCGAAGGCAATATTTTCCCTGGGCACTCCCAGATTGTCAAGCATTTTAAATACGGCATCGTTCATCATTGGAGGGCCGCAGAGGTAATATTCTATATCCTCAGGTTCGGGGTGTTTGCTTAAATAGTTATCAAAAACCACCTGGTGAATAAATCCTGTATACCCCGTCCAGTTATCCTCAGGCAGTGGTTCGGAAAGGGCAATATTGAACGTAAAATTCGGATTTTCTTTTTCGATGGCACTGAATTGATCTTCATAGAAAATCTCACGCATCGAGCGACCGCCATACCAGTAAGATACTTTGCGTTTGGTGTGTTCGGTATGGAACAGGTGGAAGATATGCGACCGCAAAGGAGCCATACCGGCACCACCACCAATGTACACCATTTCTTTGCCGGTTGGTTTAATATGAAACTCTCCGTATGGCCCCGATACCATCACTTTGTCGCCGGGTTTGCGAGAAAAAATATAAGAAGAACATATCCCGGGGTTTACCTTCATAAAACCGTTGATTTTTTTGTCCCAGGGCGGTGTGGCAATACGTATATTCAACATAACGATGTTGCCTTCGGCAGGATGATTGGCCATGGAATAAGCACGGTATAACGGTTCGGGATTCTTCATCTTAAGGTCAAACATTTTGAATTTTTCCCAGTCACCGTAAAACTTTTCTTCAATCAGTATATTTTTAAAATCCACCTCACATTTTGGAACATCAATCTGAACATAACCACCCGAAAGAAAATCCAGTGATTCTCCTTCGGGGAGTTTTACGACAAACTCTTTAATGAAGGTAGCTACATTTTTATTTGAAACCACTTCACATTCCCATTTCTTAATACCAAAGATCTCTTTCGGGATTTGGATTTCCAGGTTTTCTCTTACTTTTACCTGACAACCCAGCCGCCAGTTTTCCTGCATCTGTTTTCGGGTGAAAAAACCAACCTCAGTAGGTAAAATACTGCCACCGCCACTGATAACCTGGCAACGGCACATGCCGCAGGTTCCACCGCCACCGCAGGCAGAAGGAAGAAAAATCTTCTTTTCGGACAAAGTAGATAAAAGCGAGGAGCCGGAGTTGGCCTCAACTTCTTTGTCGCTGTTGATGTTTATCATCACAGGGCCTGATGGCAAAAGCTTCGCTTTGGCAATTAAAAGCAAAAGTACCAGCAACAAACTTATGACTAAAAAGGTCGTAATGCCCAGTACCATTATTATTCCTAATCCTGCATCAAGCAATATCATATTCAGGTATTTTTTTGTTGTTTTTAGATTTTTATTCCCATAAAACTCATAAAGGCGATGGCCATAAGCCCGGTAAGTATAAACGTAATTCCAAGTC
Organism: Bacteroidales bacterium; assembly: GCA_035389045.1. Taxonomy (GTDB): domain Bacteria; phylum Bacteroidota; class Bacteroidia; order Bacteroidales; family CAIWKO01; genus CAIWKO01. Next base: position 46,644 of record DAOORA010000014.1, on the reverse strand, counting down.
CTCTAAGTGGTGCAGGAATATTGGAATATCTGATCTTTTCGCGTATGGCGGCAATGGATACAATGGCCAGCAGCCAGCCGATTCCGGAACCTAAAGCATAAACGCTTACTTCGCCGATGGCCGTATATTCTTTTTCCTGAACGAACAGGGAAAGGCCTAAAATGGCACAGTTTACAGCTATCAGCGGGAGGAAGATACCCAGGGCATTGTAAAGTGAAGGGCTGAATTTTTCCACAACCATCTCTACCAGTTGCACTATCGCAGCAATCACCGCAATGAAAATGATGAAACTCAGGTAACTCAAATCCACCTCGGAATAGCTGCTTCCCAGCCAGCTCAGGGCTCCGGGTTTTAACAGGTAAGTGTCTATAAGCCAATTAACAGGAGCAGTGATGACCAGCACAAATACCACTGCAACACCAAGACCGAAAGAGGTTTTAACGGTTTTTGATACAGCCAGATATGAGCACATTCCCAGGAAATATGCAAATATCATGTTATCTATGAATATCGAACGAACAAAAATATTTACCAGGTCATTCATATGTTCAGATTTTATTTTTCAATTAAACTTTGGTTAAAACTACGTTGTACCCAGATGATGACACCAATGATGATCAACGCCATGGGCGGCAGGATCATCATACCGTTGTTAAGGTAGCCATGATCAAAAAACGTATGCGGAATGATGTGATAGCCAAATAAGGTACCGGAACCAAAAAGCTCACGGATAAAAGCAACAATAACAAGTATCAGTCCATAGCCAAGACCGTTGCCTATGCCGTCGAGAAAGGATGGCCAGGGTTTATTGGCCATGGCAAAAGCTTCCAGCCGCCCCATCAATATACAGTTGGTGATGATTAGACCCACAAATACCGAAAGTTTTTTGCTGACATCATACACATAGGCTTTCAGCAATTGATCTACAATAATTACCAGTGCGGCAATTACCACAAGTTGCACAATAATTCGGATACGCGAAGGAATAGTGTTACGCAGTGCCGAAATGATCAGGTTCGAGAAGGCGGTAACAACGGTGACCGACAAAGCCATAACCAGTGCCGGCTTTAACTGTGCTGTAACGGCTAAAGCTGAACATATTCCCAATACCTGAACGGTAATGGGATTATTCAAATTCACCGGAGATTTTATTAAATTTAGGTTTTTCATATCATCACATTCTTTTGTATTGGGCGGAATATTTTATTTTTTTTCCATTTGTTTGTTGAAATAGGTAACGTAGGGGCTTAATCCGTCATAGATCATTTTTTCCAGTCCCTGGCTGGTAATGGTCCCGCCTGAAATAGCGTCCACACCATGATTATCATCAGGTCGTGCCCCTCCTTTTACCACATGTATCGAAACAAAATTCAACTGTTCGTCAAAGATGGTTTTTCCAATGAACTGATCCTGGAAAACAGATGTGTTTATTTCGGCGCCCAGGCCAGGTGTTTCGCCTTTGTGGTCGAACATGGTTCCCGCAATGGTGTTAAAATCATTGCTAAATGAAATATAACCCCATAATGGACCCCAGAGTCCTTTGCCTCTGACCGGAATGATATAATAAGGGTTCCCGTCATCTCCGGTACATACAAACACAGGAAGATTCCTTTCATCTGGTTTTTTCTTTGTTTCAAGAGTAAGGTCAACGTCAAAAGCCTTGATGTCTTTTTGTATTTCTCCTTTGGCTGTTATCACAAATGATTCCTTGATGTATTTATTATAAAGGTCTTCTGCGTTTTTGGCATCGGATTCAATATTTACCGACTTCAGAATATTTTGCATCTTTTCCACCCGGATGTTGTTTGTTTGTGCTGGTTTCAGCATCACTGCCACGATGGTTAGTGCGACAGCAACAATGATAACCAGTATGGCGGAATATATCAGGGTATATCTGTTACTGAACATAAAGATTGGTTATTTGGGTTCAACATTGGTATTGATCTTAGGAAGTCTTTTCAGGCGCTTACGGATATTGTTTTGTACGACCACGTGGTCAATTAAGGGTGCAAAGGTGTTCATCAGCAGAATGGACAGCATCATGCCTTCGGGGTATGCCGGGTTGAACACCCTGATAAGTATGGCAAATACGCCAATCAAAAAACCATAAACGATTTTGCCCGATGGCGTCTGTGAAGCTGTAACGGGGTCAGTAGCCATAAACACGGCACCGAACAAAAAACCTCCCATCATCAACTGTGTAAGCGGATCGATCTGCATATATGCATTGGCGCCAATCAGATTAAAAATCAGTGTCATGAAAACACCTCCTGCAATGGTCGATATCATGATACGAAAACTTCCGATACCTGTGAAAATCAGTATCAGTGCACCGAGTACTATGGCCAGCTTGGAAGTTTCGCCTATGGAGCCTGGTATCAACCCAAAGAACAAATCAGAAAGAGACGGTATGGACTCCATCTGGCCTGATGCAGCATACGATAAGGCCGTAGCGCCTGTAATTCCGTCAACACCTTTAAGGCTGTCTGCAAAACCGAATATCCAGGGACTGTCGCCACTGATCTCCGACGGATAGGCGAAAAAGATAAAAGCACGGGCAACCAGGGCGGGATTAAAGATATTCATCCCCGTGCCTCCAAAAACTTCTTTTACAAAAATTACGGCAAATGCTGTGCCTACAGCCACGATCCAAAGGGGGATGTTCACCGGCATGATCAGGGGAATCAGCATCCCGGTGACAAGAAAACCTTCATTAACTTCATGATGGCGTATCTGTGCTGAAATAAATTCTATGGCTAACCCTGTTACATATGATACCACAATAATGGGCAGCACGGCCTGAAATCCAAACCAGAAATCAGCTAAAATACTCACGGAAATCCCCATGGCTTTATGAAACTGATAACCCACATTCCACATACCAAAAAGCAATGCCGGCATCAAAGCAACCACTACAACGATCATGGTGCGTTTCAGGTCAACAGAATCACGGATGTGACTTCCCGACAGGGTAACTTTTTTGGGGACAAACAGGAAGGATTCAAAGGCCTCAAAGGTGGATTCCAGTTTTTCAAACCGGCCTCCCTTTTGAAACTTTGGTTTTATCGTGTCAATGTATTTTCTTAATCCTTTCATCACTTGAATATTTCATGTTAACTCATTTCTTTTCTTAGCATTTCCAAGCCTTCGCGCACTATTTTCTGAACTTCCGTTTTCGATGTGCATACATAATCGCATAAGGCAAAATCTTCGGGCGCTACCTCGTATATACCCAGATTTTCCATCTTTTCGATGTCCTGTGTAATTATTGATTTGATGAGAAAAACCGGTAAAATAGTAAACGGAAATACCTTTTCATATTGCCCCGACATCACCAGCGGCCTGTGTCCGCCATGATAATTGGTGTCGAAGTCGTATTTCCTGCCCGGAAACAACCAACTGAAAAACACCCTGGAGTTGCTGAATTTCCTGAGTCCCGGTGTCGCCCATCCGATAAATTCATAGTAATCTCCTTCGGTAATGATTGTAAGCTGATGGTGATAGTATCCTAAAAAGCCATCAGGTTTCACAGTGCTGCCCGTGAGAGCATTGCCGCTTATAATCCTTATGTGTCCCTGTGTGGTGGTGTGGTCGGCAATGGTGTTCTTGAGGTTGCTGCCGATAATTATTTCCCGGTATGATGGATTATTTGCTTCCGGACCTGTTACCGCTATGGTTCTTCGGGCATCGTAAATACCCTCGGTGAGCATTTTTCCTATCATGGCGACATCCTGCGGATTAAGGTGCCATATGGTTTCTCCCTTGTTGATGGGGCATGTATGATGGATATGAACGCCGACATTGCCCGCCGGATGAGGACCATGAAAATACAATAGTTGGGCATTTTTTACAGATGAAAAAATATTGTCAACAATACATGCATCAAGACCCAGCTTCACCTTTCCTGCCGTCAGTTTTGCCAACGCATCAATACCGGCCTGAAAAGAGTTCATTTTGTCTTTTAACAGGTAATTGTAATCCGGCGCCAACGGGGCCGTGTCAAAGGTGGAAATGTAAATATCACGTGGTGAAGAATCTGTTGCCGGAATCAGGTCGTACGGGCGTTGTCTGATAAATGTCCACAATCCCGACTTTATGAGCGACGACCTTATTTCTTCAGCTTTCATCGAAGATACATCATGCTGGCCAAAATCTTCGTAAATTATCTCCGTATCAGGTTTTACCGAAATCTCCAGGATCAGCCTTTTATCGCCCCGGATGGGTTCCATTACCACACCGCTCACCGGAGAAGTAAAGACAATGTTTTCATCATACTTGTTCCTGAACAGGGGGGCTCCGGCTTTTATATGTTCACCGGGATTTACGATAAGCTGAGGTAAAACATTGATAAAATCAGCAGGTTTGATGGCAATATAATCAGTTGGTTGGGTCAATGCCCTGGTTACTTGTGATGCTTTGCCTTTTAATGGTATATCAAGCCCTTTTTTAATTTTTTTAACTTGCATTAGTTTTAAATTATATAGTTACCATTATAATAATTGCAAAATAAATATTAAATTACCTAATTGCCAAAAATAATTTATTTATCGGTAATTATGACTTCAAATATACAATAGAAATTAATCAGAAAAGTTTTTTTAACTTTTTTAGAAACTGTTTTGATTTTATGTTACATAAGATTTATGATGGATTTTTTAGCGAAACGAGGCAGATTTTGCAGACATAGTTTATCCTATGTCGAAAAATCTAACGAAGTTGCAGCAAAAAAGATGCATAAAGATATGAAAAGATAAAATCAAAACAATTTCTAATATTATGATAACTTATTGTCATTTTTTTGGATAACCTTTATCTTAATTTGATAGCTTTAACTATGTATTCCATTACCTGCAAATGAAGGCTGGGAACTCCCATATATTTAATTTCGTCTGATGTAGAATGATATGGAAATTGATAAAACCCGAAAAGGGATATTTTGATGCTTAAAAAAATTTTTCCTGCATGAAATTCTGTTAGTTTATAGTTCAGAATGTTTATTTTTGCATGAAAAATTAACTAAAAACTCATTATATGAAAGTTATCGTTGTTGGAACAGGTTATGTCGGTTTAGTTACCGGAACATGTTTTTCTGAAGTAGGAATAGATACAACCTGCGTTGATATTGATGTTGAAAAAATTGCAAACCTTAAAAAAGGCATTTTGCCGATTTATGAGCCAGGGCTTGATACGATGATTCATCGCAATGTGGAGAAAAACCGGCTCCATTTTTCAACCGATCTTGCTTCAGTGCTTCCCGATGCGGAGGTTGTATTCATTGCAGTAGGGACACCACCGGATGAGGACGGCAGCGCTGATTTGAAATATGTGATTGGTGTGGCTGCGGAAATCGGAAAAAACATGGAAGATTACCTGCTCGTGGTTACAAAAAGTACCGTTCCGGTCGGTACCGCAAAGAAAGTGAAGAATGCCATTCAGAATGAGCTTACTGCACGTGGCGTCAATATCCCGTTTGATGTTGCTTCCAATCCTGAATTCCTGAAGGAAGGTGCGGCTATCGACGATTTCATGAAACCCGACCGTATTGTTGTCGGTCTGGAATCGGAGCGTGCCGAGTCTACCATGCGTCAACTCTATAAACCATTTACACTGAATGGTCATCCTGTTATTTTTATGGATATCCCCAGTGCTGAAATGACCAAATATGCCGCAAATGCCATGCTGGCTACAAAGATCAGTTTTATGAACGATATCGCAAACCTTTGCGAGATCATGGGGGCAAATGTCAATAGTGTACGTAACGGCATCGGCAGCGACCGCCGTATCGGAAACAAATTTATTTACCCGGGTATCGGGTATGGAGGGTCATGTTTTCCAAAAGATGTGAAAGCTCTAATCAAAACTGCTGATGAGAACGGTTATAAACTGCGGGTGTTGAAATCGGTTGAAGAAGTCAATAATGATCAGAAAAGCATTTTATTTAACAAGGTATCAAAATATTTCAACCATCAGCTGAAAGATAAAACCATTGCTATGTGGGGTTTGTCGTTTAAGCCTGAAACAGATGATATGCGTGAAGCTCCTGCACTGGTGCTTATCGAAAAATTTTTGGAGGCAGGTGCAAAAATCAAGGCATACGATCCTGCGGCTATGCAAGAAGCAAAACGAAGGATGGGAGACAAAATCGAACTGGTGAACGATCAGTATGAAGCGTTGATTGATGCCGACTGCCTGCTCATTATTACCGAATGGACCGAATTCCGGGTGCCCAACTTCAACGTCATTAAAAAACTTCTGAAACGGCATGTCATTTTTGATGGTAGAAATATTTATGACCTGAATAATCTCAAAAACGAAGGTTTTGATTATTTCTGCATCGGGATCAACACCTCAGATAATTTATGAAGAAAAAAATTTTAGTTACCGGTGGGGCTGGTTTTCTCGGATCACATCTTTGTGAAAGGCTCCTGGATGATGGTCATGAAGTGATTTGTCTGGATAATTATTTTACCGGGCAAAAAGAAAATATTGTCCATCTGCTCGGGAACCCTTACTTTGAAATGATCAGGCACGATGTTACTATGCCTTTTTTTATTGAGGTGGATGAAATTTATAACATGGCGTGTCCCGCATCACCCATTCATTACCAGTTTAATCCGATAAAGACCATCAAAACCTCGGTAATGGGCGCTATCAATATGCTCGGACTGGCCAAAAGGATACAGGCAAAGGTATTGCAGGCCTCAACCAGTGAAGTATATGGTGATCCCAAAGAACATCCGCAATGCGAATCTTATTGGGGTAATGTAAACCCGATAGGGCTTCGTGCCTGCTATGATGAGGGTAAGCGCTGTGCCGAAGCACTGTTTATGAACTACCACCGCCAGAACAATGTGAAAATCAAAATTGTCAGAATATTCAATACCTATGGCCCGCGCATGCACCCAAATGACGGAAGGGTGGTTTCCAATTTTATTATTCAGGCATTACACAACCAGGATATTACCATTTATGGGGACGGAACCCAGACAAGGAGTTTCTGTTATGTGGATGATCTTATTGACGGACTGATACGTATGATGAAAACATCTGAGGATTTTATCGGCCCGGTTAATCTGGGAAATCCTGTCGAATTTACCATTCTTGAACTGGCTCAGCTTGTCATTGAATTAACACAATCGAAATCAAAAATCGTTTTTTATCCTCTGCCCTCCGACGATCCTTTACAGCGCAAGCCTGATATCAGCATGGCAAAATCCGTTCTTGCCTGGCAACCGGAAATACAGCTAAGGGATGGCCTCCAAAAGACTATTGATTATTTTAAAAAAACTACAGTATAAATCAGCCAGTTTTATTGTTATTGCAGTCTTAACCTGCTTTGCAATATAAAACCAAAATATGTGATGAAAATATTGATAACCGGAAGTAAAGGACAATTGGGAAATGAACTTCAGGTTTTGTCGGGTGCTTACCCCCAAAATGATTATTTTTTTACAGATATTGAGGAGCTTAATGTTTGTAATAAAAAGGACGTTTTGGATTTTGTCATTCTAAATAATATTCAACTGATCATTAATTGTGCCGCCTATACGGCTGTTGATAAGGCCGAGCAGGAGTCACTGAAGGCTTTTGAACTCAACGCAACGGCTGTAGAATATCTTTGTGAGACCGCAAAAGCTATTGAGGCTTTTCTGGTGCAGATCTCTACCGATTACGTTTTCGATGGTAAAAAGAACGTTCCTTATTCAGAAAAAGACCCGGTAGGCCCGGTTTCAGTGTACGGGAACTCCAAACTAAAAGGCGAGGAAGTTATTTTAAAATATAATCTGCCATCCCTGATCATCCGTACTTCCTGGCTTTATTCTTCATACGGAAACAATTTTGTAAAAACAATTTTACGGCTGGCAAAAGAAAAAACTGAATTGAGAATTATTGCCGATCAGTATGGAACTCCTACTTATGCTAGAGACCTAGCCAGGGCAGTACTCGATATTATTTCATTGAAGAACCTGCCGTCACAGCCTGAAATATACCATTATTCAAATTCCGGTGAAACCACCTGGTTTGGATTTGCCAATGCTATTACCGAACTGTCCGGAATAAAAATACCCGTTAAGCCTATACGTACCGAAGAATATCCGACGGCAGCCACAAGGCCGCAATTCAGTACTTTTTGTAAAGATAAAATTATCAGGGATTTTAACTTGAAAATACCCCATTGGAAAGACAGTCTTAGAGACTGCCTTGACCTGCTTAATAAAAACAACAGATAACGAAAAAACCTGATTTTCTTTGCGAATATCAGACATAATGATTATTTTTATAATCTGATTTTTTATTGTAAAAACTTAGAAACTGTTTTGATTTTATGTTACATAAGATTTATGATGTATTTTTTAGCGAAACGAGGCAGATTTTGCTGACATAGTTTATCCTATGTCGAAAAATCTAACGAAGTTGCAGCTAAAAAGACGCATAAAGATATGAAAAGATAAAATCAAAACAATTTCTTAATTTTGGCTGGTCTGATGGAGCATTAACAGATTCATTACTGAATGGATTCATGAAAACTACCACCCGCATATTGCTTGTACTTTCGATAATTACAATGATGCTGGTTATCCCCGTCGTTTTTTATAGCCCCCTGAACAGCCCTCCTCCGGTATATCATAACGAAAATTCATTACCTCCTTATTCAGAATATATGCTGCGCTTCAGTATTATTTTTACAGGCCTGCTGATCACAATAATTGCACTTATTATCACCATCATCAGCTTGTTTTTTAAACAGCATAAGGCCGCTGATAAGTTGGCTAATCTGAGCATGCTGGTATTTATTTTTGTTGCCGGGTGGATAGCCTTACCTTATTGGGTCAACGGATTATACGTGGTTTTTGTACACGGTACTTCTTCTGCGTTTGAACCACAGTATCTGTTACCTATGTCAATAATCGGAGAAATATGGCGGATTCCTGTTTTGGTTTTATACCCCCTGATATTGATTTATCTGGTGTTCAGTTTTATCAGATTTGTTGTTATGGTTATCAAATATTATAGACCTAAAGCCAAAAATCTGCTGATCCTGTTGTTTAACATCCTGATCATAGTGGCTTGGTTTTTTGTGCCGCATTATTTTTATTGGTTATTGTGCTGAATATTCCTTATTGTTAAAGCGGTTTGTTTATTTCTTTTTCCATCCGGAGGCTACATCCGTTAGAAAAACGGCCTTTTCACCCTTAATTTTGTCAATTTCGAGGTTAATCAGCTTCATGGCTTCTGCCTTGGTAGCTATTTTGGGGATGTCAAAAGGCAGTTTCACGTTATGGTTAAACAATACCTCAAGCAGGAGCAGTCGGGCTTCCTGTGCCCGTTGGATAGATAAGGCCAGCACCCGCAGCGATTCCACAGGTGAATGGAACCCAATGCTGTTGGCAGCAGCCACCCAATCCCAGCACCATTGCGAAGAACGTATCAGTTGATGAACAGATTTCATTTCATCTTCGGTGGCGCCGTTATCATAAGCCAGTTTGCTACCCACATGCACCAGGTAAAGGTTTTTTTCGGCTATGCGTCTGATTTGTTCGGTTTTGTCCTGTATTTCATAAACGTTATGGAGAAGGGTTGCTTCACTTTCGCGATGACATACCTGGCATGATCCGGAAATGTTATTCAGCGGGCTTTGTATTTTGTGATCGGTAAATTTTATACCGCCTTCCCTGCGGTAAGGCATGTGGCAGTCGGCACAGGCTACGCCACGCTGGCTGTGGATACCGGTCTGAAACATCTCAAAATCAGGATGCTGCGCTTTTAAAACCGGAGTTTTGCTCAGGGCATGAGTAAAATCAATATGATTAACTTCATTATAGTACTTTTCCATGGAATCTGCTGTTTGCCCTCTGTCCCACGGAAAAGTCAGGTATTTGCCTTCACCTTTGAAGTAATACTCCACATGGCATTGTGCACAAACCAGCGAACGCATTTCCTGGTGGGTAGCCGCGTTGATATCCCTGCCCGACCTTTCATAAGCTTCAATCAGGGCAGGTCTGGTGATGCGGAGGTTCATGGTTTGAGGATCGTGGCAGTCCTGACAGCCGATAGGGTTAAGTACTTCTTTTCCCAGATCCTGCCATTTGCCGCGATAAAAATTTGCTATTCCCATTTTGTCCATCAACCGCGGCACATCGGTGCTTTTACAGGTCCAGCAGGTGGCTGGCTGCGAATACGCAGTGCGCAGCGTGTTAGTTATATCTTCAATGGCATGATAGTGGCCGCGTCCCTGCTTGTAGTCGCTGGAAAAAGCATATCCTGCCCATAACACCACAAGTTCGGGGTACTTCTGCAGGTAATCAATGGCGGCTCCTCCGCCGTGTTTGCTGGCAAAGGTAGTGTCGAGGGTGGTGATATAGGTATTGTATTCACGTGGATAGTTTTCTCCCCATACCGCATTGTCGGGCTCCCATTCGGGTATTTCTTTTACAACCTGAAAATAAAGCTTGGATTCACTTCTCCTTTCGATGATGGAGGAGGCAAAAAGCCCGATGAGAAAAACAACGACGGTTGTTACGAAAAATAATACCCAGGGTACCCAGGGACGTTGTTTTGTTATTTCGCGTATGCTTTTCATATAGTTATTTTTTTAATTGTATGCCTTGACTGTTTTCTTTTGCTTTGCTGAGCCAGGATGGAATTACCGGTGATAAACGCGGAACCAGCGCCGAAGGGTAGGAGCCAAGACTGTTGACCGTGCTGTGAGGCACTTCCCGATGGCAATCCCAGCACCGATGTCCTTTGCCTTCTTTATAGTTTTCACCGGTAACTTCTGTCAGGGAAACCATGCTGACCATATCACTATGGCATCGTTTACAGTTTTCCTGAACCACATTAATGCCAGCCTCCTTAATTTGTATCACCTGTGGCTCCAACCTGAAAGTGAACATAGTGGAATGGCGAAGTCCGTCTTTGGCTTTGAAATAGTATTTATTAACAAAATTGTTGTGTGGCACATGACAATCGTTGCAGTTGGTTGCCCTGAAATGGCTGCTGTGCGCCCACGATGCGTATTGTGGGTACATCACATGGCAGTTGATACATGTTTTTGGCTCGTCCGACAGATAGGAAGTGGCGTTGGAGATGTACAACACGAAAAATCCGATACCAAAAAAAATACCGAGGAGAATAACAACGATAGCTTTCCAGTTTTCCGGAGGAAAAAAAATATGTAATATCTTTTTCAAAAAAATAAATTTTGGTAAAAATATTACAAAATTAATTATTCTGGTAATGCCGGATTTTTTTTAATGCTGAGTATCAGCAGGTCGGTAATAATTTTTTTTCTTTCCTGCATGAATCTGTCAAAATCTTGTTCATCCATAGCATTTTTTTCCAGGATTACAGGTTTGATGGTGAACGGAAAGGTGATGAGAGAAACCATATTAATGTAAAACTGTGTTGGATTATAGCTGCTGATGTTTCTTTTTTTCATTGCCCTGACAAATTGACTCGCAAAGTTGCCTGTGTCATATAAACTTTGAAAAATCTGCAGTTTTTTTATTTTTTCCGGGTTGCGCTGTAACACTGACAATACAAAATAGGTAAGACGCGGGTTTTCCTGAAGAATATCTATGTACTTGCTCACATACTCTCTTATTTTTTCCTCCAGAGGCAGTTCGGAACTCAAAATATTATTCAAACTGGGAGTGTAAGCACTCAACAATTCCGAAAAAATTGAATCGAAGAGGTTTTCCTTGCTCTTAAAATGGTAATTCATCAATGCGATGTTGATTTTCGCTTTGCCTGCAATATCGCGGATGCTGGTACGTTCAAACCCCTTATCGAGGAAGAGTTCGAGGGCTGCCCGTTTAATTTTTTCTTCGGTTGTCATAATTGAAAAACAAAATTAATAAAATTTAACAATGTTTAAGGCAATGTTTAAATAAAACTATGTTTAGAATGGTTTGGTTGTGAATAAGATACAGTGTTATTTGAAAAATATGATTTTAATACATGCTTATGGTGGTGAAAAGCCTCCCCTGCCAGGTTTTTTTCTCTTTCATCCTTTGTTCGATGAGTTGTAACACCCGGTCGGCGCGTATCAGCCCCCATGTGCTTACCAGTAGAAAACGCGGGGGAACTTCACCCGACAGCCTTTCGATTAGGATCGCCGGATTCAGTCGTTCAAGAAATTCAATAATAAAATCGATGTATTCATCAAGATCGAACAGTGTAAAACCAGAAGGGTCTTTTTGGTATTCTTCAGCCATCATGGTGCCTTTAATAATCTGCAACTGATGAAGTTTAAGGCTGTTTATGGGAAGTTGCGAAATGATCTCTGCCTGAGCCAGCATGTCACCGGTGGATTCCCCGGGCAAACCGAACACCAGGTGGGCGGAAGTAAATAAATTACGGGCAGCAGTTTTTTCTAGGGCTTCCATGGCAGTTTCAAAAGTATGCCCGCGGTTGATGGTTTCCAGCGTTTTATTGTAGCATGATTCGATGCCATATTCTATTGAAATATAATGTTTTTCTGATAAGTCCTGAAGATGGTCCAGTTTCTCATCATCAATGCAGTCGGGCCGGGTACCAATGGCAATACCCGATATTAAGGGATGTGCCAGGGCTTCGCCATAGATTTTTTTTAGTTCAGAGAGTTCTTTATACGTGTTGGAATACGGCTGAAAATAGCCAATGTATATTGTTGCCCTTCTGTAACGTAATCTATGAAAATCAATGCCTTCGTCAATTTGTTGTGTGATGCTTTTTTCGGGCAGGCAGTAGGAGGGGTTGAAGGCTTTGTTGTCACAATAGGTACAGCCGTCAGTAGATAACGTTCCATCGCGGTTCGGGCAGGTAAACCCGGCGTCGATACTTAGTTTCTGAAGGCGGCTTCCGAATTTTTTTATGCAATAGGATGAATAGGCATTGAAGGGTCTTTCACTGCCCCACGGAAATAACTCTATTGGTTTATGTAACAAGATCAGTCTAACTCCTCTAAGGTTTCAATATATATTATACCCCTTTGGGCCAGTTCGCTCAGCATAAATTCCACACATTCAGGATATTTACCGATGTATTCCGGTACAGATAATCCTTTTTGTGTATACAATCCGTTGGCGATCATACGCAGGGCAACAGTGGCTGTATATCCTGTGGTCCGTGCCATAGAGTGAGTTTGTGTTTCTTCGTCGTAGCGGTCGAGCAGGTCGTAGGCGTATCGCAGCGTTTTGCCGGCTTTTTTTCCTTCAACAATAACTTTCATGATGGTGATGTCTCTTTCGCCTTTTTTTAACTCCCACATCGGGAACAGGAGCTTTGCAGTAACATCCATAGGCTTGATATTAAGGCCTTTAACCTCAATTTCTTTTTGACTGAAAAAGCCGGTTTGGCGGAGTATTTTCATCAGGGCGATGTGTCCGGGATAACGCAAGGTTTTTTCTTTGATATTGGCTGCTTTGATAGTGCTACCCAGCGAACGTATGCCATCGCTGTTGAAAGCTTCCAGTGTGCCGATACCCGGAAAATTCAGCAGTTCAGCATCTGATAATGCCTCTTTGGTCACCTGTTTAAAGTTCTCAATGTACCGGGCGGGACGTGTATATTCTTCTATCACATCAACAGGCGAAAACACGGCTTTGTATTCATAAGGGTACTCCCTGATCTCGGGCAGCCCGCCTACATAAGTCAGGCAGGTTTCTGTTTCATCCAGCAGGTGATGCACGTAACCCGTAAGTATGTGCATCATACCCGGCGCTACGCCGCAATCCATAATGGCTGTTACATTATTCTTTTTTGCAAGCTCATCAAGGATAAATGGATCTTCAGGAAAGAAAGCGATATCTACCACATTTTTTCCGGCTTCGATGATGGCTTTCAGCGTCTGAAATCCCAAGAAACCGGGGACTGCGTTAATGACCATATCATATTCCGAAACGATTTTTTTTACTGTTTCAGGAAACGACAGATCTTGCTGTATGGTCTTAATATCAAAGGATTTAAGGTGTTCAAATGAAACAGGGTTGATATCGGCAATACTGACTTCATAGTCATCATCTTTTGCAAGATCGATAGCCATAGGCCCTCCGACAAGTCCGGCGCCGAGAACGATAATTTTCATATAGGTGTGTTTTAACTGCAAATCTACATAAAATGCTTCAGATATCTATAATTGCAAACACAAAGTCAAAAAAGTAAGGGTTCAACGTGTTTTGTATTTCTCTGGCGATTTCAGTTGGAAATATCAAAAAGACGTTTGAATTTATGTAATTGTATGACAAAGTATGCAAGGGGAAAATCCGCTTCATAGATGTTCCTTCGGGAAAAAGAACGCAAATAATCTCTGCGTTGATATGCACCCTGCGACTTACTGATTTGAGGTTTTATAAAAATTGACAATTTGTCGATTACAACTCGACATAATTGTGTATATTTGTCGAAAACAATTCGACATGAGTTTAATTGAAAGAAAAATTTCAGGCAGGCTCAGAGAAGCCATGCATACTTCCGAAATTATCGTGCTTACCGGTATGCGGAGGGTCGGGAAAACCACGGTGTTAAAAGTGTTATTTCAGGAAATTCCCGGAAAAAACAAGATTTTTTTGGATTTTGAAAATCTTTTAGACCGGAAAATTTTTGAAGAAACAGATTTTAACCGGATTTTAACCGGATTAAAAGAAGCAGGCCTCAAAAATGAAAAAGGTGCGTATGTCTTTATTGATGAAATCCAGAACTTTCCACAATCTGTTCACGCACTAAAATATTTATATGACCATTATTCCATAAAGTTCATTGTTACCGGCTCCAGCAGTTTTTATCTGAAAAATTTATTTCCGGAAAGTTTAGCCGGAAGAAAGACGATTTTTGAAATATTCCCACTTGATTTTCAGGAATTTTTGCGATTTAAAGAAGTTTCTGTTCCGTTTGAAACATCTTTTAAACAAAAAGCAGAAAACAAAAATATCATACGCCACGAAAAATTAAGTGGGTATGTTTCTGAATATATTGAATGGGGCGGATTTCCACAAGTTGTTCTCGCTTCTGATATAAACCATAAAAAAAGACTTATTTCAGATATTTTTTCATCTTACTATCAGAAGGATATTCTGCAATTATCGGATTTTAAGAACCTTAATGCTTTTCGTGATTTGCTGATGCTGTTAATTCAGCGCACGGGATCAAAGCTCGATATATCAAAGCTGGCATCAGAAACAGGTATAAGCCGCGACACGGTATATAGTTATCTGTCGTTTCTTGAAGCAACTTATATGATTTCGCTTATACGGCCTTTTTCAGGTAATGCTGACAGGCAAGTTAGCGGTTCGCGAAAATTATATTTCTGTGACAATGGAATACTGTCGGTTTTTGGAAAGCTTTCCGAAGGCAGTATGTTTGAAAATGCAGTGTATTGCCAATTGAGGGATATTGAGAAAATCAATTATTATCAAAAGAGAAGCGGGATTGAAATTGATTTTGTTTTGCCCGGTCAGGAAATTGGCATTGAGGTTAAATCAAGATGGAATGATATTGATTTTAATAAAGTAGCCCGTGTTTCATCCGAAATAAAACTAAAAGAATCATATTTACTAACAAGGCAGTTTAACGAACACAAAATGTGCATCCCTTTTGAAATGCTTTGAACGTATCAAAATTTGACGAAAATATTCCGGTTTATAATGAACATGAGAATAAAGTTGTGTTCAATCTCTTTGAAACCAACTTATATAACTTTGGTAATGTTAAAGAAATTTGAATTTATCAAAAATTCCATTGTTCGCCCTGCTCTTGTTATGATAATCACAGGGTGACTAGAAACTTCAAACTGTTTGAAAAACTTTATTATTGCAGTCCCCCCGTGATTGATACGCAAATTGATCTTAGCGTACTTTTGGAAAACCCAGTTGTCCCCGTTGTGCGAAGTTTGCAACCCGTTGTGCGAAGTTTGCAACTTCGCACTTCTCAATTTACTATCTTCAGCTTCGCATATTGCAGCAATAACTGTTTTTCTCAGTACCTTTGTTGCCTATGCTACAAGTATGAAAAAAATATGTTCATTGGTTTTGTTGCTGGTTTCATGTAATCTGTTTTCACAGGGTTATTGGACTCAGAAGGCCGATTTTGGAGGCACCCCGAAATATTGGGCTGTAGGATTTGCGGCAGGTGTTAAAGGTTACGCCGGATTGGGACGTGGATTGGGCTTTACCAATTCCAGTGATCTGTGGGAGTACAATCCCGGAACTAATATCTGGACACAAAAATCAAGTTTTCCCGGAGGTGCACGTTATTCATCTCATGTTTTTGTCATAAACAATAAAGCTTATTTTTGTTCAGGGGCATACTGGAGCGGGGCTCCCGGCGGCTATACCCCTTACCATGATGTGTGGGAGTATAACCCGTCAACTGATACATGGACTCAGAAAAATAATTTTCCGGGTCCGGGGAGACATGATGCCTTTGCTTTTTCATTTGCAGGCAAGGGCTATTTATGTTTTGGTCAGGATAGTACACAAAACCGCCTGAACGATTTGTGGGAGTATAATCCTGCGACCGACACCTGGATACAGAAAGCTGCTTTTCCCGGTACTGCGCGATCAGGAGGAATTCAATTTGGATTTGGTAAATATGGATATATCGGGTTGGGAAGAGATAACAATAATGTTTCTCTGGGCGATATCTGGCGATATGATTGTGCCACGAATACCTGGTCTCAGATGGCTAATTTTCCGGGTGCCAGCAGAACGTCGGCTTCCACATTTGTTTTGGATCGCAGAGCCTATGTGGTTTGTGGTTATAATTTTCAGACTTCTTCTTATACGAAGGAATTGTGGGAGTATAATCCCGATACAGATACCTGGGTGCAGCGGGAAACTTTTACAGGGACGGGAAGAGCCTGCGGGACTCCTTTTGCCATTAACAACCGGGGGTTTTTTGGTATGGGAAATACAAATAATACTTTTTATAAAGATCTGTGGGAATATACGCCCTGGTGCCTTGATTCTGTCAACACTGATGTCTCCCTGACGGGGACCACCATTAATGCCAATGCTTCGGGCGCGGTGTATCAATGGCTTAATTGTGACAGCGCTTTTGCACAGGTGTCTAACGCGACCGGACAGAGCTTCACACCGGCCTGGGCCGGAAATTATGCTGTAATTATTACTCAGGATGTTTGTGTGGATACATCGGACTGTATTGAAGTTTCTTGTTTTGATACCATAAACACCGCGGTGACCCTGTCGGGTATGACCATATACTCGCTTGCTCCCGGCGCCTCTTACCAATGGCTTAATTGCGATATCGGTTTTGCAGTGATTGATAATGAGACCAATCAGAGTTATTCGCCGCCTGTCGACGGAAATTACGCTGTTGTTGTAACTCAGGGTAACTGCAGCGATACCTCGGAATGTATAACATTCAGTGCTTATGGTATTGATGAAACGGAGAATGTAAATGTTTTGATTTATCTCAATCCATTGCAAAATGAAATAATTGTTGATGTAAAAGCAGGCGAGGTAAAGTCGGCTTTAATTCTCACCGACATGTATGGAAGAATCGTCAGGACATTCCATGTTAGCAGTTCTGGCTTTCATAAATTCAATACCGGTTTTATTTCCGGAGGGATTTATTTGGTCAGTTTTGAAACTGATCATGGAAAAGTCGTAAAGAAGTTTTTCGTTTCAGAATGATGTTGTGCGAAGTGTGCACCCCGTTGTGCGAAGTTTGCAACTTCGCACTTCTCAATTTACTATCTTCAGCTTCGCATATTGCAGCAATAACTGTTTTTCTCCCACGCTGTCAAATAATACCGTGGTTTTTTTATTGGGTCCGTAGCCTTCAATGGTCATCACGCGGCCCTTACCAAACCGCTGGTGTTCCACGGTCATGCCGACGCGGATGTCTTCGGTCTCTGAGGCTGTAAAGTCCGAAGCGCTTTTTGAAATATCCTTGATCTTTTTCAGGTTCAGATGTTTTGCGATTCCTGCAGGTGAAACGTTTACCTTATTTCCTGCTTTGGTATCGGGTGTAATGCTAATAGGTTTGGGTTTTGCTTTTACCACCCACGGATCGCCGGTTACGGCCTGCTTCATTTTGTGGGGCGTGTCAATATACGCAGGGTCAATTTCGTCAAGGAAACGGCTTTTTTCACAGAAGATCATTTCTCCGTAACGGTACCGGTTCTCGGCATACGACAAAGTAAGGCGTTTCATGGCGCGGGTTATGGCTACATAGAACAGGCGGCGTTCTTCTTCCAGGTCGTCGCGTGTGTGCAGCGCCTGCATCGAGGGGAACAGGTTTTCTTCAAGCCCGGCAACAAAGACATAGGGGAATTCAAGACCTTTGGCCTGGTGTATCGTCATCAGCGAAACATGGTCGGTATTTTCTTTGTCGTTGGTGTCTTGATCGGTAAGCAGGGCGATATCCTGCATGAACAGGTCGAGGGTGCGTATCGTGTTTTCAAGCGGTGTGCCGTCGGGAGCGAACAACATTTCTTTTTCGGTGAACTCTTTGATGGCGTTCAGCAATTCATCGATATTTTCAACCCGGCTGACACCTTCCGGCGATTCGTCCTGTTTGAGCTCTTTGTAGATGCCGCTGTTGAAAGCAATCTGACGGGCAATTTCATAAGCATTTTTAATGGGTATCTGCACCGTGAAACTACTGATCATGGTGGCAAAATCTTTTAGTTTCTGCATAGCGCCTGCATTGATGGGCAGATTATATAAGACAGGATTTTCGATGATCTCCCAGGAACTTTTTTGCAGAGCTGTTGATGCCAGCACCACCTTCTGAAGTGTCGTGTCGCCTATGCCACGGGCAGGAAAATTGATGATGCGGAACAGTGCTTCCTCGTCGCGATTGTTGATGATCAACCGGAAATAAGCCAGCAGGTCTTTAATTTCCTTTCGCCTGTAAAACGACAATCCTCCATAGATTTTGTACGGGATGTTGAGTCGCCTCATGGCCTCCTCAATAGAACGCGATTGCGCATTGGTACGGTAAAGTATGGCAAAATCTGCATTGGGCAGCTGGAAATTCATTTTTGTTTCAAACACCGAATTTGCAATCATGGAGCCTTCCTCATTGTCGGATGTGGCTTTTATCAGGACGATTTTGTTGCCTTCTTCGTTTTCGGTCCATATCTCCTTGAAATATTGCCTTTTATTTTTTTGTATCACACTGTTGGCCGCATTTACAATGTTTTGGGTCGAACGGTAGTTTTGTTCCAGCTTTACTGTCTGTGCATCAGGATAATCGCTTTTGAAGTTCAGGATATTCTGAATATTGGCGCCACGGAACCCGTAAATACTCTGGGCATCATCGCCCACGACGCAGATGTTTTCATTATCAGCAGCCAGTTTTTTGACGATCATGTACTGGGCATAATTGGTATCCTGGTATTCGTCAACGAGAATGTAGACAAACTTATGCTGGTATTTGAACAGTATATCCGGAAAATCACGCAGCAGTTGGTTGGTGTAATACAACAGGTCGTCAAAATCCATGGCATAGGCGCTTTTCAGCTTATTATTGTAAATGGTAAAAAGCTGTCCTAACTGTGGTTTGCCGGAAGCTTTGTCGTAGTCGGTGAGTTCAACATTGCGGTTGTAATCTTCGGCAGACATCAGGTTGTTCTTGGCGGCCGATATCCGGTTAAGAACATAGGCCGGAGGATATTGCTTTACATCGAGATTTTGTTCTTTAAGAATGGCTTTCATGATACTTTTGGTGTCATCAGTATCATAGATAGTGAAATTCTGCGGAAAGCCGAGAACATGTCCCTCAATGCGGAGGATGCGGGCAAAGATCGAGTGAAAAGTGCCCATCCACACATTGCGGGCATCGGTTGAGCCGACAAGTCTGGTGATACGGTCTTTCATCTCCCGGGCTGCCTTATTGGTAAAGGTCAGCGCTAGTATGTTAAAGGGGTCGACACCCTGCTGGAGCAGGTAGGCCACACGGTACGTAAGAACTCTGGTTTTGCCGGATCCGGCGCCCGCAAGCACCATCAGCGGACCGTTGATGCATGATACAGCTTTTTTTTGTTCTTCGTTTAAGTCGTCAAGTATATCTTTTGGCATGAGAAAAATATTGTTGCAAAGTTAAGACAATGATTTCAGATTTCAGAAATCAGAATGCTGAAATACTTATTTATTTCCGTACCCATGTATGAAGGGCAATTTTATTCAGAAAAATACTATCCAAATCTAAATTCGTGCATCTGAAATATCCGCGTCGGCGACTTTCCAACTCCCAACTCCCGGCTCCCAACTCCCGACTCCCTCCCGATAGCTATCGGGACCTTCCGACTCCCGACTCCCAACTCCCGACTCCCAACTCCCAACTCCCGTCTTCTGGCTTCCGACTTCCCCTTCTTCCTTAAAACGTTTCTTTTTTCCGATATGCTATACCATGATATTCTGCAATAAGTTCGCCCTGTGAATTAGTAACATTGACATTATACGTAGCCGTTTTATTATTCTTCGATGATTCTGTGGCTTCGGCAAACAATAGCCCTTTCTGTGCAGCTTTGATAAAACTAATACTTGCATTTATTACAATAGCAATGTCTCCATGAGAGTTGGCGGCGGCGGCAAGCGTGAAATCAGCAAGTGTAAAAATGGCGCCGCCCTGCGCGATATCAACCCCATTGAGGTGTTCGTCCATAATCTCCATTTTTGACCTTGCACAGCCGTTCGATACTTCCAGCAACTCTATTCCGAGAAGTTTTGCAAACCGGTCTCTGCCTAATAATTCACGTACATTCATTTCTTTGGTTTTTAATAATGAGAAATCTTTTACAAAACTACAAAACAAAGGTTTGAATCTGTATTGAAAATGAAATATTGAGAAGGATTTTGCGTTTTTCAAAAAAGTTAATCCATGAAAAAAATTATCCCGGTAGGACTATTGTTCATTTGCCTGCCTTTTGTCATTTTGGCACAGTTGAAAACTCCTGACAAAGAAAAAGTGGAAACATTTCTGAAAAGCAAGACTTATGTAGTGCTCGAAGATAATCCTTTCTCGGCATTTAATGCTTTTGTTTCTGATGGGCTAAACGATGTTTGGAAAATCACACCTTTTGAAATAATCAATTATGAGGTATTTGAAAAGAAGATGGGCGACAATAGAAGTTCATTTCTTTTTGTGTCGCAGGCACAGATGGGAAAGGGTGATTTGAATTCGTATTTTATCATCAATCTGGTGATGGGTGATGTTTCTAAAAATATCAATAAAATGCCTGAACTGTGCGTTGTTCCTGTTTCTTTTGATGAAGTGGATCCTGAAGTTTATGAATACAGGTTCCCGGCGCTGATAAAATTTATTGATTATTTTATCCGTTACGCACAAAAAAATCCCGGGAAAGATATTCAGCAGATTGTCAAGGAGAATGCTTCTGAGTTGAAAAATTATGAGCTTTGGTTAATACAAGATGATCTTGCTTCATCTGTCAATACCGTTGAAAAAATAAAAAAATATTATCCCTACACGATAAAATTTACAACTGCCGAAGAAATAAGCAAGGCGATAGATGAAAACAATCCAAAAGTTGCTTTTCTGCACAAAGTAGGGCCGGAAGGAACAGCAGCAGGCAGTGCCTCGGTATATAAATTCGTCATCACGGCAAAAGAGGGCAAACCTCTGTATTTTGATCAACATAAGGTCAGCCCCGACAAACCTGATGCTTTTTTAGATGAGGATTTTAAGAATCTGGCGGAGTAATTTGATTTTATAAAAGAAAGTCTAAATAATTCTCAGGTGTGATCGTTTTTGTGGTGCAATTTGGGTAAGCATTGCGGAAAGTCTTTGCAAAATATGCTTCTTTTCCCTGTCTCCATTTGAATTCATATGCGAATAGTTTTCCGTCTCTTTCTTCAATATAGTCAATTTCCTGCTGTTGTTTCGTTCTCCAGAAATAATTTGAGGTCGTTATTTGATTATATTCAAGGTATTTTTGTCGCTCGCTGATTAGGAAGTTTTCCCATAAAGCACCTGAGTCGCTCCTTAATTCAATATCCTTGTATTCACCCAAAAGGGCATTTCTGACACCATTATCAAAGAAATAAATTTTTCTGCTTTTTTTTAATTCGTTTCTGAGATTTCGGTTGAATGAAGATAGCCGGAATATAATAAAGGATTTCTCTAAAAGGTCAATATACCGTTGTACTGTTTCAATATTGCACCCTGCAGTCTGTGCTAATTCATGATATGAAACCTCGCTGCTTATTTGAAGCGCCAAAGCTTTTAATAATTTTTGTATAATTTCGGGTTTGCGGACATCATTAAAATTAAAAATATCTTTATACAGATAACTATTGACCAGATTTTTTAAATTTATCGTTTCATCACCAGGATTACACACTATATCAGGGTAAAAGCCATAAATAAGACGATGTTGCAATAAACGTTTTTCATCAGTCACCCCATGATGATTTATTAATTCTTGTGTCGAAAACGGCATAAGAAAAAACTCATATTTTCTTCCGGTCAACGGTTCATTGATTTCATTGCTTAATTCCAATGATGACGAGCCCGAGACATATAACTGAACATCTTTTATTTTATCGGTTATTAATTTCAGGGTTATCCCTATGTTCTTTATACGCTGCGCCTCATCAATCACGAGTATTTTTGATGAACCAATCATCGCTTTCAGCTGGGTTGAGGTTACGTTATCGAGTTTTTGTCTTAAATCCGGTTCGTCTCCGTCCCAGAATAAGATATCATTTTTCATATTTTTAAGCAACATGTTTAGCAAGGTGCTTTTCCCTACCTGTCTTGCCCCGAGGATAATAATTGCCTTCTTTTTCCCTGAGTTTTTTACGATGATATTTTCAAAAAGTCGTTGGATCATTTTTTTTGATTTTTTACAAAAATATGACTTATTTCGGTTATAACAAAGAAAAGTTATAACTTTATTCGGTTACAACGTGAAAAAGTAAAAAATGGGCATTTGAGCACTTTTCAATTTGCACCTATAAAACAGCCGGTAAAGTATTTTCCTAATAATTTTGTACTTTTGCTTTTCTCAAAAAAAATACTGAATAAATTAATTACCGTTTATAATGGCCGACGACAAAAAGATAATCTTTTCCATGGTGAATGTCAGCAAGACGTTTCCGCCCAACAAACAGGTACTGAAAGATATTTACCTTTCTTTTTATTACGGCGCCAAGATTGGTGTTATCGGACTTAACGGATCGGGTAAGTCCACCTTGCTGAAGATAATTGCAGGGATTGAAAAATCTTTCAATGGCGAAGTGGTGTTTTCTCCGGGCTACTCAGTAGGTATACTGCAGCAGGAACCCGAACTGGACAACACCAAAACCGTAAAGGAGATCGTTCAGGAAGGCGTGCAGGGTGTTGTTGACCTGTTGAAGGAATACGAGGAGGTAAACAACAAATTTGCAGAACTCATGTCGGATGAAGAGATGAATAAACTCATCAGCCGGCAGGGAGAACTCACAGAGTTACTCGATCAGCATGATGCCTGGGAACTCGACAATAAACTGGAACGCGCCATGGATGCCCTGCGCTGTCCTGAAAGCGATGTGCTGATCGAAAACCTCTCCGGTGGAGAACGCCGGCGCGTGGCATTATGCAGATTACTTTTGTCGGAACCGGATATTTTGTTGCTCGATGAGCCTACCAACCATCTCGATGCCGAATCGGTGGAATGGCTCGAACATCATTTGCAGCAATATAAGGGAACGGTGATCGCGGTGACGCACGACCGTTATTTTCTCGATAATGTGGCCGGCTGGATATTGGAACTCGACAGGGGAGAAGGTATTCCCTGGAAGGGAAACTATTCATCCTGGCTGGAGCAGAAAACAAGCAGGCTGAAAATGGAAGAAAAGACCGAAAGTAAGCGCGCCAAAACCCTCGAACGCGAGCTGGAATGGGTGCGTATGGCTCCCAAAGCCCGCCATGCCAAAGGCAAAGCCAGGCTGAAAGCATACGAAAACATGCTGAACGAGGATGTAAAACAGAAAGACGAAAAACTCGAGATATTTATACCTAATGGTCCCCGCCTGGGCGATGTGGTCATCGAAGCCAAAAAAGTTTCAAAAGCTTATGGAAATAAACTTTTATTTGAAAATCTGGAATTTATGCTTCCCCCGGGAGGTATTGTAGGCGTTATCGGCCCTAATGGTGCGGGAAAAACAACCTTGTTCCGCATGATGATGGGTCTTGAGAAACAGGATTCCGGTACATTTAAAGTCGGGGAGACCGTTAAGATCGCTTATGTAGATCAGGCTCATGTGGATATCGACCCGGAAAAAAATGTATGGGAAGTGATTTCCGAAGGCAATGAAAACATCATACTCGGCAACCGCACCATGAATTCCAGGGCTTATGTCTCGCGCTTTAATTTCAGTGGACCCGATCAGGGCAAAAAGGCAGGGGTGCTTTCTGGAGGAGAACGTAACCGCTTGCATTTGGCACTCACCTTAAAACAGGAAGCAAACGTGCTGCTGCTTGATGAACCTACCAACGACATTGATGTTAACACACTACGTGCTTTGGAAGAAGGTCTCGAAAGCTTTGCCGGATGCGCTGTGATCATCTCTCACGATCGTTGGTTCCTCGACCGTATAGCCACACATATCCTTGCCTTTGAAGGCGATTCACAGGTCTATTATTTTGAAGGCACCTATTCGGAATATGAAGAAAATAAAAAGAAGCGTATGAGTGATACCAGCCCTAAAAGAATCAGATATAAAAAACTTATATAACAATCGCTATATGCATACGCACCGCATCTTCCAAGCTCTCAATCTCTCTCCCGATACCTATCGGGACTCCCATTCTCCCATTCCCTTATTTAACTCAATCTCCCAAACTCAACATTAACCTAACCAACTCAACAACAAATTTTCCAATATGCCACGAATCTTAGTAATCGATGATGAAAAAAGTATACGTAACACCTTGCGCGAGATCCTTGAATACGAGAAATACCAGGTAGATGATGCTCCCGACGGCGCCGAAGGTCTTCTTTTGGTGGACAAAGAAAAATATGATGTGATATTGTGCGACATCAAAATGCCGAGGATGGATGGTATTGATGTTCTGAAAGCCATTTTAGGCAAGACAGATACTCCTGTGGTAATGATATCGGGACACGGTAATATTGAGACGGCAGTGGAATCAATCAAACTGGGCGCCTACGATTTTATTGCCAAACCGCTCGACCTGAACCGTCTGCTGATTACGCTGCGCAATGCTATGGACAAGTCCACGCTTATCAGTGAAACAAAAGTGCTGAAGAGAAAGATTAGTAAAACATGGGAAATGATTGGTGAATCTCCGGTTATCAAACATATAAAGGATATGATCGACCGCGTGGCACCCACGGATGCACGTGTGCTGATCACCGGCGAAAATGGAACCGGAAAAGAACTTGTTGCCCGCTGGCTGCACGAAAAAAGCAAACGTGCCGGCCTCCCTTTTATCGAAGTAAACTGTGCGGCCATACCATCTGAACTCATTGAAAGCCAACTTTTCGGCCATGAAAAGGGTTCGTTTACGTCGGCGGTCAAACAACGCAAGGGCGATTTTGAACAGGCGGATGGCGGTACCATCTTCCTTGACGAGATCGGTGACATGAGCCTGTCGGCGCAGGCCAAAGTGCTTCGTGCCCTGCAGGAAAACAAAATCACACGTGTAGGGGGCGAAAAGGATATTCCTGTCAATGTCAGGGTGATAGCTGCAACCAACAAAAATATGGAGGAAGAGATCAGCAAAAAGAATTTCAGGGAAGACCTGTATCACCGGATCAGTGTGATCCTGATTGAAGTACCTCCGCTAAATCAGCGTATAGAAGATATTCCGCTGCTGGTTGACCATTTTGTTAATGATATTTGTACCTCACAGGGCAGACCGGTAATTAAAGTGCAAGATAGTGCTATTGAGGAGCTTAAGAAGATACAGTGGACCGGCAATATCCGTGAACTCAGAAATGTGGTGGAAAGGCTGATCATCCTCTGTGATAAAGAAATTGCCGGGCATGATGTGGAGTTATATGCGCATCCGTTAAAACAGAATAAACCGTAATAATTTAAAACTTTATAATAATGAACCTAATTAAAAAATGTACAGTCCTTTTTGCTGCATTTGTTTTTATATTATTGAACGTAAGTAATGCACAGACATCTGGTAACAAGGCACTCCTTGATTCTGCCTACACTTATTTTGAAATGGAAAATTACCCCGCTTCTTTGGCCTGTTTTTTAAAACTCAAGACCAGCGAACCGGAGAATGCAAATATTGACTACCACATCGGTGTGTGTTACAAGCATATGCCCTCCGAAAAATATAAAGCCATTCCATATCTTGAAATGGCGGTAAAAAACATATCAAGGGATCATACCGGAACAAAAGACGAAAAAACAGCGCCTGCTGATGCATATTTTTATTTGGGTACGGCATACCTTATTAACTATGACCTGGAAAAAGCTGTTGCAGCAACCGAACAATACAAAACATTACTTAACCCCAATGATGAATCGGAGAAAATTAAATTTAAGAATGCTGATCGCCAGATTGCTATGGCCCGGGTGGCAAAGGAATTGATAAAAGATCCAATTCCTATCACAGTTGAAAATCTGGGCAAACATGTAAATACCCGCTTCCCGGAATATGCCCCTGCCATAGTACTGGATGGCAACACACTGTTGTTTACCGCCCGCCGTGATGAGAATGTGGGAGATATGGTGGAAGATAACGGTTATTATTTTGAAGATATCTACATGTCAAAAAAAAGCGAGATTACAAAATGGACCGAAGCCATAAACATTAAAACTGTTAATACGCAGGATCATGAGGCGTCTATCAGTTTATCTTCTGACAAAAAGCAGTTATTTATTTATAAAGATGACGGAGGTGATGGTAATGTATATGTCAGCAATCACTCTGAACATGAATGGCAAAAACCTGTAAAACTCGGCAATCCGATCAATAGCAAAGCATGGGAAACACATGCCAGTCTGTCTTCGGATGGAAATACCATTTATTTTACCAGCGACCGCAAAGGTGGTTATGGCGGGTTGGATATTTACAAGTCCGAAAAAAATGCAAATGGCAAATGGGGTGAAGCTATAAACCTGGGCAACGTCATAAACACAGAATTTAATGATGACGGGCCTTTTCTTTTGTACGATAATGTACTGTATTTCTGTTCTCAGGGACATAAGACTATGGGTGGTTATGATATTTTTTACAGCAGGCTTAAAAATGATTCTACCTGGTCGGAGCCTGTAAATATCGGGTATCCCATAAATACTACCGATGATGATCTTTTTTATACACCGGTGGATTCCTTAACAGCATATTTTGCATCCGTCAGGGTTATTGACAGCTATGGAACACCCGGCTTTGGCAACCTCGATATTTACCGGCTTACCATTCACCCGGTCGTGATCAAAGGAATTGCTTATGACAAGCATACCCGTGAAATATTGCCCGGTGCAAAAGTTTATTTGTTGAATGATAAAATGGAGATAATCGAGGAAACCGTTGCAGACACCAATGGTGCTTATTGTTTTCCGGCTTCTTATAACAGGAATTATTTCTTAAAGGCATCCAAAGACTCCTACACTGACGCAACCGATAAGGCTTCCACCTACAACATCGGCGAAAAAAAAGAAGTTGTTGTTGATCTTTTCCCCGAACGGATTTTTGACGTTTCACTGAAGATACATGTTGATGATGCACAAACATATATGCCACTGAATGAGGTTCGTGTTATCGTAAAAGATGTTTTATCCGGTGATACTGTAAATCTGATTACAGACGAAAACGGAGATATTGTTAAGAACCTGCCGGATAAAAAAAATAATGACAGTCTGCACTATGAAATAGAATTTGCTAAGCAGGGATATTTAGATAAAAACCTTGATTTCAGGTATCACATCACGAAACCCGGCGAAATATTAATAAAAGAAAATCTTGGCAAGCTGTTGATTCGCGGCCTGGTATTAAACAAACAGACCAAAGAAATTATTCCCGGTGCAGATGTATTCCTGATGGACGAAAAAATGGATACTATCGACCGGGCTTCCGCTGATGATAAAGCTGCATTTTCATTCAGTGCTGATTATGACAGAAAGTATTATTTATCAGCCCGTAAAAAGAGCTACACCGAAGGAAATAACACTGTTTCTACATACAATGCCGGCAACACCAGAGAGTTTACTGCCAACCTTCTGCTGGAGCAATCAGTTCCTGTTTCTTTGAAAATACTGATTTTTGATGCCAATACCAACGAGATACTGAAGGATGTGAAGATTGAAATGAAAGATATGCAATCCGGGAAGATAGAAATACTGATGACTGATAAAAACGGAGAGCTGTTTATACCCCTTGAGCATAAAACCATCAACGACAGCCTAGTATATAATATGGTGATCAGTAAAGAAACATATCTGGCTAAATATTTTAAATACAGGTATTTAATCAAAAAACCAGGCGAAATTGTTATTCGGGAACCTATAGGAAGGTTGGAAGTAGGTACTGATCTCGCTAAAGTCATTCAGATAAATAATATTTATTTTGACTTTGATAAATATTATATAAGGCCTGATGCTGCTATAGAATTGGATAAAATTGTGAAGATCATGAATGAGAATCCGTCTATCGTCATAGAACTGGGTTCTCATACCGACTGCCGCAACACCTATGCCTATAATGAAGTGTTGTCAAAAAACCGTGCAAAATCAAGTGTGGCCTATATTGTCAGCAAGGGTATCGATCCCAAACGTATCACCGGAAAGGGTTATGGCGAATATCAGATGCTTGTCAACTGTCCCTGTGAAGGTACGCGGGAATCTCAATGTACAGAAGAAGACCATCAGATGAACCGGCGCACCGAATTCCGGATTATCGGCTTCATTGACGGTATGGGTAATGTCTCTATAAAAAGTGACAAAGGTTCTGACATCCTCGTAGATCCCAAACCCGGCACTGAATGGAAAAAAGGCAATAATGAACCTTTAAAGAAACAGAGCTTTTCTGCCCAACCCAGTGATAAAATTTACAAAACTATTGAAGACAAAGCGAAACCGTTAGATAATCTGATATATCGCGTACAAATAATGACCTCTGGCACGGACCTTCCGGCCACTGACCCGCTTTTTAAAGGCCTGCAGAATGTTTATAAATACAAGCAGAAAGGTTTGTACAAATATACCTGGGGTGAAACCAACCTGATTGAAGAGGCCGAACAAATTCGGCTGCAAATGAAAGAAAAAGGTTTTCACGAGGCATTTATTGTGCCCTTTTATAAGAATTCACGAATTACCCTCGAAGAGTTGGAGGAACTTTTAAAGAATAACAATTAATATTCGTAAAAAATTGATATATAAATAATTAACGCCTGTTTTTTACTGATGAACAAAAACAGTATGTGTTATTTAACTATAATTACATTTTAGTTCAGATGAATTTTTTATAAAAAGTGTTTGAATATTTCTGAAAGGTATGTATACGATAATGGCAGTATTATTCATTGTTAACCAATGATTTAAGATAAATTTATTTTAAAAAAATAACAATGAGAATTGATATCATCACCATTTTTCCGGAAATATTCGATAGCCCTTTCAATTATTCCATTATCAAAAGAGCTAAAGAAAAAGGGCTTGCGGAGATACATCTGCAACAACTACGCGATTATACAAAGAATAAATATAAAAGTGTGGACGATTATCCATATGGTGGCGGTGCAGGTATGGTGATGATGATTGAACCCATAGCATCTTGCATCGGGAAATTAAAGTCGGAACGGAATTACGACGAAGTTATTTACACTTCTCCCGACGGGGAATTGCTGGATCAGCCGATGGCTAATCATTTATCCACCAGGGGTAATATAATTATTTTATGTGGCCACTTCAAAGGAATAGATGAACGTATAAGGGAAAAATATATTACAAAGGAAATCTCTGTTGGAGATTATGTGCTGTCGGGTGGCGAACTGGCTGCAGCAATCATCTGCGATAGTATAATACGGCTTATACCCGGGGTATTGGGAGATGAAACCTCAGCTTTGTCCGACTCCTTCCAGGATGGCCTGCTTGCTCCACCTGTATATACCAGACCCGCTGATTTTCAGGGAATGAAAGTTCCGCCGGTTTTGTTATCAGGTAACGACGCGGAAATTGCAAAATGGCGTTATGAGCAATCCGTAGAACGGACAAAAAAAAGGAGACCGCGCTTATTAGGGCCTGATAGTGAGTAAAATACTTAACCCGATACAGGCCTTTAAGGAATACTTATTAATAATGTATGCATATGATTATTGCAGAATTCTTACGAAGTAATAAAAAAATTGATCTTTAATTTACCGTTATTAAAAAATAAATAATATCTTTGCACTCCAATTTCAAAAAAAATACAGCGATGAACCAGACGGAGATAATGAATTTTGTTGAAGATCAGTTTAATAAAAAAATTGAATATCCTTCATTTAAAGCCGGTGATACCATTACAGTCAGTTATAAGATCAAAGAAGGAAACAAGGAACGTATCCAGCAGTTTCAGGGTGTTGTCATACAGCGCTCAGGCGATGGTTCTAAAGAAATGTTTACCGTGAGAAAAATGTCCGGTAATGTGGGTGTGGAAAGAATCTTTCCCATTATGTCTCCCTTTATCGACCAGATCGAGGTAAACAAACGTGGTATGGTTCGCAGAGCGCGTATCTTCTACCTGAGAGACCTTACAGGAAAGAAAGCCCGTATCAAAGAGAAAAAGAAAAGCCAGTCAGCTAAATAAACTTAAAACCCCGCACATGTGGGGTTTTTTGTTTGTCAGGCCTTAAGGATTATTCTGTGATTACAAAAATACATTCACCCTTGGTGTTGTAATACCCCCATCCGTTTCCCTTAATCACTCTGAAAACTTTTTTGCCTTCGCGTGTTATACCGTCAAACTCAGGAGGAATAATAAAGTGGCCATATCTGTTGATCACTCCGTATTTACCGCACATGCCGGGTTCGGGTGCATATTTATTTGTTTTTCTGCCCATGTTCACAATGGCAGACCCGTCAATAAAATCCGAAGCATCATCATATTGTACGCTTATCCTGATTTTTCCGCTGCGGTCGATAAATCCGTATTTACCGGATTTAATAATTCTTGCCAGGCCTGATGAAAACAGAAATGCCACAGGAAACCGGGCGGGAATCACGGTATTACCATCCTTATCAATGTAACCCCACTTGCCCTTTTTCCTGACCGGGCACAACCCCTCCGAAAAACTGCCTGCATTTTCGTATACAGCAGATATCACTATTGTATTGTTTTTATCAATGAATCCCCAGCAGCCTCCGGTAACTTCATTACGACCGCGGGAAAACGTTCCGCCAATATTAACAGCGCTCAACCCTTCGCTGAATCCGCTGATATACCCGTATCTGCAGGGAATAACAAAGGAGCCGAAGGCATCAACCATGCCATAAAGGCCCGAATCCGCACTGACCACGATGCCAAGTCCTCCATTCATATTTCGGGCTTCAAAAAAATTGGAATCTGTGATATAACGACCCAGCGGATTAATATAGCCTTTGTTAAAGAAATACCCTACAGCGGCCCTGTCCTCATCAAACCGGTATGGATTGTTAAAACGCGGAGCGATCACTATATTGCCATCAGGGTCCATGCTGCCCCAGAGCCCGTTGTCTTCAAACTGAGCATATCCGTTATGAAAATCGGTAACATCAGCGTATTGGCAGGGAATGATTTCTTTTCCATCACCGTCAATAAATCCATAAAGACTTTTCTTCATAACCCTTGCCCTGCCTTCCGAAAAGTCGCTGACAGCATCATAAACCGGCTCTGTAATGGGATTTCCTGAGGAATCGATAAAAGTCCATTTGCCGCCTTCCATGAAACCCAGGTCGTCAGGCTTCCCGCCAACACTTACCCTGGCACGTCCTTCCACAAGATATCCCAGATAATCAAAATCCGGCCTGAGCAGGTATTTTCCAGCAGTGTCAATAAATCCGTATTTGCCGTTTACCTTTACCGGGAGGTAATTGTAGTTGACAGTCTGTGCTGTAATGGTGGCAGTTTTCAGGCAAAAAATAATCAAAATGATGATATGTTTCATTGGATAGGTTTTTGTACCGAAATGCCAGCCAGATAGCCTGTCGAAAATGCGATCTGGAGGTTGTAGCCTCCGGTATCGGCATCAAGGTCAAGTATCTCACCTGTAAAATACAGATTCTTGATGAGCTTGGATTCCATCGTCCCGGGATGTATCTCCCTGAGGGATACGCCGCCACCTGTGATGATAGCCTCGTTGTAATCTCTGTGCCCGTTGATATTTATAGGAAAATCCCTGAGCAGTCCGGCAATTTTTTTTCGTTGCTCAGCAGTGATCTGACTGCATTTTTTTTCATTGCTGATTTGCAGAAGTCCCGCAAATACAGGTATGAGTTGTGAAGGAAGTAATCCGCGGAGCAACACGTAAAAACTTTCTTTCCCCATATTGTTCAAGTCCCGGAGCAGGCGCGCATCAAGTTTGGCATGGTCGAGGGCGGGCTTGAGATCGAGGTGGAAAACAATTTTTTTCTTTGCCTGCACTTCATCAATGATTTTTCTGCTGAGTGACAGAATTACCGGGCCTGTCAGCGCATTTTCCATGAATTCCAGCTCTCCGAATAGGTCATGCTTCCGGATGCCATCAATGAATACGCTGACAGATATGTTTTTAAGGTGCAGGCCGTCCAGGTATTTTATAAAGGTGTCGTTCGACAGCAGTGGTACCAGCATGGGGCGTAACGGGTGAACGGTATGCCCTGCCTTCCTGGCAATGCGGTAGCCATCACCGGTAGAACCTGTGGCAGGGTATGACAAACCTCCTGTTGCTATTACAACCGAATTAGAAACAATTCTCTCACGGGCTGTTGTGACGATACCTGTAACTTTACCATTTTCGACTACTATATCTTGCGCGATGGTATTGCATCTCAGGTGAACTCCGTTTTTTTGTGTCCAGGATAGCAGGGCATCTACCACCTCTGTGGCTTTTCCGCTTTCCGGAAATACCCGTCCTCCTTGTTCTGTAACTGTTTTTATCCCGATGCTGTCAAATAAGTTTAACAGTTCTTCCGAAAAAAATGTACCGAAAGCATTATACAGAAAACGGCTGTCCGGCCCGATGTGTTGCATAAAATCGTGTTTCGGGGCAATATTGGTGATGTTACACCTCCCTTTGCCGCTGATGCGCAATTTTCGGGCTGGCATATGCATTTTTTCGAGCAGCAGCACCGACAACCCGCGGCTGGCGGCTGTGCCGGCGCATATCAACCCTGATGCGCCCCCTCCGACAACGATGACATCATAATCCATAAAGGAAAAATATCTGCTAAGTTATGTAAATCTTATTAATAAAAATACTATCACAGGGCATGTTTTCTCTTGCCAGCGTTACAATCTCATATTTCCGGGTATAATGCCGGGGCTGGCGATTTAACGGATAATAATTTTTTGCTGCTGATTTGACGAATTGCCCCTGAAATCAATAATGTATAAACCGCTTTCAAATATACTGCAATCAACCTGGTGTATATTTAAACCTTTTTTTGCAGAAATTCTTTGGTTAAGAAGATTTTTACCTATGAGGTCATACACGGTAAGAAGATATTCTTCCTTTCCCCTGCTGGTAAATTCAAGAAAAAATTCATTTTCAGCCGGATTGGGGTATACCGTAAAGGATGTGGCAGCTTCCTGATCTACGATACCACTGCAATCAACAACGCTTGCCTCAACCGGAACTCTGGGGCTGATGCAGGGCCGCACCTGAACTTCCCAGTCGTAAAAATAATAATATCGAAGGCTGGGAGCATTGGTCCCCGTTATGGAAATTTTCCCCGGCAGTGTATACGGGAAGTTGATATTGCTTTGATCCCGGTACAAATTGGGATCCTCTGTGCCACAGGTGAGTTTCAGATTATTTCCGGCAGGAACATTGAAATTCAGTATGACCCTGCTCTCATTTGCCGGAACACTGGTGGTCAGTGACTGTAACACATTACCAGTGCTGTCCCGTAACTGGATGATTCTGTCTTTACTATCACCGGCATAAACTTTAACAGATTTCAGGATTACCGGTGTGTAACAATCAAAAATCAGATAATAGTTATTGTTGTTATGCAGGGTGGCATCGGCTGATTTTTCAAATTTTCCAACATACTCAAGTGGCGTAATATCAGCTTGTTCAACATAAAAAGTGGTCGTTGTGTCAAGAAATGGGGTGATAAAAGTGCTTCCGCTATGCAGCACCGAATCGCCTGTTTGGGTTGGGTACCAGTTGAGTTGCCCGCTGCCTGAGGCTGTAAGGGTTACAATGCCTGAATCACAGACGTAGCCCGGATTGACCGAAGGGGCAACAGGCAGATTTTGAACTACAATATAACCGGTGACGATTTTTGTGCTGTCGCCAAAGTTATTTCCCGTGGTCAGCGAAACCGTGTAGGTTCCGTTAGCCTGGTAAGCATGAACAGGGTTCTGAAGATTTGATGTGTCTCCGTCCCCAAAATCCCAATGCCAGCTTAGGGGGCCGTTGAAACTCATGTCATAAAAATGTATCACTCCCGTGCAGGTCTTAACTTCCGAGGCGCTGAAATTCGGTATGGGCGGTGCAGTGGGCAGATTGCAATGCCAGGTCAGTTCAAATCCGGGTTCCGTTAATCCCACGTCCGTAGTCTGCCTCAGCGTAACGGTGCCGTAAGTGGATTGTATGGTGCCTCCGTTAGGCAGCGTATTGCCATCATACTGCCCGATCAGAGGGGAGTTTATGCCCGGCCCGTCATAAATATACAGATAATCGTATCCTGATTCAAAAGAAAAGGATGAAAATTCAAGGACGACGCTCGACGCCCCGGCTGGAGCTATGGTGATCATGCCGTCGGTATTATTGGCATAGTCACCGGTTTCGCCGCTGTCAAACAAGGTGCCGGTACAGCAGGTAAGTGTTTGCCCGGTTTCATGTTCCGGTATCACGGCATAGTTTGAATTATTTGCTGCGATGCTGACAAATCCTGTTTGTACCAGTGAATCAGTTCCGCAAACCGTACTGGATGCTCTGAGCCTGACATCATATGTTCCCGGCGCATTGTAAGTATGGCTGGGATTCATGAGTGTGCTGGTAGTGCCATCCCCGAAGTTCCACAGGAAGTTACTCGCATTAATGGTGTGGTTTTCAAAATAGACCGTATGAGGTGCAGAGCAACTAACAGTATTGAGCGCTGTGAAATCTATGTCCGGTACCGGCTGATAAGCATCCCCCAGGCCAACGGCATACATGGCATTGGTCACGGATGCTACCTCTGAAGAACAATATCCGTAAAGATCAGATGCGGAAACGATCGCATAAAACCGGGCATCCATATAATCTGAGGTGGGGATCAGGTAAGTTGCCAGCATTCTGTAAGAAACATCTGAGGCTTTATCCATACCTATGCCGGTGACGGAATAGGCATCATTATTATCGTTGGTGCCGCTACCCCCTTGCGAAACCAGGTAGTACCAATGGCTGAGCACGGTGCTGTTCTGATGCACTTCCTGGAATATATCCCAGTGTAATCCTAAATACGTATCAGGATTCTCAGTCAGATTAGGATTCTGTAAGTTGCGCAGAACGACGCCGATATCTTCTCCGCAGGTCCAGTTTGCCATCGAAGGTTTACCATAGAATTCAATGGCTGTGCCGAAAATATCGCTGAACCCCTCATTCAGCGCACCCGATTCATCTGAATAATCAAGATTAGCTGTAAATTCGTCAAGACCATGGGTAATTTCATGTCCGCAGATATCAAGGGCTGTAAACGGAAAATAATCGGTTCCGTCGCCATCGCCGTAAGTCATGCACTGCCCGTCCCAGAAAGCATTGTTATAGGCCTGATCATAGTGGACATAGCTGTATAAGGCAAAACCATTACCGTCGATACTGTTACGGCCATGATTGATCATAAAATAATCATACGTCATTTCTGATCCCCAGTGAGCATCAGTAGCGGCTTCGTCGTAAAGCGGGTTGACATTATTCCAGTAATTATCAGCATCCGTGAAATCCACTGCAGCGTTATAATCCGTTTGCTGTTGCATATTGTAGGTGTAAATTCCATCGCCTCTGCCTGTTTCGCGAAGCCGGAATGAGCCCGGCGATGCCGAATCGGTGGTGATCACGCGGGTACCGCTGTATTTGGTCACAGCAGTGCCTGTCACATCTGTTTTGTGAAGTGTTTCAAGACTTTTGATTATTTTCCCGCTGGTTGCATCAACAAAAACATTTTGTCGTGAGAGGGGTTTACATGCATAAATATCAAACTTATAACATGCATGAAATAAACTGTCCTGTGCACAAAATGTTATTTCTTTTTTTGCCTCTGGAAAAAAAGTGGCATCAGGATTCCCGCTTATCTTTTTGAGCCATGATTCTTCATGTGCCCGTTGCCATTTATATTCCTGGGCATTAACAAAGGCCATGGCATTTTCGAGCGCTGTTTCGGGCGAAAGGGAAAAGGCATCACTAAGCTCCATATTGCTGAAAACAGTTCCATTGAACGATTGAATTTTACCATCATAAACATGAACAATAAAAACAGCTTCGTGTATAGGAATCCCTTTATAGGTCTGGCGGTAACGGTAGTGCATATTTCCCGTTTCGTCTTTTTCGGTACCGGTCAAAACAAAACTCATAGCAGCAGATGTTTTGAATGTTTCGGTCATCCAGGCATGTATTTCAGAAAACAAAGGTTGTGCCTCCGGGCGATACCTGATGTATTCCGGATTGCTGCTTTTAGCCGTATAGCGTACCAGTTCACTTCCGCTGATAAATTTGCGGGCTGCCTGGCCTAGGTAAACCTGTGGGAAAGCGAATAAGGGCAAATTCAAAACAATGATGAGTACTAAATATTTTTTCATAATCTTGCTTGTTGTAAAATAATATGTAAAGGTAGAGAAGTAAAAGAATTCTTGTTATGATTAACGATAATTTAACCTGAATGATTTGGAAAGAACTGCAGTTGTTTTTGCAAAGCCGTTACCTTCATTTTTCATACCGTTAACTTGGTTCAGAAACATCCTGACTGATTCAGGGACTGTCCGCTGTGTTAAAATAGTAATTTAACACAACAGGATAAAATATCATTATTTATAAACCAAATTAAAAACAAACAGGATGAAAAAGCTATTTCTTTTATGTGCGGGTATCGTGTTCCTTATGGCACAGGTCTTAGGACAAAACACAGGAACCATCAAAGGCAAATTATTTGATAATGACTCAAAACAAACCCTTCCCGGTGCGAATGTGGTTGTCATGGGCGGTAATACTGCCATAGGCTGTCAGACCGGTCTTGACGGGGATTATGTGCTGAAACCCCTTGCTGCAGGCACCTATTCGATAAAAATTTCATACATGGGTTATAAGACGGTGACCGTTGATAATATCCAGGTAAATCCGGGCAAGATATCATTTGTGGATGATTTGTTTATCAGCATGGAGGGCATAACCATCGGTGGTAAAATTGCCGAAAAAATCGAGTACAGGGATCCCCTGATCCGTCCCGACCCGATTACCATATTAAGGCCTTCGGAATATAAAGAAATCGCCGGAAAAAGAGATCTTTCCGGAATTATCAGTAAATTGAATTCGGATGTCTATATGGATGAGCAGGGCGAGCTTTATTTTCGTGGAGCGCGTAGCGATAATTTTGTATACATTGTGGATGGCGTAAAATCCATGGATGGCAAAGCCCATATCCCTTCGGGCGCTATCGGCAGTATTGCGATATATACAGGAGGTGTTCCGGCTTTATATGGTGATTTTACCGGTGGTTGCGTCGTGATCGAAAGCAAGAGTTTTTTTGATAAATAAGCCGGATATCCGGATATTATATAATTAATAACAATGTAAAAATATTAAATTTTTTATTAATCATTTTTTTATGTGATTGTGGCATTTTTAAATTTTTAGATAACTGTTAATAAGGCTTTTAAGTGATCAGGTACTATGAAGAACCTACTGTTATCGGTGTTGATTATTCTGTTACGTTGTCATACTGTGGCAGCTCAGTCAGGATATGTGATCACAGGATATGTTTATGATTCACTTACCCGGGAACCTTTGCCGGATGCTGAAGTCCTGATTTCGGGTTATACCGGGAAGACGCTTTCTGATCGTAATGGTCATTTTTCATTTCCTTGCTCAACAATTGATTATGAAGCTGAAATAAGCCGCATTTCATATTATGCACAGCATGTTGTCCTGCATGCAGGTTTGCCGGATACCGTATTTCTAAAGGACAGGTCTTACGAGTTGAGTCCGATACAAATAGTGGCTGATGTCCCCAGGGATCTGATGCCCGGCATGGTTTATCATATATTGGATTATGAATTTTCGGGAGAGAACATCATTCTGCTGGCTTTTGAACGGAAGAGCATTTTTTTACCGAAACTTTTACTGATAAACAGCAAGGGAGATACCCTCAACGCTGTTGATGTCCGCAACCCCCTGAAACTTTGCAGCGATTATGATGGAAAAACTTATTTTATGTCAAGGACCACAAGTTTTGAAATCAATACCGACAGCGACAGGATCATACTGTGCAACCCCGTCAGCAATGAAAATTTCTGCAACATAACTAACACGATTACAGGGCATAAGGGCGATATTTATTTTCTCAGGCAGTATTTGTGCAATAATCAGGTTCTGAATTATTATTCCTATGATGAATTACGGGACAAACTGTCTTGTTTTCGAACCATTACCGATATCGAAAATATCCAACGAAACCGCTGGGGCGCTTATTTCGACGGCAGGGAGGAAGATATCCGTTTTCAGCAGTTAATCATGAACCCTGCTGTCAACGCTCCACTGATAATCTTATACGATACGGTTTATTTATTTAATTTTTTAACATCAAAACTCGAAAAATACAATCTGGCTTGCGATACATTTGCGTTTACTGACATCGATTTTCATCATGACAAAGGATTTTCAGATGATCTGATTATCGATCAGATTAAGTCGAAAGTATATGCCCTTTCCAGAAAAAATGGAATTTCAAAAATCAAAGAGATAAATGCTTTCGATGGTAAAGTCTTACAAACTATTGATATTCCTGATTTTGTTTTTATTGAAAAAATAAATATTCATGATGGCATTATTTATTTCCTTTTCAAGACCAGAGACTTATCGGAATACAAAAAACTTTATTCCATGAAAATCTAAACCCTTACCAAATAAAACCAAAATAATTTCGTTAAGGTTTTTTGGTTTTGGCATTATATTTGAAAATGAAGTTTACAATCCAAAAATTTATTTGTAACTTTGTATTTAAATAAAAAATTTTTATGAAAAAGGTTTTATTATTAAGTCTGATTAGCATTATCCTTTTATCATTCAACACTTTAGCTCAGAATGCTCAGAAAAAAGGTCCGGGCATAAAATTCGAAGCCCTCGAATACGATTATGGCACCATTTATCAGGGCGCTGATGGCGGCTGTGAGTTTAAATTTAAAAATACGGGTGATGAACCGCTTATACTTTCGAGTGTGCGTTCCTCATGCGGCTGTACGGTGCCAAACTGGCCCAAAGATCCCATCCTTCCCGGCCAGAACGGAACAATAAAGGTGACCTATGATACCAAAAGGATAGGAACCATCAGCAAACAGATCAGCGTAGTATCAAATGCCTCTGAACCCAACCTGACACTTTCTATTAAAGGAACGGTTCTTCAAAAACCTAACGAGATATTGCCTGAAAAACAGGTAAACCAGGGATTTACACCCACACCCAATCAATAGTAATGAACAACAAACCTAATCTTTAAATAATATGAAAAAAATATCTTTAGTTTTCGCATTCGTAATGTTAGCAGTTTTTGCTACTAACGCACAAACTTCAAATTCAAAAGCGGCAGGTCCTGAAATAACTTTTGAAAGTCTTGAACATGATTATGGCACAATAATACAGGGCGGTAACGGCGACTGTGTCTTCAAATTCAAAAATACGGGCAATGAGCCTCTGATTTTATCGGATGTCAGAAAATCATGCGGTTGCACTACTCCTACATGGAGCAAGGAACCTATCCTGCCCGGTCAGAAAGGAGAGGTGAAAGTGGGTTACAACACCAACAGCGTGGGAACTTTCAGCAAAACGATCACTGTATTATCAAATGCTTCAAATGCCACCGTTACTTTAGTCATAAAGGGAACGGTAAATGCTAAAACAACCGAATAAAATTTCTGATAAAAGGCATTATTATTTCTTTTATTCAAAAATAATTTTAACATTTGTACCGGTAATTTTTATTACCGGTTTTTTTTAAATTATAATATTATGCCAAAAATTTCATCTAAAGGCCTGGCCATGCCGGCTTCACCCATCAGGAAACTGGTTCCCTTTGCTGACGAAGCAAAACGCAAGGGACGCAAAGTGTATCATCTGAACATCGGACAACCCGATATCGAAACTCCGGAAGGAGCTATGGATGTATTAAAAAATACCACCATAAAAGTGGTGGAATACAGCCATTCTGCCGGAATACTTTCCTACCGCAAAAAACTGGTTGAATACTACAGGCACTGGGGAATTGATGTGAACGAACACCAGATCATCGTTACCTGTGGTGGCTCCGAAGCAATCTTGTTCGCATTTATGACCTGCCTGGATCCCGGCGATGAAGTGATCATTCCGGAACCTTTTTATGCCAATTATAATGGTTTTGCTGTTACCGCAGGAGTTGTAGTAAAACCGGTAATTTCATCTATTGAAAATGGTTTTGCATTACCGCCTGTTACTGAATTTGAAAAACTGATTACCCCAAAGACCAAAGCAATACTTATCTGTAATCCCAATAATCCGACCGGATATTTGTATTCGGAAACGGAACTTCAGGAACTGCGCGAACTCATTATTAAACACGACCTGTATTTATTTTCGGACGAGGTGTATCGTGAATTCTGTTATGAGGGAGAAAAACACTTCTCGGTAATGAACCTTGAGGGTATAGAAAATAATGTAATCCTTCTCGACTCGGTTTCAAAACGTTACAGTGCATGTGGAGCGAGAATAGGCTTATTTATCACCCGCAATAAGGAAATCTATAAAACGGCGATGAAATTTGCACAGGCACGCCTTAGCCCGCCTACATTCGGACAGGTGCTCTCGGAGGCCGCTATTGATACGCCGCAATCCTATTTTGATAATGTTATGTCGGAGTATATTGCACGCAGAAATATTGTTGTTGAATCCATCAACAAAATGCCCGGCTGTTTCTGCCCTAAACCGAAAGGCGCCTTTTATGCCGTAGCACGGCTTCCGATCGATGATTCAGATAAGTTTTGTCAGTGGCTGCTCGAAGAATTCGAATATAACAATCAAACCGTCATGCTGGCCCCGGCAACAGGTTTTTACTCGACCAAAGGCCTTGGTAAAGATGAGGTGCGAATAAGTTATGTGTTGAAAGTGGAAGATTTAAAAGCGGCTATGCTTTGCCTTGAAGAAGCTTTGAAGGTTTACCCGGGAAAGAAATGAGGAGATTGATCAGCGGTATTTTAAATTCAGAAAAAATATCTTTGTCAATATAAAACATTTTCATACTTTTGCACTCCCATTAAAAAATGGGGAATTGGCAAGTTCTTTTATTTATTGAGATAATTTAATGTAATTCAGTTAATAAACATCTCAGGAGAGGTGGGTGAGTGGCTGAAACCAATCCCGATTGAAACATCGGGACTAAACTGTCGTACGTTCTTTATATTATTTATTTTTTTCTTTCAGCTTAAAAAAATTGGAGAGGTGGGTGAGTGGCTGAAACCAACAGTTTGCTAAACTGTCGTACTGGGCAACTGGTACCGGGGGTTCGAATCCCCCCCTCTCCGCCAGCGGTAAGACGCAAAAGCACGAAAAACCCCGAAAACAAAGAGTTTCCGGGGTTTTTTATTTTCTACCAACAGGCAAAAAATGGTACTAAAATCACCTATTCCGTGGGATACATGGAAAATGATTTATAAGAAAAGCCGTGAAAAGAAAATTATGATTAACAACCTGAGTTCGGGATAGAAATCGTTGCTATTTTGTCAAAACACTAATTATTAGCCTGTTAATATTTGCCGTAGGCAATTAATATCAATAGAAAAACAAAAACGTGTAGAATATTTTGTCCGTAGGACATAAACATTATTATACCGTTAATCTCCTAATGGAGAATTAAAGGTTTTTTACATTTCTTTGCTATTGATATTTAACTCCTAACGGAGTAAAAAGACGATATTCTTAACACGAACTCAGGTTAACAGGTATTAGGTGTAATATAATACACTTTTTATGCTATAACCAATGTGTTTAATAATGATTTTACATGAAAAGAGCAATAAAATGCACTTTACCTTGTATTTTTCAAAAATTATTCGTAAATTTGCATCAAAAAGAGCAATAAAATGCACCAAAAGAATTTAATAAAAATACTTAAAGAAAGACGGGAAGTGCTGGGTGTAACACAGGAACACTTAGCTGAACTCGCAAATGTGAGCTTACGAACATTGAAATCAATTGAAAGCGGAAAAGGAAACCCCACATTTGAAACCATGTACAAACTGGCAGATGTTCTTGGAATGGAAATAAAATTAGTTGTACGATCAAACTTCTGAATACATGAGAAAAGTAGAAGTTTACCGAAATAATGATCTGGCTGGACTGCTCATAGAGGAAAGTAAACAAAGTTACCTGTTCCGATACGATGATATTTATTACTCTGACAAAGCAAAACCAGCAATTA
The DNA here is from genome assembly GCA_035389045.1 of Bacteroidales bacterium. GTDB lineage: Bacteria > Bacteroidota > Bacteroidia > Bacteroidales > CAIWKO01 > CAIWKO01. The sequence goes on along the minus strand of DAOORA010000014.1, from coordinate 3,907 downwards.
GCCTAACAATGCCCAAAATACAACAGGAATACAAAAGTAAAACCTTATTCCCGTTTTTTTTCAATATGCTAAGTGAAGGAGCAAACAAAAAATTACAATGTACCCGGCTAAAAATTGACCCTGAAGATAGTTTTGGATTGCTGGCAGCCACATCAACAATTGATACAATCGGAGCTATAACCATAAAACCAATAAAATGAAAATGACAGCAGAAGAACTGCAATATTGTCCAGGTACTTTAGCGCAAGGAAATACTACGTATAGCGCAAGTTGCCTGAAAAACTTATTTGATGGTAAAAAGGTCAGTCATTTATTGCAATACCAAACACCTCAGAAAAACGAAGAGGTGGCTGAGCAATTTATGGAAAACCGTAAGAGAATATCAATTTCAGGAGTTCAGGAAAAATTGAGTATGGCGCTTGAAAAGAATATGCTCCGGTTGACAAAAGAAGGAGAGCAGGGAACGTACATATTGAAACCAATACCCAGGGATCTGAAAAAAGTGGATCAGGTGCCAGCAAACGAGCATTTGACCATGCAGATAGCAAGACAAGTGTACGGAATAAATACAGCCGAAAATGCAATGATATTTTTTAAAGACGGGACACCTGCATACATTACCAAAAGATTTGATGTGAAGAGTGACATGACAAAATGGGGTAAGGAAGATTTTGCATCTTTGGCCGGTAAAACAAAGGATAATGCGGGACCCGGTTATAAGTACAGTTATAGCTATGAAGAGATAGGAAAACTAATCCAAAAATTTGTCCCGGCATGGAAAATTGAAATAGAGAGGTATTTTTCGTTAATACTCTTTAATTACTTGTTTAGCAATGGTGATGCACATCTAAAGAATTTCTCATTATTGGAAACCCCGGGGGGGGATTACATTTTAAGTCCCGCATACGACCTTGTAAACACAAGAATGCATTTTGATGATGCTGATTTTGCATTGGATAAAGGATTATTTGCTGACAATTTCAAGTCTGCCAACTTCGATAAAAATGGGCATCCTTGTAAAGATGATTTCATCGAATTTGGAAAAAGAATTGGAGTAAACGAAACCAGAATAGAAAAACTGATGTTTCCATTCATAGAAAAGCAGGCATTTGTAGAAACACTGACTGCAAGATCATTTCTTAAAAATCCTGAAAAAAGAGCCTATTTATTAATGTATAGTACAAGAAGAAATTTTTTGCGCACATAGATAAAAAGGATTTTTTCATTTAAAATACTTTTTACGGAAAATTATATACAGCTACCTGGAACAACAAAAAAAGGAAATAACAGGAAAAAATCAGATACAGAAAAGTTGGAGGGATAGAATACCGATTAGTAATTTTATGAATCGAATTACTTGGAACTGTTAGAGTGATATGCAGTTGAAAAAAATGTGCAAAAAAAAAAGCAAAGAAATTTCTATGGAATACTTGAAAAATAGATATCTTTCTTTGCGGACACGCAAGAAGGCATAAATGAATTTTAATTAAGTAAATTAAACGGTGAAGTAAGAGGTGTATTTGAATTTGTTAGTTATCTGAAAGTGTTGAAAATAAAGTGACAGAGAGAAAGGCAATAAGAGTCCCTCTCTCCGCCAAAACATTAAAACCGGCTTCAGCCGTTTTTTTTGTTTTGCAGAACGCTCAAACTTGTTTGAAGATTTTCTGTAAACAATAAGCACTTTGCCTTTATTGAGATGCTCCCCCAAAATGGTTGTGAAACAGCTATCCGGAATACTTAGGCAATAATGAGAATGAAAATCAGGTCATTATTGCCTTTCCCCATTGAATAAGCAATGATGTATGCCTCTTATATACAAAAAATAAGAAGAGAAATATAACTTAAAGATTGAAATTGACAGAATTTTTCATTAGTTTTGTAATACATACCTCAGAAAAAATTGGTTACTACAAGACTTTTGTAATATGAAAAAAAATATACATATTTTAATTTTTGCTATTATAACACCTGTAATTTTCTTATTAATGTTTGTGCATCAGGGTGCGAAATCTGAAAGTAAAAATACGAAAACTCCGGGTTACATAATAATTGCATGGAATGATCTCGGGATGCATTGTGCAAATAAGTTTTTTGGAAATTTTTCAGTTCTGCCTCCCTATAACAACCATCATGCACAGGTGATTTTGGTGGGAGATGTATCAAATTTACCCCAAATACTCACTACAGGGTATCATGTAACTTATGAAATACCCGGGAACACTTATTCTGTTGGTAAAACAGATTTCTGGTCTTATGTAAACCACCTTTTTGGTGTTACGCTTGTTAATAATATTGGACTCACAGGAGTTGGGTTGACGGGCACTATGAGTAAAACCGGTAACTTTTTTCATGTGGAGGGAATTCCTATTACCCCTTATCCCGATAGTGATCTTGTAAATGAACATCCTTATCAGCTAACGCTGATTAAGGTATATGATACCACAAACAACCTTTTGGCATCTACTCAGTCAGTGATTCCTGTTTCAAATGAGTTCAATTGTGTAAGCAGCGGTTGTCATTCCAGTGAATTGCAAATTTTAAATATGCATGAACCTGTGCCTGGATTCAATCCGGCAAATGCTCCCATTTTGTGTGCAGGCTGCCATAAAGATAATGCTCTTGGTTTGCCTGGAGCTGTTGGCGTACCAGCATTTTCACAGGTAGTTCATCAAAAGCATGGAAGTGAGACAAATGATTGTTACAAATGCCATCCTGGGCCTAATACTCAATGTTTCCGTGATATTATGAAGCAGGGAGGCATGGTGTGTCAGGATTGTCATGGCACTGTGGCTAATGTTGGCAATACTATTGATAATGGCCGTGAGGCATGGCTTCAGGAACCGGATTGTGGCACCAGTTATTGCCATGGGGCAAGCCATGCTTCAGAACCCGGAACGCTTTTCAGGAACTCAAAAGGACATGGAAATTTATATTGCAGTGTATGTCATGGATCACCTCATGCCATTGTTCCGACTTTACAAGCCAATGACAATTTACAAAACATCACGCTGCAGGGTTATCCCGGTACGCTCAATAAATGTGTGGTTTGTCATGGCGTAAATCCAACAGGGTCGGGACCGCACGGGATTTATGCTACTGCAATTGAGTACGATCAGGATTTGCCGATGGAATCCGGGCTTGGTGATATTTGCCCCAACCCTGTAATTACAACAACTACGATTAATTTTTCGCTCAGTGCCGAAGCAAAAGTCACGCTTGAGTTGTTCAACAATGAAGGACAGTATATCCGGAAGTTTATGGATCGTCGTCTTAAGACTGGCAGCTACAGTGTGATAATAAATTCTGGAGAAATCCCGGCAGGTACATATTTCTTAAGGCTGATTGCTGAGGATAAGACTTTTTCGAAAAAGCTCTTGATATTAAAATGATACTGCCATTGTATTTTTTATTTTTCAAAGATATTAATAATCCGCGAGTTAGCCTTTAAAAGGCTGCATATTAGTAATTCAAAAGAACAAATTAGAAAAAAAAGTTCTGTTATTCCTAATTTTTTATACTTTTGCGCTACAAAAACATCGTGATTTGATTTTCGGGGTATAGCGCAGCCCGGCTAGCGCACCTGGTTTGGGACCAGGGGGTCGCAGGTTCGAATCCTGCTACCCCGACTTTATAAGACCCGGAATGGTCCCGTAGCTCAGGGGATAGAGCAACAGCCTTCTAAGCGGTTTCGACCGCTTTTTTTATTTTCTTCCGTTTTCTTCCAATATTTTTATAATGCACGTTTATCAACACTTTTCAGTGTTTTTTGTTGATAAATAAAATGCAAATAAATGCAGTTTGTTGCCAAAAAATGATAACTTTGTTATGCAAATCGTTATGCAAATATCAAAATTATGGCAACAACAATCAAAATAATTCTCGACGACAGAAGGCCAAAAGAAGATGG
>DAOORA010000013.1:0-86520 GCA_035389045.1 Bacteroidales bacterium | reverse complement strand
GTCTGCAAAATCTGCCTCGTTTCGCTAAAAAATCCATCATAAATCTTATGTAACACAAAATCAAAACAGTTTCTTAGACCGCGCTTTTTCATTTTTTCCTGTTGCGGATAAATATTTTTGAAGAAAATTTTCATTATTTTTTTTCAGATTTTTTTTGACGAAATGCAAATTTTTTGTACCTTTCGGCAAAATTTCACATACGTATGCGTAAATATATCTTTTTTTTACTTTTATGTATCATCATAGGTAATTCAGCCGCACAAAACTTCAAGACAGCACAGGAACAGCAGGCCTCACAGATACTTCAGTCACGCAAAGAAATTTGTATAAAATTCCTTGTCAGCTCAAAAGCATTGATAAACGAAGACCTCACAAAAATCATGTCTGTGGATAAGGTAAAACCTCTTCCCGGTGGACAAGAATTTGAAGTCCATGCCTATGCTAACCATCAGGAATTTCAGGAATTTCTTACCAGAAATATTCCTTATGAGATCATAACCTCAGCACAGCCTAAAGCTATCACGATGGCAACTACCGTGGCACAGATGGCCAATTGGGACCGGTATCCAACTTATAGTGTCTACGAACAGATGATGGCAAACTTTGCAGGTAATTATCCTGCTTTGTGCGATATTGATACCATACTTTCTCCAACACCATCCGGAAATTACAAAATACTCGTAGCAAAAATTTCCGATAATGTGCACACCGCCGAAAATGAACCCCAATTTTTGTACTCATCCTCCATGCATGGCAATGAAACAGCAGGATACTACCTCATGCTCCGATTGATCAATTATCTTTTATCAAACTATGGATCAGTACCACAAGTGACCAACCTCTTAAATGGAGCTGAAATTTGGATATGTCCACTGGCAAACCCCGACGGAACCTATTATAATTCAAGTCCTGCCGGAAGCACCGTGGCCAACGGCAGAAGATACAACCTGGCAAGTATTGATCTGAACCGCAATTACCCGGATCCGCTTGACGGCGATCATCCCGACGGGAATCCCTGGGCTGCTGAAACCATAGCATTTATGGATTTCGCAAACAACCATCATTTTGTTATGGGAGCTAACTTTCACAGCGGTGCAGAAGTAATGAATTATCCCTGGGATACCTGGACCACATCCGGGAACTCTAATGCAGACGCGGCTTGGTGGGAAAGAATCTGCAGCAATTATGTGGCAACAGCAAGAACAGTGGATAGTGATTACATGACCGACACATATTCTGATGGCGTTACCGAAGGCGGCGACTGGTATGTCATCACGGGGGGCAGACAGGATTATATGAACTATTTCAAGCATTGCAGGGAGGTCACCATTGAACTGGATTCCTATTTCATCACTCCTACGGAAAATCTTAATACAGAATGGAATAAGAATTACAATTCGTTAATTAATTATTTACAGGAATCATTGTGCGGCATCCGGGGGATCATCACCGATTCATGCAGCGGCCAGCCTGTCAGGGCTAAGGTTTTTGCAAACGGTTACGACCAGGCAAACGACAGTTCGCATGTTTACTCTGCCTTACCTGTCGGAAATTACCATAAATACGTGAATACCGGAACTTATAGTCTTACATTCTCTGCTCCAGGTTATATATCCAAGACTATTAGCAGTATTTCGGTAACCAATGGCACCGCCACCGTTGTCAATGTCGTACTTGTCCCATCTGCCAGCCCCGATGCTCAGTTTACTGGAACAGTTACCGATAAATGTACAGGAACAGTTCAATTTACAAACACATCAATAGCTTCCACCAATTTTGCATGGTATTTTGGAGACGGCTCCACCTCTACCCTGGCCAACCCGTCACACAGTTATTCCAATAACGGTACATACACGGTAAAACTAAAAGCATTTAACTGCAAAGGAGTCGACTCACTGATAAGGAGCAATTATATATCTATTGCGGGTATGGCTGTTACCCCAACCGTAACAAACGCTTCCAATTGCGGTCCGGGGACCGTTACTTTAGCTGCCTCTGCATTGGGAACAATTAAATGGTACGATGCTGCCAGCGGCGGCACCCTTTTAAACACAGGAACTACTTATGTTACCCCTGTTTTGTCAAACACCACCACCTATTATGTTGAAAACGACGAAAGGGGGACTATAGAAACCGCCGGAAAAACATTTGTCCAGAGCGGTGGCTCAGGAACGAGTTCCGGAGAGCATTACCTGATATTTGATGCTTTTACTCCTTTAACATTAATTTCGGTGAACGTATATAATACTTCAGCCAATCCTCTATCCAGGACTATTGCATTAAAAAACAGTTCAGGCGCTGTGATCAACGGACAGACAACCACGGTGAACATTCCTGCGGGACTCAGCACGGTAAACCTTAATTTTGCCGTTCCACCAGGAACAGCTATGAGATTATCCTGTAATGAGGGTTTATACCTTTACAGGCACAATTCAGGTGTCAGCTATAGTTATACAACCCCCGGCCTTCTGTCGATAACAGGCACAGATGCAGGAAGCACATATTACTATTACTTTTATGAATGGCTTGTTCAAAAAGATGCCTGTGTAAGTCCCCGCTCTCCGGTCACTGCCACCATCCTTACCTTGCCAGTGGCAGGATTCAGCAGTTCGGTAAATTCAAATACGGCCACTTTCACAAACACTTCTGCCAATGCCACATCCCATCTATGGAGTTTCGGAGACAGCGGCACAAGCACACAACAGCACCCGGTTCATACCTATGCGGCAGCCGGCACTTACACCGTCCGGCTCATCACCACAAACGGCGGTTGTTCAGACACGGCTTTTCAGAATGTCACCATTACGGGAGGCAGCACATACAGTATCAGCGGCAAAACCCGTTATGCAGGTAAGGCAAATGCCGGAAACCCGGCACCGTCCTATCCGACCTGTGATGCAGCCATTTACAATATCGGGCAGGTAATCGTAATTCTGAAAAACTATCCGGCAGGAACTGAAGTGGCACGCGATACCAGCGATGCTTCAGGTAATTACCATTTCAATACTATTCAGAACGGCAGCTATTTGCTGAGTTATGATAAATATACCGCCGACACCATGCAGTGGGGAGATAATATAAATGCCATAGACCTCGCATTAATAAAATATTTTATCGCCAGCGACACTGTGCAGGATCCATCAAGGTGTTTCCCTGTAAAATATAAAAAAGCAGCCAACGTGGATAATAATTCTTCAATAAATGCAATTGATGTATCCAGGATAAAAGCAAAAATTGGCTCGCCGACCTTGTCCGCCAAGAATTTCCCCCGGGGCAACTGGGTAGCCCTCGACACCTTGGTCACCATTGCCGGTTCCAGCCTCAACATAAATCTGCAAACCATCTGCTACGGCGATTACAATGCCTCCAGCACCAAATACCGTGATTCGCTGAACACATGGAACGGAAGCAAATCATCTCCTGCAGATATCATTATGACTGCTGAAGAGCAGATCACACTGGTGGATCCAGCATTTTTTGAAGTACCGCTGCGTTGCGATTCAAAGATCGATGATTTCTCTGCCATGGAGCTTGAATTAAGGTATCCTCATCACCAATACAAGCTGGTGAACGCCATTATGCGGCATGGCAATAAAAACGGCACTTTGAAGATTAATCCCACATTGGAAGAGATCATAGCCGACAACAACGACCTGCTGGTCACCGATGAAAACGGTGTAATAAGGGTAGTTTTCGCTACGACAGACCATTTTGATGTAGCGGCCGGCGACGAAATGATCCGTCTGGGCTTCCGCTGCAATAGCAGTGCAAATCCCGGAGAACTTGATTTCAACCTTCAGGGAATTGGTGTGCTCGCCGATAGGTATGGCGAAAAAACGGATGACGCCATGCTGATCGTTCCAAAAATTATGATCCAGGGGAGCAGCGCTGATCCAACCCTCAACATTTCGGGGTATCCCAATCCTTTTCGCGGCAATGCGATTATCACCTACAGTATTCCGGAAAATGGCGCCGTAAAACTTCAGGTGTTTAACGCTATTGGTATGTTAACAGCAGAACCTGTAAATGAAGTAAAATCAAGCGGAAAGCACACGATAACCTTCGCGCCAGCGCACCTTGCCGAAGGTATATATACATTTAAACTGGATTTTGCAGGCACGGAAAAATCAGGATCGGTGATGCTGAAAATGTTTTACAAATAAAAAAACAAAGATTTTGCAATGTATCCTCGTTTATTTTTTGAAAGATTTACAATGACTTTTATAATTTTCCTGAAACTTATGTCAAAATATAAATATATCTATATATTAATTGCATTTATTATTCCGGGGAATATTACTGCTCAAAACAGTTCATTAACACAGACACAGCAAGCGATGCAAATTTTGCATGACCGAGGTGAAATTGTCATTAAGTTTAATATATCCTCCAAATCCCTGATCGATGAGCGCCTGACCCATATCCTATCCATAGATTACGTAAAAACCCTGAACGGCGGTCTGGGTTACGAAGTACGTGCTTATGCCAATCAACATGAATTTCAGCAGTTTCTGGCAGAAAACATTCCCTACGTGATCATACCCAAAGTACAGGCCAAAGCGCTCACCATGGCGGCCACCGTGGCAGAAATGGCCAACTGGGACCGCTATCCGACTTACAGTGTTTACGAGCAGATGATGGCCAATTTCGCAAGTAACTATCCTGCATTATGCGATATCGACACCATTTTATCTGCTACCCCATCAGGTAATTATAAAATTCTCGTTGCTAAAATATCTGATAATGTAAATTCCGCCGAAAATGAGCCGCAGTTTTTGTATTCCTCATCCATACACGGTGATGAAACGACAGGCTATTACCTTATGCTTCGTTTGATCAATTATCTGCTGACCAATTACGGTGCAGTGCCACAGGTGACCAGCCTTGTTAACGGTGCTGAAATATGGATATGTCCGCTGGCCAACCCTGAAGGGACATACAGGTTTTCCAGCCCGCCGGGCAGCAGTGTGGCATTGTCGGTCAGATCTAATTTATCAGGTGTTGATCTCAACCGCAATTACCCCGATCCCGTCGACGGACCTCATCCCGACGGCAATTCATGGGCGCCTGAAACACAAGCCTTTATGGCCTTTGCAGAGTCACATCATTTTAACATGGGCGCCAATTTCCATGGTGGCGCAGAATTGCTTAATTATCCGTGGGATGCCTGGACTACTTCGGGAAATCCCAATGCAGATGCCGCATGGTGGGAAAGAGTGTGTTCGGCTTATGTTGCCACGGCAAGGACAGTCAACAGTACTTACCTGTCCGACACCTATGCTGACGGAGTCACTGAAGGCGGCGACTGGTACACCATTTCGGGAGGGAGGCAGGACTATATGAATTATTTTAAACAGTGCAGGGAGCTTACCATAGAACTCGATGCCGACAAAACCACCAACACGGAGAATCTCAACACCAAATGGAATGAAAATTACGCTTCCCTGCTGAACTATATACAGGAATCGCTTTACGGCGTACGCGGCGCCATCACCGATTCCTGCAGCGGGCAACCCATCAGGTCAAAGGTTTGGGTGAACAATTACGATCAGGCCAACGACAGCTCACAGGTTTATTCTGCTTTGCCGCTGGGTAACTATCACAAATACATGAATTCCGGTACTTACAGTATAACCTTTTCAGCACCCGGTTACACTTCAAAAACTATCAATAATGTGGTACTGGTAAACGGCAGCGCCACCTGGGTAAATGTTGCCCTTGCCCCTGCCGCAGCGCCGGATGCCCAATTTACAGGAACCATTACCGATAACTGCACGGGCACCGTGCAATTTACGAATACGTCAACAGCAGCGAGCAGTTTTGTATGGTTTTTTGGCGACGGTGCAACCTCCACTCTGGCTAATCCCACCCATACCTATACGGCCAACGGCACCTATACGGTGAAACTCAGAGCCATCAACTGCAAAGGACAGGATTCGCTGGTCCGTACCGCTTACATCGTCATCAGCATGGCTCCTGTGCCAACAGCAACAGGCGCCTCACAATGCGGTCCCGGAAGCCTGGAACTGACGGCCTCAGGTTCCGGAACCATAAACTGGTATGACGCCCCCAGCGGCGGAAACCTGCTTTATTCCGGCAATATCTTCACAACCCCTGTCATCACAAATACAACTACCTACTACGTTTCAAACACAGTTACTATGCCGTTTGAATATGTCGGAAAAACAGATTCGTCGGGTGGCGGGGCAATGTATAACAATACTTCCTACTGGTTATTATTTGATTGCTCTTCCCCGGTAATACTAAAATCCGTAAAAGTTTATGCCAGCACTGCAGGCAACCGTACCATCGAAATAAGAAACAGCAGCGGCGCGGCGCTCTCCCCGGCTCAAACGGCTACTATTAACATTCCTGCCGGGGAAAGCCGTGTTAACCTGAATTTTAATGTACCCACCGGAACCAGTATGTCATTACGCTGCACCTCCAGCCCCAATATGTTCAGAAACAGCGGCGGAATAACATTCCCTTATGACCTGAGCGGAAAGATAAAAATTACAGGAACCAATGCCTCCACTCCCCGCTACTACTTTTTTTATGACTGGGAAATAGAAACTCCCGAAGGCTGCGAAAGTCCCTTAGTGCCGGTAACAGCCAACATTTTTGAGTATCCTGTGGCCGGATTTACTTACACTTACACTGCCGATACTCTGAGCGTTAGTTTCACAGATACTTCGGCAAACGCCGATTCATTTTTCTGGGATTTCGGCGACGGTGCGACCAGTACATCTCAGCATCCCGGCCATACCTATCCCGCATACGGGACTTACACCGTGATGCTGGCGGCATCCAACGGAGGATGCTCCGACACGGTTTACCGGGAAATTATCCTAATGCCTGCAGGAATGGCAGAAGCAGCTGTGTTTGACGATATAAACATTTATCCCAATCCTGCCCAAAATATTATCACCATTGTGCCGGGCCTGCTTTTTGAAACAACGGTGCGCGCTGACATCATTTCGATGACCGGCATGATGGTTTATTCTAAAGAACTGGCCCATCTTAACCAACAATTTGATCTGGATATTAGCCATCTCTCCAAAGGCGTTTATACATTGAGATTAAGCAGCGCAGGCCATAGCAGATATTTCAGATTATTGAAAATTGATTAATAAACCATTTCTGTGGTAAATTATTCTCATGGTGCAGTCAACATCGGTGGCTTCGAGAGCCTCAGCCACCGTATAGAAAATTGATTGATAATACCGGAGGTCTGTGCCAGTAATTTTCATGGTGCTGTCAATTACGGTGACTTCGAGAGCCTCAGCCACCGTATGGGTATAATTTTTTAAAGAAAGCTGGTATCATTTAAAAAAATATTACCTTTGCGGCGGAGAGTTGGCAGAGTGGTCGATCGCGGCGGTCTTGAAAACCGTTGAACCTGCGAGGGTTCCGGGGGTTCGAATCCCTCACTCTCCGCCAAAACATTAAAATCCGGCGCCAGCCGGTTTTTTTGTTTTCAGGAACACTCCAACTTGTTTGAAAGTGTTCCCGAAAACAAAAAAAATGCCTGAGTAGCAGACAGATTTTAATGTTTTGAAGCACCCTCCACTTGGGGTCACGAGTCCGACAACAGGAGGACGAGTAATCCCGAAAACTATGGGTTCTTACTATATAGAAACTTGTTTGAAAGTGTTCCTGAAAACAAAAAAGCATCTGCATAGCAGACAGATTTTAATGTTTTGAAGCCACCCCCTCCCGGATAATGAGCGCAGCGAATAATCCCTTGTTATTAATATTAATCCACAATTAGTCCATGTTGAGCAAAAAATCAGAATAATATCATTGTTCATCGTTGTCTATCGCCCCCTATTTTAAAATTCTTGGAGCTAAGAGTAAAGGGAAATATCGTAGAATTTTGCTTTCACGGAAGCGTGGTGAAAGTTACCTGAAAATCGGATAGCAGATACTTTGCATTTACCAGGTCTTTACAATCATTGCATGTTCTGTTGAAGAACATGACATCATAATCATTGTACCCATTCATTTTGGCACCATACTCCTTGAGCCTGACCTGTTTTGCTGCCTCTACAATTTCATCGCGGGTATGCGGGCTTGATGTAGTCACCTGGGCATAAATACATGCATAGCTTACGGAAAGGTTTATTCCGGCGCTTACTTTTTGCATGACCATCGGAACGCAATAGGTCCCTGCAGGATATGATCTGACGAATACCACTACTGTTTTGGGGTCTGCACTGGTCTCAGAAGGCACTTCAACAAAGGCCCAACCGGCAATGTTCTTTTTCATGGCATTCACGATTCTTTCTTTGGTCTCCAGTGTAAGGGGATCAAGCAGATTAAGAAAATTGGAATTTACCACCTTCGGGCTCAACTTTGCCATACGTTCAACCAGGCGGGCTTTCCCGTCTTCAGTAAAGCCTCTGGATAATAAACTCTTGTCGTATAAATTACTGGAAGCGGTAATCCCGGTTTCAAAAATGCTATCCTTGTAAATGCCAAATTTGCTAAGAGAATTTCCGAATTTATTTTCATAGATAAAGCGGCCTGTCTTCTTATTTATCACAAACCAGAACTCATCGCTATGATAGATCATGTATTCCGAAACATAAAACGGAACGGATTCTTCGCCGTTGGTGTTGGCGCCAAAATAGTTGTAATTTATTATTTTGGTTGTCCAGTTCAGCCTGTCGCCGGTTGTTGTATTAAACATAACATTATCTGCTCCGTTTGAAAAACGAACCCATTTCCTGTTATCGTAAAAGCTGATTTCGTCAAAAGGAATAATATTGTTGAAAAAAGTCTTCTCTTCGGTGAAGGTGGTCATGGATATCTTTTTGCAGTATGACTCCATTGGGCATTTGTAATAAAGTGCGTTGCCTGGTCCATCATAATAGGCGCTGATGTTATAAGTCCCGGTGTTGTGTTCATAAACTTTTGCACCCGTTGAGGTCTGCACCACCATGATCCCTTCCTGTGCCCTTTTATATTGATGTATAACATATGCATAATCAGTACCCGGCATCTGATGTACCTCCTTTATTTCTTTGAGGTTCATTTTCCAGGTTTCCTTGCCTGTTGCCACATCCCATCCATGGAGCCCTTTGCTGTCAATGCTTATACAATGCCCTGATTTTGCATTGAAGCCCGAAACGGGTTGATTCAGGTCTTTGGTTGACGAGGCGTGCAAACTCCGGTTATCAACGGAAATCAACTTCGCGGTGCCCGTGCTTAAATTGGCAAGATATAAAGGGTCGTTACAGATATTATCGGGTTGCAAAACTTCACAACTCCCGTAAACAACAGCCCATTTTTTATCAGGACTCAGCCAACCGTAAAAGTCATTGATCACATAATTCCCGTGATTCGGAAAACTCATGGTCTTCGACTGGCCATTTACATCGTATGTGGCTTCCGTGATCTTTCGTGTCTGGTCCACATTCTTGATTGTGAAGTTAAGATATTGATGCCCCATATTTCTCAGAGTATCTTTCAGGATGAGTATGTTTTCCACTTCCACCGGGACTCCCTGGGTGCGGACGCTATAATTCTGGGCTTGCAGGCAAACTACGTTGAACATCATTGCCATCAAGGCTATTAATCCTGTTGCTTTCATGAGAATATTTTTTAAACATGACAAATATACTATAAAATAGAATTTGAGCAAAATCAAAACAATTTCTTAGTAAATAATGCCCATATTTACTAACTTTTCTTAGAAATATTGGCATGTGTTTTTGTGGACAAGCTGTTTAAGTTGCAGGCCAAATACAATTATTTTCTAATTTTAACCACATGCTTTTCTTTCAAGCCTTGCTATACCATGTAACATATAAAACCTGCAAAAGGCCTTAGCACATGCTCGCTCCCGTAAGGCGCATGAATTAAAGCTATCGTTTTGTTAGATCAGCATAACATAATCCTGCTGCGCTACCAAGAATCGTAATATAAATTTAAAAAAATGGGGTTTATGTGCATACTTAGGGTAACAACCACATCATTGATAGTAATAAAGCGGTGAACAATAAATGGTTATACGGCTATAAAGGGAAGGTTCAGCGAACAACCTTGCTCCCAGTTACATAAAATTATTGAATTTCTATGACATGGATGGAATATTCAAAGCCCATCTCCGCAAGCAAGCAAGAAGGTAGTCGAAATCGGGTATTCTGCTTAAACTACTTGTTGAGCTCATTCAGTATATCCTGAATATCTTCCTGGCACCCCCCGCAAACCGTACCTGCCGTAGTCGCTTCTCCGACTTCTTCAACAGTTTTTAAACCTTTTTCGCGGATTGCTTTCTCAATCTCGCTTTTCATAATGCCATTACAATGACATATTTCAATATCTTCCATGATTTATTTTTTTAGGTAAATATTATTTAAACTCATTAATAGTCGATGATATTCTTCATGTTTTTCTTGGCCCATCCGTTCAACCTCTATTTTTTCAAACGCTCCGGCCATTATTTCCTGCTCTTTTTCAGTCAATAGTTTATCAGCCATCATAAAAAGCACATTGTTTTCTTTTTCAATATGGCTTCGCAGCAATATCGTATAATTCAGTGCATTTATTCCGATCACTGAAACGGCATGGTTGTTTCCTTTTTTATAATCATCCAGGGCATCGGCCATCAGCCTGACAAAGTATCTGCCCTGCTGGTGTTCGTTAAGCATCACCGCTACCGGCCCGCTTTCCATCGACATGCCGTGAGCCACCAGGGCAGGAAATAAAACATCCTCTTCTTTACCATGATGACAAAGGTCGGCAAATACCCGGATATATTCGATGATACTATCAAGCTGCCCGCAGTCCGGAGATTCGCCTCTTTTGATGGTTTCATAGATCTGCTCCATGACACTCAGCATGATCGTAATGCTTTCATGGTCATTTTTAAGCTGCTGTGTTGCTTTCATAGTAACATTCCTTATGTTTAAATGATGCAATAAGAGTTGGTTCAGGGGCTCTGGTTTATTATAAAATCTTTGCTTTATTGACAGGACAGGGTGTTTTTACAACCAATATTTTTACAATACGGTCACTTTGATTGTACCAGCAGTGTGGTATATGCGCCGGGCTGTCAACGTACATATCCTTTGCTATTTCCTTCTTTTCATCACCTATCTCTACTATTCCCGTTCCTTCCAAAACATAAAAGAAAACATCGACCGAAGTGATATGTTTTTTTAATTGCTCACCTGGTTTTAAGGTGATCTGCACAGCCTGTACATGTTCATTTTCATGAAACTTTCTGGTCTCAACTCCATGAGGATTGGGACTTACCGGCAAATTGTTCACATCCATTGCTTTCATAAATATAAATTTAATTATTTTTAATAAGAATTATTATTGTGTTTAAAAGCTCTTTACCCTTTTTCCGGAGGTCAAAATTAAAACCTCCCAGACTCCATTGATTGATCATAAGACGTATACTACCCATTATGACAAAAGCAAGCTGCTCATCAGGTATATCATTTCTGATTTCTCCGGACTTTTTCCCGTCTCTTATAACCTCTATGAATGTCTGCCGCGCCATTTCCATTATTGAAAAGATTTTGTCGCATAAACAAGACTCATTCTTGTACAATCCATCGGATAAAATAACGATCGCATAAGACGGATTTGAAATAAAGGCCTCAAACTGATAGATCATCATGTCCTCTAAGCGTTCAAAGACATGCTTATCCGATTTTGCGACCATTAAATACCTGACTGAGATATGCTCCCTGATGGTTTCAAGCAGCGTCTCCAGTATTTCGGTCCTGCTTTTAAAATGCCTGTAAATGGCTGATTCGGTAACACCAATTTTTTGTGATAGGTTTTTTATCGTTAATGCCTGGATCCCGCCTTCACCAATCAGTTTGACCGTTGACTCCAGTATCTCTTTTTGCCTTACACTGAGTTCTTTTTTCATAGTAAGTGAATATTCACTTACAAAATTAAACTTTTTTTGAAATAAAAATTAATGAAATAAGAAATTGTTATGATCATAAGTTCATGAAATGATGTTCATTACAGCTTTTCTGGAACATAGCTCTGGCTGAGGTGGCAGCACTACGGACTATGGCATGTGTCTTCCGCAAACGCTTAATATAACCTTCAGCCACAGTTTTCCATTAATAATCTTACCATTTCCTGATCTCAAACAACCGCAAACTGACTGATACCCTCCATCAGTCAGTAAAAACTTAATTTTTGCCTAAAAATCCTTACCTTTGTATATAAACTTCAGCCTTATGAAAAAATTTATTGTTTTTATCTGTATAACTGCATTTTTGTTTTCAAATATGCCGGCACAGGCAAGACGCCTGCAAGCCTTCATGTCATATTCCACATTTTTGTCTCCTGCCGATGGCCCCTACATCGAAACATACATGATCGTGGTAGGCAACAGCCTGAAATATGTGCAAAATGCAAATAACTTATACCAGGGTACCATAGAAATTACGCTCATCTTCAGACAGGATAGCGTTATCAAGGATTTTAAGAAATATGATCTGAAAAGCCCCGAAGTAGCAGACACCAATGCTATTAATTTCAATTTTATTGATCAGCAACGCTTCCTGCTCCCCAACGGCACCTATGATGTCGAAATAACCATTGCTGATAAGAACGATCATGCGGTACCGTTCAAAGGCCACGAAACAGTTGATGTGGCTTTTCCTCCCGACCAGGTAAGCATTTCCGGCATAGAACTTATTGAATCCTACAAAAAAACCGATACCGTAAATATTCTTACAAAAAGCGGTTTTGAAATGATGCCATACATCATCTATTATTATCCCGAAAAAATTGGCAAGATCACTTTTTATGCTGAAATATATAACAGCGACAAGGTTTTTGGTGAAAATGAAAAATTTCTGCTCAGTTCATATATTGAAGTCAACGAAAACAACAACCTGTACGGAGAATTCATCAAAGTCAGAAAAGAAACAGCACGCAATGTGGTGGTGGTGCTGAGCGAATTCGACCTGTCGCTCTTACCTACAGGCAATTACAACCTTGTCATAGAGGTCCGCGACAAACAAAACATGCAAAAAGCGGTTCGGAAACTGTATTTTGAACGTGACAATACCAAAGTGCCCTTTGAAAATAAAGCTTATGAAAAAGCAGCCGTGGAGCATACGTTCGTTGAAATGTACACGAACAAAGATTCTCTTGCTTCCTATATTCGCTGCCTCTACCCTATCTCTTCCGAAAGCGAACGCATGTATGCCAAAAACCAGCTTAATCACAATGATCTGTCATCGATGCAAAAATATTTTCTTACCTTTTGGGAAGCCCGTGACCCTGAGAATCCGGGAAAAGCCTGGGCGGATTATTACCTGGAAGTCCAGAAGGTCAATAATGATTTCGGAACCAAGATCCGCAAAGGATATGAAACAGACCGCGGCCGTGTTTATCTGGAATACGGGCCTCCCAATTCCATGTCGAAAAACTATTATGAACCCAGCGCTTACCCTTATGAGATATGGCATTACTACTCCCTGAAAAACCAGAAAAATAAAAAATTCGTTTTCTATAATCCCGACCTGGTGACCAACGATTTCTCCCTGATCCATTCCGATGCCATTGGTGAAATCAACGACTATAAATGGGAACAAAAAATCTACGGACGCAATAATCCCACCAACGATATTGATGACAGCGGCGTCAGAGACCATTGGGGAAGAAAGAGTAACGAATACTTTAAAAACCCCTATTAAGATTTATTCTGACAAAACCTTTGAATTCACACCAAATTTCAGGTACTTTTTAAATTTCTGTTTACCTGATAATAAATAGTCATATATTTGCTCTGTTGAAAGCAGCCGTCGTCATATTAAACTGGAACGGAAAGAAGTTCCTTGAGCAGTTTCTGCCTGTGGTTATTAAGCACAGTAAAGAAAGTGCTGAGATCATCGTCGCTGATAATGCGTCCACCGATGATTCGGTTGCCTTTCTGCGGGAACATTACCCCGATATCAGGATCATACTGAACCAGACCAACGGAGGATTTGCAAAAGGGTATAACGATGCCTTAAAACTTGTCGATGCTGAATATTTTATTTTGCTGAACTCCGACATTGAAGTTACACCGCATTGGATTGATCCGGTGTTGCAGTTGATGGATGCCGACAAGTCCATTGCTGCCTGCCAACCCAAAATTCTGTCCTTTTACGAAAAAGATAAATTCGAATACGCCGGCGCTGCCGGAGGGTTCATAGATAAATACGGATATCCTTTCTGCAGGGGACGTATATTTCTGTCGATGGAAACAGATCTCGGGCAGTACAATGATGCCTGTGAGGTTTTCTGGGCAACAGGCGCCTGTATGTTTGTAAGGGCCGAATATTACCACAGCTATGGCGGACTGGATGAAGATTTTTTTGCCCACATGGAAGAAATAGATTTTTGCTGGAGGATGAAAAACAACCAGCTTAAGATCATGTACTGCCCCGATTCAATGGTCTATCATATCGGAGGCGGAACCTTACCGAAAAGTTCCTGGAGAAAGACTTACCTGAACTTTAGAAACAACCTCACCCTGTTGTTCAAAAACCTGCCCAAAAACCGAATCATTCCCGTATTCATAGTCCGTCTTTTCATGGATCGTATTGCCGCTCTCAAATTTCTTGCCGAAGGCGGATTCAGGGATTATCTGGCGGTTACCCGTGCCCACCTGTATTTTTACCTTCATTTTGACAGGATCAGAAAAAAAAGAAAAATGCAGAAAATCAATAAAGTCGGGCCAATGTATCACGGCAACATTGTCCTTGATCACTATATTTTCAAAAAAACAAAGTTTACCGATCTAAAAAAGAAAATCTATTAATATATATGAAGAAACTATCCATACTGATTCCCGCCTATAATGAAGAAAATACAATATCTGCAGTATTAGATAAGGTGTTGAGTGTCAACCTGATGGATAATATAAAAAAAGAGATCATTATCGTTAATGATTGCTCAAAGGACGGAACGGAAAAAAATATTCTTTCCTATATTGAAAAAAATCCTGAAGCCGATATACAATATGTGAAACATGAAGTAAACCAGGGCAAAGGTGCCGCATTGCACACAGGAATAGCAAAAGCCGGTGGCGATTACATCATCATTCAGGATGCCGACCTGGAATGTGATCCTGCCGAATTCAACCTGCTGTTAAAACCCATGCACGAAGGTTATGCCGATGTGGTTTTCGGCTCACGCTTTGCCGGCGGAAATGTCCACAGGGTGATACGTAAAAGCAGCCTCAGGGCAAACAAATTCCTTACCCGGCTGACCAACTTCTTCACCGGACTTACCATTACCGATATGGAAACATGTTACAAACTGTTCAGGTCCGAAATATTAAAAGACATTCATCTCACGGAAAAACGTTTTGGTTTCGAACCGGAAGTTACCATTAAAATTGCCAGGATACCCAAAATAAAAATCTATGAATTAAGCATTTCATATTATGCACGGGGCGTTGACGAAGGCAAAAAGATAGGTTGGAAAGACGGCATAAGGGCAATCTACTGCATCCTCAAATATGGTTTGTTCAAAGCAAAATAAACCTTAGTAAAAAGATTTTACTTCCACCATTTAATGACCTGAAACACATAACAGGCGCCACTCTTTTCATCACCGATTATTTTCAGTAATTTGAATTTATCCGGATTTTTTTCGATGATCGGATAAATAAGCTGCCCCGAAGCCGCATTGAAGGTGTCGATGATCACATAATCGGTATTATAGGATGCCATTTTTTCGAGTTTCTTCTGCTGAAACTCATCCATGGTCATTTTGGCTTGCTGCATACGCGTGATCTCATTCGTGGAAACATGCTTATAACCGCGTAAACCATTACTGAAAATATAAAAAATACGCTCCTTGCGGCTGGCAACCACCGATTCTTTGGGCAGGTTGTCTTTTGCCCATACCGCACAATCGAGGAAAGCCTGATAAGGCGGAGAATAAAGTGAGGCTTGTGTGGAACGCTGCACATTGTAAGCATCGCCAATGAACGAATTACCAAGCAAAAAACACAACACAACCATCCCTGCGGTTTTTGCAATGATCCCTTTCTTATCCGCCAGACTGATCAATAATTTTATTCCGGAAAACAAAAAATAAATCATAAAAGGCGTAAAAACAATCAGGTACCTGGAAACGGTCAGGGCTTGCATAGCCACATTTCCAACCAGCAATAAAATCATAACAAATATAAAATATAATCCTATAAGCTCTTTTTTTATGATACTGTATACCAAACCCGTGATCACAATCAGAAATATCAGCACCCATAAGAAATTAACCGGCTGAAGATATTCGGGATTGACACTGTAACGCGCCAGTTTTCCACAAAAGATATTCTGTGAAAACACCTGCCAAACCAATCCGAGATTTGTTGTGAACTGGTCATAAAGACTCATTTTAGCCAGCAGTTCTGCCTGCGAACCTCCCCCAAGTGAGCGTGTCCAAAGCTGATAAACAAGGAAAAGTATCAGCAGCAGCGCCGATATCAGGATAAATTTCACAAAAGCAACATCTTTATAAAAAGGCATCGTTTTGTTCTTTATATTCCGGATGATATTGGATTTCAGTAAAAAATACAGCATCACGGCAACAACAAAACCCGCCCCGATGGCACGGGTAAGATAGGTCATCATAATCGCCAGTAAAGCCGCAGCCAGCAGCAAATAATTGATCTTTGGCTTTTCTTCGAATTTCAGGCAAAGGTAAATAGCCAGCAACGACCAGAAAATATAGGGTATTTCTGTCATGATGATACTCGAAAAGGAAACGATATAAGGGTGTGTGGCAAACAAAATGGTGATGAGCACAGCGAAATTCGTCCCGGCAATCTTTCTGAAAAGTAAGAAAGACAATATCACCGATGCTGCCATGGTAAAGAAGATCAGCATTTCCATAGGCACATAATTCATCCCCCATATCAGGTAAAACGGTATGAGCATGAGAGGCAGCCCTAAAGCTCCTTCGGTATCGGGAGGCATGTCAGGCAAATACAGATAATAAGGCGCCCCTTTATCCACAAGCGATTTGGCGGCTATCATATAAGAGGCATTATCATCCACATCTTCAAAAGCCCTGTTGAATGCGAGGTAATGCAGCAGCAAAACAGCAACAAAAGCCACCAGCATCAGTATCATGGAACTCCTGCTGACGGATTTTCCTTTAATATAACTAAAACCGAAATATCCAAACACGCCATATACAACAACATATAAAACAAACTGTGCAGAGATCACCCACGAAGCGTGTGTCTTAATGTAGGTACTGGTAAGCTCTTTGATGTTAAAAAAATTGTTTGCAAAAATGATAAAAGAAATGGCCAGCAGTACAAAAAAAGCAATAGCCCCTGCATTGGAGGAGGTATTGGTTTTGACGGCGACCGGTATCTGTGGTTGCGCTTTTACCGGAGGTTTTTTGTGCTGAGGTTGTTTTCTGATCTTATTTTCCATCAGAATAATTATTTATAGTGAATTGTACAAAAATATAAAAATTAGCCTTGCTCATTTTATTATTTTTGCAGAAAAAAGCATTGTCAAAATTACCTGAAGATTTTTATCTCCGTGAAGATGTGGTTCTGATAGCCCGCGAGCTTCTCGGAAAAGTTCTGTATACCAAATTTGAAGGCAAATGCTGCGGCGGCATTATTACAGAAACAGAGGCTTATGCCGGCATCCGCGACCATGCTTCTCATGCCTATAACGGAAAGCGGTCGCAACGCACCGAAACCATGTATTCACAGGGTGGTACGGCTTACGTCTATTTGTGCTATGGGGTACATTCGCTTTTCAATGTCGTCACCAACCGCAGGGATGTCCCTGACGCTGTGCTGATACGCGGCATTTCACCGATGACAGGGATCGATGTCATGTTGAACCGGACAGGTAAAAGCAAGGTGGATAAAGATTTCGGTACGGGCCCCGGAAAAGTTGCCAGGGCGCTGGGTATTCACTTTTCACACTCAGGCACCGACCTGTGCGGCAGCAATATATGGATTGAAGATGAAGGAATCGAGGCACAGGAACATGAAATATATACCGGAACACGCATCGGTGTGGACTATGCCGGCGATGATGCCCTGCTTCCCTACCGTTTTGTATTTACCAGATACCAGAAAAAAATATGACTGTGTTCCCAAAAATAATTTTAAAACAGGGAAAAGATGAAGCGCTCCGCCGTTTTCATCCCTGGGTTTTTTCAGGCGCCATACAAAAGATCACAGGCATGGTAACCGAAGGCTGCATCATAGAAGTATATTCGGCACACCATGAATTTTTAGGTACAGGCCATTACAACGAAGGTTCGATAACAGCCAGGATTTTTTCATTTGAAAAAACCGACTGTGAAAAAAATTTCTGGAAGAACAGATTTGAAAGCGCTTTGAATTACCGGAAAAAGCTGGGATTGTGCAACAATCCCTCCACCAATGCCTACCGGCTGGTTCATGGGGAAGGCGACGGACTACCCGGGCTTATCGTTGACTTCTACAACGGTACAGCCGTGATACAATGCCACACCTATGGCATGTACCTGCTTCGACAGGGATTTGCAGAAATTCTTAAAGACCTTTACGGAGATAAGCTCCGGTCGGTATACCTGAAAAGCAAAGAAACGCTGCCGGCAAAATTTTCTGAAGATGTCCATGACGGATACCTCATTGGCGATGCTGCAGATCCCATCATTACCGAAAACGGGAACCGTTTTTTTGTAGACTGGGAACAAGGGCAAAAGACAGGTTTTTTTCTCGATCAGCGCATGAACCGTTTGGGCATAATGCCCTTTTGTGAAGACAAAAAAGTACTTAATACCTTCTGCTATTCCGGAGGTTTCTCGGTATATGCCCTCAATGCAGGAGCCTCCCTGGTGCATTCCGTGGATTCTTCCGCACGCGCCATTGAAATGACCGATAAAAATATAGAACTGAATGGCATGTCCGGCCAGCGCCACAAATCATTCAGATCGGATGTGATGAATTTTCTCAGGGAAAACGATGCCTGTTATGATGTTATCGTTTTAGATCCGCCGGCCTACGCAAAACACCTGAAAACAAGACATACCGCCATGCAGGGTTACCGCCGGTTAAATGAAGCAGCACTGCAAAAAATCAACAGCGGCGGTTTTTTATTCACATTCTCCTGTTCGCAGGTGGTAGACACCGCACTCTTCCGTTCCACGATCATAGCAGCAGCCATAAACAGCATAAGAAATGTAAAGATCATCGGCACGCTGACCCAGCCGCCCGACCACCCCGTAAACGCTTTCCATCCCGAAGGCGAATACTTGAAAGGCCTGGTACTGTTCGTGGAATAATTTTTCACTATCCGGACGTCATAAATATAAGATAAATAAAATTATTAAATAAATTACTGCATCTTGAAAGTTGCTTCAAACAAAATCGCCGATATAAAATCATTTATAAAAAAACAGCTTAAAGGCTTATATCCTGATGAAGAAGTGAATGCGTTTATTTTCATTTTGTTTGAAACATACTGCGGTATGAACAAAACAAAACTTCTGGCTTCGGAACATGAAACCATTAACGAATCGGAACTGTTACGGGTGTATGATGCAGTGAAAGAGCTTGAACAACAGAAACCTTTACAGTACATCATCGGTAAAACATATTTCTGCGGATTAGAATTTTTGGTAACACCTGCGGTGCTGATCCCGCGTCCCGAAACCGAAGAGCTGGTGAACATGATCGTACAGGAAAACAATCATGAAAACGCATTAAAAATCCTTGATATCGGCACCGGAAGCGGAAGTATCGCCGTGGCGCTGAAAAAAAATCTGCCCGGCGCTGAGGTTACAGCAACAGACATTTCTGAGTCTGCACTTGCAATGGCTCAAAGGAATGCCAGCTTAAATAAGGTTCATATTCAGTTTATTTTATCTGATATATTGAGCGAAGCCCACTGGAAAGATTTGCAGGAATATGATATTATTGTATCCAATCCACCCTATATTACCGAATCAGAAAAGTCCCTGATGAATCCGAATGTGTTGGAATACGAACCTCATACAGCCCTGTTTGTAACGGATTCAAACCCGCTGAACTATTATGATGCTATTTTTCGATTTGCGATATCGAAAAAGAAAGGGTCAAAGATTTATTTGGAGATCAATGAAAATAAATCAGAAGAACTGAAACTGCTGGCGCAGCAATACCATTTTTCAGAAGTAGAAATAGAACAGGATATCAACGGTAAGGCCCGTTTTATAAAGTGCAGGTCATGTTAACCTGACTCTCGGATCGAGTAAGCCGTAAGTGATATCCGTCAGGATATTGATCACAACCAGTATCACGGCAATAAACAGCAGCGAGCCCATCACTACAGGAAAATCGTATTTGTTCAGCCCGTCGACCATCACCATGCCCATACCTTTCCAGTCAAATACATATTCCACAAATACCGCCCCGGCCATCAATGAGGCAAACCATCCTGAAATAGCTGTGACCACAGGATTCATTACATTCTTCAGCGCATGACGCCTGATGATACGGTTAAAAGAAAAACCCTTGGCTTTAGCTGTCCTTATATAATCCTGCGTGAGCACCTCAAGCATGGAACTTCGTGTGAGTTCAATGATAACGGCCAGTGGCCGGATGCCAAGCGTGAATGCAGGGAGTATGATATTTTTCAGATCGAGATGGACGCCTTCACCAAAATCATCTATAGTATATAAACTTCCTATCATGTTCAAATGAGTGTATTCGCCCAAAACAAAAGCAAAAAGCCATGCGATGACAATGGCAGCAAAAAATGACGGCACCGACATTCCGATCACCGAAATGAACATAGCCAGCCGGTCGAACCACGAATCTTTTTTAATGGCGCACAAAATGCCCGTGAAAACACCCACCACCGCAGCAAATGCTATAGCCACCACAGCCAGCAGCGCCGTAAGAGGAAAGGCTTCCATAAGTATATCCGAAACCTTTGCCTTGCTCTGATAAGAACGGCGCAGATAAGGTGATTTTAACACCACTGCTTTCGTTGCCGAAATATGAAACAAGCGCATGTAAGGCTTATATTTTGTTTCATCAAGAAAGAAAAAGCTGTTCCGGTCAGAAATATTATGTACGGAAACCGGCGACAGATCATTGAGGTAATTAATATATTGCAGGTATAGCGGTTTGTCGCGTCCCAGGTCCCTGTTGACAGCCTCCACTGACGCGCTGTCGGCACGCTGGCCTAACATCATGCGGGCAGGATCGGCAGGAAGCACATTAAATAATAAAAATACGATGGTAATAACTCCGAATAAGACCAGAAACCCATAGAACAACCGTTTGGCAATATACCGGAGCATGGCCTGTTATTTGCCTGTTTTACCGGCAGAAAGTTCAAGCAGCATTTTTTCGTAATCCGGCATTTTTTCCTTAAATTGCTTATAATCAGGTAGGTCGCGCCATGCCCATTTGTCAAGCACGACGCCATTTTTCAGCAGCACCAGCCCGGGGTTGGAACGGACCACACTTTTCAGGGCAGTTTCATCAACCGTATAAAACTCATAAGCAGCTTTGACCTCTTCCCTTAATTTACCAATAGTGATAAAATCTGAACCGCACAGCGCGGCAAAACCTATAGTGTCTTTCGCACACTGTTCGTAAAATACATTAAGTACCGGAAAAACCGATTTCTCAGCTTCCGCGATGTCATGGCTTACCAGGATAAACTGAAAACCGGGATTCCCGATGATGTCCGCATTATGGTTGACCTTGTTCAGGTCATCAACCATAAAATCATGGACGGGGGCAGGTTTATACTCCTGAATTACCGTTTTTTCCTGGTCTACAAATTCAAGTTTATTAAAAAAGGCGGTATCCTGCCAGGGTAAAGTCTTACTGGTATATTTGAACAGTTCGCCCGTTTCTTTATGTTTATATACGAGTTTTATTTCGGCAATTTCAGGGGTGTCAACCACTTTTTCTGAAATATTGTTCCCGATTTTCCAGGGCATGAAATCCATAAGTGGCAGGTGACGGTAACAATAAACGGAAATCCAAAGGATTATGGCAAAACCGATGAACATGATTCCGTATTGTGAGATATCAGGAAAGCGGTTTTTTATCTTGTTTCTGCCAAAAAAAACAATAAGAGTCAGAATCATCAAACCGACATTCTTAAAGAAAGTTTCCCAGTTGGACAGGATAATAGCATCGCCGAAACAACCGCAATCCGATACAGGATTTCCGATAGCCAGAATAATAGTGAGTATGGTAAAAAAAGTCATGTACAACAGCATGATCCATGAAAAAAACTTCATCTTTATATTAAAGAGAAAGCAAAATCCGATGATAAATTCCGAACAAAAAAGCGCAAATCCCAGAACCAATGAGGCCGGCTTCAGCCATTCCATGCCAAAAGCATCGAAATAATCGTCAAACTTGTACATCGACCCCAAAGGATCGACTGCTTTGACAAATCCTGAGAAAATAAACACCAGTCCCAGCAGCACACGCGCCAAATGTATGGAAAACATCCGCAAACGCTTCGAAAAAACATACAGCATCAAATCTGCAACAGCAATGGAGATAAGAATAACAATGACAATAAGATTAGCACTCATAGTAATTTATTTTATTATTTTTTTTCTTTGTTGATTTTGATTAATGCAAAGACCGCATAATTGATCATATCGAAATAATTGGCATCAACGCCTTCCGAAACCTGTGTAACTCCCTGATTGTCCTCTATTTGCTTGGTGCGAAAAATTTTCATCAATATGATATCGGTAAGGGAACTGATCCGCATATCCCTCCATGCTTCGCCGTAGTCGTGATTTTTGTTCTGCATCAGGCGTTTAGCCAACTGAACATACTTATCATACAACTGGCTGGCCTTCGGGATTTCAAGATTAATAGTGTCGTAATCATTTAGTTCCAGTTGTATCAACGCCATAACCGAATAATTAACAATCCCGATGAATTCGGAATATATCCCTTCGGAAACCTTCTGTGTACCCTTTTCCTCGATACTCCTGATGCGCTGTGCCTTGATAAATATCTGGTCGGTGATGGATTTCGGACGCAAAATCCGCCATGCCGTGCCATAATCATTCATTTTTTTTACAAAAAGTTCTCTGCACACCGCTATGGCTTCGTCGTATTCTTTATCCGTAAGGTTCATGTATTTTATTATTTTTGTAAAAAAGTAACTCGCAAAGATAAAAAATTTAAAATAACAATGGTGAATAATCGGTTTCTGAATTGCCGGGGCAAATTAGTATCACTCGAAAAACCTCTCATCATGGGGATACTGAATGTTACTCCCGATTCATTTTTTGACGGAGACCGCTATTCGGATGAAAAATCCTGGCTTGAACGTACCGGAAAAATGCTGGATGAAGGCGCTGATATCATTGATGTGGGATGCGTTTCGACCAGGCCTGGGGCAAAGGCCGTTGATGAAAAAGAAGAAATTAAAAAAGTGGTATTTGTTCTTGATTCGCTGGCCGCTCACTTCCCCGATGCCATCATTTCCATCGACACTTACAGGGCGGCAGTTGCTCATGAAGCTGTCCATGCCGGGGCCGCTATTATCAATGATATCTCCGGTGGTACCATGGACCCTGACATGTATCAGACAATAGCATATCTCAGAGTTCCCTATATTTTAATGCACATCAGCGGAACACCGGAGACCATGCAACAAAATCCTGTTTATCAGAATGTCACCAAAGAAATAATTAATTTTTTCGCTGAAAAATCCAGCCAGCTCCGACACATGGGAATAAACGATATCATCATTGATCCCGGCTTTGGATTCGGTAAAACACCGGAACATAACATGCAACTGCTCCGTGAAATCCACCTGTTCAGATTTTTACCACATCCATTGTTAATTGGTATTTCAAGAAAATCAATGATCTGGAAAACATTAAAATGTACCCCTGCCGAAGCCCTTAACGGTACCACTGTTTTGCATACTTTAGCCTGCCTGAACAATGCTGCCATCATTAGGGTGCACGATGTTAAAGAAGCACAGGAATGTCTGACATTAGTGAATAAAATATACCCGGCATCAACATCAGGTGATACCTTGCCTGCCTGAATTAATAACAACTTGCGTTACAAAATCGTAATGCAAATGTTTCAAACAGTCACAATCCACACAAAAGATTTCTTTCATATTTTTTTATGTTACTTAAAACCTTAACAATGTTATTGTTAGTGCTATCTTGCAAGTAATCTGAAAAAAAACAAAGTAACAGCAAATATCTTACGTTATTTGTATGAAAAAACAATTACTAAATATTACTAAAATTAAATGTTAATAAAACCTTGACAACAGATATAAAAATTATATAATTTTACTAATGATATTGTCCTGAGTTTTATTTACTGAAAAACATGTAGTTTCGCTAAGGCAAATAATCAGATTGTTCATGAAGAAAGTTCTCATCCTGATATTTTTACTGATTGCTGTTTCCCAGGATTTTATCAGGGCTCAATCTGTGCAAGACTGCCTTGGCGCTATACCCATATGTGAATCTACTTACTGGCAACTCAATTCATATGTCGGATTTTCCAATCAGGAACTTCCCAACCAGGGAGCCAACAACACGAATTTTTGCCCGGGACATTGTTTTTCGACAGGTGAGCATAACACTGTCTGGTATACCTTTACAGCACAGTCTTCAGGAAACCTCAGTTTTTTAATAACACCGGTAGTGACTTCCGATGATTACGACTGGGCAGTCTATAATATCACCACGTCAAGTTGTTCGGATATATACGCCAACCCGTGGATGCAGGTTAGTTGCAACTTCTGTTACCTCTCAGGTAATACCGGACCTAACGGAGCCTCCGGTTCCACCTGTGAAGGGCCTAATAACTGCAGCCAGTTCAATGCTGACATACCGGTGACTGCCGGCCAGATTTACGCGCTTCTGATCGATAATTTCACCGGTTATGGAGCAGGACATGGTTATAATATTGATTTTACGCCTTCCACCGCCTCGATTTTTGATAATACCCCTCCCGCCCTGGCCTCCATATCCGGAACGCCTGCCTGTGGAAGCAACCAGCTTATAGTGAACTTTTCTGAAAATATTTTATGCAGCACCATAGCCAATTGTGATTTTCAACTCACCGGACCGGGAGGGCCATATACCATCGCAGGTGTTTCCGGTACTGACTGCTCCGGAGGCGTGCAGGAAAACACCTATACTTTTTCGGTATCACCGGCCATGAATTATGGGGGAACGTATACGTTGTCGCTGATGCCAAACTCCTGTAACTCGGTAAGCGATCAATGCGGAAATATAGCCACAGCCAGTTCTCTGGACTTTTATATCACAGGACCGGCTGTCACCCTGACGGCCACTCCGAATCCTATATGTGCCGGAGTTTCGTCTACACTTACGGCCAGCGGGGCAATGACCTATATATGGAGCGGAGGACTGGGCTCAGGAACTACAAAAGTGGTTACCCCGTTGACAACCGCGACATACACTGTGTCAGGAACTTCTTCCTCCGGATGTGTGGGAACCTCCTCGGTTACGGTCACTGTTAATGCAATGCCCACCGTTACCGCATCGGCAACATCTCCGCTACTCTGTAACGGACAATGTACCAGCCTTACCGGTGGTGGAGCCACAAGCTATGCATGGATGCCGGGTAATTTATCCGGAACGACAGTCAGCGTTTGCCCTACCGTCAGCACGGTTTACACGGTGACGGGAAGTTTAGGTGCGGGTTGCTCAAACACTACAACTACCAGTGTAACAGTAAACAATAATCCGGTGGTCACCGCTTCAGCTTCGCCTCCTGCCATATGTGCCGGACAATGTACGAACATTTCAGCCTCCGGCGCATCAGTTTATACCTGGATGCCGGGCAATTTGTCAGGCAGTACGGTAAGTGTCTGCCCAACATCAACAACTACCTATACGGTCAGCGCAACTTCCGCTAACGGATGTTCCGGCACGGCCTCAGTCACCGTCACCGTAAACAGTTTGCCCGCAGTAACTTCTGCTGTTTCACCGCCTGTAATCTGTAGCGGACAATGCACAAATATTTCTGCTGCCGGCGCATCCACATATTCCTGGATGCCGGGCAATTTATCCGGAAGTAATGTGAGTGTCTGCCCTGTTTCTGCAACTACCTATACCGTCACCGGAACCGACGGCAACGGGTGCTCCAATACAGCCGCTGTAAGTGTTACCGTCAATACATCTCCCACTATCAGCATACCGGCTTCACCACCGGCAATCTGCTCAGGACAATGTGCAAACCTTTCCGCTACCGGCGCCACATCATATACCTGGATGCCCGGAAACTTATCCGGCGCCACTGTAAGTGTCTGTCCGACTTCTTCAACCATATATACGGTCACGGGGTCAAACGGATTGTGCACCAATACAGCCTCTGTTCCACTTACCGTAAATCCTTTACCCACGGCTAATGCAGGATCAGACCATACCCAGGGAGGCTGTAACACCACCGTGCTGAATGGCACAGGCACAGGCACGGGCGTGCTGAGTTATTCCTGGCTGCCGGCAGCAGGATTAAACAATCCCAATATTCCCAATCCTATCGCAGGCCCGGCCACCACAACCAATTACACACTCACCGTCACCGATGTCAACGGATGTTCGGCAAACGATAATGTGCTAATCACAGTCAGCCCGCTGTCCACCGCCAATGCAGGTGCGGACCAGACACTCGGTGCCTGCCTTAGTGCAGCCAATGCAAACCTCAACGGCACCGGAACAGGTAGTGCCCCCCTGACATTTTCATGGCTGCCGGCCAATGGATTAAGCAATACCGGCATTGCCAATCCTGTGGCCGATCCTGTTTCAACGGTCACCTATACCTTAACAGTGACAGACGCCTATGGATGTACGGCAACGGATGCCGTTGTCATTACGGTGGCCCCCCTACCTTCAGCAGATGCCGGGACAAATCAAAATATCGGAGCCTGTCTGAATGCGGCCAATGCCAGTATCAATGCCATCTCAACCGGAACGCCACCCCTGATATATTCATGGTCGCCGGCAGCGGGTTTAAACAACCCCAACATTCTGAATCCTGTTGCCGATCCTGTGACCACTGCAGTTTACACGCTGACAGTGACAGATACCTATGGATGTCAAGCCACGGATGCCATCACCATCACTGTTGACCCCTTACCTTCGGCTAATGCAGGATATGACCAAAACATAGGTTCATGCGCAAATGCACCCGGGGCAAACCTTAATGGCACCGCGACGGGTACATCCCCATTGACCTATTTATGGTCACCGGCTACAGGATTAAGTAATCCCAGCCTTGCCAATCCGGTTGCCAACCCTGCAGCTACCGCAGTATATGCGTTCACAATGACGGATGCTTACGGATGCACTGCCTTCGATGAAATCACCATCAATGTTGACCCGCTGCCCACTGCTGATGCCGGACCGGATCAGTACATCGGAAACTGCCTGACAGCGCTGAATGCAACCATTACGGCATCAGGGACAGGTACGGGACCTTTGACATACTCATGGTTACCTGCCGGAGGCCTCAGCGCCACAAACATACCCAACCCCGTCGCAAACCCGGCTGCAACAACAACGTATTCACTTTCTGTTTCGGATAGCTATGGCTGCTCAGCAACAGATGAAATAACAATATTTGTAGACCCATTACCCACAGTCAACACAGGCAATGATCTGTCCATCGGCTCATGCTCCAACGCGGCAGGCGCTGTTATCAGTTCAATAATTACCGGAATCGCACCACTGTCCTACTCATGGCTTCCCATATCCGGGTTAAGTAATCCTTCTATACCCGATCCGGTGGCGCATCCCAATATTACGACGGCTTATACGCTTACCGTCACTGATATTTTCGGGTGTACGGCCAGTGATGATATCGTTATTACTGTTGCTGCGTTACCCAGCGTTAACGCAGGCGCTGATCAGCATTCAGGAGGTTGTCCCAATGCACCCACTGCCATCATCAGCACAACAGCTACGGGCATACCGCCATTTTCATATAATTGGTCGCCCGCCACCGGGCTCAGCAATCCCGGCATTTCAAATCCTGTTGCAGATCCACAGACAAGCACCAACTATATAGTGACACTTGCCGATGCCTTCGGCTGCTCGGCCACCGATGACATATTGATCATTATTGACCCGATCCCTGCATCGGATGCCGGTTCCGACCAGAATACCGGGGCTTGCCCCAACGCCCCGCCGGCCACCCTGAACGGCACGGGAACGGGCGCTACCTCACTGTCATATTTATGGACTCCGCAGTCAAATGTAGTCCATCCGGATTCTGCAGTCACTGACGCACATCCTTTCAGCACCACGGTATACACGCTGATAGTCACGGATAATTACGGCTGTACAGACGCCGATGAAGCCACCATAACAGTTGCACCGGCGCCCGCCGCTCATGCCGGCAATGATACAAGCATCGGTTCCTGTTCCTGGTCAATGGCCGACCTGCAGGGAAGCGCTACAGGCGCTTTTCCGTTCGGATACAACTGGATTCCGGCTACAGGCGTTACGAACTCCTATATACCCAATCCGCAGGCACATCCGCCAGTGACAACCGTATACACACTCCTGGTGACAGATATTTACGGTTGCACAGCCCAGGACTTTGTCACGGTCACAGTAAGCCCGACGCCTACGGTAGCAGTGGCCGCCAATCCTGATTCTGTCTGCGCCTCTTTTTCTTCGACCTTAAATGCGTTCGGAACACTTTATTATTCGTGGTCTCCGGGCACAGGGCTGTCATCGGTTAGCGGCCCTGTGGTCACGGCAACACCTCCATCCACCACGACATACACGGTTACAGCCAGCGACCAGTATACCTGTACTGCTGACGCCCAGATCACGGTGTTCGTTAAACCCAACCCGGTCATCACTGTTGCGCCTTCCTCCCCGGCGTTATGTTCTGGAGATAGTATAACCCTTTCAGCAAATGGCGCTGAAACATATAGCTGGATGCCCGTTTCGGGGCTATCTCCGGCTTCCGGCACCGTTGTTACTGCATCACCCAATACAACAATAACTTATACGGTAACAGGCACGACGCATGGATGTTCAGGTAGCGATTCAGTCACGGTAACTGTGCACCCTTTGCCCTCAATAACTTTTACACCTTTGAACAATATCTGTCTTAATGATGCCCCTTTTACACTCACTCAGGCAAGCCCTGCCGGAGGCTATTATGCAGGTCCAGGGATCACCGGCACCGACAGCTTTAATCCTTCGGTGGCCGGCACAGGTACTCATATTATAACATACACATATACTGATAATTATAACTGCACTAACTCAGCAACACAGATACTCACTGTCAAGCCAAATCCGGTATTAACTATTACCCCGGATCATGCCTCTGTTTGCCTGGGAACTTCCGTGTTGCTCCAGGCTGCCGGCGCCGACACTTACGCGTGGTCGCCGGTTAATACGCTGTCGGATTCGACAGGCAGCTCTGTTTCGGCAACCCCAACAACATCCACCACATACACCGTGACCGGCACTACCGACGGATGCTCCTCATCTGAAAGCGTCACCGTGAACACCTATACGACCATACCTGTAGCTGTCACACCGCCATCCGACTCCTTATGTCCGGGACAGTCCACCCTGATCACCGCCAGCGGGGCATTTAATTATCAATGGCTTCCGACCGAAGGATTGTCATCCTATACGGGCGCAACAGTGGTATGCACGCCTACTGTTACAACAATATACACGGTTCTCGGCGATGATAATAATGGCTGTACCGGCACTGCAACGGTGACTGTAATATTATATCCCGAAGCATTCCTTCATTTTAACATAGAACCCGTATCGGGTTGTTTGCCACTTTATGTTGAATTTACCTACCTTCCGGACGGAACCCTTGACATGAACACATTGCAATGGGATTTTGGAGATTTGATGAGCAGTTCAGATATTTCGGACCAGCCCGTCAGTTCATACACCTATACCTATCCCGGGAATTTCTTTGTCATGATAACGGGAATGTCTGAGCACGGCTGCCATGCTGTGGGATTCGATACCGTTTTCGTTTATAAAAAACCGGAGGCCGATTTTTATACAAACCCGGAAGCCGGAGAAACCAACAACCCGATTATCAATTTTTATGACCAGTCTAATTATGCCACCCATTGGCAGTGGAATTTCGGAGATCCTGAAACCACTGTGGACAACACTTCTGAATTACAATATCCGGTGCACATATATTCGGACAGCGGGAATTTTATCGTAATGCTCATTGCATCAAACACCCATAATTGCAGCGATACAGCCATAAAAACCATTAAGATCAGGGAGTCGTTTGTTTTTTGGGTGCCAAATGCCTTTACACCCAACAATAATGGTGTAAATGACGGATTTATAGGGAAAGGCGTAGGTTTCAATGAAGATGATTTTGAAATGTTCATCTTTGACCGCTGGGGTAAACAGGTATTTTATACACAGGATTGTTATAAATCCTGGGATGGTTACAATGCCAATGGCAGTAAGCCCTGTGAAGAAGGTGTCTATGTGTGGCTGATCAATATCACTGAAAAAACCGGCATCAGGCATAAGCTTAAAGGCACCGTTACCATTTACAGATAAAGCGCAGACGCGCTGTTTTGTTTTGCTAATACAATTACAACTATTTCCTTGCGGCTTTGCAACGGACATACCTATTAACAGTTGAATGTTAAAATAATTTAAGGTTTCTCAAATCCGGTAAGGCTTTTATATCAATATTTGTGATATTTTTGCAAGATGCAGAAGAAGTACTTTTGGTCAGTGGTTTTTACATTCGTAATGTCAACATATATATGGGGGCAGAGCATTGTTATTTATCAAAACCTGGAAAAGACAGAAATCATCAATACCCTGACCTCTGCAACAGATAGTAATAAAAGTGCGGTTAATTATTTCATCGCTGCTTTGGCACGCAGCATTCCCAAAAAAACCGAATATACCCGCTTTGATTTTAAATGCAATAAAATTGACCGTATCACCGAAACCGAAAAAGGAAACTTTTCCGCCACTTTTGAAATTACCGATGCAAACTGCAGTGGCGATATACTTTACAAAGGTTTTTCCGTTGCTGACGTTCTGATTCCTTCCTCCTGCTCATTCAACTTCAGTGTGTTTTCTGAAAAAGCCATCCCCCTGTACCAGAAAACGGTGACCAACGGAAAACTGAGCATGGGCTACAACCTGCTGGCATCTTTCAGATTTTCTGACACATCGGGCTTAAATAAATATACTACCCGTGTAGAAAATTTTGCGTTCCATTACGATGAATATGCACAGGTCCGTTTCGATTCTAAAATCAAACTAATTGACGAATATTTTTTATCTGAGTCCGTGATTGAACAATGCCTGCAAAAGATTCAATCATTTGAATTTGACAATACAGATATGATAATTGTTTATGATATCAGCCTGAAGGAACTCGAAAAGATTGCCGATGAACAATACAATAAAGATTTTCCGGGGAACTTAAATTTAACGGAATATGATCCCTCTCAGTTCATCGACCGCTATAACCGGCTTTCGGAAACCATCTTCAACACCAGGAAAATGCTGGATCAAAAACTCGGAAATCTTGACAGATTATACTATGAAAAGGGTTTAGAGGCAGTAGATATGGATGAATCAGCAAAGGCCGAAATGTATTTTAACCGTTCCGTTTTATACAATCCCGACTTTGTGCCCTCTCAACTGGAGCTGGCCAAACTTTTTTACTATCGTGACAGCCTGAACGACGCAGCAGATAAAATTTCTTACATTTTACGCAAACTAAATCCCGGTCCGAACATATATAAAAAGGTCATATTATATACTGACAGTATTTATAATAAAATGCTGGCGGAAGGAAATGAATACAACCGTATCGAGAAATATAATGAAGCTATTGTTATACTTGAAAAATGCGCAAAGTTTTGTGACAGTCTCCCCGGATATGCTTGCGGCGACAAACATATTAAAAGCATTGCAGCGGCACGGTTTGGCATCTACCAGTCCTATCTGAGTGTGGCTCAAAAAGCCATAGATAAAGGCAAACCCGAACTTGCTGAAATATATATTTCCGATGCCAGGGACTACCAGAAAAGTCACAGTAATTATATTATTAATGATGCTGAAGCGCTGTTAAAACTGAACAATATCATGTTGGCCTATGTAGCCAAAGGTGATACATTGAGCTCGCGCAATAGTTTTGAAAAAGGGCTATCATACCTTAACAAAGCAAAAGATATTGCAGAGGCTAATACGTTCGTCCTGCCCGAAAATTTTGACAAAATCATGACAAAAGCTCATTCGGGCATATACCGTTCGATGCTGAAAAATTGTTCCCGGCAGATCAGTGCCGGCCAGGTCGAAGATGCTGAAAAAATACTAAATGATGCCATAGCATATCAATCTGGTAATCCGAATATTATCCGACTTCCCAAAGATATTGATACGCTTCAGGCAAGAATAAATTCGTTCCGTTATAATGGGTTCATCAGTTCCGGCCTTAGCGCACAAAATTCAGGAGATCACCAAAATGCCCTGCCGCATTTTGATAAGGCAAAAAATATGGAACAGGATTTCGGGTTCAGACACCATCCCCAACTTGACTCACTTATACAAATCAGTGCGAACAAGGTTGCGGAGAGCCAGGTTGTTATTGCTGAAAAGTTTGTTGCCGCTGAGCAAACAGACTCTGCTTTATTATTTGCGAAACGGCTCGAAAAAAACATTTCGCATCATGGACTGATTAAGGACACCCTGCTCACAAAAAAACTCAAACTACTGAAAAGCAATATTTTTGATCTGCGCTGCCACCAGGCAAAAATTGCTTTTGCGGGATATCAGAAACAGGCAGCACTCGCCGTTGCCGGGCAAAACTTCATCGGGTCGGATTCATTGTATTCTAAAGCAATAGCGGTAAGCGACAGTTTTCCCGAATGTCTGATGGATGTTTCTCTGGCTATAAACGAAAAAAAAACCTACCTGTTGCCCTGCAATTATCAGATTATGCTTGTGAATGCCCATAAAGCATACCGGCATAATAATTATAAGTCTTTTTTTTACTTGTATTCGGAAGCAGAAAACTTCTTCAATGTCATGCAATTAAACCAATTCGGGCTTGTTCATCAACTGCTTGCCGATAAAATATCGCTATCGGGCGACACGAGTTTTATCAGATCTGCCATAGATTTCATGATACAAAAGAACCGTCCTGAAGATGCGCTGCTGGGCCTTAAAACATTACAAAAAACAGGATATGATGCTGCTCCGGCAAGAAATAAGCAATTGCAGACAGGCGCTATGCTGGCCCGGAAAGATCATGCCATAAATCCGGCAGCCCAGCCATCTGTCATGGTATTAAGCTATATTGGAAACGACACTTGGTTTAATTATTTCAAATCTTCCTATATTAAAACCTGGAAATCCCTAAGTAAGTGATATTGTATTGATTTATGAAGCAAAACAAGGGATTGTGTTATTTTTTTTCATTTATTTGTACTTATGTTTTTTATAATATCCAAAATAACAGCATTCCTGCTCAATCCGCTTACCTGGATCATCATTCTGCTGATTGCTGGTTTGATTTTTAAAAATCCGAAACGGAAGAAACGTATCAATATTGCGGCCGTGATTTGTGTGCTTCTTTTTACAAATCCTGCCATCATCGATGAAATTATCCGGTGTTGGGAAGAACCATACTCCGTAAATGATAAAACCCAATCCTATGAAGCCGGAGTGGTACTCGGTGGCGGCATGGTTACCATTGACTTCATTCACGACAGGCTGATCTTTCATGAAAATACCGACAGGTTCTTACAGGCTTTGCATCTTTATAAATGCGGTCAGATTAAAAAGATTATATTATCAGGTGGCTCGGGAAGCCTTGTATTTAAAGACTTTTTAGAAGGTCCGCTCATCAAGCGGTACCTCTTGGATATCGGCGTTCCTGATTCAGTAATACTTGTTGATTCTACCTCAAATAACACCTATCAGAATGCCGTCAACTGTGCAGCGATTATTAAAACCAATTGTAATAAAGGACAATTTCTGCTCATTACCTCGGCCATGCATATGAAACGGTCAAAAGCCTGTTTTGCAAAACAGGGGATTGATGCAATCAGCTACCCGACAAATAAACTGGTCGGCCTGCGGCGCACCGATATCGGCTATTACCTGATACCTGAAGCAGAAGCACTCGTAAGGTGGGAAAAGTATTTACATGAAGTTATCGGATATCTTGTTTATAAAATTATGGGATATGTATAAGGTCCTTGTTGAAATACACAGGTATTACGCACCGTCCTGGAACTGAACCCTTTTCAGCTGATTGTTAAATAATAATTTCGTATTACAATTAAAGAAACCATGGCACAAACCCTTTTTATCATCATCCTGATCATTGTAATTTTCAATTATCTTTTCGGCCTCTTGCTCGACTATCTGGACAGCACGCTATGGAGTAATAAACTTCCCGAAGAACTTGAAGGGATCTATGATGGTGAAAAATACCGTAAATCACAGGATTACGAAAAAGCCAATATGCGTTTCTCGCTGATCACCGCGACTTTCAGTTTCATTATCCTGATCATGATGCTGATTCTCGGAGGTTTTGCATGGACGGATACCCTGGTCCGCAACAACACAGGCAGTCCCATACTGCAGGCTCTGATGTTCTTCGCATTGCTTGGCCTTGCTTATGACATCATTACAATACCCTTCAGCGCATATCATACATTTGTGATAGAGCAGAGATTCGGGTTTAATACAACAACGGTTAAAACATTTATTCTCGATAAACTCAAATCCTGGCTACTGGCTGCCATTCTCGGCGGAGGAATCCTGGCTTTCATTGTATGGATTTACGGCATTTCCGGTTCCTGGTTCTGGTTCATTGCCTGGATGGCATTAACCGGATTTTCAGTATTTATGGCCTTGTTTTACTCCAATATCATTGTACCACTTTTCAACAAGCAGCAACCACTTGAAGCCGGTGAACTTCGTAACGCCATTGAATCGTTTTCCCTGAAAACAGGGTTTAAACTGAAAAACATCTTCGTAATCAACGGATCAAAGCGCTCAAAAAAAGCTAATGCTTATTTTACCGGGTTCGGACCCAAAAAAAGAATCGTTCTTTACGATACCCTGATGAATGATTTTACCACGGAAGAAATTGTCGCCATCCTGGCTCACGAAGTAGGCCATTATAAGAAAAGACACGTTTTGTATGGACTGCTGACCTCAATCATCAGCAGCGGGGTATTGCTTTACCTCATGTCGCTGGTGATCGGCAGCCCTGACGTGGCAGGCGCATTAGGCGCTCATGATGCCAGTTTTCACATGGGAATCCTTGCTTTCGGAATGTTGTACAGCCCTATCTCCATGATTCTGGGTATTGCCGGAAATTATTTTTCACGCAGGCACGAATATGCTGCCGATCAATTTGCTGCTCAGCAATCCAATGCAGAGGAGCTGGCCAGGGGATTACAAAAACTATATGTATTAAGTCTCAGCAATCTACGGCCACATCCGCTTACCGTTTTCATCACTTATTCTCACCCTACGCTGCTGCAGCGATTAGCCGCATTGAAAAATATTAAAAATGATTAATGTTTCATGAAATCACATCCGGTTTATCAATAGTTTGAGTCTAAATACGGGTATTATATCTCAGGAAAAAGAAATACCTGACTTTTGCCAGAAGTTTTTGCGATACGGAAGATATTCACATACGCTGATCAGCAAACCAATCAGACAGAGTTAAACAAGCTGTTCTAAAAAGATCTGATAGCCCTCACTCTGTTGGGATTGGCCTTGTTAACCATATTCTGATTACCGGTGCTAAAATACTGCATCCAGGCAAACCCATTGTTATACTCCGTTGAGCTCCAGTAGTTTGCCACAGCAAATGCAGTTCCACCATGGGCTATAGCTGTAGCATCAATAACATCTTTGTTCTGATACAGCAGGTTTAACTCTTCTTTAGTTGGAAGATACCAGTCGCCATATGTTTTACCACTTTCTGTTATTTGAAGTTCGCTGCATATACGGGCGGCGTAGGTAGCACCATCACCATATCCCTGGTTCCCGATAATTATCGCGGTATTCATCGTCCCCGACAAAGGGCCATCGCCAAGCGCCATCGTGTTGGTATATGTACCTCCATGCCATCGAATGCCTGAGCCGCCATCCTGATCCGTTTTAGCGCAAACCAAACCATGTTGCCCGGTTTCGTCAACCCAGAAAACAATCCCCCCCCGTGCAAATTCACCCACGGTATAGGTTTTGGTTTTTATAATGTTACCGGAAATATCGATACCTGCACCTGCAGTATAATTTACTACACTGTCCGTAAATGAGCCCCCGCCATTACTCAAAGTTATTACGGAACCGATACGTGTGACAGTCTGCAGTTCATTGGTCAAAGAACCATCTACCTCAGCAGTCAGATATCCGGCATCATTTGCAAATGCACTCACATTGGTTGGTGCCCCGGTAAGACTGCTGTAATGCCCGTCGAATCCGGCAGGAAGTTTGGCAAAACCACCGTTGCTTAAAAATATGGTATCGTGATGAATTGTCAATATCTGTAACTCATTAGTCACTGAACCATCCACTTCTGTATAGGAGGTCAGATAGCCGGCATCGTTGTCAAAGGAACTTACATTGGTCGGTTTGTTAGTCAGGCTGTTATAATTTCCGTCAAAACCGGCCGGTAATTTGACAAACCCGCCGTTGGTCAGAAATATCGTATCATGATATATACTAAGCGCCTGTAATTCGTTGGTGACCGAACCATCGGCTTCGGTATACGAGGTCAGATAGCCGACATCATTAATAAACGAACTCAGATTGATTGGTTTGTTGATCAAACTATTATAGTTTCCGTCAAACCCGGACGGTAGTATAATAAATCCGCCATCGCTCAGAAAAACGGTGTCGTTGTGAATGCTCAAACCCTGAATTTCATTAGTCACTGAGCCATCAACTTCAGAACTCAACTTATTGTTCCAGTTTATTATATCTGAGTTAAGAATTCCTGATGCCACAGATATAGCGAAAAGAGGATCCATTTCATTTTTAACTGTTTCTGATGTCCTGGCATATAAAGCAAAAGGAACACTCAGTATTTCACTTGTACCACTAATGGTATAATCAGTAGCTCCTGAAGGATCAATTTCCACTCTGATGAAATAGGGCCCGTTTGACCAGTCAATAGTATTAAAACCGCCACCGCCGCCAATTTCAACCGTAACCAGTCCGTTTTTGTTGGTCATCGGGCTGAGAATTTCAGTGTAAACAGGATTGCCGTTGACCGAACCCTGAAGAATGCTTATTTGCATCCCCACAATAGTTTTAGTTATCAATACACCGCTGCTGTCACGGACAACCGCCTGATATGTCATTTTTTCAGGCGCCTGCGCATATATTGTCAATTCAAAAATAAAAACTGTCAGAAATAAAAAAATCTTTTTCATTGATTTAGTTTTTAATGATTTTAAACACCTTGATCACTTTTATATTATCGGTAACTCTAAGATGATATATGGATGGTGCAAAGTCCTTCAAGGAAACCGTAGTCAACCTTTCTGTTAATATTTTGTTTTCCAACAGCTTACCATTTATATCGAAAAGCTGAAACGACATAGGATGGAAATTTTTTGCAGATGCGTCATCTAATTTAAGTATCAGATAATCTGTAACCGGATTAGGATAGGCCGAAATCATCAGGTCTATTCCCTCTGATTCATCTTTTCCGAGGATGACTGAAACTTCAAACGGTTGCTGAACCCCCTGAGTTAAAGACCCCGTGACTCCGGTATTTGTGGTATAAAAGACCTGCCCTACCGAATAACTTACACTTCCATACATACCTGAGATTTCACCACCTGAAGCAGGTATAACTTCCTGTGCAAACAATACCGATAGTCTATTTTCACAAATAAGAATCGCGACACAAATCAATAGTTTACATATAGTATTCATTGAATTATTTTTTACACATTATTACGTAATGGTTTTGAAAAGGTTTCATTTTTACATAAAATTTATTTCTATTACAAATATAAAATATTTTTTTTTTAAAAATACAAAATAATTCATATTATTTTAACAATTAAACCCAAAAGCAACTCTTCAGTAAAACCTGATCATTTAATGTATTATGTTTTTAATATTGATTTCTCGGTTCAATAAAAACAGTTAAAAAATGACAGTTTTCTGAAACAGCCCGAAATATTTAATGTTTTCAATAATAATTCAAGATTTTTCCTTCAGTAACAATTTGTATTGATTTCCAAAAACCAATTTATATTTTAAATATTCAGTATTAAAATACAAAAATACAGAAAAACCGATTATACAGTTATAAAATTTTTTAAATTCTTAACTTTCTGAATATTTAATAAAAATTTAATTTCCGGGTAGAGCAAAGTCAAATATCATGCCATTAATTATATTTTTCATGTACCCTTATATCCTCAAGAATTCGTTAATCTATTGATAGTCACGGGGTGACTTAAAAACTGCAATTATAAGAAAGGCCTGACAATCAATTAGTCACCCCGTGACTTGTAAATTTGAGGTGTACTTAAAATTTTTAGCATGGATTATGATAACCTGTGTCATAAGTTCTATGAATGACTTCATAGAGTTTCGGGAATTGTATGGTTGAAAGAATTGTGTTTACTGTGATTACAGCATTGCATTACACCGACTGGCGTATTTAAAAAATACGTCACTAATATGATTTAATCGCATGTTGATAAAATTGATTCAGAGGGATTTGTAATACACAAAAAGATTATTTGCCACCGATATTCTTAATTCCACCGGTTTCTTTGTACAAATCAAAAAATCTCATACTGGCAGGCAGATAAGTAAGTACACCGTATTGAGCAATCAGGAATTTCCCCCTGATGTTCTCTTCATTTGAATTGGAAAGACTTACTTCGGCATAATCGGGTATCCTGTAATAAAATCCGTGCTGCCTGATCTTCAGA
The DNA here is from genome assembly GCA_035389045.1 of Bacteroidales bacterium. Taxonomy (GTDB): domain Bacteria; phylum Bacteroidota; class Bacteroidia; order Bacteroidales; family CAIWKO01; genus CAIWKO01. Next base: position 47,563 of record DAOORA010000013.1, on the reverse strand, counting down.
GAATCTTTTTTAACCTGATAAACATTCAGCGTATCTGTATTCCCTGATTTTAAAATATTCAGATATACCGGTTCACCATAAGCATCTGAAGAACCCAGCACGCCTCTGAGCGTAGAAAAACGGAACAGCATCGCCGACTCTTCCGGCTTGGCCGGAGACGGTAGAAAAATAAAACTATACGTGATCTTTTTTGAAAATATGATACCGGTAAAAAGCTTGCGGTAATCATTTTCCATCTTCTGAAGTTCCTCATTCATATATTTGAATGTTTCCTTGTCATAATTAACTTCCTGAAAACCACTGATAAGATTGAACCTGTTGTCTTTCACTTTAATAAAAAAGTCAGCGGCTTCCCTGGCCTTTTGTTCAGGCGTCTTCTCCACCAGCGAGCGTTTAAAGGTCATCTTTTCAATGAGAACAGAATCTACATTTACTTTTTCAATGATGGTATCTACTTTCTCAAACAGGTTCAGGTCGGTGTACGATTTGAAAAGGTCAGGGTATACATTACCCTCTTCCTCAAAAACATAGGTCTGATTTTCAGATGCTGATGTATCAACCAAGGCATGGGCGCTCATTAAAATTCCTGTTTCACTTAAAGAAAGTTTTAAACGGTCATAATTAGTACAGCATGCATTTTTCAGGCGGACAAAATAAAATTGCTGCGGATCGGGCTCTGCAAAAGTGGAAAGTTTATATTCGCTTATTTCATAACTTGTTGAATTACTTTTTATCACATTGGTAAGTCCGAGGTATTTTTCGGCATATTCACTATACGGTCCTTTTATCTGCTCGGTTTTATTCACTACGATATCAACTCTGATAAAAGTACGCGGTAACGCATAATAAAAACCGCTTTTGCCCGAAGGCTGGGTTTTGTTGTCAACTTTTACCACATTGACCAGGGTACCTGAACACGCATAGAGAAAAACAAACAAAAATGTAACTATAAATAGTTTAACGAATTTCATATGAACGAATTTATCCTGCAAATTTATATATTTTTTTATTATTGTCCGGAAAAACATATCAAGTCTCTATAGGACTTAATAACCAATGTATAACTAATTATCTAACTATATACAATTCCATAAGAATTCTCACGTTAGGGACATAATATTGTTAGAAACAAATGAAACTTCCAACTTAACCAAGTTCCGTAGGAACGTAATATAACAAAGCATTGAACACTTGAAAAATATTTTTGTCGATCAGTAGTGATATTTTTCATGGAATTATTATACGTACCCGGATGAACATTGAAAAAAAAATTACTTTTATATGCATGAAATGGAATTTGCTGATACTCGGCAGCAGTTCAGCTGCCCCGACAAATGAACGCAACCCTTCCGGCCAGGTGCTTGACTGTGCTGACAGGCTTTTTCTGATCGATTGCGGCGAAGGCTCACAGATGCAGATGAGAAAATATAAGGTGAAATTCAACCGCATAGACCATATTTTAATTTCGCACCTGCATGGCGACCATTACCTTGGCTTTGCGGGGCTGATGTTCACTTATCACCTGTTAGGACGGACAAAACCGTTGCATGTATATTCCAATCCTGAATTACGGAAAATAATTGATCTGCAATTAAAAGCATCCGGAACGAAACTGCTTTACCCGCTGGTATTTCATGATCTCATGCCCAATCGGCCTGCTGATCTTTATAACGATGAAAAGATCAGCATCAGTTGTTTTCCTCTATTACACCGGGTTCCGACACATGGTTTTATTTTCAGGCAAAAGATCACAGAACGGAACCTCATCAAAGAAAAAATTGCAGAACTTGAGATTCCTATTCCACAACTGGCCGCCATAAAAAAAGGCAGTGACTTTACGGACAAATTCGGAAAGATTCACCCCAATTCTGAACTCACTACTGACCCTCAGTGCCCCAGGATATTTGCCTATTGCTCCGATACCGGTTACAGCCCGGAAATTGTCCCTTACCTGAAAAATGCCACGCTGTTGTATCACGAAGCCACCTTTATGCATGATATGCAGGCCAATGCCGATGAAAAACAACACTCCACCACCATACAAGCCGCTACCATAGCCCAAAAGGCCCAGGTCAACAAATTACTTATCGGCCACTTTTCTGCACGTTATGATGAATTAACAGAAGTCATCGAAGAAACGAGAAGTGTGTTTCCCGAATCGGAACTGGCCATAGAAGGAAATTCGTACATCATATAAATTTTCCCCTTTTCTCAACTCCTTACCCACTGGTTGTGTAAAGTCTGTAGCTTCGCACTAAATAAGAGTTTCGACTTACATAGCAACAAAATATCGGGTCTATCGCCAGGAACTATATAGATATGATAAATTTATTTGAGACAATAAATGTTGAAATGTATATCGTGTAATTATAACTGAAGTCAAAAACTACAATTTAGTAAGTGCGAAGTTGCAAACTTCGCACAACGGGGACGGGCCAAACAGTCAAAACTGAGATCACAAAAATAAAAAATTCTAATGCGTTTTTTTCTGAAATTCTGCCTGGTAAGGAGTGCGGTTCAATATTGACCTTCCAAGAGTGACCTCGTCAGCATATTCCAGTTCATCGCCAAAAGAAATGCCGCGGGCAATGGTCGTTATGCTGACATCAAAAACACATAGTTTCCTGTAAAGGAAAAAATTGGTCGTATCGCCTTCCATCGTCGGAGGCAAAGCCAGAATGATCTCAGAACAGGTAGCTCCGGCGATGCGATCCAGCAGTTGTTTAATATTGAGATCGTTAGGACCAACACCATCCATAGGGGAAATTATACCACCGAGGATATGATAAACCCCGTTGTACTGGTTGGTATTTTCGATAGCAATTACATCGCGGATATCTTCAACCACACAAATAACAGACTTATCACGTTTGATGTTAGCGCATATATCGCACACTTCATTTTCTGTAATATTAAAACAATGCATGCAATAACGGATATCCTGCTTGAGTTTCATGATAGCACTGCCAAGTGCATCAGCAGTTTCCGTGTTTTCGCGCAACAGATGTAATACCATCCTCACAGCCGATTTACGGCCTATGCCGGGTAATTTGGCAAATTCATTGACCGTCTGTTCAAAGAGTTTTGAAGGATAATGAGCCACCCTGAAATTTTTTTACAAATTTATACAAAATTCACCATTTCATGGCTGGCATATTGGGATAATATTGAAGATTTTTTAACCACTCAATGTGGAAAATTCTATATATCTCAAAATTAAAGTCAGAATAATCAATAATATATTGTATATTTTATTGTACTTTTTGTCTTGACACAAAAAGTACCAAAAAAGTCAAGAAAATATATACCGAACCTACACACAAGCCACTCCCTGACACCGGCATAATTTCAGGCCAGCGCACTTTGTTTCTGCGAAACAATTCGGTTTTTTTCGGGATAGGTTAGCCGATATTTGGCGCGTAGGCAATTCCTGGCGTGCCTGCCCGACGGTCAGGCGGGCGAGCCGGCGGTGGCGTGAATCAGAAAACATTTGAAAATCTGCAAAGGCCCCGCCACAGGCGGGGTTTCCTGACCAGCTATGCTGCGTCAGGACTACTTTGCATAGATTTTCAATGTTTTCTGAGAGCGGGCTGAAGCATTCGCCAGGAGGTCCTTTCCTGCCTGCCGAAGTGTTCGTCACGCAGGCAGGTTTGATTACTTTTTTGCCTGCCCCGCCAAAGGCGTGGGGACACGCAAAAAAGTAATACAGAAAAGTAAGGTTGTTACAAGAATCTGTTCGGATGTTATATACTAGCACATCAAAAAAAGAAATTGCCTTTTAACCACTCAATGTGGAAAATTCACTATCGATCCACCTTAACAATTTTCCGATACCCCCGGCTTTCATTTTTCTCATTGAAAAGCTGAATGATATATAAACCTCCGGGAATTTTGTTTATATCTATAATCGTTTCAACCCTTTCAATAATCCCGCTCAACATTTCGATGCCCGCCGGACTGAAAATTTTATAGAACACACATGCCGGGTCATTCTTCCGGACGGTAAGTGATGCCTGTGCCGGATTCGGATAAACGTTCCACGAACCGGCAACAGACTGGTTTTCAAGCGAAACACCCATGGGGGTAACATTTATTATCTGTTCCGTGGTATCCTGCAAACCACAGCGGACAGCCACCAGAGTAACCGTATAAGTACCATCCATGGGATAAGTGTGCGTTGGATTGACATCAACGGCAGTGTTGCCATCGCCGAAATTCCAGCTAAAACTGTCGGCATGTGCCGAGCTGTTGGTAAATGTTACCTGATGAGCACCTGAAACAGCATAGGAAAAAGAGGCCGACGGATCATATTCGCCAATATGCCAGTTCATCAGGCTGTCATAAACAATCAGTTTAACGGCATTTCTGATATTTTCCGCATCAGCGACAGAGAGTGATGAATTGAAAGTGATCAGAGCCGGGTCTTTTCTGAACAGGGCTGAATAAAAGCAACAGGCTGCGGCATATGTGCCGGCAACAGAGGGATGGCTTTCGTCGGAATTATATAATTCGATGGCAGGATAGTTTTGCCTGATATAATGCCATACCGCACCAACGGGCGAAAGAATGGCGTCGTTACTGTCGGCCATCATCCTGTAACGCTGGTTTAGCAGGCTGTCCATGCCATTATAGGTGCACACGGGCGGCCAGAAACCACAATTGGAGGCATCGCCGTTCTTTCTGCCCCAGGTCATAAATAACACGGTTTCTGCGCAAGGATTACCGGCATTGATCAAACTGTCAAGTTTATTGGCATAAGGAAAACATTCTGCCTCTACCTGGCTGATCGGAAACGAAGGCAGCTGGCTTTGTTCCTGCAGCACCACGTAATCCCAGTTTCCAATACTGATTTTATTGAGTGTGGTAGCATTGGTCGTATGCATTTGAAAAGTATAACCACCAATAGCATTGCTATCGAAAAAAAGTGTATCGCCTGCCGAAACCGCAACATCTGCCACCATCTGGGGAAGGTTATTCACGTATGTATAACTGTTGCCGATAAACAATACCCTTTTTGTCACCTGCTGAGCCAATGCAGAAAAACCTGAAAAAATAAAATTAAGGGAGAGCAACCCGATAACGTAAAAATTAGGCATAAGATATTTTTTTATAGACATACGAGTTGAATTTTTTTACAAAATTAATAAATATAATGATATTTGGCAAGTAAAACCACCATAAGATTATTGCCTCCGGAACCATAAAAAAACAACTAATCAAACGCTTTCTGTTCATAACTAATAAAGTGTCAGTTTGGGTTATATTTGCTAAATACTAAATTTGCATAAAATCACAAAATGAAACCAATTTATATTCTGCTTTGTTTTATTGCCTACACCATCATGCTGTTTGTGGTAACATGGATCACATCACGCAAAACCAACAACGATTCATATTACATAGGAAATAAAAGTTCACCCTGGTATGTAGTGGCCTACGGCATGATCGGAGCATCGCTAAGCGGGGTGACTTTTATGTCGGTTCCGGGACTTGTCGGAACACAGCAATTCACCTACCTGGGGCTTGTTTTTGGATTTCTTATTGGCTATACCGTTATTGCCACTGTACTGCTCCCCTTATACTACAGATTAAACCTTACATCCATATATGCCTACCTTAACCAGCGTTTCGGTTTCTGGTCATACAAAACGGGAGCTTTTTATTTCCTTCTGTCCAGGGTGATAGGCGCATCATTCCGCATGTTTCTGGTGGTAAACGTACTTCAGGTGTTTGTTTTCGATTATTGGGGCGTCCCCTTCTGGTTAGTGGTACTCGTTTTTATTGTACTGATAATTTTATACACTTTTGAAGGTGGTGTCAAGACAATAATATGGACCGACACCCTGCAAACCACCTTTATGCTACTGGGAGTGATACTGTCGATCTATTTCATTTCCAATGAACTCGGTATCGGCCTGGGCGATATCTTTACAAAGATAAGTGATGCCGGATACACCAGGGTAGTGGAAGCCGACTGGCACAGCAAGAACTTTTTCCTGAAACAATTCATGAGCGGAGCCTTTATTGCCATCGTAATGACCGGCCTCGACCAGGAAATGATGCAAAAAAACATCAGTTGCCGCAATATAAAAGAAGCCCAGAAAAACATGTTTACCTTCAGCGGGATCCTGGTGATTGTCAATATTATGTTTCTGACTTTGGGTGCAGTTTTGTATATGTATGCATCGGCAAAAGGTATTGAGGTTCCTGCAAAATCTGATAATCTGTTTCCCGAGATTGCATTTAATCATCTGGGGCCAGTGGCCGGGCTAATTTTTATGGTCGGGCTGGTTTCCGCTGCCTATCCCAGTGCTGACGGAGCATTAACAGCGCTCACCACTTCTTTTTGCGTTGATTTTCTTGGGTTCAAGGATAAAAGTAAATTGAATGAAAAACAAAAAAAGAAAGTGCGTTATGTGGTTCATCTCAGCTTTGCCGCTATACTGCTGATCGTGATACTCATTTTCAGAGCGCTGAATAACGAGGCTGTCATCAATGCCATATATACGGCTGCAGGATATACCTATGGGCCATTACTCGGACTATTTGCCTTTGGCTTATTCACAAAATATGCGGTTAAAGATCGTTTTGTCTGGATAGTCGCCATAATTGCTCCTGTTATGTGTTACTTTCTGAGTATGTTTTCCGAAATGCTCTTCAATGGTTATAAATTCGGATTTGAACTGCTGATACTCAACGGACTGCTTACTTTTACAGGATTGATTGTTTTACGAAAAAGAAATTCGTGATATTAAAAAAATCACATATCGGAAAACTTATTGAGCAGGGTGAACACCAATGCCTGGATTTTAAATTTGAGATATCTGATTCACGGAAAATTGCCCGCAGCATCTCAGCTTTTGCTAATACCGACGGCGGCATACTGCTTATCGGTGTGAAAGACAACGGAAAAATCGCCGGCGTGCGTAGTGAGGAAGAAATATATATGGCGGAAGCCGCAGCCCAGATGTACTGCAAACCGACCATGAACCTCGAAATACACCAGTGGAACGAGGCTGGAAAAACTGTGCTGGAAATCATTATCCCCAAACTGACCGATGAAATATGCTATGCTCAGGAGTTTAGCGGTAAATGGCTTGCTTATGTCAGGGTTGATGACAAGAACTTTGCCGCTTCCCCGGTTCATGTCCGGGTATGGAAACGAAAACTCAAAGCCTGTCCTACCCATATCACCTTTACCGAAAAAGAAAAAAAACTGCTGGATTACCTGACTTCCAATCCATATATCAATCAGGTAGAATTTTGCCGGCTGGCCGGAATAAATAAAAAACAATCGGAAACAATACTGGTAAACCTGATCATGCTCGATATCGTTGAAATTTTTTACACCGAACAGGCTGTTCTTTACCGCTTAAAATAGAAGGTTGTGTATCTTTGTCAATCGAAACGTTTTTTGGAACCACTAAGACATTTTACGCACTTAGAAATTATGCGAAATATAGTAATCAGCACTGCATTGATCTTCCAGCTCTGCCTGAAAGTGTTTTCACAGCAGGCCGAACCTGAAAACACAGGCCTTGTAAAATGGCTGGATATTGAAACCGCACAGGAACTGAATAAAACCCAGCCCAAACCCATGCTGATAGACGTCTACACCAACTGGTGCGGATGGTGCAAGCACATGATGAAAACCACGTTCTCGAATTCCGGAATCGCTAGTTATATCAACGCCTATTTTTATCCCGTTCGTTTCAATGCCGAAACACATGATACGATTGAATTCTTAGAGAAAAAGTATTTCAATAAAAATCCGGGTGACCGTTCTGCCAACGATTTGGCTGTTTACCTGCTCGAAGGAAAACTATCCTATCCGACCATCATATTTTTCAACAACAACTATCAGTTTAAAGCAGTGGCGCCCGGCTATCTGAGTGAAAAAGAAATAGAACCCATGTTGGTTTTCACCGTAGAATACATTTTTAATACCACCAGTGTGATGGATTTCCGCAATTACTTCTTTAAGGCCTTTTATCCCGATTCTGGAGCGGTAACAAATGATACCGTCACCTGGATGAAATCGTTTAAGGAGGTGGCCGAAAAGAATAAAACAACAAAGAAAAAAATCCTTTTGTTTGTCAATAATACCTGGTGCAACGGGGGCAAAACCATGTACCGGAGCACCATCAATAACAGTACGGTTACACAGTACATCCGCGAACACTTTCACACGGTGTATATGGATGCCCAAACAATGGATACTATCGCTTATCAGAACCAGCTTTTTGTAAATACTTCTGAAAACAAAGCCTTTCATCCTTTTTTTCACCAGCTTATCGGTGAAAGGATATCTTTGCCCTCTTTACTGTTTTTTGATGAAGACCTGAAGTATATTTCCTACACAAGCCAATATCTGACACCGGAGGCTCTTTACCCCATTCTACTGTACTTCGTTGAAAATCAACATAAAGACAAAACCTGGGAGGTTTTTATCAAAGAATACCACGAAAAGAACAAATAGCCGGCAAACGGTTATTTAGTTTCCATCAGGTGTTTTGTCATTTCCACCGCCATACGCCGCGAAACAAACCTTTGCAAAAATATTAACAGCCGGTTTTTTAATCCATGCACGGCAATGGCTTTGCCCTTTATCATCGCATCGTAACCATATTCCGCAACCTCCCGCGAAGTGGGCAACTTCTTTGTGGTCATTTTGCTGTCGCCCATCGCAGCTGCATCCACAAAGCCACTCTCGGTCAGGCCGGGACACAGGGCTGTAACTGTAATTCCTTTACCGGCAAGTTCACTGTGAATAGCCTGTGAGAAACTCAAAACGTAAGCTTTGGTGGCTGCATATACGGTCATGAGTGCCACCGGCTGAAACGAAGCCGTTGAACCCAGATTCATAATTTTTCCACCTCCCCTGCTGATCATATCAGGAAGTAAGATTTTTGTGAGTTGCGTCAGTGTGACTATATTCAGTTGCAACATCCGGGCTTCCTTTTCCCAGTCGGTGTCTGTAAAAAGGCCATAATCGCCGTAGCCGGCATTATTGATAAGAAAATCAATACTTATGTTCTGTTGTCTTACCTCTTCATAAATCTCCTTTGCAGAATCGGTTACGGAAAGGTCTTTGCCAATGACATGAACCCTGATACTGTATTTTAATTCAAATTCAGATTTCAACTCTTCGAGTTTCTTAAGGTTACGTGCCACAAGAACAAGGTTGCCTCCTCTGGACGCATGTATCCGTGCCATTTCAAGGCCAATACCGCTTGATGCCCCTGTAATCAATGCTGTTCTATTCATAAGTTTTTTTTTGCAAAATTACTTATTATTTCTCTGCACTTCTATGATAAAGCCGATAAAAACCAGTAACTTCCTTATCATCAATTATATAAATCTTATACATACGTCTATGGACAGCCATCAGAAATTCATAATGCCGCAACTATGGATCTTGGTTAAGGGAAAAATGCTATTATTCCGATGTTTCTTCATATTCGGTTTAGAATAGGGGTATAGAAATAAACAACAAATTCATACGCTCTTTCATAATCTTTCCTTTACTTTGTATGGATACAAAATATAAATCACTGATCATACGGCACCAAACTCCATTTTCCAGGTATTTAATACTCATTTAATACAAAATGCACGCTTCCTACATAGCAGAACTTTTCACAAAGAATTTTCCATATGTTCCAACAGCAGATCAAGAGGTGCTGATCAAAAAACTCTCTGAATTCATTACATCACCGGAGCAGAACAAGGTTTTTCTTGTGAAAGGTTATGCCGGTACCGGAAAAACAACCCTGGTCAGCATACTGGTAAAAATACTTCCGCAGCTTGAGTATTCAACTGTACTGTTGGCGCCTACAGGCCGGGCTGCCAAAGTTCTGGCATCCTATTCAGGGCACCCTGCTTACACCATACACAAAGGTATTTACATGATCAATGACGATGATGACGGATTTCAGATGTCGTTACGGCTGAATAAGGCTACAGACACTATTTTCATTATTGATGAGGCCTCAATGATCGCCGGCGAAGCAGCCAGCCCCAGCCAGTTATTCCCCGCTGCTAACCTTCTCGAAGACCTGCTTACCTACGTGTTCAGCGGCGGAAACTGCTCGCTGATCTTTGTCGGCGATACAGCACAATTGCCGCCCGTAGGCACGGAGCTAAGCCCCGCACTGGATGAAAAGCTGCTTAAAACCTCTTATCATTTAACCCCGGAGAGTTTCGAGCTTACCGAAGTAGTGCGTCAGGAAGAATCTTCAGGAATTCTTACCAATGCAACATACATACGCCGGATGCTCAATTCGTCGGATTTCCAAAGCGGCTTTTTTGAGACATCAGGATTTAAGGATGTTATACGTATTAACGGCGCCGAACTTGAAGATGCGCTGAACTCAGCTTATTCAGGGGCAGGCGATGCCGGAAGTATTCTGATCTGCCGTTCAAACAAAAGAGCCAACCTGTACAACAACGAGATCCGCAAACGGTTACTGTACCGCGAAGGCGAGATAAATGCCGGGGATAAGATCATGATCGTGAAAAACAACTACTTCTGGATATCAAAAAAATCAAAAGCCGGATTCATCGCCAACGGCGACATTGCCGAAGTGCTCCGTGTCAGAAAAATTGAACAGTTCACCGAAGAGTTCTTTTTTGCCGATGCTACCATACGGATGGTTGATTACCCGGACGAAAAAGATATCGAAGCCAAATTGCTGTTAAACACACTCAGTTCCGAGGCGCCTTCTTTGCCCATAACAGATTTCCGAAAACTCTTCCTGGCCGTTCAGGAAAATTATTTACATATACCGGAGAAAAACAAACGCCATAAACTGATTTATAACGATCCCTATCTGAATGCACTGCAGGTGAAATTTGCCTATGCCATGACCTGCCATAAAACACAGGGAGGACAATGGGAAAACGTATTTGTGGAACAGGGTTACCTGACGGAAGAAATGGTAAACGAGGAATACCTGCGTTGGCTTTACACGGCGGTTACACGAAGCACAAAAAAACTTTTCCTGGTCAATTTTAATGAACGGTTTTTCCGGTAATAGTTAATTTATGGTTTTTCAATGAACCAGCATCACCCGTTCTGCTGTTATCTCACTGCCGGTCTGAACGGTCACCAGGTATATTCCGGGTTCATTTTCCATCAGGTCTAAAGGTAAAAGAATATCAAAAGAAGGATCAAATTCTTTTTCCAGTACCTTCCCGCCAATCATATTATAAACACAAATATGTGCTTTTTCAGAGGCAAAGACGGAAAACTGAATATAAATATGGCCGTCGGTCGGATTAGGAAAAACCTGAATGGTTCCGCTGTTTTTATCATGGCCACCGGTACCGACAGTCAGAGGATTCACCCATTTATAAATTCCGCCATCAGCATCACTTTCATTGAAACCGCCGGCCCATCCGGTATTCATATCGTACATTTCAACACAGGTATATTGAACAGACCCCGTATCAATGTTTATAAAGGCAGAGCAATCATTGGTGCTGTATGAGGAACCTGTTCCCGCGCCCGCTGAAACATTAACCCAGGTTGATGCCGTTCCGGGGACAAAATCAATATGAGGATATTTTACAAAATAACCGGCAGGCGTAACGGATGACCATGTGTTTCCACCGTTGACAGTCTTTTTCATGCCCGCATACGCACCCGTACTGGCATTAACCCCGAAAACTATGCCTGTACTGGCATCTTTGAAAACAGGTGTTGTCTGTATTCCTGCTCCCAGTAAGGTAGTCTGGCTTATTGCCGTCCAGCTCACCCCTTTATCTGTCGATTTAAATAATTTACCCTTGCTTGTTCCGAAGAAAATGGTGTTCCCGACCGCATCAAACTGATCAACAATGGCAGTTTCACCGGTTAAAATTGTCGGAAGACTGGAGGGGTTGACCTGTGTCCATGTGGTACCCCCGTTTGATGTGGTATAAATAACGAATTTATTTGGCGTAGCCGGTGGATCGCCGACACAAACTCCGTTGTTTGCATCAAAGAAATGGACAAAATCCGCCCAGCTTGTTGAAAAATTTGCCGAAGTCTGGATTCCCCATGTTGACCCCCCGTCAACCGATTTTACAATATACCCGCCATTAGCGCCCGAAGGGAACATGCACGCATAACATACCAGCTGGCTCATAGCGTGGAAATTTGCAATACTGTAATTTTCCGAACCGGCAAAGGTGATCCTGCCGGGAATCCAGGTATTACCACCATCCACAGTCCTGGTAAAATCCTGTGAGGGATTGTCGGAATTAATGCCATTATAGGCTGCAGCCCATGCAACATTGGCATCGACAATGGAAATCTGCCGTATTCCCTGGGAGGGTTTGGAAAAACCTGTGTTCTGCTTTATCCATGCCGACGGGGTGCCGCCTACCTCAATATAAAATGGCTTTATTTTCATATCGCTTCCGCTGGCATTTGAAACAGCAAGAGAAACATAATAAGTGCCTGCCGTTGAATATGTTATAGGAGGCGGTGTTGGTCCGGAATAAGTTGAGGGACTGCCTCCTTCAAAGTTCCATGTCCAGGATACAGGGTTATTGGCCGAGAGATCCGTAAAGGTAACAGTGGCTCCCACAGAAGGTGCTATGGTGCTTGCTTTGAAATCAGCTCGTGCTGCCACTGAGGGAGGTTGAATACGTATAACTGCAGAATTATTGTTATTGAAACTATCACTGCCCGGATTGAGGCTGCCGATAGTAAAGTACCCGTCGTAATATCCCGACCAGCCCCAATTAACATGAAACTGATCATATGCATTATAACCATCAAAAACAAATGCATGCCCTGATGTTCCATCATCTCCCGAATACATCAAAGGTCTTCCGGCATCCAGTTCGGCTTTTAACATATTGATCCAGTTTGCATTACTGAAAAGCGACTGGAATTCCACCTCTGCTGTGCTCTGATAGCCGAAATGATCGATCAGGGCATCGGGTACATACCAGGCTGAAGCGCCTGAGCCGCTGGTCGTATATTCCATATTTACGGCTACCCCACAATGGTACAACAAGGTGCCTATGGCAATTTTCTGCGCACTGGTGCTGCCAGTCAGCGAATTAGGCATTGATGTCCAGGCATAACTAGTGCCTCCATAATTAACCGATAACTGACCGTACGTAGCCTCTGTGTAAGTATGTATACCAATACCTGTTGCCGGATAATTCCATTTTTTCATGATCTGTCCCATAGCAGTGGCCACACAGCCGGTATATACACCTGTCTCGGTATATTGTTCAACTATATCATTATAGCTTCCATCCTGATTCCATTGTGTGCTGCATAAGGGATTGACAACAAGTTTCGCTGACGGCAGATTGTTGTTCAGGATATTATTCCATTTCTTTATGGTTTGTTTGTTATCTAATTTCTGATCAATTATATATTTAATTTCAGCACTATAATTTTCTAACAAACCGATCATCTGAACAGGAATGTTATTTTCATGGTATGTTCCGCTTTCGGAATAACCCAAAACAGGTAAGGCAGCATCATCGGCTGAAACAATAATAAATCCGCCTGAAGTAAAATTAAATATGTAAAAAGTTGTCAGGCCGTCTTCCTGCTGTACATACACATCCGAAATACTATAATCAGTCTTGTCACTGACAAAGTACCGGAAATAAATGACTGCTGTTTTTTGAGCTGATTCCAGAGATACCGCATTGGCAAATAACATTAAATTCAAAAGCAGTAAGACATGTGTCAAAAATATTTTCTTCATATTCTATAAAATTATTAGATTATGAACAAAATTAAAAACATTTACGAATTGACAGGCTGGATATACCTGATTTACAATTTTTTTTTCGGATAACCAGATATGAGCAACAAATCTTAGTTTTCATAATTATGTACAGTAAAACTGGCGACATACTATGACAGAAAACAGGTGCAGAAACCTTGTTAACTTTTCACATTGAAGATTTTGCTTTGTATTGAACTGAAAATTTCAATCCAGCAGCACTATGGCATAAGCGGAAATGCCTTCCTGCCTGCCGATAAAACCAAGTTTTTCAGAGGTTTTGGCCTTTACAGATATATCGTATTCAGGTATTCCCATTACTTCGGAGAGTTTTTTCTGAATCTGACCGATAACGGGTGCAATTTTTGGTTTTTCGAGACATACCGTGGTGTCGATGTTGGCAATATGATAGTTCTTTTCATTGAGAAGCGCGATGACTTTTGCCAACAGTTTCGTGCTGTCTATGCCCTTGTATTGAGGGTCAGTGTCCGGAAAATGAGTGCCGATATCTCCAAGATTGGCTGCTCCCAGCAAGGCATCACAGATGGCATGGATAAGCACATCACCATCAGAATGGCCGACAGAACCTTTTTCTGATGGAATTTTTACACCTCCAAGAAATAATTCAGCAGAAGTCTCGAGTTTGTGTGTGTCGAAACCAAATCCGATCCTACTCATTCTTTTTTATTTCATCAGCTTCTTTTTCTTTCTTTCCTTTCACTTTATCGAAGTTGAAAAGCAAGCTGAAACGCAGGGTATTTTCAAGCGGGTTGCGCTGTGTAACAGGAATAAGGTAAGCAAAATCAAGCCCGAAGACGCTGTAACGCAAACCCGCACCGATGGTCAGATATTTGCGGTTTCCTTTGGTGGAAGCTTCATTGAAATAGCCCGCACGTATTGAAAATTGTTTGGCATACCAATATTCTAATCCTGCTGCAATGTTGATTTCTTTCAATTCTTCGCCAAATCCGCCCGGTGCGTCATAAAAAGACTGTATCATACCACGTACCACGCCCACATTCGGGTCTTTTCCTGCTTCAATGATCTTATTCCCATCCACATCATACACATATTTTCCTGTGGAATCGAGCTGATACACCGGAGGTGTCGGAACAAGCAGTTTGTTGAAATCGAGCAGCAGGGCGAGGGAATTGTTTTTATCAAAATTAACAGCATAAGAAAATCCAAGCCTCAGGTTGGTAGGAATAAAATCCCGGTCAAGGTTTTCAGTATAGGATATTTTATTACCGATATTTGAAATATTGGCTCCCAGTCCAAAGGTCGTGTTAATACCTTTGATTTCAATTGGTTTCTCATAATATACACTTACGTCGGCAGCCACGGCCTGTCCGGCTTTTGACTGTGCCCCGGCCACATAAATACCGCCTGTAAGATTTGAATAAATATATCGTAATGCAATAGCGCCGGAAACTTCATTGGTAAATTTAAACGCATAGGAGGCGTCAAGAGAAAATTCGTTCGGTTTATACTGTCCGATATTCTGGCCGGTTTCGTTGGTAAAGGTGATGTTACCAAGAGAGAAATATCTCAGCGACATAGAAAGTACCTGACGTTTATTGATCCTTTTATAGGCCCCGAGATAGGCAAGATTGATATCATTCACCAGTTTGTGCAACCAGGGACTGTAAGATACCGAAAATCCAAAATCTTTCTCCACAAAACCATATTTAGCAGGGTTCCAGTGCATTGAATTGGCATCAGGTAAAGATGCAGCGCCGGCATCACCCAATCCGCCACCACGGGCATCCGGAGCAATCAACAAAAAAGGAACGGCGGTCGTAATGGTGTTTAACTTGTTTTTCAACAAATCACTGGTCTGACTGCTCTGTGCAAATAAACTGGTTCCGAGTAAGATAAATGCTATAACTGCAAATAGGATTCTTTTCATTGAGATAATAGAATTTTTGTGAGTGCAAAAATAACGAATAATTTAAAATTATATTGTATTGTAAATTTTTTTGTCTGAACCTGTTATATTATTTTATTATGTATAATTATTTCAGAATTATTAACTTCTCAGCACATCTCTTTTGTACACCCTCAGTATCAGTAAGTGTTACGGTATAAGAATAAAACCCTCTGGATAATGGCCCTCCTTGAGCGTTGCAGGCATTCCATCTTATTTCCACAGGCTGGTAATTTCCTGCGGCAATGTCATGATGAATTTCTGCTGCCATCCGTCCTGTCATATCATAGACCGAAATCTTTAAATGTTGATCACCTGTACTCATGTTGGTTTCTATGTAAAAGTTTGTGTGGTCTGTAAAAGGATCCGGATAGTTGAAAACTTTTCCAAAACCGGCATCATCAGGCCCTTTCACATTGAAATGGATTACTTTTTCCGAAGAATTATTTACCAGATCAAAAGCCCTGATGGTCAACTGGTGCTGCCCATAACCCAAGCCGTTAAATTTGTATTCTATACTTCCTGAAGTGTATTTATCAGCATCCTGGATGAAATAACCATTCAGGCGAATCGGATTATTGAAATCATCATCCTGTACCGCCGTGATCTCATGTCCTATTCCCAATCCGAAACAGTTGATACCGCTGGTGTCGTGAAGATACAGTTTCATGAATGGTTCCGGTGAAGTATAGCTACCATCTGTAAATGAAGGATTATCAAGATAACCGATTATTTCCGGCCCTGTCATATCAGAACTTTCAGTTATACCATCATTGTACAGACACAAACTGTCAAACACCCCTGACGCGTCATGCCATGGGCTTTTGGCATAATAGCTTATTTTTCCGTACCCTCCGGCAAAGCTGATATCTCTGGGCACAAAAAATGAAAATTCGAATATACCGTTCTCCACCGTCACATTACCCCGATACAATTCGGTTTGCTGCGTATAAAAAGTGGCAGGATAACTTACTCCGGGATCATTGACCAGTGTGTTGTATATAACAGGTTTATCATAAACAACAGGAAACAATTTTCCGTCAAACCCGGCCTGTAATTCCGAAAACCTGTTTTCGATGTGTCCTCTCACCGTAACAATACTATTATTAAAAATTGTGTCTTGCAAAGATGAAAGCGTATCAGCGCCGCAGAAATCGGTCACAACATGGTATTCCGGTATTGCAAATGCCAGTGCAGGATCGCCGAGAAGTGTAAAATTCTGCATGTAAACGCCCGGGGAACACATGTTTTTGGCTTTCCGGATCATATCCCCGAACCTCACTCTATTGCCTGAAACAGGTGTAAATGCTGTTTTTAATATATTACGATTGACAATTTCGTTGGAATGTGCATAGGCCACCCGGGTAGTCGAAAATAATGCAATACTGCCGCCTTTTTTATTGAAAAGTAATTTTTCGCCCGCAGATTGAAACGCAGGATTGTCGTACCGGCTGAATTCACAGGTAGCCGTAATAAAAACCGGCAGGCAATAATAATTTTCATATTGCTCGATATCGGCCATGGTAACAACCTCTTCTGCTGCAAGGCCTGCTTCACCGCCATGGCCCGTATAGTTTACCATCAAAGTTCCTTTCCGGATCAGCCTTTTAATGTCTTTATTGACATCCGGATATTTGGCACCAAAAGGCGTGTTTTTTTGTTGGTAGGCATCCAGATAAATCTTATTTATGTTGACAATACGGTTCAGCGAATCAACTAAGGTAATAAGCTTCTCGGCCTGCTTAAAGTGAAGGTTTCCATCTTCATCATCAGCAACAAATATCAGTGAATTACGCCATGGATCGAAATTTGAAACGGTTCCATGTTCAAATGAGTCGGGGACCAGGTCGTTCGGACTACCATAACGTATTGATTTATCTACCATTACATTAGCTTCGATCTCAGAACATACAGGAAACCGGCCTACGCCAATATCAAGATCTCCGTTAAGATTGTCGCCTTCCAGCGAATCAAGCATCGCATAAAAATCATCGGAGACATAAGAAGCCGTGGGCATGAGAGAATTTTCCGTCTGCCAGACAGGGATAAAATTAGTATTGGAGGTCAGCCGGTCTTTCATATCATAAGAACCATCCCCAAAAAGAAGGACATAATGTAATTGATGTGCGCTATCGGTTTTTCCGCGTTCATAAAACATCCGGATAAAATCACGAATTGCCACAGGGTCTTGTTTCCCCGAAGAAAACTCATTATATATCTGCCGGGTAGTGGCTACACAAACCGACATTCCATCCGTACTTCTGTGAAAATCAGCCATTCTGTTCGCTTCTGCAATAAAATCAGGATGAGTGACGATGACAAGCGTGGACTGACTGCTTCCATGAAGATTTTGGCTGGGAATATCACCAAGCAGTATGGGATTCAACAGATTATCATTGTCAAAGGCCACAAACTCGGTAAGACTGTCGGTATATACTTTCATTGAAAAAATGCTTCCGTTAACATCTAAAGGCATCTCAGTTAATGCAGTAAAATCAGTAATATTCCATACGCTGACCGACGAAGCCATATTGGTTATATCAAAACGACTTACCGCATTGCCCAGAGTCTTAAGACTTCTGAAATGAAACTGTTCCCCACGGTAAATCAAATGCCTGACACCATACAACTCGATGAAGTTCAGCCAGGCCACCGAAGCCGTTTCCGGTTTGTTGTAAGACAGGTTTATGGTTATTGTGTCCGATGGAGGAACAATATTCATCATAATTGTTTTGCTTTTGGCATAATCAGAATTCACATTACCGTCCACAGGTAAAACGGTGTCTGAAGAAACAGTTATTCCATTATTACCACAACTTACAACACTTTTTTGTGTTGAACGTACCGCTACATTTATCCTGGCCTTAAGCGTATCAGAAACAGAGATATCCGGGAAATGAAATCTGAAATTCCTCGTATAAGTATCATTAAACACCTCTCCGAACCATTGCTTTCCGGATCTTAATAAATTAACCGAATCAAGCTCATGAAACACATGTTCGTCAAACTTGCTGATAACAATTCCGGGAGACTGTATAATTTGGGGATATGTCTGTATCCTTTTTCCCTGCCCATGGTCGAAAGTGATAAAATAGAAGGATGTATCGGAATAATAATTCAACTGATGTTCAAAAGTCAGGATCACAGGCCGGAAATACCATTTAACGGTGCTTTGTCCGTAAAAAAGTATATAATCACCATCATTAATGGTGCCATCGCCTCCATCATAGACAAATACAGGGTTTTCGGCCAGGTCATCATACCTGAAGTCAGAGATTTTTTCAGGCAAAAGCGCACCACCATTGCCAAACAGCCTGAAATCGGAAGCCATGAAAGGCTCAGACATCCCAAGCTGTATCAAATCATGATACGTTAACCGGTAAACGCCATCAAACACAGTAGCTATCTTATACCATCTACCGTCTGATAATACAGAAACCGGTGCAAAATATCCTTTTTCCGCTTTTTTTTGCGGAAAAGAGTTTTGTACAACGCAAAATAACAGGATCAAAACAAAATAAGCCGGGTATTTCCTTCTCATGACACAGTACAAAATTACAAAAAAAATGATTGTATAGATTCCCCGTTGCTGTTTATTTCAGGATTACCAGTTTCTCTGTTTTCTGGCAATACTGTCCTGAACTGTTTTTCACTTTGAGAATATAAAGGTAAACACCTTTCCCGATAGAATCTCCAAAGTCGTCTTTGCCATCCCATGGTATGGGATCTGCCCTGAACCCGGAGGTTTCCACGGTAGTCTGAATTGTTTTTATTAATTTACCGGTTACGGTGAAAATCTGAATCTGAACATCCAGCCCGCAACAGGGCTGATTATGTTCAAACCAAAACTCCGTATAGGTGGTAAACGGATTGGGATAATTAAAAACATGATCTAAAGCAAGTTCCGCTGACTCGGCGACCACAAAATCCAGCTCGGTTTCGGCAGAATTGTTATAGACATCCCAGGCTTTCAACAGCAGTTTGTGCTCTCCGGGTTCCAGGTCCGAAAAGGGATACCTCACTACACCACTCTGATAGGTATCAAGATCGGACTCATAATAATCATTCAGCACAAATGTCTTATCGGTATTGCCGTCAAGAACAGCCGAAATATCATGCCCTATGCTGTTCCCAATAGTATTAACACCTCCCGAATCACTCAGATAAGCAATCAGCAGCGGGTTCCGGTCGGTGATCCCTCCCGACACAAAATGATTGTCGTTCATATAAACCTTCAGTTCAGGACCTGAATTATCCGTTATAGCATTATGGCTGGTACCTCCGATAATGAAATTTTCATAAAAGCCATTCGCATCAGAAACACCATTCTGTGCATAATAACTTATCCGCCCCTTTCCAAACTGATAAGCTATATCTTTGGGTACAACAAAAGTAAATCTGAAATCACCGTTGACTACTTTTGCTTTGCCTTTGTAGATAATATTTTTCTGCAGACTGAATGTCTGGGGATAACCGCCGTCGTTCCCGTTTGACACTACCTTTGCTGCTTTGTCAAAAACCACAGGCATAATGGTTCCCTGGTAATTTGTGAGTTTTACGCCATTGTAGTCTGCAACATATCCCTTTATTGCAATCTTTTCCAGCGCCCTTACTGTATCCGTTAATCCGCCCAGGGGTTGATCATTCAACATGGTGGTGATGATATTATGTTCCGGATAGGCCAGCCGTAATGCCGGATCGCCCAGAAGCACAAAATTGCTGATTACATATGAGCATCCCAATTGATTTTTTGCGGCTTTGGTTACATTACCGAGATACGGATAATGGCCCGAAGTCTTTTTAAAAACCTCCTTATAAAAAGCAAAGTTTAACGAGTAATTGGTGCCTGCAAAAGCCAGTCGGGTCGTTGTGAATAACGAAATACCGCCACCCACCGGGTTCAACAGGACATATTCCCCTGCCGAGGTCCGGGCAGGATCATCAAACCGGCTGAATTCGCAGGTTGCAGTAACAAACAGGGGCATATTGTTTTTGTTGTTCCATGAATTGATATCAGCCACACCGATTACCGCTTCATGTGCCCATCCTACTTCTCCTCCATGGCCAATATAGTTTACAATAAGAGCGCCTTTAGCCACCCTTCTGTTGATGGCATCTGTAGCATCAGGGTAACGCTGCCCGCCGGGAGTTGATACCTGAGTATAAGCATCCATGTATATCTTATCCAGGTTAAAATTATTGTAAACGGTATCGAGGTAACTGGCAATGCTTTCAGACTGTCCCAGGAAATCTTCTCCCGGTGTATCCGCATCATCTGCAACAAAACACAACACATTTCTCCAGTCGGAAAAATTAGAAATAGCATCCGAAAAGCCGGAACATGATGAATTTCCCGCATTCAGGTCGTATTTTGCAACATAATTCAGGATTTTATCGGTAACAGCTTTGGCCTCGTCAACGTTCTGCGCCGGAATACGGCCAATGGCAATATCCAATAGATTATTGTAGGCGCCGTTATCATCGTCATCGAGAAAACCAAAGTAATCATCGGTCAGATATGATGAGGATGGCTCCAGTGAATTCTGGGTCTGATAAGTTGGAACCATATTGGTATTGCCTGACAGACGGTTCTGATAATCATAGGAGGCATCACCAAATAACAGCAAAAATTTGGGCTGCAGATTGATATCAGATCCCGCCCGGTCATAAAACATCTTTACAAAATCCTTAATAGCTGTAATATCCTGATTACCAGATGAAAATTCGTTATAAATTGGCTGGGGAGTTGTGATAAGTACCGTCAGGTTGTCGTTATTCCGGTGCATATCCGCAATACGTGAGGCCTCTCCTGTCAGATCCGGATGTGATATAATGATCATGTCATATTGTCCGAGACCATGCAGATCCTGATTTTGTATCCTTCCTGAACAACTGACCGAATAAAAATCCGCACCATTAAAAGCAACAAATTCCCTGAGTGAATCGGTGTTCAGTTTAAATGAAAGATTACTTCCATTCAGCGTTGAAGCAACTTTTTTAACATCCGTATAATCGGTGACATCCCACACAACAACATCTCCTGCGGCATTACCCATAATAAACTCGGAAATACCTTTGCCTACTGAATTGTAATTACGAAAGGACATTTGTCCCGGAACAAAGGTCAGGTAACGTTGGGTATTGAGTTCAATATAATCCAGCCAGCCAACAGCCGAAGAATTGGAACTTTTATTGTAATCAACCCTGATATTTACGGGGCTGCTGGCCGAAAAGCTACAGAATAACTGGGAATCACGGGCATAAGCAGCCGTATAATCCGGAGAGGCCGGTAAAACAGATACTGAATTTACAAACGAATTATTTGCATAAATTTTATATGAGGTAGGATAGACAAAAGACCGCGCCAGAAACCTGCCTTTAAAATAGACAGGTACTCCCGAAACAAGATTGGGAAAATTAAAATTAAAAGAGTACGAAGTATTCACATCGAAAACTTCTCCATAAAACTCACGTCCGGATTTTATAAGATTCAAAGAATCGTTTTCATGGAAAAGATAATCATCAAAAGTAGTAACTGAATAATCAGCAGGCTGTGATGAACTAGTAATCGTGCTTACCCGCTTGCCGGGGCCAAGGCTGGCTGTAATAAAATATCCGGATCTTTTGACATATTTGTTTATTTCATGATTATAAACATTGTTTACCGTGTCGAAAGACCACTTTTCGGGACCTTTGGCATAAAATAATATATAATCATTCTGGTCAAAAATACCGTCACCCTCACCATAAACAAAAATTGCATTCTCCACCAGGTCATCAAACCTGAATTTTGAATTATCCTCAGGCAGCATACTCCCGCCATTACCATATACACGTATATTTTTTGGATCTATATCTGAAACATTTATTCCCAATGAGACCAGGTCGTTGTAGGTAATGATATGTATGCCGCTGCGAAAAACATCCACCCGGTACCAGTCTCCTGAACTAAGCACCGAATGGGAAGCATATTGATATGCTTTATTCACGGAAGGCAGAATTTTTGTTGTGCTGTAAGAATAATCAAAGCTAAAGGAAACGAGGCGTTCAGCCCTGCCGTTGACAGGATTTCTGCGTAACGGAAGAAAACTCACCATCATCAGAGGCTTTTTATTCTGGTAGGATACCTTTGTATTAATAATAATGTGCTCAGGCAGCATATTAAGCTGTTTATCGATGATTTCCGCATCAGCTGAAGGTAATTCCTCGTAAACCGGATTCAGAAGGCTGATATCCGGCACCATGGAAGATTTTATGGCATCCAGCAACGTAAAATAATACGGTAAATCGGAACTATCAGCATATATTGAACCATCAAAACGCAGATAATTTTTGCTTCTAAGCTCACTGATATTTATTTTGCCGGGCTTGTCCCATCTTATAAGATACTGATTTTCGCTCTTACGATCTTTCTGTTGCCCAAAAAGTATTGAAAATGAAGATATTAATATAAATAAAAGAATAACACGTCGTAACATCTATATCATTTTAGTGGTGTAAAATTACCCAATTTTTATAACGCAGAATTTTCAGCAAAAAAATATTCATTAGTGTAACCTTGTCGGCAAAATTCAGTAAAAGGTAAAAAAAAAAGTTCAAGTAATTTTGGGTAATTAAAAATATGTTATTTTTGCTTGTTAAAATATTTTCATACTAACGGAACAAAGCTTTTTTTATTGTAATGCATGATTTGATATTTTTTTTATATAATTACCAATACTGACACCGATAGTTGCGTTAATATGTACAAACTAAAAATTTTTGAGATGAAAAAGATCTATACCGGTATTTTGCTTTTCCTGGTAACATTGGGAGGCGTCAGTTTTGCGCAGGATCCTCATTTTTCGCAATATTATGCTAACCCGTTGTACCTGAATCCGGCTTTTGCAGGTACGGCAGTATGCCCGAGAATCATTCTGAATTTCCGCGACCAATGGCCCTCTATATCAGGAACTTACGTAACATACAATGCCTCCTACGACCAGCATATCGAAAAAATATCGGGAGGTATTGGTGTACTTCTTAATACCGACAGAGCAGGGCAAGGCATCCTCAACACAACCACGGCTTCATTTATGTATTCGTTCCGGTTGGAAGTCAACCGTTCCTTTTCCATGAAAATGGCCATTCAGGCGACTTATTTTCAGAAACACCTCGACTGGCAAAAACTTACTTTTCCTGACATGATTGACAAAAGACATGGTTTTGTTTTCAATACCAATGAATTGCCTCCCAAACGTCTTACCAAGGCAAACGCTGATTTTGCAGCAGGTGTTCTCGGTTACGGCGAAAAATATTTTGTCGGTTTTGCCGCCCACCACCTCACACAACCCGATGAAGGATTTATCAGCAAGAGCAGAATGCCGATGAAATTCACCGTTCATGCAGGAGGAATCATAAACCTTGTTAAAAAAGTGCGTCGTAAAAGCAACGAACACGTACCTACCCTGTCACCGAACATCCTTTTCATGCAACAGCAGAATTTCCAGCAGATCAACTATGGTCTGTATTTCAACAGGTATCCCTTTGTTGGAGGACTCTGGTTCAGACAAAACTTTAAAAATTCTGATGCCGTCATTTTTATGGTTGGCATACAGGCAAGTATGTTCAAGATCGGTTACAGTTACGACCTCACCGTTTCCAAACTTACCAATGCCACGGGCGGAGCACACGAAGTGTCGTTTGCCCTTCAGTTCAACTGCAAACCACCTTCCAAAAGAGTCAGAGCAATAAATTGCCCATCTTTTTAGTTATAATTAGAAACAAAAAACAACCTGACAATGTATATTAAAAGATTAATCGTTTTAATGGCAGTTATCGCAACTGCTACATTATTTCTGGCATCCTGTAAAAAAGAATTATCCAATACTACAGCATGGGAATACAACAATCCCAAAAACGGCGGGTTTGAAGTAGTCCCATACGAAGAACAGGAAACCGGCCCAGGCCTGATCCTGATCGAAGGAGGTACTTTTATGATGGGACGTACCGAACAGGATGTTCTTTACGATTGGGATAATTTCCCTAGAAGAATAACTGTTTCCTCATTTTATCTGGACCAGACCGAAGTGCGTAACCTTGACTATTGTGAGTTTTTGTACTGGACAAAAAGGGTTTTCAGCGTTGACTACCCCGAAGTTTTGCAGAAACGCCTCCCCGACACCCTGGTATGGCGCGATCGGCTGGCCTACAACGAGCCTTACGTTGATTATTATCTTCGCCACCCTGCATACCGCGACTATCCTGTTGTGGGCGTAAGCTGGGTTCAGGCCGCTGACTATTGTAACTGGAGAACCGACCGCGTCAACGAATACATCCTGGTACGTGAAGGTATTTTGAAAATGGATCCCAACCAGCAAAATGAAGAAAACTTCAACACCGATGCCTACCTTGCCGGACAATATGAGGGCATGGTTAAAAACGATTTGTATGATATGGATCCCAACGGGTCAGGTACGCGTAAGGTCCGTATGGAAGACGGCATACTTCTCCCGAAATACCGTCTGCCGACCGAAGCAGAATGGGAATTTGCGGCTCTGGGACTTATCGGCAACACCATCTATGAACGTGTTCTCGAACGCAGGATATATCCCTGGAACGGTCATATATCCCGTAACGACCGCACCAATAACCTCGGCGATTTTGTTGCCAATTTCAAACGCGGAAGAGGCGATAATATGGGTGTGGCCGGCAACCTCAACGATGCTGCCGACATCACAGCACCCGTTTACTCATACTGGCCTAACGATTATGGGTTGTACTGCATGGCTGGCAACGTAGCGGAATGGGTAATGGATGTTTACAGACCGTTATCATTCGAAGATTATTCTGACTTCAGGTCATTCAGGGGAAATGTATTCCAGACACAGGTCAGAGATGCCGACGGTGTACTTGAGGATAAAGACAGCCTTGGACGCATACAGATGCGCGATGTTACCGTTGAAGAAAGCAAAGACAGAAGAAATTACCGCCAGGCAGACAACAGAAGCTTTCTCGACGGCGATGTCACTTCCAGCCTGCTGACTACTGACGACTGGACAAACCAGGAAGATGTTGAAAGCGCTGTAATGTATGATTATGGTAACAACTCCATGATCAATGACAAAGCAAGGGTTTATAAAGGCGGTTCATGGAGAGACAGACAATATTGGATGAGTCCCGGCAACAGGAAATTCCTTGATGAAAACCAGGCTACTGAATTTTTGGGCTTCAGATGTGCTATGACACGTGTTGGCAGCCCTGTTGGTAACTATTAGAAAAAATACTTTTTTAATTTGAAAAACCCCATTTACTTTGCAAATGGGGTTTTTTTATTATGAATCTACTATGAAAATTGAAGAATTATATAAACTATTTACAGCTCATCCTTGTATTTCAACCGATACCCGAAACCTCACCAGAGGTGAGTTATATTTTTCCCTGAAAGGACAAAACTTTAACGGGAACAGATTTGCCAGACAGGCGGTTGAAAATGGAGCAGCTTACGCAATTATTGATGAAGAACAATATTTTGTTGAAAATAAGACCATTCTGGTTGATAACGTCCTGGATTGCCTGCAAAAACTGGCTGCTTTTCACCGGTCGAAACTCAGTATTCCGGTTATAGGAATCTCCGGTAGCAATGGAAAAACCACCACCAAAGAACTCGTTCATGCCGTGCTTTCTGAAAAATACCACACCTTTTCTACACAGGGAAATTTAAATAACCACATCGGAGTTCCGCTATCCATATTGCAGATCACTCCTGAACATGAAATTGCCATCATAGAAATGGGAGCCAATCACATGGGTGAAATTCACGATCTGTGCCAGATCTCACAACCCGACTATGGCCTTATCACCAATATAGGGAAAGCACATCTCGAAGGATTCGGAAATTATGATAATGTAATCAAAGCCAAAACAGAATTGTACAGGTATATCGAACAGCGCCACGGGATGGTTTTTATCAATTACAACAACAACATCCTGAAGATCAACGCACAGAATATCAGGCAGTTTTCATATGGAACCAACCAAAATGCAGCTATTCACACCACATTTATCGTTGCAAACCCCTATGTAAAACTGTATTGGGAGAATAAAAAAACCATAATTCAGTCTAAACTTATCGGAAAATACAACTTTGAAAATATTTTAGCTGCTATCGCTGTTGGAGAGTATTTTAAAGTTGAAACCGAAAAGATCAAACATGCCATCGAACAGTATTTCCCTCAAAATTCACGATCAGAGTACATTAATAAAAAGGATAACACCATAATTCTTGATGCCTACAATGCAAATCCCACTTCGATGATAGCAGCTCTGGAGAATTTTAACCTTATGCAGTCGGTCAATAAAGTGGTCATGCTGGGTGACATGCTGGAATTAGGCAGCTATAAGGAAGCCGAACATGAAAAAATTATTGAATTCCTTATCAATTCCAATTACAACGAGGTATATCTGGTGGGCCCGATTTTTTCTACCGTAAATACCTGCAGTAAATTTAAAACATTTAAATCATCGCTGATGCTGAGGGATTTTCTGAAGACCAGCCCGTTAAAAAAGGCGTTGATACTGGTAAAAGGTTCACGGGGTATGCAGATGGAGCATGTCCTTAATGCCTTATAA
The DNA here is from genome assembly GCA_035389045.1 of Bacteroidales bacterium. Taxonomy (GTDB): domain Bacteria; phylum Bacteroidota; class Bacteroidia; order Bacteroidales; family CAIWKO01; genus CAIWKO01. The sequence continues at coordinate 20,284 of DAOORA010000013.1, read as the reverse complement.
TACTTATGTCGCAAATATATAATGTTATTGGCATTATGTCGGGGACCTCTCTGGATGGCCTCGATGTTGCATTTTGTCATTTTGAACGTACCCAAAAAAAATGGCAGTACCAGATCATTAAAGCTGTTACCTTAAAATACCCGGAACTATGGAAACAAAAACTTTCAGCTGCCTCCGGGCTTACGGCACTGGATTTTTCATTTTTACATACAGAGTACGGAAACTACATCGGAAAAATTGTAAAGAACTTTGTCACTCAGCATAATTTCAGACCGGATTTTGTTTGCAGCCACGGACATACTGTATTTCACCGGCCTGATAAAATGCTAACCGTTCAGATTGGCAGTGGCGCTGCTATTGCAGTCCGTTCAGGATTGACGACTGTTTGTGATTTCAGGGCCACCGATGTCGCATACGGCGGACAGGGAGCACCCCTTGTTCCTATCGGCGATGAACTGTTGTTCAGCAACTTTGACATTTGTCTGAACATTGGCGGTTTTGCCAACCTGTCGTATAAAAATAAAAATGAAAGGATCGCTTTTGATCTATGCCCGGCCAACATCATTCTAAACCATCTTGCCCGTAAAATCAACAAGGATTATGACGCAGGAGGCCGGATTGCCAAAAAAGGCTGTTTGATAAACTATTTACTGGATAAGCTGAATCATCTCGAGTATTACCGCCGGGACCAACCCAAATCGCTGGGCCGGGAATGGCTCGAAAGCGACTTCCTTCCCCTGGTGGAATCATACAGTGATTATCCTGTAAAGGATCTGATGTGTACGGTTACCCACCATATTGCTGAACAAATCTCGGATAATATCAATAAAATTCAGGCAAGAAATGTTCTGGTAACCGGCGGAGGCGCTTATAACAGTTTTCTTACCGGATTGATACGGAAAAGATGCCGGGCAGAAATTGTACTACCTGAAAAAGAACTTATTGACTATAAAGAAGCGCTGATTTTTGCATTTTTAGGAATACTGCGTATGAATCATGAAAATAATTGCCTGAAAAGCGTTACAGGTGCTGTAAAAAACAATTGCGGCGGCGCTGTGTATTTTCCTTGAAATGAAAATATTTCGTGAAAAAATTTAAAATCTCAAATACCGGTATTGACAAATAAAAAAATATTATCCTGTATTTCATTTTAAGGGGTAAGTTGTTTTATATTTGCTCTTTCTTTTCATAAATGGACAACAAGCAGGCACATTCCAAAGTTTCGTTTCTCAGTATAATCATGACACTGGGCATAGTTTATGGTGATATCGGGACATCACCTCTTTATGTCCTGCGTGCTGTTATCGGAAGCGCCGATATAATAGATGCAGAACTGATTATCGGGGCCATTTCCTGTGTTATCTGGACCCTGACCCTGCTTACAACGCTGAAATACGTTATCATTGCCCTTAGGGCTGACAACAGAGGAGAGGGAGGAATTTTCTCACTCTTTGCCCTGATAAGGAAAAAAGCGCCATGGATCGTTGTGTTTGCCATGATCGGAGGTTCTACAGAACTTGCCGACGGGGTTATCACACCTTCTATCACCGTTATTTCGGCTACTGAAGGATTGTTATTGATCGGAAGCAATATTCCCGTCCTGCCCATAGCGATGCTCATCATCCTCGCGCTTTTCAGCCTTCAGAAGTTCGGCACCAAGGTGGTGGGAAGTTCTTTTGGCCCCATCATGTTTTTATGGTTTGCCATGCTTGGTACCATAGGGCTGGTCTATATCATTCAAGCTCCATTTATTTTTAAAGCTTTTAATCCTTATTATGCGGTCAGGTTTCTGACTGCACATCCCGGAGGTTTCGTGCTGCTGGGAGCAATTTTTCTGGCCACCACCGGGGCAGAAGCCCTATATTCTGACCTGGGCCATTGCGGTAAAAATAATATCAGAATAAGCTGGATATTTGTAAAATGCATGCTCATACTGAATTACTTAGGTCAGGGGGTATGGCTCATCCTAAATCTTGACAAAGTTAATTCCCAGACCAACCCGTTTTTTGAAATGATGCCGGGCTGGTTTCTCATCCCTTCCATCATCCTTGCAACCATGGCTGCTATTATTGCCAGCCAGGCGCTGATAAGCGGCGCCTATACCCTTATCTCCGTGGCCATGTCGCTCAACCTATGGCCGCGCTTACGAATAAGTTATCCGACCAATATCAAAGGTCAGATGTATATCAGTTCCGTAAACTGGGCTCTGTGTATCGCTTGTCTTTTTGTTATACTGTTATTCAAGGAGTCCACCAATATGACGGCGGCTTACGGATTGTCAATCACCATCACTATGCTGATGACCACTATACTGCTGACCTATTACCTGTATAAAATTGAAAATATTCACCTTGCTTTTGTCGCACTGTTCATGCTGGTCTTCCTCACTATCGAAGGTAGTTTTTTGATTGCCAACCTGCATAAATTCACCAGCGGCGGCTGGTTTACCATCATGCTGGGGGGCTTTTTGTTCAGCATAATGTTTATCTGGCAGAAAGGAAGGTCCTTGAAAAACCGGTTCATCGAATTCACCCGTGTCGCTCCATTTACGGAACTTCTCAAAGATCTTAAAAGAGATGCGACTATTGCCAAATATGCCACTAACCTGGTTTATATTACCAGGGCTGCCCATGTGGGAGAGGTCGAAACCAAGATTATTTATTCGATCATCAATAAACAACCCAAACGGGCCGATATGTACTGGCTGGTTCATATAAATATTGAAGATGACCCGAACACCAAAGAATACAAAGTAACCACCGTCATCCCAGAAACCCTGATAAGAATTGATTTTAACCTCGGATTTCGTGTACAACCCAGGATAAACCTGTTTTTCAAGCAGGTGGTTGATGAAATGATACGAAACAATGAAATCACTATGGTATCGAGATACCCATCCCTGCAGAAACATCATGTGCTGGGCGATTTCCGTTTTATCATCATCGACCGTATACAGAATTACGACTTCGACTTTCCACCCTTTGAGCAATTTATTATGGATTCATATACCTACCTGAAAAAAATAGGAATTACGGAAGTGCGTGCGTTAGGACTTGATACCAGCAACGTCATTATTGAAAAGGTCCCTCTGTCGATCATGAAAAATCCCAAATTCGACCTGAAAAGAATCACTGACCTCTGATCAGCCGGAGATGAAATCAACTTATAAAACTCTGCAGAGAAATTTTGAATCAAAATTTATTACAAGCTATAATTCAATCCATTAAATTAATTCACCATCCTGTCACTACACAAACTTGAATATCAACAACTCTTAAAAATAAGTATTTCAGACTTCCACCCCTATTGACCTGAGGCAAAAAATAGTATTGTTGCAAAAGTACCGTTACAAAAAAGATAAACTCTGATAAAATATTAACCGGAAAATTTGATTTGATTTAAAATCCCATAACATCCTGATTGATTGTATTATATATCTAAAGTTTACGCTACTAACAAAACAACCTAACAATATGCGAAAAAGAATCATTATTACCTGTTTTTCAATACTCTGTCTGATCATAACCAGTCAATTTTATGGTTACAGCCCGTTTTATATTGCGCAAGCACAGAACGCATCAACCCCTCTTTACCAAAGTTTAAAAGCGCTTCCGGGTGTTGTTGAAGTTGATCCGCTGAAATTCAAACCTCCGTTCACTGAAAAATACCTGGTGAAACTGAGGCAATGGCTTGATCCCCGTGATACCAATGCAGGCTATTTCATCCAACGGGTCTTTGTTTCCCATTTTTCTTCAGAGGCGCCTACCGTTTTGGTAACAGAGGGCTATGCAGGTTCTTATGCTGAAAGAGCCGATTATACCGAAGAACTGGCGGCCCTGTTCAATACCAATCAGATCCTTGTCGAGCATCGATATTTTGGGAGTTCCATGCCTGAACCGTTAAACTGGGAATACCTCACGGCAACCGGTGCGGCAGCCGACCACCATCATGTTGTGACACTGTTTAAAAGCATTTATCCCAACAAATGGATAAACACAGGTATCAGCAAAGGCGGCGAGACTGCCCTTATCCACCGGACGCTTTATCCCGATGATGTTGATTTATCCGTCTGCTATGTAGGCCCTTTGTGCTTTGCCGTAGAAGATGGCCGTCATGAACCTTTCATCAGCAGTAAGGTCGGTTCGGAAACCGACCGCAAGAAGGTCGAGGACTTCCAGATCGAAGTACTTAAAAGGAGAAACAAAATTTTTCCGTTGTTCAAAAAATATTGTGATCAAAAAAAATACACCTTTAAACTCCCCCTGCAGGAAATATACGATTATTGCGTACTTGAATTTTCATTTTCATTCTGGCAATGGGGATGGGAACCGTCGTCGATACCTTCTTCAGGAGCTTCAAATTCCGATTTATGCAACTACCTGGTACGCGTTATTTCACCGGATTATTTTGCCAATGAAGGTATTAATACCCATCCTGCATTTTATGTCCAGGCGGCACGCGAACTGGGTTATTACGGCTATGATATCCAACCATTCAGTAGATATCTGAAGATAAAATCCGCTGAGGGATACCTCGAAAAAATATTCCTTCCGGAAGGATGCAAAGCAGATTTTGACAGCACTATATCGCTACAGTGTGCATCTTTCCTGGAAAAAAACGATTCCAGAATGATATTTATCTATGGCGAATATGATCCATGGACGGCAGCCGCAGTGAATTTTACAGGAAAAACAAATATGCAGAAATTTGTGTGTCCGAAAGGCGACCATGGTACCCGAATCCGATCGTTTGACGATAATACACAGCAAGGCATAATTGAAAGTATTAGAACCTGGTTAGAATAACTTTCTTTTTTAACAACATGCTCAGACATCAGTACCTTTTCTGGCTGATTTTATGCTCCATTTCTGTATCAGGACAAACAAAACATACGGTTTATTATCCTGATGGAATAATTCATATTGAATACTATACAAAAAACGGATTATTAAATGGCAATTACAATAGTTTTCATGAAAACGGGCAAAAAAAGGCGGAAGGCCAATTCATTGATAATCAACGTAAAGGAAACTGGACGATTTATGATGAACAGGGAACTAAAAGGATGGAACGTACCTTTAAAAATTCCTTCGACTCAAAGATTATTGAGGTATGGGACAGTACAGGTGAAAAATGTAAAACCATTCGTTATTCAAATCCAAAGTATACCATAGCCGATCCGGCCTTTGGCTATATCCCATATTTTCCGCTTACCGAAAAAGAAGTGGCCTGGAGCAAAACATTATATCGGGATATTTCTGTTGACAGCATGGTAAATAAGCCGTTGTTCCATGAAAACCATCTTTATAAAATAATCCTGGAAGGCATAAAATCGAATGAAATAAATGCTTACGGTGATCAAGAATTCCGAAATACGCTCACCTATGATTCAATTAAAGAGTATGAAAACTCAGCAGTATCAGTATTCAGGATAAAAGAAGATCTGTTGTATAACAAAACCCTGAACTTTGCTGAATACCGCATTATTAGCATATGTCCGGCCATAAGAAAATCAGGCAGGACAAAACCCTTGTTCTGGATTTATTACCCGGAAATCCGGGGTATACTTGCAAAAAAATCTATTCGGCCAGGCATCAGCGCCGACATCAGCAACTTTGAAAACATCTTTCAATACCGATATTTTTTCAGTATCATATACAAAGAAAATAATGTTTACGACCGTGAGATCAGAGATTATAAGAAAGGAAAAGATATTGTAAAAGAGGCTGAACGTATAGAAATGAGCGTGATGGATTATGAATGTGAATGGTGGTACAAGAATATCGTTCACTGTAAAAAATAAATGCCAGCGGTCTGCGTTTATATTAACAATCAGATGTTAAAAAATAAACATTCCAAAGCATTAGCACCATAGCCAATACCTCTACCTTTACCTGTTAAAACATAATCACGTATGCTTGGAATATTATTGCAAATTACACAGACAGGTGCTATTACAGATACTTCAGCCAATGTAGTGCAGCAGGTTCAGCAGTTACCTCAGGTGGCGGCTCCGACTTCCGAAACACTATCAATTTGGGCATTGACGCTGAAAGGCGGATTAATCATGATACCCATTGCTTTGCTATCTGTTATTGCCATCTATATTTTTATAGAAAGGTTTATGGCCACACAAAAAGCGGCAAAGGAAGACCCTGGTTTCATGAATAATATCAGGGATTTCATTCATCAGGGGAAACTCGATGCCGCATTGTCTCTCTCAAAAAATACAGATACCCCGATTGCAAAAATGATCAATAAAGGCCTGACACGTCTGGGAAAACCTATGGGCGACATCAATTTAGCTATAGAAAATGTCGGGAAACAAGAGGTGGCAAAATTAGAGAAAAGGATAACTTTGCTTGCCATGGCCGCAGGTGGCGCGCCTATGCTTGGTTTCCTCGGAACAGTGACGGGAATGGTCAGGGCATTCTATAACATGTCCAAAGCAGGAAATAACATCGATATAACAACTCTTTCGGGAGGAATATACGAAGCTATGATAACCACAGTAGCAGGCCTGATCGTAGGCATTATTGCGTATTTCTGTTATAACATCATAGTGGCAAGAATTCAGAAAATCGTGAATATGCTTGAACTAAAAGTTTCCGAATTTATGGATCTTCTTAACGAACCAGCAAACTAAAACGCTGCACTATGGCCATAAAAATGCGCAATAAAGTAAATGCAGATTTCAATTTGTCATCTATGTCTGACCTGGTATTCCTGTTGCTCATATTTTTTATGCTTACCTCCACGCTTGTAAGCCCCAATGCAATAAAATTACTGTTACCCAACAGCAGCAGCAAGACCATAGCCAAACAAACCACCACCGTTTATATCAACGATCAGTATCAATATTTCCTTGAAGATAAACCCATGCCGGAAGAGGCGCTCATGCCCTCCATTGAGGCAAAGATTGCTACACAGACCGATGCTACTGTTGTGCTCAGAACTGACAAATCCGTGCCTGTACAATATGTGGTCAATGTTATTGATGCGGTTAACCAAATTAATGACAAACACAACTCCAAACATAAAGTGATACTCGCAACACAACCAAAAAAATAATTTCCCGTATAAAAGAATAAATACGAAAAGCCATGAAACTGGAAAAAAATGATATCAGGGGAATTACCGGAACCATATTGTTTCATGCTGTTCTTTTGGTTTGTTTCATACTTTTTGGTTTCACCACCCCTCTTCCCCTGCCGGAAGAAGAAGGCGTGGAGGTTAACCTGGGGTACAGCGATGACGGAATGGGCGATATTGAGCCGGTGGACCCTTTTTCGGAACAGTCGACAAATTACAACAGCGAAAACAATGTGAACGAAAATATCACACAAAATACCGAAGAAAGCGCTACCCTGAACAAGAATAATAATAACAAAAATACTACCCAGCCGGAAGAACTGCCCGTTAATAAAAATGCCCTGTATACCGGTAAAAAAAATACCAATGGCGGCTCCCAGGGAATTACGGGAAATCCCGGAAATCAGGGTAACCCAAACGGCAATCCGAATTCGGACAACTACAATGGCAACAGCCCTTATGGCGATGGAATTTCTTTCAATCTTACCAACCGGAAATCAAAATCACTACCCAAACCGAATTATAATTCCAAAGAAGAAGGCACCGTGGTGGTTTCCATCTGGGTCGACAAAAACGGCAATGTCACCAAAGTGCAAGCCGGAAGCAGGGGTACCACCACTACAAGCACGGTATTATGGAAACTGGCCGAAGATGCGGCAAAACGCTCAAAATTCAACGCCAAGCCCGACGCCCCGGAAGAACAAAAAGGGACCATATCTTACGTTTTTGTGAATCTTAATTGATTTTCCACCCTGCAAGGCAGGACAACACATAAGTATCTACGAAAATCTGACCGGTCACCATAAAAATATTCGCTAAGGTGAATTTTATTGCGGTATTTTTGCGGTGATTATCATTTTTTATGACTCCATATAACAAAACCCTTGCGTACATGTTCAATTGCCTGCCTATGTTTCATCGTACCGGTGCAGCAGCATACAAGGCAGGGCTTGATAATACCATAGCGCTGAGCAACCTGTGCGGAAAACCGGAATTGAATTTCCCCTCCGTGCATATTGCCGGTACCAACGGCAAAGGTTCTGTTTCGCATATGATTGCATCTGTTTTACAGGAACAGGGATTTAAAACCGGTCTTTACACGTCACCGCATCTTAAAGATTTCCGTGAACGCATACGCATTAACGGGAAAATGATCCCCAAAAGAAAAGTGGTGGCGTTTGTTGAGAACAATAAAAAACATTTTCAAGCCATAAATCCGTCATTTTTCGAGATCACTTTTGCCCTTGCCATGGAACATTTCTCCGAAGAAAATGTGGATATCGCCGTGGTGGAAACCGGCATGGGAGGCCGGCTTGACTCAACCAATATTATCCGTTCCGTGCTGACCATAATTACCAATATCGGTTTAGACCATACTCAGTTTCTTGGTGATACCCTGCAAAAAATCGCAGCTGAGAAAGCCGGGATCATCAAGCCAGGAATTCCGGTAATCATAGGAAAAACACAAGCGGAAACACAAGATATATTCCTAACAACAGCCCATAAAAACAACTGCAGAATTGTACTTGCTGATGCCTTGCTCCGTGCGGAAAATTTCCATTTCATCAACCAGCCTCCCTATGGCAGTAAATGTAATGTCATGCTCCTCAATAAACCATACCTGAAAGAAATGTATTGCGCATTGGGGGGAATATATCAGCAGGAAAACATACCGACCGCAATAGCCGCATGCAGTGAGTTAAGAGAGATTGGATATGCAGTTGATGAGAGGACTTTGCGCAAAGGCCTGAAAAATGTGATAAAAAACACCGGGTTACGGGGGCGCTGGCAGGTATTATCGGAAAAACCGCTTACCATATGCGACACCGGTCATAATAAAGACGGATTAACACAAGTACTGCAGCAAATAAAACAATTACCATATGACATGCTGCATTTCGTATTCGGAATGGTCAGCGATAAAGACATTCCTGCCATACTCGGCCTGCTGCCCAAAGAAGCTGTGTATTATTTTTGCAAACCCTCAATTCCCCGCGGGCTGGATGAAGAAATCCTTAAAAAAGAAGCGGATAAAACAGGCATACGCGGAACAACCTTCGGCTCTGTTTCACAGGCTTTAAAAGCAGCACAGGCGAATGCAGGGCCAAATGACCTTGTGTTCATAGGTGGCAGCACGTTTGTGGTGGCAGAAATCATCTGAATAAATCGGTCTGACGTAACAAAAATCAGTAAACTTCTGCTTTAGATCGCTGTAAATGTGGCTGAAAGATCATAGTAATCCCTGAAATTTCTTGACTTTGCTTTCAATATTTCATAGATTTGTATAACATCTTTAGTTGACAACACTTCCATTAACAGCATAATTGTGTGATATGAAAATATTAAAATTAAGTGTATTTGCCCTGCTCATTGCAGCAGGATTGTTAATCATGTCGTGCCAGACGACTACTATTTACCTCGTCAGGCATGCAGAAAAAAAGAATGAAACGGACACTTCTTCGCTGACCGGCAAAGGAGTGACACGATCTTACGCCCTCCGTGATACTATGCTGAAAAAAAACATCAGGCATATATATGTTTCCACGGCGCGCAGAACACAGCTTACCGCCCGGCCAACCGCAGACACCCTGCATCTGACACCCATAATATACCCGGGCACACAATCGCTGATCGATTCGCTGCAAACCTACCGGATATCCACCAATATATTTGTCGTCGCACACAGCAATACTATTCCGGTGATCATCGACAGCCTTATGAAAGCACCACAGCATCTTCCCTATGCTGATTTTGATGATTTTTATACCGTGAAAATCTCCTGGGGAAATGAAGTCACCAGAACCCTCAAAAAAACAACCTACGGACCTCCTTCACCATAGTAATGCCAACAATTCCGATAATCAAACCTTTTATTATCCCGAAATATAATTGAACGTCTCAACAAGGGTCAAAAGAAATATCTGCTCAATGCACAAAAATAATGGGGAAAAATTGAGAAATACCGATAGTTACTTACTTTGCGCAAATCAGAGTTGAAGATAATAAGTGATTTTTAATTGCAAATGATAAAAAATTTAGGTTATTTTGTGTTACCTCTTAAAATGGAAAAGATGAAAACAGTTCAACAAATTATTTCAACAGGCATAATATTATGCATAATTTTATGCATGGGTTGTTCAAACTACTTAGCCAACTCCCTGATGAAACCCCGGAGGCAGCCATTGGTCAAAAGCCCAGGTGACTATGGATTGCCATTCCAGAATATCGAATTTAAATCTGCAGACGGGGTAAATCTTAAAGGCTGGTTAATACCCGGAAAAACTGACAAGCTGATTGTGGTAACGCATCCCATGACATTTACCAAATACGGGTATTCCGTCAAAGACCAGGGAATGTTCAAGGTAACCAAAATAGAAGTACAGTTTTTAAACACAGTTAAACACCTGAATGATGCCGGGTATAATGTACTTATGTTTGATTTCCGTAATCATGGCGAAAGCGATGCCGCAAATAACGGATATTCCGCTGTGGGATTGTTTGAATGGCAGGATGTGGCGGGGGCTATGGATTATATCCAGTCAAACAACGCCCTGAAACATATGAAGGTAGGATTTGTCAGCCATTGTATGGGCGCTAATTCTACTATTATCGCCATGAGCAAGGCCAAAGAAAAATTTAAAGACGTAACATGCCTGGTAGCCATACAGCCGGTTTCGGCAAATGTTTTTACACAATGCTTTGTTAAAAACAGATACCCTTCATTTGCCCGATATTACGAAGGAATGAACAATAAAATAAAGAAAGAAACCGGTTATTATTTTGACGCTATGTCGCCAAAGGACTATGTAAAAGATGTTGCAGCGCCTGTAATGTACGTGCAGGTCGAAAAAGACCCCTGGACCACCAAAGCAGACATCGAATCTTTTTATAACAACACCCTTAGCGAGAAAAAGATTCTGTGGTTAGAAGGTAATGAAAGGTTTGAAGGATATAATTATTTTGGAAACAAACCGGATGAATTACTGAAATTTCTAAAATTGTATATGTAATTCATTGTTAACGATTTATATGCATCTTATATATTTGGATAAAATTCATTAGCTGTGTAATTACAGCCAAAACTGTTTTCATTTATGGTATTAATACAGATATCATTTAATCTTTTCCCGATATGAAATATAAAAAACGTCAGGAATGGTTTGTGAACAACGAAATGACACTTGCATCGGTATACAGAAGATTTTTTGCACTATCTATTGATATAGTGATAATCATGATTATCATTATACTTGCAATACTGATTATGAGACTTTTAGACATCGAAATAACAAAAGTTGAAATTAAGGCATTCCAACATTCCGAAGTAGATGCAGCAAATGTGAGTGAACAGGGAATTAAAATTATTAAGGTCATAATGGCATTTATACCAAGCTTGTATTTTGTTCTGATGACCTATTTTACTAACGGACAAAGCATTGGAAAAAAAATATCAGGGATAAGAATTGTTTCCATATATCATCAGCGTATCGGATTCTGGCACTGCATTGAGCGTACTCTTGGTTATGCCGCATCCACCCTGGAATTCGGACTTGGTTTTTTACAGGTATTCTGGAATGTGAACAGGATGACCCTGCACGACAGAATAGCTGAAACCATTGTGGTCAATACACGATCTGTAAAAAAAACATTACAAAATAAGAAGAATAAACAGCCGGATTGGCTGCTGCCGCAGTAACAGGTTTATCCCAGGCAAGGTTGTATTTTTAATGCTTACTTCATTCATATCCATTACGAAGTCACAAATTGGGAACTCCCGTACTATTTATATCAGTTAAGTGAGGCTGCATATTTATTTCATTGTCTGGCATTAAAATCAAAATTATTTCATAATCATTTGCATAAATAACAAAAATATTGTATTTTTACACAACATATTTTCAGAAATAGGTATTACAACAATCTATTAATAATTAATTTAACAACAAACAAAAGGACATTTAGTAACTGCAAATACCAACTATATATAAGATAAAAAAAATGATTGAAATAAAGTTCTGCAAAAAAATAGTATTAACCTAAAATTCAAAATAATGAAAAAAAGAACCGGAATCTCCATTTTTGTAATAGTTATACTAATGATAATTGCAACAAGTTGCAAAAAACATTCGGTACCCACCCTGAACACCCTCCCTGTCCTTTACATTTCAGAACAATCAGTTACCTGTGAAGGAAACATTACCGATGATGGGGGAGCAGAAATTACTGAGCGGGGAATTTGCTGGAATACTTCAGGCAGTCCCACAACAGCCAGCAATAAAATTGCATGCGGCTCAGGTACCGGCAATTATACCGGTACCATTGATGGACTTAGTACCAATTGTCAGCATTATATACGTGCGTATGCAATCAACAAGGCCGGTACCGGATACGGTCCTGAAATTAGATTCAGAACATGGAATACGGATAAGGTGACAGATATTGATGGCAATGTTTATCACACAGTTACGATTGGCACTCAGGTTTGGATGGTAGAAAACCTTAAAGTTACACATTATAGGAATGGAGAGGCTATTGCAAATATTACCGATAACGTACAATGGGAAGGGTTGACGACAGGAGCTTACCGCGATTATAATAACAATGCGGCCAATTCAATAACATATGGACGATTATACAATTGGTTCTCCGTTGATGACAGCCGGAATATTGCTCCGGACGGATGGCATGTTCCAGGTGATGCGGATTGGACTTTACTGGGAAACTATCTGGATGGTGAAGCTGTTGCCGGCGGTAAAATGAAAGAAGCCGGGTTGGCTCATTGGAATGAACCCAATACCGGGGCTACCAATGAGACCGGATTCACAGGACTTCCTGCGGGCCACTGCGATTATGCCGGTATATTCTCTTATATCAAGCTGGGCGCAGGATGGTGGACTTCTACCGCTGAGAATCCAAATGACGCATGGATCCGGTATCTGGACTATGGCGCTGCTGATATATGGAGATATCTGGAAGATAAACGATATGGCCGTTCTGTCCGCTGTGTGAAAGATTAGCAATGTTCCATCATCTCTGCCCAGCACATACCTCCTCCAAATAGAGTGTCCGGAAGCAATCGTCTTTTTCTTCCACACCTGCCCGGACAAGTCTGGTAGCGATGCTCCCAAAATGTTATTCGGGCAAGTCGGACTTCCGATAAAAATCATGTAAATGGGGCTTTGTGAAACAAGTCATTGTTGACAGCATGCTCAGGTGGCTCCAATTTCTCCACTGAGGGTTCCTGCGCACAGGACAGTACCGGTATGCTGCCTTATGCTATAAAGTTATAAATTCAGCACTAAAAACCCGACCTGAACCGTTATTACATTGGCACGTTCATAATCATTACACCTTCAATACTATTTATCATCATTCATCTTATGAAAAAATTACTGATAATACTATTTCTTTGCTGCTACAGCACAATTCTGCCGGCACAGTACACCTATACTTTTACCATCAAAGACACAAAAAGCCAGCCGGTGGCGGGTAAAGTGGTTACGGCACAAAACACTGAAAAAAATATTGAACTCAAATCCACAACCGATAATTCCGGTACGGCCCGTTTCACGCTGGCCGAGCCCGGAACATACACGTTCAGCTATCTCGAACTGAAAGATGTTGCAACCTTTGAGGTTATCCGCGGTGGCAAAGGAACTTGTGCCCGCACGGTCACCTATGATCCTGAAAAAATATTTGAAGAAAGTAAAAAAGCCGAAAGGACCGGTATCACATTTGCCATTCGCGATGCACTGCAGCTTAAGGGACAGCCCAACACGGTCAAGGCTGTGATCAATATTAAAGAAAATAACGGGAAAAACCTGCCTGCAGTTTCTTTTGAAATGGTGGACTGCCCCGGGAAGATCAAATATAAAGCCATTACAAATACATCGGGCCTTGCTACTTTCTATTTACCTGTAAACAAAGAATATGAAGTTGATATTGAAGGCCATGAAGCCCTGCGTACCTTTAAAGTGCCCAAGGCCGCAAACCTTGAAATATCGGAAGTTTTTTACTACGAAAGAACCAATGTAAAAGAAGTTCACAAAGGAGATACCATCATCCAGAAACCTGTCACCCAGGCCAATGGCACTTCCACACATCTGCTTTTTACACTTTATCTGAAAAATTTTGAGGGATTGCCGTTACCGGATGAAGAGGTTTATCTGGCTGCTGAAAAAAACAGCGCCGTGTATGCCGGTCGAACGGATGCCAATGGCAAATGTACTTTTCTATTGAAAAAAGGCAGCAATTACCTGGTAAACCTGAAATATGAGCAAGGTGTATTTTTAGTTGAAGCTCCAGCAGGTTCAGGTTTTGGTTCGTCAGAGGTATCGCGCCGCTACCGGGGCTCCCGCGCCATCGAAAAAATGATGGCCGAACGGCACATCAACGAAAAAGGATTTGTGGTGAACCATGCTGAAACGCCTGTCCATCCGGCAAAAAAACCCGTCAATTACTTTAAAAAGACGGATACGGGTTTTGAAATTGACTTCTCCTCATCAGGACCGGTAGGCACTCCTTCGGTAGCCGATAATAAATTGTTCTCACAGGAGGGCTTCTATTCGCCGAATTTTTATTGCCTGCAGGCGGCTACAGGGGCATATCTCTGGGGCCTCGAACTGGGGGAATCAGGCGCATCACCCATAGTTTTTCACGACGGGATTTTGTTGATAAACACCTATTCCTGTACGTTATATGCCATCAATGCCTCTTCAGGAAAGCTACTATGGAGCAAATGGCTGGCAGGAACCATATATTCCACGCCATCAGCAGACAGTAACAGCGTTTATGTTGTTTATGACAATGGTTATGATAATCCTGCAAAACCCAACGAAAGTTATGTAGCGGCCAGTTTTGACCTGCATACCGGAATAATGAACTGGGTCAACTGGATCGATAACGAAGTGATCGCATGTCCTGTCATCGAAGGAAAAGAGGTGCATATAGCTTCACAAAGCGGTAACTATTATGTATTTGATAAAGTGTCGGGCAAACAAACGCAGTATTCCGATAAAATCAAAGCCGTGTCTTCACCTACAGTCACGCCAGATAAAATTTATATCACAGCATCGGTAAACGGTAAAGAGCAGTTGATGGCTATGGATAGAAATACGCTGCAAATTCAGAAGAAATACTCCGCAGCACTTGCTACCCCAAAAATCATTGAAAACAGAAGTTGTTATAATCAGATGAATTTTAATGGTACTCATCCTGTTGTTTACAAAAACAACATTATCCTGTTATCCGACAGCATGAAATTAATGGCTTTTGACGCAAACAGTGAGAAAATATTATGGCAGCAAGCTGTTAAACTACATCCCAATCAGATACCAATTGTAATGAATGATAATGTAATAGTGGCTACAACCACGGGCGAAATAAAGAATTTTGACATTAGTACCGGCGTATTGAAAAAGACCATACAGGGAAAAGGAAAAATAGACGGGCAGGTTATTTCATATAAGAACCAGATGTATATTGGATCGGAAGGCGCTTTGTCTGTTTCGGGGACTACCCAAAATATTCAATGGAATCAGTGGAACAAAGATGCCCGCCACAATCTCCTCCTTTGGTAAAACGGATGCGGAACAGTTTTCCTTGTCGGTCATTCAATAACATAACACATGGAAAAATATTGATTGCATATCTCACTATGGTATGTTATAAATTTTAGAAAGGATATTTAAGCAGATCTTATGTTCTAAATGAACATTTTATCAAAAAATGGTGATGAAAAATGTCTGTATATGCAGACATTTACAAAATATCTGTAATTTTACTTTACCACTTATTATACAATAAGACCATAATTATATGAGAATACTGATCACTTTCGTCATCTTAGCTTTTGTAACTGCAGTTTCAGGGCAGGTCAGCAACCCGGATGATACCACCGGCTTGTCCGTCGTAAAACTTAAATACAGGGTGCTCGATTCCAATACGGTCAGAAACATCAGTTATCCGCTGACCAACAGTAAATATTCAAACATATTGAGCTATTCTGATAAAGGTAAGATCAGGTTAGCATATTTTACTAATGACAAAAATAAGTGGACTTCAATAGCATTACCATTTTCTGAAGTAACCAATGATTTTAAGTTAATCAGCCCGGCATCAGGAAGTGAAACCCTGTTGATGGTCAGGGGAATAAAAAACAGCACTGAGAATCACGGAAGAAGTGTTCACAGGACCAATAATTATAGTATGCTTATCATAAAAGCCGATGGTGCTCCGGTACAGATATTCAAAGTCAGCTATGGTTGCGATGAGACAGAGATTCCCAATGACGGGGAGAATGAAAGTGTTTATGATTACCAGAGTTATAAAAGAACTATTGAAGTAACAGAAAAAGGGATCACCATCACTTCTCCAGATCATGTAATGTCAATACCTTGCAGTTGTCCCCTCACTGCTATTAAAGACGGTACATATATTTTCACTGGTGTTGGCGTACAAAAAGAAAAGTAATTTCGGTCTATCGATCTTTTATTGAAAAATTCAAAAATTCAGAATTCAGCTATCCGGGAAAATATTTCCATCGGATATAAAGTTGCATATCATTGAAAGACCATCATATAGAACAATATTATTTACTTGGTATAAGTCTAAAAATTGAATGGTTAGTCAAAGTCCAACAATTTTTCATATGTACTTGAAAACCTCGCATAAATTTGTATGTCAGATTAATCCTTGTTTCCTGAATATTATATTGAAATATATACTTTTCGGAAAAAATAAAAGTATTTCCATTTAATATTTGGTATGGATTGAAAAACAACGAATTACTTTTTTAATATAAAGATTTTGTACTTTTGGTTTTTTAATAAAAATTCATGATTCAATCTTCCGGGATGTATTCATGGATCAAAAGGCAGCTTGCCAAAATGATCCTTCCGCAGAGAAAAAAACACAGAGGGAAATTTTGCAATACTTTTAATAATATAAACCTTTGCTAATCAATATAAAACACATATGACCACCATTAATTCAGATGAAACCTGGAATATTTTAGGAAAGGAAAATCCATATTATGGCGTCCTCACTCAAGAAAAATATTTAACCAGAAATCTTAATGAAGAACATCTGAAAGACTTTTTCGCTACCGGGGTAGATTATGTTGATAATCTGTTTGAGATAATTCACAAGCATTTTGATCAAAGTTTTAATCCACAGACAATACTGGACTTCGGATGTGGAACCGGCAGATTACTTATTCCTTTTGCTAAGAGATGTAAAAAAACGGTCGGAATAGATATTTCTGAAGACATACTGGCAATAGCAAAACAAAATGCAATAAACAACCATTTGCATAACATTGAATTGTATCTTTCAGATGATAAACTGACCAATATTTCGAATCATAAATTTGACCTGATCAATTCATACATAGTGTTTCAGCATATAAATGTGAGCCGTGGAAAAAAAATAATGCAACTATTACTGAAACTCTTGAATACCAATGGGATTTGCTCTTTTCATCTTACCTATTATAAAGACATAGCAAAACATAGTAAGATGGTGGATTTTTTTCGCATCAGAATTCCATTTCTTCACAATTTCTTAAACCTGATAGATCACAAACCCTTTAAAATGCCTTTGTTACAGATGAACTCCTATGATTTGAATTTTATTTTTCGCATCATTCAAGAATCGGGAGTTGCTCATGGCTATATTGCCTATACAAAACATGGCAATGATCTGGGGGTACAGTTGGTTTTCCAAAAAAAATAGAGATTACATAACACCAGATCATTTCCAACTGACCACTCTTAATCAGGCTCCCTGACCGGCAAATGTAATTACCCTCACCTGAACTACTGCTGAACACATTTTCTGTCTTTGATTTAATTAGTTATTTTTTTCATAACTTCTTTCATGAATTTAAGTTCATAAAATATGCCTTTCAGGCACTATACAAATTCCCTTTGAGGTAATCGATTTTTTTATTACAAAAATACTGTTCAGAAACAAGTATTTCATAATTATTGACAATTATACGAAAATACGTTTCAATAATTCATTTCAATTTTGAAAAGAAACCGTATTTTTGAAAGGTTAAATTTCCGGTTCAGGAACAGATTTCCCTGACATTCTGGCTCAAATTATCAATACGGATGATAACATATCTGCCTTACAGCAAAATAGATAAAAACCAATGGGATACATGTATCGGAAACGCTCCAAACGGGAATATTTATGCATATAGTTGGTATCTCGACAGTTGCTGCGAATGCTGGGATGCACTTGTTGAAGATGATTATGTTTCTGTAATGCCCCTGCCTTTCCGGAAAAAAATCGGGTTTTGTTATATCTTTCCACCATCGCTTGTACAGCAGTTGGGCGTATTTTCTATTTCAGAGATTACAGAGAACAAGATAAAAGAATTTATTCAGTCCATACCGCCAAAATTCAGGTATGCCACGATCAACCTGAATCATTATAATCCTTCCGGAACACTGAATGTTAAGAAAGAAACCCATATCAACCTTGAACTTGACCTGAACAGAACATACGATGAACTCAGGCAGGGATATTCGGAAAATCTCAGAAGAAACCTGAAAAAAATTCCGGAAAACCAGTTCCGTGTTCAAAAATCTGATCATATTGATGATCTTATTGATCTTTTTATAAGTGAAAAAGCAAAAAATATAGCTTCAATGCCAGGGGATTATTTCATGGTACTTAAAAAAATTTTCCTTTCAGCCCGTACACATTCCGCCTGTGAATTATGGAAGGTTTATATTCATAATGAGCTTAGTGCAGGTATACTTTTTGTAAGCGGCTGCAGTAAGACTGTTTTTCTGTTTTCAGCTTCAGCTGTTGGAGCCAGAGAAAACCATAGCATGCATTTTCTGATAGACCGTTATATACAAGAACATGCCGGAAAACCGCTCGTCCTGGATTTTGAGGGTTCCGATTATGAATCGCTCGCCAGGTTTTACCGTAGCTTTGGCGCAGTTGAAAAGAAGTATACAAACATTGAATTTACGAAATTGCCGGATATCGCAATTAAATTTTTAAAATCTTTTTTTCAAATAAAAAATAAATTACTTTAGCCACTGAATTCAAAATTCTACAAATGTTACATGTTTTAGGCGAAAAAAATTCGATCATTAACCAGTATATTGCTGAGATACGCGATACTGAGATTCAAAAGGACAGCATGCGTTTCCGCAGAAATTTTGAACGTATAGGTGAAATTTTTGCTTACGAGATCAGTAAGCAGCTGGAATATGAAAAAAAAGAGATCATCACCCCGCTGGGCGTGGCAGAAGTTCCAGTATTAAAGAGTTACCCGGTGCTGGCCACGATTTTACGTGCGGGACTACCTCTTCACCAGGGATTTCTGAATGTTTTCGACAATTCCGAGAACGCATTTGTTTCAGCCTACAGATACCACTATAAAGACGGTCAGTTCGACATCAGGGTTGAATATACTTCAAGCCCTGATATTAGCGATAAAGTCCTCATTCTTACCGATCCGATGCTGGCTACCGGGGCATCACTTGTGCTGACACACAAATCACTGCTTGAAAAAGGCAGGCCTGTACATACTCATATCGTTACTATTATTGCAAGCGCACAGGGAGTGGATTATATCAAAAAGAATTTTTCCTCAAAAAATACCACACTTTGGGTTGGCGCCATTGATGATGAACTGACTGCCCAGGCATATATTGTCCCCGGCCTGGGCGATGCCGGTGATCTGGCATTCGGTACAAAGATCTAGCGACAAAAACTCTTCTACCGTTATTTTGGCACATCGTATTGTCACACTTCCGGCCTTTCTAACAGCATTAGATTAAAGATTTTCAGAAAAGTTTGGCTCCAACCCAACAGGATTAACTCTGCAATGTTGCTCCATTCTATCTGATACTTTTTTCATGGTTAATGATTGAGTCTACTCCGAAAAGTTAAACCCGAAGATTTTCTGCACCTTTTGCCACTGACCCATAAAGGGAAAGACACTGAAAATCAGCACACTTTTCAGAGTTGTACCAATGCTTATTGCCAAAAAATCCCTTTTCGCAGGAGCATCAGGATTTCTAATCAATAATACTGAGCAAAAATGGAAACATTTATCTGCTTTCAAAAATATTTTAAATTTCCAGCAATTATTTCTTGCTTTATTAACCTAAATTAACCATAAATTGTTAATAACTATTTGAAAATGTATTGTGTAAATACA